>JAYSEK010000017.1:0-95913 GCA_041913905.1 Burkholderiaceae bacterium | reverse complement strand
GGATACTCAGGCCAGGGCGGCATGACTGAGGCGACAACTATCTTGACACGCACCGAGGTCATGAACCCGCTTTCGGAACAATTCCGGCGAACGCTCTCGCCATGATTTGAGCGCCTGGATGGGTGTTTGGTGATCAAGGGCGCGCTGAGGGATGCGATGGTTGTAGGTGCGCACGTAGGCCAGCAATGTCGTGGCCAGTTCACTGCCGCTCTTGAAGCGGGTTTGATGGATGAGCTCGCCGACTCTGGCATTGAATCGCTCGACCATGCCGTTGGTCTGCGGATGGCGCGGCGGACACAGCCGATGCTCGATGCCCAGGGCTTTGCAGCGCACGTCAAAGTGATGCCGCCCGCTGGGCTCCTTGGCCTTGTTGGTGAAGCGATCCGTGAACTGCGAGCCGTTGTCAGTCAGCACCTTGGTGATGATCATCGGCGCGGCCTCGTGCACACGCTCCAGAAAGTGCACCGCACTGGCCTCGCTCTGATCGTCGTACAGCCCGATGTGCACCCAGCGTGTGGCCCGGTCGATGGCCACAAAGAGGTAGCGGCGCTGGGCCTCGTCGGGCATCTGCGGGAGGTATTTGATGTCGATGTGGACGAAGCCCGGCTCGTAGTCCTTGAAGGTCTTCAATGGCTTGGCAGCCGGCTCGTCAGGCGGATTGAGCTCAGCATGCAAGGCGCGCAGATTGCCGGCATCGTGGCGCACCAGGCAACGATTGAGCGCCGAACGCGACACCTCGGCATTGATGAATTCACGCGTGATGACCAGCAGATCATCCAGTGGCAGCAAGAGCATGCGGCGCAACGCCACAACGACAGCCTCCTCCCCCGCGGACAGCGTCGTGCAAAGCTTGTGCGGGCGATGGCTCAGGTCGGCAGGCGCTTCGCGGCCCTTCCACTTGCGAACCGTGGCCTTGGTGATGTTGTAGCGCCGAGCCAGCTCGGCGATGGACTCTTGAGAGGCCTTGATCTCGGCACGAACCAAGGGCGTCGTGCGGGCTTGGGGGTGGATGCGGGTCAAAGCAAAGCCAGGTTGAAGTTCGGATCCATCACGCCACGCATGATGCTACGGGCTCGCAGCAGCGGCCAGCTGCGAATGGGGACATGATCTCCTGGAATCCAACACTTACCTCGTCAGTTGCAATCCTTGAAAACATGCCGGAGATGCCGGCGTCGACGTGCAGGCCCCAATGACTCCGTAGGAGCGGAGCTCCAGATTCCAATACGCACGGCCCGACGCCGCCCGAGACTCAGTGCATGACCTGCGTTATCGCCAGCCATCCAGCCGCCCACCACGCCACCGGCGCTGCGAAGCTACCTCCCCTGGAAAGTCCTCAAGGCCAGGCCGGCCGTCGCAGAGCTTGCCTCTTTGCAGCCTTGGCTTCATCGTCGACACCGCCTCCGTCGAGCCTGTTCGCCTGCTTGAATCCCTGAATATGGAGCGCGTCCTGCAGCAGTCGATCGAGACCGCGCTGGAAAGCCAGATCAAGCAGAACCCGCCGATCGGCGTCTATCGCGGGGTGATGCTGAAGTTCCTGGGCAAGTACATGAGCTACGAGTCGCTGAAGGACGAGCTGGTGCAGGTCTACGCCGCGGAATTCACCGGCGACGAGCTGGCGACGCTGCGCAGCTTCTATCAAACGCCGGTCGGCCGCACGGCCATCGAGAAGCTGCCCACGCTGATGGTGCAGGGCATGCAGATGGGCCAGCGCCGCGTGCAGGCTCACCTCGGGGAGCTGGAAGAGATGATCAAGGCCGAGTCCGAGCGCATCCAGGCCCTGCAGAAGAAGAATCCGTGATCGCAGCTGTTGTATGGTTCACCCCATGAGCCAAGACGTCCCCGCCATCCAGCTGACCCCCGAAGAACGCGACCACCTCTGGTACATGCCGCAGCAACCCGGCGGCCGCATCGTGCCCGAGCACATCCAGCAGCGCCTGCAGGACCTGGGCCTGGTGACGGCGCCGCTGGCCGATGGGCAGCGCGGCATCACGGTGCTGGGCGACAAGGTCCGGCGCGGCGTGCTCTGAGAGGCGCGTTGGAACGGCAGGGCTGGCGACGGCCCCCCCGGCCAGGAGCTGGCACTCCCGTGTCAGCGCGTCATCTGGACGGAGACGCGTTCGCCGTCCGAGCCCTGCAGCTCCACCCAAACCAGGGTAGGCGCGGCCTTGCTGTCCTGCACGCGGGCTTCCACGCAACGCAGCGTCCGGGAACCCTGCTGCACGATGGCGCCCAGCGAGTAGCTGGCCCGGTCATGCTCGCACAGACGAGGGCTGGCACGGGCCCCGTCGGGCGCCGGCAAGGTCTGTGGGGCCGCCCCCGCCAAGCCGCCCAGCAGCGCCAGGCACAGCGGCGGCAGCAAGCGCGTGCGGCTCATTCGGGCCCGTAGCCGCCTGGTCACGGAATCAGGCGCCAGCTTTCGCCCTGGCACTGGATGTAGCGGTCGCCGACCTTGAGGACGGCGCCGTCGCTGTAGTTCTGGCTCGCATAGACACAGTCGCCGCCGCTCACGGCCTGCAGCTGCTCTGCGTCGAGTGCTTGCGGTGCGCTCAGGTCTTGGCTGGTGATCGTGGTCATGTACTTAACTCCGTAGCTGTTCTTGATGTTGAGGACTGAACGCGCAGACTCCTGCGCACCGCTGCCAGTCCCTCCCCGGCAGCAGCGGGGCGTATGGTATACCTGGAAATCATGGACAGGATCGCGGGCATAACCCTTGATTTCCGGACCTCGCACGAGATCTGAAATACCTGGCCCGCCGGCGATCGAATGCGCCTGCCGACAGGCTCGCAGTTCGCGCAGTTGGCAAGGCAGAAGTCCGATTTCGACCGGACAGGCGCCCGCAACGCTTCTAGAGTGCAGGCATCCCCACAACGCATGGCTGGACCCCCATGAACACCGAATCTCAAGGATTCCAAGACTTCCACGCGCTGCATGCGCCCGGCGAGCTGCTGATCCTGGCCAATATCTGGGATCCCGCCAGCGCCGTGCTGGCCGCCCAGGCCGGCGCCCGCGCCCTGGCCACCAGCAGCGCCGCCCTGGCCTGGTCCCTGGGCCATGCCGACGGCGGCCGCCTGCCGCGCCAGGAACTGCTGGACGCCGTGGCCCGCATCCAGCGCGTCAACCGCCTGCCGCTGAGCGTGGACATCGAGGACGGCTACAGCGAAGACCCCGCAGCGGTGCTTTCGCTGGCGCTGGCTCTGCTCGCCCTGGGCGTCGTCGGCATCAACCTGGAAGACGGCGGCCAGGCAGCCGAGCTGATGGAAGCCAAGCTGCACGCCCTGCGCGCCGCCCTGCCACGGCCGGGCCTGTTCATCAACGCGCGCATCGACACCTACCTGCTGCGGCGTCTGCCCGCCGAGGCGCTGGAAGACGATGCCCGCATGCGCATGCTGCGCTACGAAGCGGCCGGCGCCGATGGCGTCTTCCTGCCCGGCCTGACGGACCTGACCGTCGCCCGCCGCCTGAGCGAGCTCACGCCGCTGCCCCTGAACCTGATGAGCGGACCGGCACTGCCCGGCGCCGAGGCCTTGCGCCAGGCCGGCGTGCGCCGGCTGAGCGCAGGCGCGTCGCTGTTCAAGTCCTGCTACGGCGCCTTGCTGGACGACATGAGCAGGCTGCATCGGCATGGCGAGTTCGACGGCTGGGCGCGGGCCTTGGACTACGCCCGCACCAACGCCTGGATGGACGAGGCCCGCTGCCGCTGAGCCCTGTCAGGCCGCCTGGAACTGCGGTGCCAGCTCGGCCTCGCTCCAGCGCAGGGGTAGCGCCGCCGGGCGCCACCACCCACCCAGCAGCCGCAGGTGCAGCAGGCGCTGGGCGCCCGCATAGTCGGCCAGTGCCGGGCCTTCGTGCTGGACCTCGGCCTCGGCCGCCAGTTGCAGCAGATCTCCGCGCGTCCAATCGATGAAGAGCAGGCCAGCGCGTGGCCAGACGAGCAGATTGCCCAGGGTGTTGAAGAGCCGGTTGCCGGCGTAGTCGGGCAGGATGAGCCGGTCGCCGCGGCCCTCGCGTCGTACGCCCAAGAAGCCCGGCCGGCCGCCTCGGTGCGAGATGTCCACGCCCGCGCCGTCCGGGCCGGTGCTCGCAGGCCGGGCACTGCTGCTGCTGGCGATGAACAGGGTGTCGGCGCCCCGCACCAGGGCCAGCGCCTCGGCGCTGAGCGAGGCGCCCAGAGCCTGCACGGGCCCCGGCTCGCGCTGGACCTGCTCGGCCAGGCGGGCCTGGATGTACTTGGGGCAGTTGCCGAAGCTCTGCCCCACGCGGACGCTGAAGCCGCCCTCGTCCAGCGCCTGCACCGTGCCGTTCATGCGATTGCGACGGCGGGTGTGCGGCTCCAGCCCCAGCAGCGCCACGTCAGCGCCCGGGCGCAGGCCCTCGGTCGCGGGGTCATCGACAGCCGGCAGCACATCCAGTCGCAGCTGACGGGCATCCGGGCTGTGGGCAAAGCCCGGCGCCGCGCTGAGGATGGTGGCCCAAGGCTGGCCCTGGGCGTCGAGCGTGCCCAGCCACATCGTGGGCAGGCGCGCGAAGAAGTCGCGGTGCTGCTCTGGCATGGCGTCCCGGATCATGCGTGCCCCCTGCCCGGCCAGGAGCTCGCGCAGGCCCAGGCGCTCGTGCAGCTGCTGCTCTCCCGCGTGAAAGAGCCCGTCCATCAGGACGCCTCCGTGCCCGGCGCGACCGGCATGGCCACGAAGCCCGGCAAGGCTTCGACCCGCGCCAGCCAGCCGCGGATCTGCTCGTAGGGTGCCAGCGACAGTCCGCCTTCCGGCGCCCGGGCCGTGTAGCTGTACAGCGCCAGGTCGGCCAGCGTGGGATGGGGCGCTGCCAGCCAGGGCTGCCCGGCCAGCTGCGCTTCCATGAAGCCGAACAGGCGCTCGGCCAGAGCCGGCGCCTGCGGCACGGGCGGCCGGCCGAACAGCAGCGCGGCGCGGGCCGCCGCTGGCCCATGGGCCAGCGGGCCGGCGGCCAGGCTCAGCCAGCGCTGCACCGCGGCCTGCAGCAGCGGTGCCTCGGGCAGCCATTGGCGGCGAGGGTCGTGACGCAGGGCCAGATAGACCAGGATGGCATTGCTGTCCGAGAGCACCTCGCCGTCGATCTCCAGCACCGGCACCTGGCCGTAGGCGTTGAGCGCGAGGAACTCCGGCCGACGTTGCTCGCCCCGGGCCAGGTCGAGCTCGCGTTCCTCCCAGCACAGGCCCAGCAGGGACAGCAGCAGGCGCACCCGGTGCACATGGCCGGACAGCGCATAGCCATGCAGGCGCGCAAGAGGGGTAGAAGACGGCAAAGACATGGCAGGCACTCCCGAAGTAATGAAGATGACGACGAGGCCTCAGCCTATTCATTGCAGGAAAAATGAGGAATAGCCGCTCTGTACATTTCAGAATTGCAGCTTCTGAAAGGACGCCATGGACCATCTGCAGTGCATCCGGACCTTTGTCGCCGTGGCCGAGGCCGGCAGCCTGGCCGCCGCAGCGCGCCAGCAGGAGCTCTCGGCGCCCACGGTCACCCGCGCCATCGCCGCGCTCGAACGGCGGCTGGGCGCGCCGCTGCTGATCCGCAGCACCCGCAGCCTGCAGCTCACCGAGATCGGCGAGCAGTACCTGGGCGATGCCCGCCGCGTGCTGGCCGAGCTGGACGCCGCGGAGGCCGCCGTCACGGGCCAGCGCCAGCAGGTCCAAGGGCGGCTCGCGGTGACCGCGCCCGAGCTGTTCGGCCAGCGCCATATCGCGCCGCTGCTCTTCGAGTTCCTGGACCAGCACCCGCAGCTGGAAGCCCGCGCCTTCTTCACCAATCGCCTGGTCCACCTGATCGACGAAGGCTTCGACGTGGCCTTGCGCATCGCGCAGCTGCCGGACTCGGGGCTCACCGCCGTCCCCGTGGGCAGCCTGCGCGTGGTGATGGTGGCGGCACCGGGCTACCTGGCACGTGCAGGCCGGCCGCGCACGCCGGCAGAGCTGGCGCGGCATCGCATCATCGGCTTCAGCATCGAGGGCCAGGGGCGGGTGGACTGGCGCTTTCCCCGGCACAAGGCCGTGCAGCTGCCCGCCGAGCGCCTGATCGTGAACGCCAACAGCGTCAAGGTGGCGGCCGCGGTGGCGGGCCAGGGTATCACCCGTGCGCTGGCCTACCAGGTCACGGACGAAGTGCGCGACGGCCGCCTGCGCGTGCTGATGCGCGAATGGGAGCCGCCGCCCGTGCCGGTGCATCTGGTCTACCCGGCGGGGCGCCTGGCGACGGCCAAGGTGCGGCAGTTCGTGCAGTTCGCTGCCGAGCGGCTGCGCGCCCTGCCGGTGCTGCAGGGGGGCGGCCTCGAGGCGCCGCGGCGTTCAAGGGCCTGACGGAGACCGCAGCCCTCTGGAAACCGTGCTCAGGACGAGCGGACCACCCACAGACCCCGCGGCCGCCACAGCATGATGCCTATCATGGCCAGCGCAATCAGCAGCTGGCGCAGGATGGGCGCGTCCAGATGGCCGTCGGTGAGCCGCTGCAGCGGGCCCGAGGCATAGCGCAGCGCTTCCGGCAGGACCGACAGCAGCATGGCGCCGAGGATCACGCCGGGCACATGGCCCATGCCGCCCAGCACCACCATGGCCACGATGAGCACCGATTCCTGCAGGCTGAAGGACTCCGGCGAGATGAAGCCCTGCAGCGCCGCGAAGAACACGCCCGCCACACCGCCGAACGTGGCACCGACGGCGAAGGCGCGCAGCTTGAGGCCCCGCGTGTCCAGGCCCATGGCGCGCGCCGCCACCTCGTCCTCGCGCAAGGCCATCCAGGCCCGGCCCAGGCGGGAACGCCCCAGCCTGGCGCTGACCAGCACGCTGAGGCCCACCAGGGCCAGCAACAGATAGGCATACAGCGTCACCGGCGCCAGCGTCACAAAGCCCAGATCCAGGGGCCGGCCCAGGGGAAGTCCGAAGAGCTGCAGGTCGTCGATGGGGCTGATGCCCCGCGCCCCGTTGGTCACATTGACCGGGTGGCCCAGGTTGTTGATGAAGAGCCGGATGATCTCGCCAAAGGCCAGGGTCACCACGGCGAGGTAGTCGCCCCGCAAGCGCAGCGTGGGCGCCCCCAACAGCAGGCCGGCCAGGGCGGCCAGCCCTGCCGCCAGAGGCAGGATCAGCCACCAGGGCGCGTGCAGGCCCAGCGGGAAGTGCGCCCGCAATCCGGCGAACTGCTCGGTCAGGTGCGGCGAGGCCAGCAAGGCAAAGAGATAGGCGCCGACGGCATAGAAAGCCACATAGCCCAGGTCCAGCAGCCCGGCATACCCCACGACGATGTTCAAGCCCAGGGCCAGCAGCACATAAAGCAGGGCCTGGTCCAGCACGCGCACCGGCGCCTGGCCCAGCTGCTGCGCCAGCAGGGGCAGCAGGCACAGGCCCGCGAGCAGCGCCATGGACGCCAGGGGCCGCTGAGAGAACTTGTCCATCCACGCATTCATGTGCTGCTCCCTGCCCTCATCAGAACACCACGGCCCGGCGTGGGCGGCCTGGGCCTGGTAGCTTGCACCGCGTCGCACGCACGATGCATGTCGAAGCTGACCGCCGACCGCTCAGCGGCACGGCTCCCCGAGCAGCAGCTCCAGCTCCTCGTCACCCAGGCGATCCCGCCGGCCGGTGGGTCGCCAACCCAGGTGGCGGTAGAAACCGTATGAACGAACGCCCGGATCGCTGGAACAGCCCAGGAACAGCCGGCGATGGCCCTGTGCCCGCAGGTCGGCCACCAGGCGCTGCAGGAGCAGGCGCCCCAGGCCATGCCCTTCGAAGGCTGGCAGCAGGGCCAGCACCACGACCTCGCCGCTGGCCAGCTCGCCGAAGGCATAGCCCGCCATCTGCTCACCGGCCCAGGCCACGTGCCCCAGCAACTCGCCACGGCGCACCTGCCCGGCCCAGGACTCCACGGTGATCCCCAGCGCTGCCAGGCGCTCTGCCGGCACGGCGTTCTCGCGCGTCAGGCCGCGAAGACGCACACATTCTGCGATGTCATCCGGCGCCGCCGGGCGGAAGTCGATGTCCATGGTCGCGCATTGTGCGTGCAGGGGTCAGGCCTTGCCAGAGGACATGGCCAGGGGCGCCGCAGTCTGCTGACAAAATGTGGCAGTGGCAGGCTTTAGGCTGCAGGCCTCGACATCACCCCTTTCCGAGGCTCTCCCATGACCCTGCCCCTGCGCGACGACGCCCCTCGCGACTTCGACTTCATCCACGGCCACTGGCGCGTCCGCCATCGCCGCCTGAAGCAGCGGCTGCAGGGCTGCCAGGACTGGGTGAGCTTCGAAGGCTTGTCCTCCACCCGGCCGGTCCTGGGCGGCTACGGCAACCTGGAAGACAACCTGCTGCAGCTGCCCGAAGGCGAGGTGCGCGCCGTGGCGCTGCGCTCTTACGATCCGGCGCGCCGGCAGTGGTCGATCTGGTGGCTGGACGGCCGCCTGCCCGGCCAGCTGGACACGCCCGTGGTGGGCGGTTTTCAAGGGCGCCGGGGCGAGTTCTATGCCGACGACCAGTTGGACGGCCGCCCCATCCGCGTGCGATTCGTCTGGTTGGCGGAGCCCGGCCAGCCGCCGCGCTGGAGCCAGGCCTTCTCGCCAGACGGCGGCGGCAGCTGGGAGGAGAACTGGACCATGGAGTTCCTGCCGGTCGGCGACTGAGGCGACGGCCGCCGCTCTTTTCTTCAGGCGTCCTGAATCCTTTCAGGCCCTTCACGCCTCCAGACCCAGGTTCCCACCCTGGCCAAGGAGGCCTTCCATGATCTACCTGAAACGCAACCTGCCCTTGTTCGAACGCCTCGCCCGCCTGACGGGCGCGGGGCTGATGGCGTTCGCCGCCTGGCAGGGCGGGCTCGCCATGTCCTGGACCTGGACCTGGGCGCTGGGCCTGACGGCCCTGGGCTTGGCGCTCACGGCCTTGCTGGGCTTCTGCCCGGCTTGCGCGATGATGGGGCGCCGCCCGCTGGATCGCCAAGCATGAACCCTGCCACCGTCCCGCTGCTCGACGCCGCCCGCGCGGGTGACCCCCACGCCCTGCACGAACTGCTGCGCCACTGCCAGCCGGATCTGCGGCGCTTCGCGCGGCGCAGCTGCGCCAGCGCGGAAGACGCGGAGGACGCCGTTCAGCTGGCCCTGTGGGCATTGCACCGGCGCGTCGGCACCCTGCGCACGGTGGCCGCCTTCACCACCTGGCTGTTCCGCATCGTCGAGCGGGAGTGCTACCGGCTGCTGCGCCGTCAGCCGCGGCACTTGCCGCTGGATGAACTGAGCGCCCAGGACCATCCCGAGGCGCCCGCCGTTCCCCTGGACCTGCGCCAGGACCTGGTGCGCGCCTTGCAGGCGCTGAGCCCGCCCTACCGCGAAGTGCTGCTGCTGCGCGACGTGCACGAACTCAGCGGGCCGGAGGTGGCCGCAGAGCTGGGCCTGAGCCTGGAGGCGGTCAAGAGCCGGCTGCACCGGGCCCGCACCCAGATCCGCGAACGCCTGCTGGCCAGCGGCTACTGGATGAAGGACGGCATCCCCGAGCCCAGGGTCGAACCTCGCGGCGGCCAGCCCCGCTGAGACCGCCCCAAGGAGACGCCGGACGCGCGGCAGTCCATGGCACGCGGCGGCGCGCCTGGGCCGCTGCGCTGCGGGCGACTTGATTCGGGCAACGGTGACTCAGAGAAACATGCCACCCGAAGCCTCGATGCGCTGACCGGTGATCCAGCCAGCCCCCGGCTGCATCAGCGCGGCCACGGCGCCGCCGATGTCTTCGGCCTCGCCCACGCGCCCCAGCGCCGTGACCGAGGCCAGGTAGGCATTGAGCTGGGCGTTGTCCCGGACCGCGCCGCCGCCGAAGTCGGTGGCGATGGCGCCTGGCGCCAGGGTGTTGACGCGGATGCCGCGCGCAGCCAGTTCCTTGGCCTGGTAGCGGCTCATCACCTCCACCGCGCCTTTCATGGCCGCATAGCTGGCGTAGCCGGGCACGGTAAAGCGCGTCAGACCGCTGGAGATGTTGAGCAGCCGGGCGCCATCGGCCAGCAGGGGCAGCAGGGCCTGGGTCAGGAAGAAGGGGCCTTGCAGATGCAGGCGCCACATCCGCTCGAACTGGGCCGGCGTGGTCTCGGCCACGCCGGCATGGACGCCAGCGCCTGCGTTGTTGATCAGGCCGTCGAGCTGCTCGCGGCCCCAGTCGGCCAGCTGCGCCTTCAAGGCCTGCACGAAGGCCGGAAAACCGTCCACCTGCGCCATTTCCAGCGGCAGGGCGGCGGCCCGGCGACCCAAGGCCCGGACCTGCTCCACCACCGCCTGCGCGGCTTCGGCCGATTCGCGGTAGGTGATCAGCACGTCGTGGCCGCTGCGGGCCAGGGCCAGGGCCATGGCGGCGCCCAGGCCGCGGCTGCCGCCGGTGACCAGGGTCAGAGGCGGGATGGAGGGGGAGGAGGCGGTGAGGGGCAGCGTGTTCATGAGGGGCTCCTGCATCGGTTGAAGGGATGCTTGACTTTATTGATCGCATCCAAGCGCATAAAGTCGCCATAATTGAACAGACTGTTCTCGTTTCAATGAACAAATCCACCGACCTGGACCTCGCTTCGCTGCGCGTCTTCGTGCGCGTGGCCGAACTGGCGCATTTCAGCCGGGCGGCCGAGGGCCTGGGTCTGCCCAAGGCACGGGTGAGCCAGGTGGTGGGCGAACTGGAAGCCCGGCTGGGTACGCGGCTGCTGCAGCGCACGACCCGGCGCGTCAGCCTCACGCCGGATGGCAGCCTGCTGCTGGAGCGGGCCCGCGCCCTACTGGACGAGGCCGCCGAGATCGGAACCCTGTTCCAGCAGGAAGGAGCGCTCGGGGGTCGCCTGCGGGTGGACCTGCCGGTGCGCCTGGCCCTGCAGGCCGTCTTCCCGGCCCTGCCCGCCTTTCTGGACGCCCACCCGGGCCTGCAGCTGGAGCTCAGCTGCACCGATCGCCGCGTCGACCTGGTCGAGGAAGGCGTGGACGCCGTGCTGCGCGTCGGTCCGGTGCATGACGCCAGCCTGGTGGCGCGGCCGCTGGGCCAGCTGCCCATGATCAACGTGGCCAGCCCCGCCTACCTGGACCGCCTGGGCCGGCCGCAGTCGCCGCAGAACCTGCGGCAGCAGGGGCACCACTTGGTGCATTACAGCCAGACATTCGCCGAACGCGAGGCGGTCTTCGAATGGCAGGATGCGGACGGCGTGCTGCAGCGCCTGCCGCTGCCCTGGCGGGTGTCCGTCAACAACACCGACGCCTTCGAGGCTGCAGCCCTGGCCGGCGCCGGCATCGTCCAGGTGCCCGTCACCGGCGTGCGCGAAGCACTGGCCGCGGGGCGGCTGGAGCGGCTGCTGCCCAGCTTCGAGCCGCCGCCGCTGCCCATCACCCTGCTGCGCAGCGCCCGGCGGCACACGCCGCGGCGGGTGCGGGTGTTCATGGAGTGGCTGGCCCAGGCCCTGGACCGGGCCCTGGCGGAGGTGCGCCGGCCGTTGTGACCGGGCCCAATGTCAATGTGCCGGGGAGGCGGTCTGTCCGACAGGCGCAGCGATGGCCGCCAGACGCTCTTTGCTGCACAGCACGCGCGAGGCCTGGGCCTCGTAACGCTCCATGCTCGCCAGGCCCATGGATGCGCGACGCTGGTCCAGCGTGTCAGGCGCCTCGATGGGGAAGGGTTCCCACTGCCCAGGGCCCTTGCAGGCGCCCTGCGTGCCATAGCGCTGACGGCCTTGGGTGGCCATGGCCACCCGGTCGCGCAGATAGGCCAGGTCGCTGGCATTGACTTCGTCACGCGGGAGCAGTTGCTCCATCAGGTCCAGCGCCTCGCGCTGCCAGGCGGGGTCGTGGTCGGCATGCTGGACCAGCAGCCAGGCCGACTGCGCACCAGACGCGCCCACCATCGAGCGCAGCGGCCAGCCCTGCGCCCGGACCCAGGCGCGGAAGGCCTCGCTGAGACGCCGCCGCTCGGCCCGTGTCGCAGGGCTGTCGGGCTGCCCCATCAGGGCCTGGTCCTGGTCGCGCCAGGATTGCAGCTGCGCCGTGACCGCCGAAGTGGCCGGGTCGCCGTCCGCGTGGGCGGCCGGGACCAGCCAGGCCGCCAGCGAAAGGACAAGGGCCGGCAGCAGTCGGTGGCCGTGCAGACGCACCGGCCTCATGACTGGGCCCCGAACTCGGTGGCCGGCTCCGCCACGGTGACGTCGTTGCGGACCAACTCGAAATCGTAGGCTTGCAGGTCGGCCTGCACGCGGTCCCAGGCTTCGTCGCGGGCGGCATTGAAGGACAGGCGCGGCGAGCGCGTGGGCCCGGCGAAGCGGCCATCCTTGGACAGCAGGAACTGCGCCATGGTATCGCTGAGCGGTATCTCCGGGCAGTGCTCCTCCAGCCAGAGGAACTGCCCCTGCTGGTTCACCTCCAGGAACACCGGCCGCTCATCCAGATCGACGATCAGGTCGATGCTGCCGAAGCACAGGCCCAGGCCGTGGATCAGGTCCACGCATTGCTGGCGCAGGGTCGCGTCCAGCGTCACCGGCCGCATGGGGACGGCACCGCCCAGCACACGCCAGTCCAGCCGCGAGGGATCCTGTGCCTGGGACTCCAGACGCAGGGCGGTCACATGGGTCCCCATCACCACGACGCGCAGCTCGTAGGCCTTGTCGATGCGGCGCTGGAAGATGCCAGGGCAGGAGCGCAAGATGGCATCGCTGGGCAGATCGTCCAGGCCCACGGCGGCGGTGAAGTTGGTCGCCTTGCCGGCGTCGCTGTCCCAGACGGAGAAGAACAGGGACTTGAACACCACCTCACCCTCATGGCGACGGATGAAGGCCCGGATCTCAGCGGGATCGTTGCTGATCAGGGTGGTGGGGCAGGCCAGGCCCAGGTCCACGGCCTGGCGCAGCTGCAGCATCTTGGACCGCTCGACGATGTCGGCCTGGTAAAACGGGTTCACCGGCAGGACAGCCCGTGCGGACAGCCGGGCCACGGTGTCGTCCGTGATGCGCTGGGTGGACTTCAGCGCCATGTAGTGGTCGGCGGGATGCAGCGCCCCGGACAGCGTGGGGCTGCCCTGGCGGCGATACCAGAAGCTGCCGATCTGGCAGCGGTCCAGCTCCAGGCTGTCGTCCTGCCAGTCCAGACGGTTGCTCGCGCGGCCATCGCCGTCGATCGAGAAGGACAGGGTATCGCCCAGAGGATAGGCCGAGGGGTACCAGCGTCGCACGCGCGCGCCATGTCGCTCCAGGGCCAGGGAGACCGTGCCCGCGTGGATGTCGTCGGGCACCGTTGAAATCAGAACGTCGAGATTCATGATGAAAGCAGGCACGGTCGACGCCCAGCGCTGGCCGTGCCCTGTCTGCATTATTTAGTCGACACGTCGCAGTCGGAGCCGCTGCAGGTCTCGCCCTTGGGCGGGGTGTGGCCGCCAGACACCTGCTGCAGCTCTTCGGTGCTCAGCTCTTGGGCCAGCTTGCGAGCCAGCACGCGCTCGGCGGTCAGTGCGGCGGGGGCGTTGGTCTTGATTTCTTGAGACATCATTTCTCCTAGATGAGGTAAGTAGCACCCGGCTCCCTCGCCGGGCGCCGCGAGTCTTGCATACGCTCTGCCCCGTTATTGAGTGCGCAAGGTCATCCCTGTAAAGGCTTACAGGATGGCCGGACGGGGGCGACATGGCGTCGCCGTCGACCTGCTCAGATGCCGTACTGCCGGCGCAGCGTGTCCAAGCGTCCTTGGCGGCGCAGCTGCTCCAGCGCTTCCTGCAGCAACTGGGCCAGCGCACGGTCACCGGGCACGACGCCGAACCAGTAGGCACCGTCGCCGTCGATCTCCTGCACGGGGCGCAGCATGTCGGCGGCCAGGCCCAGTTGGCGGGCCGCCCAGGCCGCGGCCAGCTCGTTCATGGCCAGGAATTCGGCCCGTCCGGCGACCAGCATGCGCAGCGCCGTCGTGTAGTTGGCGGACACCTGCAGCTGCGCTGGCGGCACATGGAATTCCTCCAGCAGCTTGCGGTGGGTGACCGTGCCCTTGTTGACCACGATCTGGGCCGTGCCCAGGCGCGACCAGCCCCTGAATTCCAGGTCGCTGCGCTGGGCCAGGCGGTAGAGCATCACCCGGCGGCGCAGCACGGGGCCGATCCACTGGTACATCTCCTCGCGTTCGGGCAGACGCACCAGAGGAAAGGCCACCACGCCCGGACCCAGCATGGCCGACTGCTGCAGGCGCAAAAAGGGCTGGATCTCCACCATGGCCGGCAATCCCAGCTGGGTCGCCATGTCACGGAACAGGTCGGCGAACAGACCCTGGACACGTCCGCCTTCCTCGTAGCTCAGCGGCGGGAGCGGGTGCGCATAGCCCAGCAACTGGCTCAGGCCCGGGGGCGGCGGGGCTGCCCAGGCCGGCGCGGCCATTGCACCCGCACCCAGCAAGGCCCGCAGGCACCGGCGACGAGAGGGTAGCGGGTCGTGCGCGCACATAGGGCCATGATCGACCCCAGGCCCACGCCAAGCTGACGGAGAGGGCCAAGCCAGGCATTTCCGTGACTTGTCACCGCTGGCGGTGTCGCCCGGCGCCACCTTGGAAGACTCTCACCGGACAGCCGTCTTGACCTCGCTCAAGCCCAACCCCCTTGCGCCGCCACCCACCGGCCGGCCACGGCACAATGAGGCCATGTCCGAACGTGTGATCCCCCTGCTGGACCAGCGCCAGCGCTCCCCCGTGCCGCCGCGGCCGGCCGGGATCACGCTGCCCGCGCCCGGCACGGCCCTGCTGGACGCCCGCGGCCGGCCCTTGCGCGATCTGCGCATTTCGGTGACGGACCGCTGCAACTTCCGCTGCAGCTACTGCATGCCCAAGGAGGTCTTTGACCACTACCACCCCTTCCTCTCGCACGCGGAGCTGCTGAGCTTCGAGGAGATCACGCGGCTGGCCCGTGTCTTCGTGCAGCTGGGGGTGCAGAAGCTGCGGCTGACCGGGGGCGAGCCCCTGCTGCGCAAGCACGTGGAGCGGCTGGTCGAGCTGCTGGCGCCCCTGCGCACGCCCGAGGGCCGGCCGCTGGACCTGACGCTGACGACCAACGGCTCGCTGCTGGCCCGCAAGGCCCGTGCGCTGAAGGACGCCGGCCTGCAGCGCGTCACGGTGAGCCTGGACGCGCTGGATGACGCCATCTTCCAGCGCATGAACGACGTCGGCTTCCCGGTGGCCGAGGTGCTGGCGGGCATCGAGGCCGCCCAGGCGGTCGGTCTGGGCCCCATCAAGGTGAACATGGTGGTCAAGCGCGGCACGAACGAGGACCAGATCCTGCCCCTGGCCCGGCATTTCAAGGGCACGGGCGTGATCCTGCGCTTCATCGAGTACATGGACGTCGGCGCCAGCAACGGCTGGTGCATGGACGAGGTGCTGCCCTCCGCCCAGGTGCTGGCGCGCCTGCGCGAGCACTGGGAGCTGGTGCCGCTGTCGGCCAGCGCACCGGGCGAGACCGCCGAGCGCTGGGGCTATGCCGACGGCTCGGGCGAGATCGGCCTGATCTCCAGCGTCACCCAGGCCTTCTGCGGGGACTGCAACCGCGCCCGGCTCTCCACCGAGGGGCAGCTCTACACCTGCCTGTTCGCCAGCGGCGGCCACGACCTGCGCGCCCTGCTGCGCGGCGAGCGCGGCCATGCGGCCCTGGACGACGAGGCCCTCGCCGCCACCCTGGCCGCGCTGTGGAACCGCCGTGCCGACCGCTATTCCGAACTGCGCTCGCAGCTCGCGGCCGAGCCGGGCAGCGGGCAGCGGCGCATCGAGATGCATTACATCGGAGGCTGATTGGCTCCCCCCCTACCGGCTTCGCCGGCCCCCTCAAGGGGGCACGCCCGTAGGACCGGCGGAGCCGGATCCTCGGGCGTCGTGCCTGTGGGCCACTGGCGTGGGCCCGTCCTTGGTGCGAAGCGCCGTGCGGGCTCGGGAAGGCCTGCCGCCATGCCACCTTTCCCTTCCGAACGTGTCCACAAGACCCGGACAGGCTGGTTCATGCAACCGGCGCGGCGGCGGCCCCATGGATGACGCCTCTTCATCAGTGCCGAGCGATCCTGCGGCGCCCACGGGCCCCGTCCAGATCACCGGCCTGATCCTGGCCGGCGGCGAGGGCCGGCGCATGGGCGGGCAGGACAAGGGCCTGCTGCCCCTGCTCGGCCGTCCGCTCGCGGCGCATGCATTGGAACGGCTGGCGCCACAGGTGCGGCAGGTGCTGATCAGCGCCAACCGCAATGTGGACGTGTATGCCCGGCTGGGCGTGCCCGTGCTGCCGGACAGCCGGCCCGGATTCCTGGGCCCCCTGGCTGGCCTGCTGACCGGGTTGCAGGCCTGCCGGACCGACTGGCTGCTGAGCGTGCCCTGCGACAGCCCGGCCCTGGTGCCGGACCTGGCGGAGCGCCTGGCCGCTGCCCTCGGCCAAGTGCCGGGCGCGCGCATCGCGCTGGTGGAAGGGCCGGACGACGAGCGCGGCGGATGGCGCCTGCACCCGGCCTTCGCCCTGCTGCACCGCTCGCTGGCGGCACCGCTGGAGCGGGCGTTGGACGCCGGCGAACGCCGCCTGGGCGGCTGGCTCAGCGGCCAGCCTCACGCCCGGCTGCGCCTGGACCGACCCTCCGATGCCCTGATGCTGGCCAACGCCAACACGCCCGAAGCGCTGCAAGGCCTGGCCGAACGCTGGCGGAACACGGGTGGCGATGCGGCAGCTGAACAAGTGACAGGCCCCGCAGGGCCCGTCCTTTGATGCGGCCGACGGCGTGCGGCCGCCGGCGCTGGCTCACTTGAGGCTCAGCGTCACACCCGAGAAGGTGGCATAGGCGTAAAGCCCCACGTAGACCACGTCACCCGCGGCCACGGCCAGGGTGCAGCTTTCGGTGTTGCTGCTCTTCCACGAACGGCAGCCATAGCTGCTGGTCGTGGGCGCCGCACCCTTGCGCAGGTAGAGGTCGGCGTCGCCGCTGCCGCCGCTGGTGCTGAAGGTGACGCTGCTGACACCCGCCGGCACGGTGTAGGTGTAGCTGAGCCAGCTGCCCTTCGTCGCCGACAGGTTGGTCTTGGGGAAGCCGCTGCCGGTGCCGGTCACCGTCACGCTGGCGGACTTGCTGGCGCTGGCGCCCTTGTCGTCGGTGACGATCAGCTTGACCGTGTAGCTGCCCGCTGCCGCATAGGCATGGGCCGGCTGCAGGCCGCTGCCGGTGCCGCCGTCACCGAAGTCCCAGGCGTAGTTGACGATGCTGCCGTCCGGATCGCTGGAGCCGGCGCCCGAGAAGCTGCAGTTCAGACCCGTGCAGCTGCTGGTGAAGTTGGCCACCGGCGGCTGGTTGTTGCCGGTGCCGCCGGTGTCGCCATCAGGCACCTGGTTGTTGAAATGGGTCGCGACCTGGGGCCAGATCTTGCTGATCTTCACGCCCT
This sequence comes from Burkholderiaceae bacterium, assembly GCA_041913905.1. Lineage (GTDB taxonomy): Bacteria > Pseudomonadota > Gammaproteobacteria > Burkholderiales > Burkholderiaceae_C > Roseateles_B. The sequence goes on along the minus strand of JAYSEK010000017.1, from coordinate 78,536 downwards.
GGTTGGTGCAGCCGCCGAAGTGGTGCAGGGCGAGGGTCTTGTTGCTGGCGCCCGCGATCACCGGCGAACCCGAGGAGCCGCCCTCGGTGTCGCAGTAATAGGCCACGTCGGTGCCCGTGCCGTTGCCATTGGCGTTGGCATTGTTGATCTTGCAGTTGCCGCCGCCGTCCTGGTCGCTGGTGAGGGCCAGCTGCTTGGGGTTGCCGCCGCCGTGCTGGGCGATGTAGATGGTCTCGTTGAGCGCCGGATCCCGCACCTCCAGGCCCAGGTAGCCGAAACTCGCCACGCTGGCGAAGCTGTTGATGGTGAAGAGCGAGTAGTCCAGCGTGGCGTCCGTCTTGAGCAGGGTGCCGCCAGTCACCTTGGTCACCGCGGCCAGGGCGCTCCCGCCGCAGCTGCTGCGCTGGTAGTTGAACCAGACCTCGGTGTTGGTCAGCGTGGACTGGTCCGAGAAGCAGTGGTTGTTGGTGAACATGCGGTTGTCCGGCCCCACGCGCCAGCCGGTGCACAGGCTGCTGCCGGCCATCAGCAGGCGCGCCACGGGGCGGGTGCGGTCCACCTGGGTCGGGTTGCTGGCGGCGAAGCAGACGGGGTCGCGGCGCTCGTCAGTGCCGCAGACCGACAGCAGCGTGCGTTCCGCCGCTGCCAGCTTGCCCGCATGGAAGCGGTCGATGCGCAGCGCATGCGAAGGCCCCCATGCCACGCCCGGCGGCAGGACCAGGGTCACCGTCGCACTCTCGCCGAACACCGACAGCGCGGCAAATCGCGTCAGGCCGTCCTCGCCCTGGCTGCGGTCGAAGGTGCGGTTGGCCGCGCCGGCATCGCCCCCGCCTTCGTAGCGGTGCACTTCCTGCCCATCCGCCGAGGCCACCAGTACGTAGGCCCCGGCAGGCAGGCGGAACTCGGCGAAATGCACCTTGACGAAGTCCGCCCCCGCCTCACGCAGCTGCTGGCTCAGCCGGCGTTCGCTGCTGCCCAGCGCCATCTTCGAGTCCACGCTGAAGCGCAGGTCGGCGGCCACCGGCTGCGCGACGGTCAGGGGCTTGGGATGGGTGTTGGTCGACAGCGACTGCGCCAGCCCCAGGGCTGGCAGGGCGGTGGCTAGCAGACAGACGGCAAGACGATGAGACAGGATCATGGCTTCCTCGTTGCAGGGTCGATGCAGAGGAGGGCCATGATGGCAAAGGCCGCCGTGCTGCCAAGCTGCAAGGCCTGACAGGCTCGGCCAGGCACCGCCGCCATGGCCTATGCTTGCGAGCACAAGCAATCCCCAGCCATGGCCATCTCCATTTCCATCTCCCGATTTCCGCAAGACCTGCCCCCCGGGCTCGACATCCGCCTGATGCGCGAATCCGATCTCGCGGCCTACAAGACCCTGCGCGATGCCATGCTGGCCCGCCACGAGGAAGCCTTCACCTCCGACGCCGCCGCCGAGCGCGAGCGCGAGGCCGAGACCTACCGCAGCCGCCTCAGCGGCGCCGGCCACTGCCTCTTCACGCTGCTGGCCTGGGAGGGCCCGCAGTTGCTGGGCGCGCTGTCCGCCGAGCGGGACGGCCGGGCCAAGGTCCGCCACATCGCCCACATCGTCGGCATGATGGTGGACGAGACCGCGCAGGGCCGCGGCCTGGGCCGCGCCCTGATGCAGGCGGCCCTGGCCCTGCTGGCCCAGGACGAGGCGCTGCAGCTCGTCACCCTCAGCGTGACGCGCAGCAACACCCGCGCCCGCAGGCTCTACGAGCACTGCGGCTTCACCCGCTACGGCCGGCTGGAAGGCGCCATCGTGCTGCCCGACGGCCGGGTGCTGGACAAGGACCTCATGGTGCTGCGCCTGCGCCCGCCCGGCCCGGCGGCCTGAGGCCGGCCTTTTGGGGCGGATGGCGCCCACCCCGTAGTCGACCCGATCCCGGCCGCGCCGGCTCCGGCGATGATGCCGGCTTCCGAGGACCGTCCTGACCGACGGTCCGCCTAACGCCTACAAGGAAGCCGTGCCATGAGCTCGCCTCAGACACCCACGACCCACACCGACATCCCCCTGGGGAATGAACTGACCCTGCGCGGCATCGTGCTGGGCATTCTCATCACCCTGGTCTTCACCGCCGCCAACGTCTACTTCGGCCTCAAGGCCGGCCTGACCTTCGCGACCTCCATCCCCGCCGCCGTGATCTCCATGGCCCTGCTGCGGCGCTTCGCCCAGGGCTCGATCGGCGAGACCAACATCGTGCAGACCATCGCCTCCTCGGCGGGCACGCTGTCCTCCATCATCTTCGTGCTGCCCGGCCTGGTGATGATCGGCTGGTGGACCGGCTTCCCCTACTGGGTCTCGGTCACCATCTGCGCGCTGGGCGGCGTGCTGGGCGTGATGTACTCCATCCCCCTGCGCCGCGCCCTGGTCACCAACTCGCCCCTGCCCTACCCCGAAGGCGTGGCCTGCGCGGAGGTGTTGAAGGTAGGCCATGCCGACGGCGAGGCCGCCGGCGAGAGCAGCCGCCAGGGCCTGGCCGCGCTGCTGATGGGCTCGCTGGTGTCTGCCGGCTTCGCGGTGGTGATCGCCACCAAGGTCTTCGCCGACAAGATCGCCGACTACTTCCGCGTCTCCGGCAACTCCAACAGCGCCAGTGGCTATGACTTCAACCTCAGCTTCGCCCTGCTGGCCGTGGGCCACCTGGTGGGCCTGTGGGTGGGCCTGGCCATCCTCGTCGGCGCCCTGATCGCCTGGGGGGTGGCAGTGCCCTACCTCAGCGGCCTGGTCGAGGGCAGCGGCGCGGTGCAGGACATCGCGCGGACGGTCTGGAGCAAGCAGGTCCGCTTCGTCGGCGCCGGCGCCATCGGCGTGGCTGCGATCTGGACCCTGCTGAAGCTGGCCCGCCCGGTGTTCGACGGCCTGCACGGCGCGCTGATGGCCAACAAGGTGCGCAAGGCCGGCCAGGGCGCCAGCCTGCCGCGCACCGAACGCGACATCCCCATCGGCACCGTCGGCCTGATCACCGCCGCCTGCCTCGTGCCCATCGGCTTCATGCTGTCACACTTCATCGGCGGCGCCGGCCTGGGCGACCACATGGCGCTGCTGGTCGTCGGCGGCCTGGTCTATGTGGTGCTGATGAGCTTCTTCGTCGCGGCCGTGTGCGGCTACATGGCCGGCCTGATCGGCTCGTCCAACAGCCCGCTGTCCGGCGTGGGCATCCTGGTGGTGCTGGGCATCGCGCTGATGCTGACCTTCACCGTCAAGCCCCTGCTGCCGGCGTCTGCCGGCCAGGCCCTGGTGGCCTTCGCCCTCTTCGTGACTGCGGTGGTGTTCGCCGTGGCCACCATCTCCAACGACAACCTGCAGGACCTGAAGACCGGCCAGCTGGTGGACGCCACGCCCTGGCGCCAGCAGGTGGCGCTGATCATCGGCGTGCTGGCCGGCGCAGTGGTGATCCCGCCGGTGCTGGACCTGCTGAACAAGGCCTACGGCTTCGCCGGCGCGCCCGGTGCCAATCCGGCGACCGCGCTGGCCGCGCCGCAGGCCGCACTGATCTCGGCCCTGGCCAAGGGCGTGATCCAGGGCGACCTGAACTGGAACCTGATCGGCATCGGCGCGCTGATCGGCGTCACCGCCATCCTGGTGGACGAAGTGCTCAAGCGCTCCAGTTCCGGCAAGGCCTACCTGCCGCCGCTGGCCATCGGCCTGGGCATCTACCTGCCGCTCAACAGCACGCTGATGATCGTGGTGGGCGCCATCGCCGGCTGGTACTTCGACCGCCGCGCCGACGGCAAAGCCAAGCCCGAAGCCACCAAGCAGCTGGGCGTGCTGCTGGCCTCCGGCATGATCGTGGGCGAAAGCCTGATCGGCGTGATCCTGGCCGCCATCGTGGTCTTCTCCGGCCAGGGCGAGCCGCTGGCCCTGGTGGGCGACAGCTTCCACACGGCCAGCAAGTGGCTGGGCGGCCTGGCATTCGCAGGGCTGGCGTTCCTGATGTACCGCCGGCTGCTGGGCGTGAATGGCAAGACCTGACCCCGCCTCCAGCCATGCAGAGGGCGCCCCGCGGGGCGCCCTTCTTCTTCATGGGAGGGCTCAGGCGCTGGGCCCGAGCCCCTCGCCTAGTGGCTGGCGCCCGACATCGCGCTCGGATCCATCCAGAGCGCGGCCCACATGTGCCCGTCCGGGTCGGCCAGGTCGCGGGTGACCATGAAGCCGTGGTCCTCCATGGGGTTCACGTCGGCCGTGCCACCGTGCGCGGCCGCCGCCTCGTTCATCGCGTCGACGGCGGCCCGGCTTTCCAGGACCAGCGAGAGCATGTGGTCGCAGGAACCGGCCGGCGGAAAGGGGCGCTGGGTGAAGGTCCGCCACTTGGCGTGTGAGACGAGCATCACGTTGATGGCCTCGCTCCAGACCATGCAGGCGCCGCTGCGTCGCGCCCTCAAGGCCCAAGGACAAGGGCGCCCGGCGGGGCGCCCTTGTCATCAGTGCGAGGCCACCCGGGCCTCAGGATTGGCCGCTCAGGGCCGGTAGACCGCCACGTCGCGGATGCCGGCATTGGAGCCGTCAACCCCGCCGATGACGAACACCGCGCCCGTGCGGGTCAGCGTCGCCACGCCCCAGGCACGCTCCTTGGCCAGCCGGCCGGCGGCCCGGAAGCTGCCGCGAAGCGCGTCGTAGCGTTCCACCGAGGCCGTGATGGTGTCGCCACTCAGGCCGCCCAGCACCAGGGCACCGCCATCGAACAGGGCTGTGACCGCCTCGTAGTTGCGTGCCTTCAAAGGCCCTGGCATCGCCGTGAAGGTCTTGGTGAGGGGGTCGAACACATCGGCCCCCTGGCCGTTCAGCACCATCACATGCCCCGAGGTCAGCTTGACCGTCTGCGGCATTTCATTGCGGGCCGACAGCGTGGATTCCAGCAGCGTGAAGCTGTTCTCCACCGGGTCGTACAGCTCGGCCGAGCTGGGCGCCCGGGGCGTCTGCCAGTCGGTGCCACCCACGATCAGCACCTGGCCGGAATCCAGCAGCGTGGCAGTGTGATAGGTGCGCGGCGCCACCAGACGCTGCGCGCCCAGGCTTTCGAACTTGCCGCTGACCGGGTCGAAAAGCTCGGCCGAGAACGTGACCGTGCCTTGCCGGGCACCCTGCCCGCCGGCGATCAGCACCTTGCCGTTCTTCAGCAGCGTGGCCGTATGGTGCGAGCGCGCGACCAACATGGGGGTGGCCACAGCCTGGAAGGTCTTGCTCTTGGGATCGAAGATCTCGGCCGTGCTCATGGCCAGTACGCGGCCGGTGCCCAGGTCTCCGCCGGCCACCAGCACACGCCCATCCGCCAGCAGCGTGGCCGTGTGGCCCTGGCGCGCCTGCACCATGCTGCTCAGCTGCTCGACCCGGCCGCTGCGCGGATCGATGAGCTCCGCGGCCGCGGTCGCCGCGTTGTCGCTGCTGCCCCCGAGCACCAGCAGACGGCCGTCGTTGAGCGAGGTCACCGTGTGGCCCTGGCTGCGCGCGATGTTCAGCTTGATGGTGGCGACCGCACTCAGTGCGGCCGCCGCATGTGCATCCGCCTGATCAGCCGTGGCGGCCGCCTGCGATGCGGTCGAGGCCAGCATGGCGGCGGCCAGCAAGCCCAGCGCGAATCCCCGTTGGACAGTTTTCGTTTGATTCTTCATAGCTCGATGTCAATGGCGCAAGGCCGTTACTTCTTCATTGCGACAGTTCCCTTGTGGGGAACCACTTGGCACGCCGCCGGATGCGTCGGCGTGCGGCGGCGACTTTATGGGCGCTTTCATAACCTTTTATGACCAAGGTCTGAACGTCGTTGTTCGCACAAGATGGAGGGGAATTTCCACTCGCCCGGGCGAACAGCAACCCGGCGGTGCGAGGGCTGGATTCCGTCCAACTGCGGCGTGATTCGGCGGCATCGAATGGATCTGTTACGACCCGGGCCTCTTGCTGGCTCACGCCATGAGCTACCCACCGCTGACACTGTGCTGAACCGCTGCCCTTCTTGCATGAGCAAAGGGGCCAGCGGCCTCAGGAACACTCAACAAGGACTTGTCATGACGAAGAAGCACTTTCTGCACCTGCTGACGGCCTGCCTGGCGACCTCGCTGTGGAGCGCTCCCGCGATGTCGGCCGGCTGGAGGCTGACCGATCTGGGCACCCTGGGCGGCGCCAGCAGCGCGGCTGACGGCCTCAACAACGCCGGGCAGGTGGTGGGCTATGCCGAGGCGGCCGATGGCACGCCCTATCCGGTGCGCTGGAGCGGCGGCGTGGCCACGGTGCTCAGCACACGGGTTGGGCGCGCATTGGCCCTGAGTACGAACGGCGTCGTGGCAGGCAATGTGATGAGCGTCGACGGGCAACGGCTCGATGCCACCCTGTTGAGCGGTGCTCAGGCTTACGACCTGGGCACCTTGGGCGGCAGCTTCAGCAACGCGGTGGCCGTCAACGACAGTGGCCAGGTGGCCGGCTACGCCCGGACACCCGATGAGAAGGACCATGCCTTCCTCGCCACGGCCTCGGGCATGCGGGACCTGGGCACCTTCGGCGGCCAGTACAGCTATGCCTACGGCCTCAACCAGGCCGGGCTGGTCGTGGGCGTCGCCCACGACGCCTCAGGAACGCCGCGCTGCTTCCTGTCCACGGGCGGCGGCCTGGTCGATCCAGGCACGCTGGGGGGTCGGGCCTGCCAGGCGCTGGCCGTCAACGAAGCGGGGCAGGTCGCCGGCGGCAGCAGCACGAGCGCCGGGCCCAGCCACGCCTTCGTGTTCGACGGCCGCGGCATGGTCGACCTGGGAACGCTGGGCGGCAGCAGCAGCGTGGCTTACGCGATCAACCGGCGCGGGCAGGTGGCCGGCGCGGCGCGCACGGCGGCGAACCAGCTGCATGCCTTCTTGCATGACGGCACCCGCATGGTGGACCTGGGCACCCTGGGCGGCACCAGCAGCACGGCCCTGGGCGTCAATGCCTTGGGGCAGGTGGTCGGCCACTCCACGCTGGCCAATGGCAGCCGGCAGCCCTTTCTCTTTGCCAACGGCGTGATGCTCAACGTGAACACCCTTGTGCCCGGACTGTCCAACGTCGACCCCAACCGTCTGTACCTCAACGACGCAGGTCAGCTGGCGGGCACGGGCACCATCGACGGCAAGCAGCGGGCGTTCCTGCTCACGCCCACGCCCTGACGGCACCTTGCCGCCGGGAAGCCAGCCGCCGCGACGCCGGCGGCGTTCAGCGCAAGGCCATGCCGAAGCGCTCGAACCTCGGCGTCCAGATCCCTTCGATGTCCGCCGAAGCCAGGATGTGATGCGCCCGCCCGATCACCGCCTCGCGCGGCACCAGGCCGATGTAGCGGGAATCCGCGCTGTTGTCGCGGTTGTCGCCCAGCACCATCAGCTGCCCGGCCGGCACGGTGATCGGCGCGAAGCTGGAGCGCGCGTTCACGCCGTCCAGCCACTGCACCTGGCGGCTCTGGCCGCCCACGCGCTCCTGCACGCGGCGGGCGGGCCAGTCGCTCAGGCCGGCTACCGGCTCCAGCACCCGCGTCTCGCCTTCGTACTGCGCGGCCTCGCCGTTGATGTAGAGCCGCTCGTCGTGCATCTCGACCACATCGCCTCCCACCGCCACCACGCGCTTGATCAGGCGCGTGCCGTCGACGGGCGAGCTGAAGGTGATGATGTCCCCGCGCTGCGGCTCGCCCAGCCGGGCCAGGACCACCTGGCTCAGCGGCAGCTTGAAGTCGTAGGCCAGGCGGTTGACCAGCACCACGTCGCCCTCCAGCACATTGGGCCGCATCGAGCCGCTGGGAATCGGGTTCCAGTCGGCGATCGCCGTGCGGAAAAAGCCGAAGCACAACAGGAAGATGAGAAAGCCGCGGTTGTCCTTGAGCCACTGCTTCGCTGGCACTTTCATGGGGCGTCTCCAGGTGAGGGGACGCCAGCATCGCGCGCTGGACTTAGCAAGGACTTAAGGCTGCTGCCCAGCCCATCATCCGCGTCTCAGCGCCCGGCGCGCAGGGACTGGCCGGCGCGCTCCACCAGCCGCAGGTCCAGCCGGACCACGACGCCGTCCTGCACCGCCAGCAGCCCGCCCAGCAGGCTCAAGGGCTGGATGCCGAAATCCGTCAAGCGCAAGGCCAGCTGCCCCTGCACGCGCAAGACCTGACCCCCGTCTGCCGCCAGCATCGACAGCAGCAGCGGCAGCAGCAGGCGCCGCTGCTGCCCGTGCCAGTCCAGCTCGATCTCGGCCAGCACCTGCGTGCCCTCGCCCTGCAGCCGAAGCGAATTCACGCGCAGCCAGGGGTGGCGCGCGGCGTCGAGCATGGACTCGCCCAGCAAATTCGCCCGCGTCGCGGCGATGGCCTCGGCACTGGGGACGGTGGCGAAGGCCGGGCCCAGGCGGGCCCGCTGCAGGGGATCGTCCAGCAGCAGCTCGTCCAGGCGCAGCGCCAGGGCAAAGCGGGCCTGCGCCAGCTGCGCGGCCTGCAGCTGCAAGGGATCGGCAGCGCCATCGGGAAGCTGGAGCCAGCCCTGCAGGCGCGGCGCCGTCAGCACATGGTTGTGACCCAGCGCCGCCAGCGCGCCCTGGCGGAAGGCCAGCACCTGCAGCAGCGAAACGGCCGGGTCCAGCTGCCACAGCAGGCCCTCCTCGGGCGGCGGCGCCAGGCCGGCGGCGGCCTCCTTCGGCGTGGCCGGTGCCGTCGAGGCGGGCCGCAGCGCGCAGCCCGCCGACAGCAGGGCCACGGCGGCGGCCCCCAGCAGCGCGCGCCGGGCGATCTTCAACGGCCGGCCTTCCAGGCCTCGGCGGCCTTCATCATGGCCTCCACATGGCCGTCCGCGCTGAGCTTGGCGTGCACGGCGGCGATGCGGCCCGGCGGCACGATGAAGTAGGAGATGCGGTCGGCCGTGTCCGGCATCAGCAGCAGCTTGGCGTCATAGGCCTTCATGACCTTCGCGCCCGCATCCGCCGCGACGGCGAACTGCTTGCGGCAGGCCTCCACGCTGAAGCGCTTGAGGGTCGCGATGTCGTCGTTGGAGATGCCGATCACCGTCACGCCCAGGGCCTGGAACTTCGGTGTGGCCTCGGCGAACTGGTGCGCCTCGACGGTGCAGCCGCTGGTAAAGGCCTTGGGATAGAAGTACAGCACCACCGGCCCCTTCTTCAGGGCTTCGGCCAGCTGGAAGCGGTAGGGTTCGCCGGCCAGGGCGGCTTCGGCGCTGAAGTCCGGGGCGGCGTCGCCGGGTTTGAGGGCGGCGTGGGCAGGGCTGGCAAGCAACGTTGACAGGCCCAGCAGGGCAGCAGCCAGGAATGGGGTGGGAGCGCGCATGGTCGTCCTTGAGACATCGGTGGACCGCATCATGCCCCCGCGGCAAGCCCCCTGCCAGGGCTCAGGCATTGCCGCTGCCCGTCGCCGCGATCAGGGCAGCGCGCCCAGCCAGCCCTCCTGCACCCACTGCTGCAGGCAGGCCACCAAGCGCATCGCGGCCTCGGCCTCACCCCATTGCGCAACGGCGATCTCGCCGAGCCGGGTCCAGTCCGCCCCGTCGAACACGGCCGCGACCAACGCCCCTTCATCCGCCTCCAGCGAGCGCCAGCGCGTCTCCAGCTGCGGACGCCAGGCCAGCAGCCGGTGGCACAAGGGCTCGGGAGCGGGCAGTTCAGGCGCCTCGTCTGCCGCGCCGGCCTCGCGCTGCTGCGCATGGCGGGCCAGCGCGGCCCAGGCAGGTTCCACCGCCCAGTCCAAGCACAGGCAGCGGGCGCTTGCGCGAGGCTGAAGGCGCAGCGTCGGCCAGTCCTCGGCGGCCAGCTGCTGCAGGGATTCGATCGTCAGCGGCTCGTCGTCCGCGGCATCGAAGACGCCGCGCAGCGCCCAGTCCATGCGGGCCACGTCGATGAAGGCCGGGTGGGCCAGCGCCGCCTCGGCCGCCATGAAGTCGGCCAGGGCGTGGCCGTACCAGCGGATCGAGGCAAACGTCGAGGGTTGGGCCTGGACGTAGGCGCCGGCCAGGGCGTCGAAGTCCTCATCCCCCATCACCTGGACCAGGACGAGGTAGTTGTCGCGCAGCGCAGCGATCAGCCGGGCGCGGTAGGCATGGCGATAGACGGCCAGGCCGCGGGCCGAGGCCGCGTCCAGCAGGCCTCCGGGATCGCCGGGAAGCTCGTCCATCAGCAGCGCCTGCATCCGGCGCTGGCTCGCGTGCAGGCCCTCGCTCATGCCGCCTCCCGCCAGCCGGCCAGCACGCGGCGCGACAGCTGCCGCGCCATGTCCAGCTCCTGCAGCAGCTCGGGCAGGGGCGGGATGTGGTCGTCGCGCTCGATCATCGTGGGCACGGGGCCCAGGCGCTGCAGGGTGTAGGCATACAGCTGCCAGACGGCGTCGCAGATGGGATGGTCGTGGGTGTCGATGACGAGTTCGCCCTGGTCCTCGTGCCCGGCGAGGTGGATCTGGCACACGCGCTCGGCGGGCATGGCGTCGATGAAGGCGCGGGCGTCGAAGCCGTGGTTGCGGCTGGAGACGTAGACATTGTTGACGTCCAGCAGCAGCTGCGCGCCGCTGCGCTTCAGCAACTCGGCAATGAAGTCGGCCTCGCCCATTTCATCCTGGGCATAGCGCACATAGCTGGAGACGTTTTCAAGCACCAGCGCTCGGCCCAGCAGCTCCTGGACCTCGGCGATGCGCGGCAGCAGGTGGCGCAGGCTGGCCTCGGTGTAGGGCAGCGGCAGCAAGTCGTGCAGGCGGCGGTGGTCGACGCCGCCCCAGCAGAGGTGGTCGGACACCCAGGCCGGTTCGATGCGCTCGGCCAGGCCGCGCAGCGCGCACAGGTAGTCGCGGTCCAGCGGATCGCAGCTGCCGATGGACAGGGACACGCCATGCATCACCACGGGATAGTCGCGGCGCAGGCGCTCCAGGTGGTGCAGGGGCTTGCCGCCCGGCACCAGATAGTTCTCGGAAATGATCTCCAGCCACTGCGGCCGCAGCGCCGGGTCCAAGGGCCCGGCCAGGGCCTGGTAGTGCTCGACGCGCAGACCCAGGCCGAAGCCTTCGATGGGGGCTGGATTCATGACGTTATGCAGATTGCAGATTGGAGCAGGGTCGGAGTCCGCGGACGGCCAGGGCCAGGGCTCCGACCCTGGAGCCACGGACGAGGCTTACTTCTGGACGGTGCCGCCGGCCTTCTTGCACTCGGTTTCGGTCTTCTTGACCCAGCCCTGGCCCTTGCAGCTGTTGTGGCCCTTGCAGTCGTTCTTCGCGGTCTTGCACTCGGACGTGCCCTTGCAGCTGTTGATGCCCGAGCACTTCACCATGCCGTCATCAGCAGGCGAGGCGGCCTGCGCAGGCAGGGTGGCCGCCGCGAAAAGGGCGGCGGCAGCAGCGGCGATGGACAGGCCGGTCTTGAGGCTTTCTTGCATGTGTATCTCCTGAGTTTCTCGATGTTGAAGTCGGTAGGAGACCCGGCGCGGCGGCCGGGGCCGTTCGCGTTGGATCTGCGGGTCTGTCGCGTCCGGCCCGCAGAACTTACACCCATCCCGGCAAAAATGTGTAACAGCTCCCGGCGATGCCGAAAGCCACGTCGAATCCAGGCACGACGGCGCTGCGGCTCGTCCTAAAGTGGGAACCCACCGCCGGAGAACGCGATGCCCCAGACCGAGACCCGCACCGAAGGCGCCCCGCCCCGATGTCCTTCCCTGGACTTGTGCCCCACGGACCAGCTGCTGGGCCTCCTGGTGGGCGACCAGCAGCAGGCCCTGGCCGCCGTGCAGGCCGCGCTGCCCCAGCTGCAGCAGGCCGTGGAGGCCGCCCTGCCCGGCCTGCGCCAAGGGGGACGGCTGATCTACGTGGGCGCCGGCAGCTCGGGCCGCCTGGGCGTGCTCGACGGCGTGGAGCTGAACCCCACCTTCAGCTGGCCACGCGAACGGGCCCTGGGGCTGATGGCGGGCGGTCCCTCGGCCATGTTCCAGGCCGTCGAAGGCGCCGAGGACGACGAGGGCGCGGGCCGCGGCGAGATGCAGGCGCTGGCACCGAACTCGAATGACGTGGTGATCGCCCTGGCCGCCTCGGGCTGCACACCTTATGTGTTGGGTGCGGTGGCCGCCGCCAGTGAAGCCGGCGCCCTCACCTTGGGGCTGGCGCACAACGCGGGCACGCCGCTGCTGCAGCGGGCCGCCATCGGCATCCTGCTGGACACCGGCCCGGAGCTGATCGCCGGCAGCACCCGGCTCAAGGCCGGCACGGCGCAGAAGATTGCGCTGAACGCGCTCTCCAGCGCCCTGATGGTGCGGCTGCATCGCGTCCACGACTGCTGGATGGTCGACATGCGGGCCACCAACGCCAAGCTGCGCCGCCGCGCCCAGGCCCTGGCCGAGCGCCTGGGCCTGGCCTCGCCCGCCGCCGCCCGGGCGGCCCTGCAGGCCTGCGACGGCGAGCTCAAGCCCGCCATCCTGATGCTGCGCGGCGGACTCGACGCCGCGGCCGCCCGCGCCCTGCTGCAGCGCTGCGAAGGCCATCTGCGCCGCGCGCTGGAGCAGCTGGAACCGCTGGGAGAATAGCGATCCTCACCGCCCCAGCCTGACACATGCCCTCAGCTCCACCTGACCCAGCGGCACCCGAGGATCCGGCTTCGCCGGGCCGGCGGGGGTGGTCCTGGATCCCCAGCCTCTACCTCCAGCAAGGCCTGCCTTATGTGCTGGTGATGTCGGTCTCGGTGGTGCTCTACAAGAACCTGGGCCTGACCAACACCGCGCTGGCGCTCTACACCAGCGGCCTGTACCTGCCCTGGGTGCTCAAGCCGCTGTGGGCGCCGCTGGTCGCCGTGCTGGGGCGGCAGCGGCGCTGGATCGTCGCCACCCAGGCCTCGATGGCCCTGCTCCTGCTCGCCCTGGCGCTGGCCCTGCCCGGGCCGCATGCGGTGGCCGCGAGCCTGACACTGTTCTGGCTGATCGCCCTGGCCTCCGCCACCCACGACATCGCCGCTGACGGCTTCTATCTGCTGGCGCTGACCCCCAAGCACCAGGCCGCCTTCGTGGGCGTGCGCTCGGCCTTCTTTCGTCTGGCCAACATCGCCGGGCAGGGCCTGCTGGTCGCGCTGGTGGGCCTGCTGCTGGGCGCGGCGGGCGGCTATGCGGGCGCCTGGTCGCAGGCGCTGATGATGCTGGCCGGGCTGTTCGCTGCCATGGCGCTGTGGCACGCCCTCATGCTGCCGCGCCCGCCGGCGGATGCGCCGCCGCCGCGGCGCTCGCTGGCGCAGGTCTGGCGGGAAGCGCTGCGCATCTTTGCCGAGTTCTTCCGCCGGCCGGACCTGCTGCCGGTGCTGGCCTTCCTGCTGCTGTACCGCTTTCCCGAGGCCCAACTGCTCAAGCTCGCCACGCCCTTCCTGCTGGACGGCGTCGCCGCGGGCGGCCTGGGTCTGGACAACGCCCGCGTGGGCCTGGCCTACGGGACCGTCGGCGTGCTCGCCCTGACGGCGGGCGGGCTGCTGGGTGGCGTGCTGATCGCGCGTTTTGGCCTGCGCCGCTGCCTCTGGCCCCTGGTGGCCGCCATGCACGTGCCCAATGCCGTCTTCCTTGCCCTGGCCTGGTGGCAGCCGCAGTCGCTGCCGCTGGTGAGCGCGGCGCTGGCGCTGGAGCAGTTCGGCTACGGCCTGGGCTTCAGCGTCTACCTGGTGGCCATGATGGCCTTCGCCGGCGAACGCCACCCGACCGCCCACTACGCGCTGTGCACCGGCTTCATGGCCCTGGGGATGATGCTGCCGGGCCTGTGGAGCGGCTGGCTGCAGTCCTGGCTGGGCTATGCCGGTTTCTTCAGCTGGGTGCTGGTGGCGACGCTGCCCTCGCTGGCCGCGACCGCCCTGCTGCGCGTGCCGGACCGCTTCGGCCAGCCGACGGACCGATGAATCCGGCCCGCACCCCCGACCACGCACGCCGCGCGCTGCTCGCCCTCGGCGCCCTCAGCGCCCTCAGCGCACTCGGCCCGCTCGTGGCCTGCGCGCCGCGCCCCCCGGGGCTGGCGCCGTCGTCCACCGATTCCGAGCTGCTGGCCGACTGGCGGCGTCAGGCCCAGCCACCGGTGCGCGAGTTCCGCGCCGCCTGGGTGGCCACGGTCGCCAACATCGACTGGCCCAGCCGCCGCGGCCTTGAGGTGCCGGCCTTGCGCGCCGAAATCCGCCAGATCGTGGTCCAGGCCCGCCAGCTGGGCCTCAACGCCCTGATCCTGCAGGTACGGCCGGCGGCGGATGCGCTCTACCCCTCGGCCCTGGAGCCCTGGAGCGAGTTCCTCTCGGGCTGGCAGGGCCGCCCACCCGCGGGCGAGCCGGGCTACGACCCGCTGGCCGACTGGCTGGCCCAGGCCCACGCCCAGGGCCTGGAACTGCACGCCTGGATCAACCCCTACCGCGCCGGCCATCCCAGCGAGCGCTCGCCGCGCGATGCGCTGCACATCAGCCGCCGCCGGCCCGAGCTGGTGCGCCGCTATGGCGAGCAGCTCTGGATGGATCCCGCCGAACCCGAGGCGGCCGCCCATACGCTGGCCGTCTGCGAGGATTTGCTGCGCCGCTATGCGCTCGACGGGCTGCACATCGACGACTATTTCTATCCCTATCCGCTGCTGGATGCGGCCAGACGCCCTGTGCCCTTCCCGGACGATGCATCCTGGCTGCGTCACGGCCAGGGGCAAGGCGACCGGCCGGCCTGGCGGCGCGCTGCGGTCGACGCGCTGGTGCGGGACTTGCACGCCCTGGTGCGGCGGCTGCGCCCGGCGGCCCGTTTCGGCATCAGCCCTTTCGGCTTGCCGCAGCCCGCCAACCGGCCGGCCGGCATCAGCGGCTTCTCGCAGTACGAGCAGCTCCATGCGGATGTGGAGCGCTGGCTGCGCGAAGGTTGGCTGGATTATTTGGCGCCCCAGCTGTACTGGCCGCGCGCGCAGGCCGCCCAGGCCTTCGAGCCGCTGCTGCTGGCCTGGCAGGCCCTCAATCCCCTGCAGCGCTGCATTTGGCCCGGCTTGTTCAGCAGCCAGGTCAGCGAATCTGAAGGCGGCTGGCCGGCGCAGGAGATCCTGGAGCAGATCGAGGCCGAACGCCGCCTCTCGCCAGCGGGCCGCGGCGGCCAGCTGCACTTCAGCTGGGTGGCGCTGGCGCAGGATCGGCGCGGGCTGGCGCAGCGGCTGAAGGCCCAGGCCTACGCCGATGCCGCGCTGCCGCCGGCCATGCCCTGGCTGGACACACAGGAGCCGTCGACACCACCGCTGCCCGGCGCCGGCCTGCTGTGGCGACGCCGCGATGGGCTGTGGACCTGGGAAAGGCGCTGGCCCGACAGCCCGCGGCCGCAGGTCGCTGCCGGCGAGCCCTGGATCTGGCAAGACCTGACCCCTGGGCTGGGCTTGGGCCCGCCGCGCGCCGCGTCCGGCTGAGCCCGCAACGGCTCAAGGCCGCATCAGCCGCCGAAAACCTTCTTCAGCAGGGCCGATCCCGTGCCGACCGGGTCGCGGCGGATCTGCTTCTCTTCCTCGCCGATCATGAAGAAGAGGCCGTCCAGCGCGCGGCGCGTCACGTAGTGCTGGATGTTGGCGTCTTCCTCCTTCACCAGCCCCAGGCCGGCGGCCTTGCCGGCCACGGCGTTGTACTTGTCGGCCAGGGCCTGCTTCTCGGTGGCACGCGTCACGATGGGCAGGAAGCGCTGGGTCAGGGGCTCGCGGGTCTTGCGAGCGAAGAACTGGGTCACCGAGTCCTCGCCGCCCTTCACGATCTGCAGCGCGTCCTCCACGCTCATGTTCTTGGCCGCATTGACCAGCAGCAGCCTGGCCTCGGGCACCGCGGCCTCGGCGGCGCGGTTCATCGCGGTCAACAGATCGTCCAGCTTGTGGCCCTGGCCGGTGGCCTTGAGCAGGCGGGCCGCGCCCTTGAGCGAATCGGGCAGCTCGATGCGCACGCGCTCGTCACCCAGGAAGCCGTCCTTGCGCCCCAGCCGGGCCACGGCGGCCTGGGCGCCGCGTTCCAGCGCGGCACGGATGCCGCTGGCCGCCTCGCTTTCGCCCAGGGCCCAGACGGGCCGGGACAAAGCCAGGGGCGTGGCGATCAGGATGGTGCGGCGGCTCAGCATGCGGGGCTCCTTGTGAACAGGGACACATGCTACTGCGGGCCACGGTCGCCCGGACCGCAGGGTCAGGTCTTGCCGCTCCGCAGCTTGACCAGCTCCTGTGTCAGCCAGGTCTTGCTTTCCACCGGTACGATGGCAGCGCAGCGCACCAGATAGGGCTTGCCGCTCGTGCTGCTGGTGCTGGCGGCCTGCTGGATGAAGTCCTCACTGCGCTTGAGGCTGGCGTCATGCGACTCCAGGTAGTCCAGCTTCTTGAGCAGGTGCGCGCGGGCCTCGGCGCCGCTGTACCAGCTGCCGTTGCGGTTGAACTCGCAGCCGGAGTCCTGCAGGCGCTGCAGCAGGCTCAGGATTTCGGTGCGCACGGCCGGCGCGGTGGGAGCGGCGTGGGCGGCGCCCAGGCCCAGGCCCAGGGCCAGCAGCAGGGAGGGGAGGATCTTCTTCATGGGGACATCATCGCAGGCTGCTCAGGAGAAACGCCCGCGGAAGGCCTTCTTGCGTTGCTCGCGGCGCGACTTGCGCTCGAAGATGTCGCCGCATTCGCAGCAATCGCAGACGTCACAGCCGTCGACGCCGGCCAGGTCGCAGCCTCCGCAGTCGCAGTCCCCACGCTGGCCAGCCAGCGGCCGACGCCGCGGATGCGCCTGCGCATGCACCGCCGCGCAGCGCGCCAGGCGCTCGCGCAGCAGCCACAGCCCGGTCCAGGCACCCTTCCAGCGGATGGCGCGAAAGCCCAGACCCGAGCAGCCCGCGCCTCCGCAGTGCAGGCGATAGGCGCAGCCATAGCCCTTGCGGGGCGAGAGATGGCGTTGGTAGAGGCGAATGAGCAGGAGGAGCAGCCGCTGCATGCTGTCAGGCCTCAACGCCATCCAGACGCTTGCTCATCACCACGCTGCGGTAGACCTTGCCCGGCCAATGCACATGCCCGACCGGTTCGTAGCCCAGGCTCCGATACAACGCGACCAGGTGGGTGGCCGGCTCCGCCGTGTCCAGCGCCAGCTCCTGAAAGCCCTGGGCGCGGGCCCAGGTCTCGCCAGCTTCCATCAGGGCGCGACCAATGCCATGGCCCTGCAAGCCCGGCTCCACCGCGAACTGATGCAAAGCCGCGACGCCGGGGCGCGTGAAATAGTCGCAATCGTTCCGTGCGTAGGTGGGCTGCAGCAGCACGGTGCCCGCCAGCCGGCCCTGCCAGTGCGCGACCAGGCAATGGCCGCCGGCCACACGCCGGGCCGTGGTGGCCTCGTCCTGGTCCACGGCGGTGTAGTTGAGACCCATGGCGCCCAGCCTGGCATAGGCTCGGTGCAGCAGCGCGGTCAGCGCGTGCAGCGAATCGTCGGAGCCCAGCAGGCGGATCTGCAGCATGTCGGCAAGCGGGAGCTCAGCGTTGCACCGTCGCCAGGCGCAGCGCCAGGCCGGCAAAAACCAGGGCGGCGCAGCGGTTGAGCCCGCGCTGCAGACCCGACGAGCGGCGCAGGCGCTCGCCCAGCAGGCCGGCTGCCCAGGCGATGCTGCCGAAGGAGATCAGCGTCGACAGAATGAAGACCGCCCCCAGGACCGCCAGCTGCAAGGCCACCGGACCGCGGCCGTCCACCACGAACTGCGGCAGCAGGGCGAAGAAGAACAGCAGCACCTTGGGGTTGCTGAGATTCATCACGATACCGCGCCGGTACAGCAGCGCCAGCGGCTGGGTCGGCGCCTGCGCATCGCCGGCCAGGGCCGCGGCCGGCGCGTGCCAGGCGCCCCAGGCCAGGTACAGCAGGTAGGCTGCGCCGGCCGCCTTCATCAGCGTGAAGGCCAGGGGCGAGGCTGCCAGCAAGGCCGCCAGGCCCAGCGCCACCGCCGTGGTGTGCACCACGATGCCCGTGCAAAGACCCAGCACCACCGCCAAGCCGGCGCGACGCCCCTGGGTGGCCGACTGCATCAGCACGAAGAGGTTGTCCGGCCCTGGAGTGAAGCCCAGCAGCAGGGCCGTGCCGAGGAAGAAAAGCAGGGTGTCGAGAGAAGGCATGGACGAAGGGGATCAGGATGCAGGCGGTGCATCATCGCACTGCACGCCGCCCGGATGCCGCATGGGCTGGTAGCTCACGCCGTGAACCTGCTGCACCGGCCCCTCGGCGACGAAACCGAAGCGCTCGTAGATCGCCTGGGCCGACAGCGCGGCGTTGACCGTGAAGGTGCCGCGATGGCCGGCCTCGGCAGCCCCGGCCTGCATGGCCTGCCACAGACGGCGCGCCAGACCCCGGCCCTGCCAGGCCGGCGCCACGAACAGGTGGAAGAGGTGGTGGGTGTCGCGGCTGGCAATGAAGCCCGCCAGCGCGCCGCTGTCTTCCTCCAGCAGCCAGAAGCGATAGCGTGGGTCGGCGAGATAGCCCGCCTCGCCGGCTTCCGACACCGAGGCCAGGAAAGGCTCGGCGCCCGCGCCATCGGGCGAGAGGAAGAAGGCGGGAGCCAGCTCGACGATGAGGGCGCTGATGGCGGCCGCATCGGCCACGCTGCCCGTCTTCAGGGTCAGGGTCGGGGTCGTCATGCGGCCAGCTTGCCAGAGTCTGGCGATCACGGACGCGTGCCGGCGGTCACGGCGCGCGGAAAAAAGGGCTGCCGCAGCAGCCCCCGCATCCCGCGCCGGTTCGCGTCGATTCACATCGACGCGCGCCGCGTCGCGATGTTGACGCTCACCAGACCTTGCAGCGCTCGGCCGCCGGCTTGACCATGGCCTGGCCCGGCTTGCAGGCGAAGGCCTTCTCGAACTCGGGCATGTTCACCACGACGCCGTTGATGCGGTAGCGGCCCGGCGAGTGCGGGTCGGTGGCGGCATGCACGCGAGCGGCTTCAGGGCGGGTGTCGCTGCAGTCCCACTGGGCGTAACCCACGAAGAAGCGCTGCTCCGGCGTCAGGCCATCGACCGCTGGCAGCTGCTTGCCCGCGATCTGGGTCTGCCAGGCGGCCCAGGCCAGCACCAGGCCGCCGAGGTCGGCCAGGTCTTCACCCAGGGTCAGCTTGCTGTTGATCTTGATGTCGTCGATGACCTTGTACTGGCCGTATTGCTTGGCCACGCAGGCGGCGCGCTGCTCGAAGGCCTTGGCATCCTTCTTTGTCCACCAGTCCTTGAGGTTGCCCTTGGCGTCGAACTGCCGGCCTTCGTCATCGAAGCCATGCACCAGCTCATGGCCGATGGTGCCGCCGGTGTTGCCGTAGTTGGGCGCATCGTCCATCCGGGCGTCGTACAGCGGGGGCTGCAGCACGCCGGCCGGGAAGTTGATGTCGTTCATCTGCGCGTTGTAGTAGGCGTTCACCGTCTGCGGCGTCATGCCCCATTCGCCGCGGTCCAGGGGCTGGCCGATCTTGCCCAGGTCGCGGCGGCGCTCGAAGGCCTGGCCGCGGAGCACGTTGCCCACGAAGTCATCGCGGCTCACGACATAGCGGCCGTAGTCGCGCCACTGGTCGGGATAGCCGACCTTGTTGACGATGCTGTGCAGCTTCTCCAGCGCGCGCTTCTTGGTCTCGTCGCTCATCCAGGGCAGGGCCTGGATGGACTTGCCCATCTCCGCCTCGATCTGCTCGGTCATGCGCAGCGTGGCGGCCTTGAGTTCGGGGCTGAAGTTGCGGGCCACGAATTCCTGGCCCAGGGCCTCGCCCAGCTGGCCGTCGACCAGGGTCACGCACTTCTTCCAGCGCGCCTGCTGGCGGGGCACGCCGTGCAGGGTCTTGGAGAAGAAGTCGAAGTTCTCGTTGACGAAGTCCGGGCCCAGGTAGGGCGCCATGGTGCTGGCCAGCTGCCAGCGCAGCAGGGTGCGGAGGTCGGCCACGGGCAGGCGCTTCCATTGCTGGGCGAGCGCCTTGTAGAAGGCCGGCTCGCTGACGTTGAACTCGTCCTGCGGGGCCAGGTCTTGCGCGCTCTGGTAGGCGGCGAAGTCGAAGTCGGGGATCAGCGCCTGCAGCTGTTTGCCCGTGTAGCGGTGGAAGCTCTTGTAGGGGTCGCGCTTGTCGACCACGCTCAGCGAGGCCTTCGCCAGCGCGGTCTCGACGGCCAGCACCAGGCGCGCATTCGCCGCAGCCTGCGGCTTGGCATCGCCCAGCAGCTCGAAGGTGCGGGCCACGTGGGCCTGGAACTTGGCGCGCAGCTCGCGGCTCTTGGCGTCGGTCTTCAGGTAGTAGTCGCGCTCGGGCAGGCTCAGGCCGCCGGGGCCGGCGAAGGCGATCTGGCGGTTGCTGTCGGCAAAGTCCTGGCCGGAGCCGAAGCTGAAGAAGAAGCGGGCGTTGTGGGTGTTCTGGTGCAGGGCCGCCAGCACGAAGGGCAGCTCGGACTTGTCCTTCAAGCCTTGGATGCGGCCCATCAGCGGCTTGAGCGCGGCCAGGCCGTTCTTCGCCACGGCCGCCTCATCCATGCAGGCGGCGAAGTAGTCGCCGATCTTGGTCTGGGACTCGCTGCGGACTTCACCGGCGCCGGCGGGCTGGGCCAGCTTTTCCAGGATGCCCCAGAGGTAGCGCTGGTTGTCGTTGGCCGCCTTGGCGTAGACCGACCACCTTGCCTGGTCGTCCGGGATGGGATTGCTCTTGTTCCAGCCGCCGCAGGCGAACTGGTAGAGGTCCTCGCAGGGGTCGACCGTGCGGTCCATGGCCGCGAGATCCAGGCTGGGCGTGTAGGGCAGGCTTTGCAGCGGCTGCTCGGCGGGCTGAGCATGGGCCAGGGTGGCCAGGGCCAGGGCAGCGCCCAGGGGGCTGAGGCGCCAGGCGGTCTTGCGGGCAGTCTTCATGATGGGGCAAGCGTGTCTTCTCGAAGGCCCGCATTGTGGCGCCTGCATGCGGCCCAGCCGCTCGTCAGGAGGACGCGCGGGATCGGGCTTTTCCCCTAGGGATCAGTCCGCCAGCCGCTGCCGGATGTCCTGGCGCGCCGCCTCCGCCCGCACGAGGGCCTCGACGCAGTCCTCGTCCAGCCGACCGGCGGCGACGTCCTTGCGCAGCTCGACCAGGGCCAGCGCCTCCGGCCAGGCCTGCTTGTAGGGACGCGTCGTGGTGAGCGCGTCATACACATCCGCCACGGCCACGATGCGTGCGGCCAGGGGAATCTGCGTCATGCGCAGCGCCTGCGGGTAGCCGGAGCCATCGCCCCGCTCGTGGTGCCCGCCGACCACGTCCCTCATGATCTGCGTGACGGGATCGCCCGACAGACCCAGGTCCTCGGTCATGTGCGTCACCAAATCCAGACCGATGTCCACATGGCGCTTCATCTGCTCCCATTCCTCGTCAGAGAGCGGCCCGGGCTTGAACAGGATGCGGTCCGGGATGCCCACCTTGCCGATGTCGTGCAGCGGCGCGAAAAGGTAGATGTACTCGATGGTCTCGTCGCTGAGTTGATGGGACTGCGCAATCCCCTGGGCAATCAGACGCGCATAAGCGGCCATGCGTTCCAGGTGGCGCCCAGTCTCCACGTCGCGGATGCGCGCCAGCCCGGTGGCAATGCCTACCGCCCCGACCAGCGTGTTCACCGCCGCCAGGCGCAGCAGAAAGAGCTGGGCGACGATATCGGCCAGGACGTCGAGGAGGGCCGTCACCTCCGGCTGGAAGACGTCGGGCTCCTTGGCGTCGAAGAAGAGGAAGGCCGCCAGCGCCTCGCCTTTGAAAATGGGGAGCGTGTAGCTGCTGCGGTAGTGGCGTTGATGAAGCCAGCTGGTGTGGATGCTGTCATGCCCCGAGGCCTGCGCAATGTCGGCCACCACGCGCGCCGAACGCGTGTCACGCAAGGCCCGCAGCGAGGGTACGTCCTGCAGCCGGGCCTGGTACTGCTGCAGGGCCTCGCCGTCCTCGCTGCTGCTGGCAAAGGTGCGCAGCTGGTCGCTGACGGGGTCGTAGAGTGCCAGGGCCAGGCGGCTGATCTGCGGGTAGCGTCCCTGGATGATGGTGTGCAGGCTGCGCAGGCGTCCGCCCAGACCGGCTTCCTGCCTTTGCGCAAGCGGCAGCAGCCGCAGCAAGGACTGATCCATGGTCCCGTGCTCCCTGATCGGTCGGGGGCGTGGTCCCCGGTCAGTGAATGCTAGCCAATCGGCGCTCCGGCGGCAGCCATGGCTGCCCTTGGCTTGCGCCGGATCTAGGCTACACCGTGAATCGTGCGCGGCCGGCAGCCATTCAGGCCAGCCTACGCCAGCCTTCCACATGCTGCAACAATGCAGCACGATGACTGCCCCCCGACTCACCCGCTTCCTGCCCCTGCTGGCCTGCGCCCTGCTGGGGGCCTGCGCCACCGGCCCGCGCGGCCTGCAGATCGACGACAGCTACCGCTCCCAGAACCAGGACAGCCGTGCCCAGCTGCTGATCCTGCACTACACCGTCGGCAACTTCGAGAGCTCGCTCAAGACCCTGACCCAGCCCAGTCCCAAGGGCGGCGACGTGTCCGCCCATTACCTGGTGCGCGACGAGCCGGTGCGCATCTACCGCCTGGTGGACGAGTCCCAGCGCGCCTGGCACGCCGGCGTGAGCCGCTGGAAGAGCTGGGGCAACCTCAACGCCGCGTCCATCGGCATCGAGATCGTCAACCCCGGCCGTGTCGAGACACCCGAGGGCCCGCGCTATGTGCCCTTCCCCCATGCCCAGATCGACGCGGTGATCCGCCTGTGCCAGGACATCGTCGCCCGCCACCGGATCCGCCCCGACCGCATCCTGGGTCACAGCGACGTCCAGCCCCAGAGCAAGCAGGACCCCGGTCCCGCCTTCCCGTGGAAACAGCTGTGGGCCGCCGGTCTGATTCCCTGGCCCGACGAGGCCCTGGCCGCAGCGCTGCGGCCCCAGTACGAGCAAGCCCTGCCGGACGCCGCCTGGTTCCAGCAGAAGCTGGCCCAGCACGGCTTCGGCCTGACGCCAAGCGGCATCTGGGATGCCGAGACGCGCAGCGTGCTCGCCGCTTTCCAGATGAAGTACCGCCCCAGCCGCTACGACGGCGAGGCCGATGCCGAGACCGCGGCGCTGCTGGACGTGGCCACCCGCCGCGACGGCCTGCGCATGAAGGACGGCAGCCCGCCGCGCTGAGGCCCGCATGCCGAGCTCCCTGCTGCGCCGCCTGCTCACGCTGGTCCCCACCCTGCTGGGGGTGAGTCTGGTCGCCTTCGGCCTGATCCGCCTGGTGCCCGGCGACCCGGTCGAGGTGATGATGGGCGAGCGTGCGCTGGACCCGGCCACCCATGCCCGCTTGCTCCATCAGCTGGGCCTGGACGCCCCCCTGCCCGTCCAGTACGGCCGCTACCTGCTGCAGCTGCTGCAAGGCGATCTGGGCCGCAGCCTGGTCAGCCACGAGCCCGTGGCGCAGGAGTTCCTGGCCCTGTTCCCCGCGACTGTGGAACTGGCCGCCGCCGCGCTGCTGCTGGCCCTGGTGCTGGGCCTGGGCCTGGGCCTGGCCGCCAGCCTCAAGCGCGGCTCCTGGCTGGACCAGGGCGTGATGGGCCTGGCCACGCTGGGCTACTCCATGCCGGTGTTCTGGTGGGGTCTGATCCTGATCATGACCTTCTCCGTGGGCCTGGCCTGGACGCCTGTGACGGGCCGCATCGCCGTCGAGTACGAGGTCGCGCACGTCACCGGCTTCATGCTGGTCGACGCCGCCCTGCACCCCGAGCCCGGGGCCTGGCGCTCCGCCTTGCTGCACCTGCTGCTGCCGGCCCTGGTGCTGGGCACCTCCAGCACCGCCGTGATCGCCCGCATGACCCGCTCCAGCATGCTCGAGGTGCTGCAGGAGGACTACATCCGCACCGCGCGCGCCAAGGGTCTGTCGACGGCCCGGGTGGTGCTGGGTCATGCCCTGCGCAACGCCCTGGTGCCGGTGCTGACCGTCGTGGGCCTGCAGACGGGCAGCCTGCTGGCTGGCGCGGTGCTGACCGAGACCATCTTCTCCTGGCCGGGCGTGGGCAAGTGGCTGATCGACGCCATCGCCCGGCGCGACTATCCCGTCGTTCAGGCCGGCATCCTGATCTCCGCACTGACCTTCATGGCCGTCAACCTGGCCGTGGACCTGCTCTACGGCGTGGTCAACCCGCGTATGCGCCAGCGCTGAGCCCGTCATGCCCAACGATCCCCGCACGCAAGACATGACCCCGTCCAACCGCAGTCCACTGCATGCGGCCTGGGACCGCTTTGCAGCCCAGCGCGGGGCCCTGGGCGCCTTGATCGTGTTCGGCCTGGTGGCCCTGGCCGCGCTGCTGGCGCCCTGGCTGTCCCCGCACGACCCGCTGCAGCAGTACCGCGAGCACCTGCTGCAGCCGCCCGCCTGGATGGACGGCGGCGCGCTGCGCTTCCTGCTCGGCACCGACGAGCTCGGCCGCGACCTGCTCTCGCGCCTGCTGTACGGTGCGCGGGTGTCGCTGGGCCTGGGCCTGGCCGCGGTGGCCCTGGCCCTGCTCCCCGGCGTGCTGCTGGGCCTGCTGGCGGCCTTTCATGAGCGCTGGCTGTCCCCGCTGGTGATGCGCAGCATGGACGTGCTGCTCGCGCTGCCGGGCCTGCTGCTGGCCATCTGCGTGATCACCATCCTGGGCCCGGGCCTGCTGAACACCGTGATCGCCATCGCCATCGGCGCCCTGCCCGGCACCACGCGGCTGGCCCGCGCCGCGGCGCTGGCCGAGAAGTCGCGCGACTACGTGCAGGCGGCGCGCGCCGCCGGGGCCTCCTCCTGGCACCTGATGTTCCGCACCGTGCTGCCCAACTGCGCGGCGCCGCTGATCGTGCAGGTCACGCTGGCCTTCTCCTCGGCCATCCTGGAGGCGGCGGGCCTGGGCTTCCTGGGCCTGGGCGTGCAGGCGCCGACGCCCGAGTGGGGCAGCATGCTGGCCACCGCCCGCGATGCCCTGCAGCGCGCCCCCTGGGTGCTGAGCCTGCCGGGCCTGGCCATCCTGCTGACGGTGCTGAGCGTGAACCTGGTCGGCGACGGCCTGCGCGACGCGCTGGACCCCAAGCTGCGACGCGGCTGAGCCGCCCGGCGCCCGACCCGGATGACGGGCGCGCCGAATTCGGCCAAGATGGGGCCGGCCCAGCCCTTTTTGCCGCCCCACGAGCCCCATGACGCAGTTCGCCTTCCTCAGCAACACCCGCTTCATGAAACAACCCGTCGCCACCCCGGCCAGCCAGCCCTACGGCCTGGCCGGCATCGCATGGGACGGCAGCGTGACCAACCGCCCCGGCGCGCGCTTCGGCCCGCGGGCCATCCGCGAAGCCAGCCACATGCTGTGCGACGGCATCCACCCCTTCTTCAACACCACGCCCGACGGGCAGTTGCAGGACCACGGCGACCTGCCCCTGCCCAACACCAGCCTGGAGGGCATGCGTGCGGCCATGATGCCCATGATCGCGCCGCTGATCGCGCAGCAGCACATGGTCTGGCTGGGCGGGGACCACAGCATCACCCTGCCCCTGCTGCGCGCCTACCGCGCCCAGCTGGGCCGGCCGCTGGCCTGCCTGCATTTCGACGCCCATTGCGACACCTGGGTCGACCATTTCGGCGAGCCCAGCGGCCACGGCACCTGGGTCTACGAGGCGCTGCAGGAGGGCCTGCTGCTGCCGGCCGGCGTGGTGCAGCTGGGCCTGCGCTCCGCCGGCGACCGCGAGGCGCGCGACTATGTGCGCGACCAAGGCGGCCTGATCTACGACGCCCGCCGCCTGCGCGGCCTGGAGAGCCCGGCCCAGCTGGCCGGCGTGCTGGACGAGATCCGCGCCCGCATGGCGGCCCTGGGCCACCCGCCCATCTATCTGAGCCTGGACATCGACTGCCTGGACCCCGCCTTCGCGCCCGGCACCGGCACGCCCGAGCCCGGCGGCCTGAGCAGCAACCAGGTGCTGAGCTTTCTGGAAGAACTGGTCGACCTGCCCTGGGTGGGCATGGACTGCGTGGAAGTCGCTCCCCCCTATGACCATGGCGAGCTCACCAGCTATGCCGCGGCGCAGTTCGTCTGGACCTATCTCTGCGGCCGGCTGGCGCAGTCCAGACGCTGAAGGGCAAGACCTGCCCCCCATTCGACCTCCGATGGCGGGGCCGTCCGCACGCACAATGCGGGGACCGCACTGCCAGCCGCCATGCAACGTCTCCCGATTCGCCGCGCCCTTGCCCTTGCCTCCGTCGCCCTGCTGAGCTGCAGTGGCCAGGCCGCCCCTGCCGCCGGCCAGGCCCTGCCGGCGCTGCCCGGCAAGCCCATCGTCTACTGCAGCGAGGCCAGCCCGGAAGGCTTCGACCCGGGCCTGTGGGACAGCAGCAGCACCAACAACGCGGTACGCCAGATCTTCCAGGGCCTGCTGGGCTTCGAGCGCGGCGGCACGGCCCTGGTGCCGCGCCTGGCCGAGCGCTGGACGGTGTCCGAGGATGCGCGGGTCTTCACCTTCGAGCTGCGCCGCGGCGTGCGCTTCCACAGCCGGCCCTGGTTCACGCCCTCGCGCGAGTTCAATGCGGACGACGTGCTCTTCACCTTCGGCCGCTTCCTGGACCCCGAGCATCCCTTCAACAAGGCCCTGCCCGGCAACTTCATCTATCCCAACAACCTGGGCTTGGCCAAGCTGGTGCAGAAGCTGGAGAAGCTGGACGAGCACCGCGTGCGCTTCACCCTGCGCGAGCCCAACGTGGTCTTCCTCAGCTGGTTCGCCATGCCTTTCGCCGGCCTTCACTCGGCCGAGTACGCCCAGCAGCTGCTGCAGCGCGGTGAACCGCACAAGCTCAACAACGCCCCCATCGGTACGGGGCCGTTTGCCTTTCGCAGCTATGCCAAGGACGACGTGCTGCGCCTGGAAGCCCATCCCGGCTACTGGACCGGGCCGGTGCGCACGCCCAAGCTGATCTTCGCCATCGCGCGCGAGCCCAATGTGCGCATCCAGAAGCTGCTGGCCGGCGAATGCCAGGTGAGCTCGCCGGCGCGCGACATCGACGTGCCCGTGCTCGCCAAGCGCGCCGACATCCAGCTGCTGCAGGTCCAGGCCCTCAACATCAGCTATCTGAGCTTCAACCTGGCGCGCTCGCCGACCAACATCCGCGCGGTGCGCGAAGCGCTGGACATCGCCATCGACCGCCCGGCGCTGTTCAAGGTACTGTTCCCGCGCGGCGATGCCACGCCGGCCACCAGCGCCTTCCCACCGGCCATTCCCGGCTTCGACACGAGCCTGCGCAACGACTACGACCCCGAGCGCGCCCGGCGCCTGCTGGCCGAGGCGGGCTTCCCGCAAGGCTTCGCGCTGGATCTCTGGGCCCTGCCCATCGCGCGACCCACCAATCCCAACGGTCTGCTGCTGGCCCAGATGATCCAGCAGGACTGGGCGCGCATCGGCGTACAGGCGCGGATCAAGACCTACGAATGGGGCGAGTACCTGAAGCGGGCCAACAAGGGCGAGCATGACGTCTACATGAGCGGCTGGAGCGGCGAAAGCGGCGATGCCGACGAGTTCCTGACTCCCAACCTCAGCTGCGCCGCCAACCGCGGCGGCGTCAAGTTCTGCAACGCGGAATTCGAGCGCCTGATCAACGCGGCCCGCGCCACGCCGGACGCCGAACGCCGCAAGGCGCTTTATGTGGAGGCCCAGCGCATCTTCAAGCGCGAGCGCCCCTGGATCCCCTTCGCCCACTCCACGCTCTACCTGCCGGTGCGTGCGGACGTGAAGGGCTTCGTGATCAATCCCAACGGCGGGGTCGAGTTCGAGAAGGTCTGGCGTGAATGAGGGCGGCACCGCTGCCCCCGCCGGACCTGCCCTCAAGGAGCCATGCATGGACAGACGCCATTTCCTGCAAAGCGCAGCGCCGCTGGGCGCCCTGGCGGCCGCGGGCGCCGCAAGTGCCGCCGAGCGCCCGGCCCTGCTGCGCCCGCGCCGCCTGCGGCCCGGCGACACCATCGGCCTGATCAGCCCCGCCAATGCCAGCTTCGAGCGCGAGCCCGTGGCCCTGGCCGTCGAGGCCATGCAGGCGCTGGGCCTGCAGGTGCGGCTTGGGAGGCATGCGCTGTCGCGGCGCGGCCAGTTCGGCGGCAGCGACGCAGAACGTGCCGAAGACATCCACCGCTTCTTTGCCGACGACAGCATCGCCGGCCTGCTGGCGCTCACCGGCGGCTCGGGCTGCGCGCGCATCGTCGACCGGCTGGACTATGGGCTGATCCGCAAACACCCGAAATTCTTCGGCGGCTTCTCCGATGTGAGCTGCCTGATCAACGCCATCCATCAGCAGACCGGCCTCGTCACCTTCCACTCGCCCTTCGCGGGCTCCACCTGGACGAGCTTCAGCACCCGGCATTTCCGCGAACTGGTGATGGAGGCGCAGGCGCCGCTGCTGCGCAACCCGGCCGACGAGCAGGGCGGCGACCTGGTCCAGGCCCATGACCGCGCCTGGACGATACGCGGCGGCCGTGCCCGCGGGCGGCTGGTGGGCGGCAACCTGGCCGTGCTCAGTGCCATGGCCGGCTCCGCCTATTGGCCGGATTTCCGCGGCGCCATCCTCTTCCTGGAGGACATCAACGAGTACATCTACCGCGTCGACCGCATGCTGGCCACGCTGCGTCTGGCCGGCGCCTTCCGGCAGCTGGCCGGCGTGGTGCTGGGCCAGTTCAGCAAGTGCGAACCCGGTGACGGCAACTACGGCACGCTCACGCTGGACGAAGTCTTCGAGGATTATTTCGGCGCCCTGGGCGTGCCGGTCTACCGCGGCGCGATGATCGGCCACATCCCGCGCAAGTTCACGCTGCCCATCGGCGCCGAGGCCGAGATCGATGCCGATGCCTGCACCCTGCGCCTCCTGGGCCCGGCGGTGAGCTGAGGCCCCGCGCCCCAGGCAGCCAGGACGTCAGCGTGGCACACGCAGCACGCAGGCCGAAGCCGGCAGCGCATAGGGACGGATCAGCGACGCGTTGCGCCCGTTGCGGCAGTTGGCCTGCAGCGCCTCGTCGAAGCGTTGGAAGTCCTCCTCGGAGACCCGGGCGCGCACCAGGCCGAAGCCATAGGTGATCTCACGCACCGCCCCGGCCATCTGCAGCCCCTTCAGCTGTTCCTGCTTGAGCAGGTGCAGGGCCACGCTCTCGTTGATGAAGGCCAGGCCCTGCTCGCCATAGCGGCCATGCAGCAGCTTGCGCAGCACGGTGGTGTTGTCGGGCTCCGTGTGGACCGTCACCGCGGGCCCATCTTTCAAGAGCTCGCTGAGCGCGATCGCCGTGCCGGACGGTCCATAGACGCCCAGCACATGCCCCTCCAGGCTCGCGGGCCCTTCGTAGCGGTAGCTTTGGCCGCTGAGGCTGAACAGTGCATAACGCGCATTCAGCACGGGACTGGTGAACTGGAAAAGGCGCTCGCGTTCGGGGGTCTGCAGCAGCGGAAAGAGGCCGTCGAGCCGGCCGGCCTCCGCGTCCGCCTGAGCCCGGCGCCAGGGCAGCAGGCTCACCTCGCAATGCCAGCCCAGCCGCTCGCAGGCGGCTCTCAGGACGTCCACCAGCGGCCCGGTAGGCCGCCCCTGGCGCTCCACCACATAGGGCGGGAAGGGCTCGGTGCCAAAGTGCAGCTTCGGCGGCTCGGCCTGCGCGGGCGGCGCGCCGACCAGCAGGCCGGCCAGGACCAGAACCATCGTCGGGACCAGGGCTTTCATGCGCGCAGCATAACCTGCGCTGGGACGGCCAGGGCGTCAGGACTGGCCCGCCAGCCAGTCGACGATGCGGTCCAGCGCCGGCCGCCCGATCCAGGGTGCCGCCTCGTCGTTGAGCATCAGCACCAGCACCCAGGAGCGTCCGCGGCGGTCCTGCACCAGCCCGGCGAGCGACACCACGTTGCGCAGCGTACCGGTCTTGAGCCGCGCCCGGCCCTGGGCCGGCGAGCCCTGGAAGCGGCGGGACAAGGTGCCGTCAACGCCGGCCAGCGGCAGCCCGGCCAGCCAGTCCGGCGCATGGCGGCCCTGCGCTGCCTCGCGCACCACCTCGGCCAGCGTTGCGGCGCTGATGCGCTCGCTGCGGGAGAGGCCGGCGCCGTTGTCCAGCACCAGCTCGGGCGCCTGGATGCGGTGCTCGGCCAGCCATTGCTGCAGCGCCTGTGCGGCACGCTCCTGCGTGGGCAGGCTGGCGTCGGCGGTGGACTGCAAGCCCAGGCGCAGATAGACCAGACGCAGTTGCATGTTGTCGGACCGCTTGAGTGCGCCGCGCAGCACCTCCGCCAGCGGACGGCCCCAGTGGGTCTGAAGCACGCGCGCATCGGCCGGTACCTGGCCGCTGCGCAGCTCGCCGCTCATCGTGCCGCCCAGCGACTGCCACAGCTGGCGCACGGTCTCTGCCAGCAGCCACTGGCGGTCCAGCAGCTGCAGGGGCTGGCTCACCCTGCACTCCACGGGAAAGCGGCCGCTGAGCACCAGGCGTGGCTTTGCCGCCGCCCCCTGGGCGGGCTCGAAACGCGGCTGCAGCGGCAAGGCGTCCCAATGCCGGCAGGGGGCCTCGGCGAGGCTCAGACCGCTGGTGTCCACCGGCAACTCGGGCCAGGCCGGCAGCCGGGCGCGCAGCACGCCCAGCGCGTCGCTGCTGAGCTCCAGGGTCTGCAGCCCGCCGTCCAGCAGCAGGGCGTCGGGCACGACGTTGTAGGGGAAGTTGGGCGTGTCGTCGAAGTCGGGGGTCTGCAGGTCCGCGCGCTCGGGCAGGAACAGGCTGCGGTCCAGCACCAGGCCGCCACGCAGCTCTCGCACGCCGGACTGCCGCAGCGCGCGCAGCAGCTGCCACAGGGCGGCGGTGTCGAAATCACCGTCCCCGCCGCCGCGCAGGTACAGCGGCGACTCCAGCACGCCGTCGCGGGCCGGGGCGCTGCTCAGCAGCTCGGTCCGCGCACGCGCGTTGGGCCCCAGTTGGTCCAAGGCTGCGGCGGCCGTGAGCAGCTTCATCACCGAGCCCGGCACCATGGGTTTGTCGGCCTGCCAGGCGTAGCCGGCCCGCGGGCGGTCCAGAGGAAAGGCGCGCAGGGCCAGCGCCTCGGGCGGCACGCCCGCGCGCTTCAGTGCCGCGGCCACCGGCGCAGGCAACTTGCTGACGGCCGCTCCCTGCGACTGCAGGCTGGCCGCTGCGCCCGCCAGCACCACCACACAGGCCCGGGCGAGGCGGCGGCAGCGGACGAAAAGGGACGTTGGAAAGGCTTCAGGTCGGCGATGCATGGACCGCAATGTAGCGCCCGTATCGCGCGCCCAAGCAGCGCGGGTTCAGCGCAGGTAGTCGCTGACGCCGTGGCGGAACTTGTCCTCGAACTGCGACTGGCACTGCTCCCATTCCTCCAGCGTGGAGTCCTGGACGTCCAGACCGTCGATCTTGCTGTTCCCAACGATGTTCAGCGGCCGTGCGATGGCGTTCATCGCCGTGCGCCCCAGCGCGGCCACGCGGGCCAGGCCGGTCTCGGTTGTTGCAGTCGCGGAGGGCTTGATCAGCTGTGCCATGGTCCACCTCTACGGCGTCAGTGATGGACTCAGTGTGCGCCGCAGGCGAGGTGAACGCCATCGCATTTGAGGCTCAGACGCCCCCTGTTTCAGGGGACCGTCACCTGTTGCAGCGGCATGCCGGCCCGCAGGCGTGACCGAAGTCTCATCAAGGCCGCGGTTCGACCTGCGTGGCCACGAATTCGCGGATCTGCTCCACCATGGGCTGAACGGCCTTGGGGGCATCGATGTCGCCAGCCAGCACGTGCTGCCCAGGCGATTCGCTGTAGTCGACCTCGATCAGCTGCTTGCGGGCGCTGCCGATGCGCTCGAAGGCCGCGCGGGCCTCGGCGACGTCGATCACCGTGTCGCGTTTCGACATGAGCATCAGCGTCGGCGCCTGGATCTTGCCGAGCTCGCTGCTGCGCACCCGCTCGACCAGCGCCATCATGGGGAACAGGGCCTCGGTGGGATAGCGGTGGGTCCAGAAGCGGGCCTTGCGATCATTGGCCGGCGTTTCCCGGTACTGCGCACCTTGCACCAGGCGGGCGATGCTGCGGCCCCAGGGCCAGTTGATGATGCCGGCCTTGGCGTCCCTGGGGCCGAAGTTGGGCGAAATCAGCACCCAGCCCGCCACATCCTTGGCCTCCTCGCGCTGGGCCAGCCAGGCTGCCAGCGTCGCGCCGGTGGAAGCGCCCACGACCAGCACCCGCTCACCGATGCGCTGCCCGACCTGCAAGGCCTCCAGCGCATCGGCCTTCCATTGCCCGATGCTGGCCTGGGCCATGGCATCGCCAGGCAGGCCATGGCCGGCCAGGCGGGTATAGAAGGTATTGCCCCCCAGAGCCTCGGCCAGACGCTCGGGCATGGGCGCCATCTCCTGGCGGGTGGCGGAGAAGCCGTGCAGATAGACCACGGCCCAGGGTGCGCGCCGGCGGCCCTTCTCGCCCCAGACGATGTGCTTCTCGGTCTGCGGCGTCAGGCCGTTGAAGCGCGCCTCGCTGGCGGCCAGCTGCGCCTCCAGCGCGTCCAGCTGCTCGGGCAGCTGGATGGGCTTCATCGGCGCCGGCTCCCAGGCGATCTCGCCGTTGCGGGGGCCGATGGAGAAGGTCAGGCCGCAGGCCAGCAGCACCAGTGCGGTGCCCCAGGCGATGCGGCCTGCGCGGTTCACGCCAGCACCGCAGCCATGGCATTGGCCACGGCTTCCACGTTCTTGGTGTTGAGGCCGGCGACGCACATGCGGCCCGAGCGCACGAGGTAGACGCCGAACTCTTCCTTCAGGCGGTCCACCTGGGCCGCCGTGAGGCCCGTGTAGCTGAACATGCCGCGCTGGTGCAGGAAGTAGTCGAAATTGCGATCCGGCAGCTTGGCCGACAGCACCTGGTGCAGGGCGTTGCGCATGGCCAGGATGCGTTCGCGCATCTCCTCGACCTCGCCTTCCCACAGGGCGCGCAGGTCCGGGTCACCCAGCACCTTGGCGACCAGCTGGCCGCCATGCATGGGCGGGTTGGAGTAGTTGCGGCGGATGGTGGCCTTCAGCTGGCCCAGCACATGGCTGGCCTGCTGGGCGTCGGGGCAGACGATCGACAGCCCGCCACAACGCTCGCCATAGAGGCTCATGTTCTTGGAGAAGCTGTTGGCCACGAAGAAGGACAGGCCCGCGTCGGCCATGGCGCGAATCGCGAAGGCGTCCTGCTCCAGGCCCTCGCCATAGCCCTGGTAGGCGATGTCCAGGAAGGGCAGCAGCTCGCGTTGCTTGAGCAGGGGGATCAGGGTGTCCCACTGCACGGGCGTGAGGTCGACGCCGGTGGGGTTGTGGCAGCAGGCGTGCAGCAGCACCACGCTCTTGGGCGGCATGGCCTGCACGGCGGCCAGCAGCTCGTCGAAGCGCACGCCACCGCTGGCGGGGTCGTAGTAGGGATAGGTCTTGACCGTGATGCCCGAGCCTTCGAAAACGGCGCGGTGGTTGTCCCAGGTGGGATCGGAGACGTAGACGGCGCTGTCCGGGAAATAGCGCTTGATGAAGTCGGCGCCGACCTTCAGGCCGCCGCTGGAGCCCACGCTCTGGATGGTGGCCACGCGGCCGGCCTTGAGCAGCTCGGCGTCGCGGCCGAACAGCAGGGCCTGCACCTCGCTGCGGAAGGCGGCCAGCCCTTCCATGGGCAGGTAGGGCCGCGCACCGGCGGACTCGACCACGGCCAGCTCGGCCTTGCGCACCGAGTCCATCATCGGGATGCGGCCGTCGTTGTCGAAGTAGATGCCGATGGACAGGTTGATCTTGCCCGGGCGCGGATCCTTCTGGAAGGCTTCGTTCAGGCTGAGGATGGGGTCGCCAGGGTAGGCATCAACGTGTTGGAACATGGCAGGTAACTCCGGGGCTGAGACAGCCTGCCATTATGCGGCCGGGGGGCCGGCGAGGGGCCTCGCGGCCTGCCGGACAGCCCCGCCACGACCTGGCGAGCGCCTTCGTCCCTGATGAGGGGAGGCTTGCCCTGCGTCCCGCATGGGAGCCGGGTGTTCGCCGCCGAGTCTATGCCAGCGCGCGGTCGCATCCGCGTGCCGAAGGGCACCCATCCCACCCTTTCCGCCGGGCCTCGCTCCGCGGTCCGCACTCAGCCGGGCGCAAACCAGTGCGCAAAGCGCCCGTGCGGGTGGGACCAGGCCAGCGCCTGCGGTACCGCACCGGCGCGCCGCCATTGCCAGAGGGTGGCGCTGCCGGCGGAGAGGGACTCGGGTCGTGCCGGCAGGGCCGCATCCGCCGGCCAGTCGCTGAAGGCCAGGGCCTCGGCCGAGAGCCACCACAGGCCGCGTGACGCCATCAGCTGCTCGACCCGCCGGAGATACCGTGCACGGTCGGCCTCCTGGAAGTAGTACAGCACCCAGCTGTTGAAGAGCAGGGGTTGCACGTCCGCTGGCAACTGGTCCAGCCAGGCTTCCAGCACCGCCAGGCCGTCTGCGGCCGCCTGCACCGGCCAGACCTGTGTCCGGGCCAGCGCCAGCGCGGACTGCAAGCGCTCGCGGCGCTCCCGGTCGTGCGGCCAGAGGCAGGCCAGGAGCCAGCGGGCATCGTCCTCATCGGCCACCTGCAGCGGATGCAGGTCCACGCCCTGGCGCCGGACCAGCTCGAAGCCGGCGTCCTGCTGCGGCAGCCGGCCCTGCCATCGGCAGCTGATCAGGGGCCGATGCGCGTCGGCCGTGGCGCCGGCGTCCAACCAGCTGCCGTCCGCGGCCAGATAGCGGTAGCGGTAGGCGTCGACGCCGAGATTGAGCCCGGCGCTGCAGCCGAAGTCGAACAGGGCCAGGCGCCGCCGACCGCTCACGCGGGCCAGGTGCTGCAGGGCGGGCCACAGCAGCGCGCAGCGGCCGATCTCGTTGGTCTGCGTGGCGCGGTGCCGCAGCAACTCGCGCAGGGCGGGCTCATGGGTGCGCACGAAATCCGCGAGCACACCGTCCAGCGCCGCATCGGGCAGCCGGTCGCCGCCGACGGAAGGGAAGTAGCGGGCCAGTGCCGAATCCGGCTCCGCCATCACCAGCGCATGCAGGGCCGCCAGGTAGAGGTTGGGCCGGGCCTGCTCGGGCGGCGCTTCGTCCATCAGCGCGAGCAGCGCCGGCTGCGCGGCCAGTACCCGGCCCAGGGCCTGGTAGAGCGGATCTTCCGGGCAGTCCTCGGCCGCGAATTTTCGGAACAAGGGCGCCCAGTCGGCAGCACCCGGTCGGAGCGTCGCGGCCGCTGGCATCGTGGATGCAAGTGAGGAAGACATGCCCGCAGCATAGGCCTGGCTCGCAGGCAGAATCGTCGCGCAGCCGACAATTCATCCATGATGACTTCGCCCGCATCTCCCACCCGTTCCGGAACTGCCCGGCGCCCGCGGCCGGACCTGCGCAGCGCCTTCGCCGCTACGCTGGCTGCGCTCGAACCGGGTCTGGACCGGCACCTGGACGAGGCCCGCTGGCAGGCCCTGGGGCCGCTGCTGCGCCTGCAGCGCCTGGACGCGGGCGAGTGCGCCCTGCTGCAAGGGCACCTGCCGCAGGCCTTTTTTGCAGTGGCGGAGGGCGAGATCGAGGCCCGCTTCAGCGGCCTGGACGGCCAGGTCTCGGTGCTGGAAGGCGTGCGGCCGCCGCGTCTCTTCGGGCTGGCGGGTTTCGTGTGCCGCCAGCCTTCGCGCTATGAAGCCGTCGCGACATGTCCGAGTCAGCTGATCGCGATCGGCCCGGCCGCCTACACCTGGCTGATGGACGAGTACCCGGGTTTTGCGCGCGCCCTGATGCGCGAGTTCGCCGGCCGCTATGCAGGCACGCTGGGCCTGCTGGCGGCCTCGCGCCACGCCACGGCGGCCGAGCGCCTGCTGCTGGGCCTGCAGCAGCTGGACCAGCAGCGTGGCGAGGATTTGGCCGGCGAGCCGGGATGGCGCCGTCTGCGGGCCAGCCAGGCCGAGCTGGCTGCGCTGGCCAATGTCTCGCGTCAGACGGTCAATGAATGGCTGGCCCTGCAGGCCACCCAAGGCCGGCTGCGACAAGGCTACCGCTGCATCGACTGGCGACCCCACGCCGCAGCCACGGCGGACTTCGGCCGGCTACGCCGCTGACGCCAGGCACCGAACCGACGCCGACGGATCCGCTCCGGAAACGACGATTCAGGCGTCCAGCGCCGCCTCGATGTCGGCCCGCAGCGCCTCCGGCGCATCGTTGGGCGCATAACGGCGAATCACGCGGCCATCGCGTCCGACCAGGAACTTGGTGAAGTTCCACTTGATGGCCTGGGTGCCCAGCAGGCCGGGCTTTTCCTTCTTGAGCCATTGCCACAGGGCGTGCGCGTTCTCGCCATTGACTTCCACCTTGCTCATCATGGGGAAGCTGACGCCGTAGTTGACCTCGCAGAAGGAGGCGATCTCCTCGTTGCTGCCGGGGTCCTGCCCGCCGAACTCATTGCTGGGAAAACCGACCACCACCAGGCCGCGGGTCCGGTAGTCCTGCCAGAGCTGCTCCAGGCCCTTGAACTGGGGCGTGAAGCCGCACTCGCTGGCGGTGTTGACGATGAGCAGCACCTTGCCGTGCTGGGCCGAAAACGCGAAGTGCTGGCCGTCGATGGAAATGGCGCTGAAGTCGTAGATCGTCTGTTGTGCCATGGCAAGCTCCTGTGGGGAAAGCGGATATTAGCCCCGCCGCTTCTCCAGCGCAGCCAGCAGGGCCGCGCCGACGATGCACAAGCCCCCCAAGGCCGTCCGCAAACCGACGGTGCCGCCCCCCCAGGCCAGTGATGACACGGCCGCGAAAGGCACCTCGCACAACATCACGATGGCCGTGACATTGGCCGGCAGCCGGGCTGCCCCATATTGCAGCGACAGGTTCGAGAGGAAGAACAGCACCGACATGCCTGCCAACGGCAGCAGCCACAGCGGCGAAGCCAGGGACGGCCAGGGCGCGAGGCCCTGCCCCGCCATCAGGCCCGCAGCCAGTGCCGAGACCAGCACCCCGCCGCTGAACATGGCCAGGGCCCGTGCCTCGGGACTGCGGCCGGCCTCGCGGCGCAGCATCACGTTGTTGAGCGCGAAAGCCATGCCGCCCAGCACGCCCAGCCAGTCCGACAGGCTGGACGGCAGGGGCAGTCCGCCGCCCGTCGGCGCCAGCACCGCCGCCGCGCCGCCCAGGGCCAGGACCATGCGCAGCAGCGCCAGGCGGGTCAGGTGCTCGCCCAGGATCAGCCGCGCCAGCAGCACCGCCCACAGCGGCATCAGGTAGAAGAGCAGCACCACCCGCACCACATCGCCGGTGGCCACGCCCCAGTTGAAGAAGGTATTGGTGGTCCCGGCGGCCACCATGACCAGCCACAGCGAGGGTGTGCCCAGCAGCTCGCGCCAGGCCTGGCGCCGCAGCACCACGATGACCAGCCAGGACAGGGTGTAGAAGCCCACCGTGGCCCACAGGGGATGCAGGCCGGCAGACTGGAACTGGCGGAAGGGCCACCAGGACAGGCCCCAGACGAGCGCGTTGAAGATCAGGCCGAGAAATGCCATGCAACAGGAGGACTGGCCCGGCGGATGCAGGTGCCGGGCGAACGGGTGGTGAACGGGTGGTGGACGGTTGGTGAAAGCGTGCAGCTGAATGGGGTCGAGGCAAATGGGGTCAGGTCATGCCCCCCTTGCCAAGGCCCTGCCGGGCGGACCATGTCACTGCTTACAGGGCCTGGGTTGGCTTGCTGCAACAACCCCTTGAAATCCATTGAAAAGCCGACACACTGCCGACCCACAATGCCCAGGGTTTATAGCATGGTGTTCCGAGGGGTAAGCCACTCCAATCGGGACGCTGTCCGGCCGGCCTCCGGAAGGCCAGCCGCCCTTCGATGAGCCTCATGAACTAGGGAGAGCCTGACTTGGACCACTTGGCCTGCTTGACCCCGGCTGATCTGCACGCCAACCCGGCGCCCGCGCTGAGCGCCTACCGTTGGCGCCTGCTGGCCCAGGGTGACTCCTGGTTCAGCTTCGCGTCGGCACAGACGAACGCGCATGCCAATCTGCTGGAGGAGCTGGTGTTCCGGGACAAGGCCGTGGCCATCAATTGCGCCGGCCAGAGCAATGCCCTGAGCCACATGGTCGACCTGGAGTCGGCACCGGAATTCGTACGCCTGCTCAGCGACCCGGATGCCCCGGCCTGGGACGGCATCCTGCTGTCGGTTGGCGGCAACGACCTGGTCAAGGCAGCGCAGACGCCGGCCCATCTGCCCGATGGCGAGCCCGTGGCCCTGCACCTGCGCCTGCTGCGCCGCCAGACCGAGTGGGGGCCGCCCTCCGCGGGGGTCGCCCGCTATTTCTCGGAGCCGGGCTGGGCCACCTATGCCGACTACCTCAGCGCCAACCTGCGCCACCTGCTGAGCCTGCGCGACCAGGGCAACTCGGCCGGCAAGCCGGTCTTCATGCACAGCTATGCCGTGCCCATGCCCCGCCCGGCCGGCGCGGAAGACGCCTCCGGCCCCTGGCTTTATCCGGCGCTGAAGGCCTATGCCATCCCCGCCGCGGACTGGGCGGCGGTGAGCCGGCTGATGGTCTACCACCTGGCCCAACTGCTCAAGCGCCTGGCCGCGGACCAGCAGCTCTACCCGGGCCTGCACGTCTTCGACTCCACCGCCGTACCCCTGGCCCTGGCCGCACCCGGCTCCAGCGGCAACAGCGGCGACTGGTTCAACGAGATCCACCTCAACCACAGCGGCTGCTTCAAGATCGCCCGGGCCTGGAGCGAGCACATCGAAGGCGTGCTCAGCGGCACCAGCGGCAAGAAGAAAGCCTGAGCAGGCGGCCCGGCCCGTCGGCCGGGAGAAACAAGGGGCGCTCCAGGCGCCCCTTGCTGCTTGCGGGGGGTATCGATGTCAGTGCTTGTCGCTGCGCGCGATGGCCAGCAGGCGCTGCACTTCCTCGGCATGCTGGACGCAGTTGTTGCGATGCCAGCGCTGAATCAGCCACATGGTGGAAGCCACGACCAGGCCGAAGATGGTGATGGCCCCGAAGGCCGACATGCCCACGCGCGTCATGCCGGTATAGAGCGCGCCCAGGCCCAGGATGCAGGCCTGCTCATTGAAATTCTGCACGGCGATGGAGCGGCCGGCGCCCATGAGGTTGTGACCGCGGTGCTGCAGCAGGGCGTTCATGGGCACGACCAGGTAGCCGCCGATGCCGCCCAGCAGAATCAGGAACGGCGCCGCCACCCACACGTTGTGGATGAAGTTCATGAGGATCACCAGCAGGCCCATGGCAATGCCCAAGGGCACCACGGCCGTGGCCTTCTCCAGACGCATGACCATGGAGGCCACGACGGCCCCGACGGCCGTGCCGATGGCCACCACCCCCACCAGGCTGGAGGCCTGCGTCGTGCCGTAACCCAGCGCGGCCAGGGCCCAGGCCAGCACGATATAGCGCAGATTGCCGGAGACGCCCCAGAACAGCGTGGTGGTCGCCAGCGAGATCTGGCCCAGCTTGTCCTGCCACAGGCGCGAATTGCAGTCGGCGAAGTCGCGCACCAGGTACAGCATGTCGCTGCCGATGGGTTGCAGCGCGGTCTCCGTACGGGGAATGCGCAGGTTGAACGCGGCGGCCAGCGCGTACAGGCTGACCAGGGCCGCGATGGCAGCCTCGGCCGGGGTGTCGATACCCGTGTCGATCAGCGGCACGTCCAGCGCCAGCAACCTTGGCGCGATGTGCTGGCCCACGAGTTGCCCGCCCAGCAGCACGCCGAGGATGATGGAGGTGATGGTCAGACCCTCGATCCAGCCATTGGCCTTCACGAGCTGGGAGGGCGGCAGCAGTTCCGTCAGGATGCCGTACTTGGCCGGCGAATAGGCCGCAGCACCCAGGCCGACCACCGCATAGGCCAGCAGCGGATGCAGGCCGGTCAGCATCAGCAGGCAGCCCAGGACCTTGATGCTGTTCGAGATGAACATCACCCGCCCCTTGGGCACGGCATCCGCGAAGGCGCCCACGAAAGGCGCCAGCACCACGTAGAACAGGGCGAACATGGGCACCAGGGCCGTCTTCTGCCATTCGGCAGCGCCGCTGCTGCGCAGCATTTCCACGGCGGCCACGAACAGCGCGTTGTCAGCCAGCGAGCTGAAGAACTGCGCCGCCATGATGGTGTAAAAGCCTTTTTTCATGGACCCGAGCTGATGAATGCCTGTCTTGTCGAAGCAATGGAGAGAAGAGCCTTGCCCCCGGAAACGCCTCACAAAACTTCACAAGCGGGCCATGCTGCGGCGGGTTTATAGCACGCACACCTGTGGGGGGCATGACGTCAGGGGGCGCGGCGAAGCCCGGCAGCTGCCGTCCTTCGCAAGGGCGACGCGCCCTGCACGGCTTGCCTGCCGCCACGCGCGGTTCGCCCCGTCCTTGCTCAGCGCCTAGGGCAAACCCTGGGGCTTTGCTGCCACAATGGAGGCCATGCCGCGCCCCATCCAAGCCCTGATCCACACCTCCCATCTGGCCCACAACCTGGCCCGCGCCCGCGCCTGCACCCCCGACGCCCAGGTCTGGGCAGTGGTCAAGGCCAATGCCTACGGCCATGGCATCGCCAACGTCTTCGAGGCCTTCCGGGCCGCCGACGGCTTCGCGCTGCTGGACCTGGAAGAGGCCCAGCTGCTGCGCGAACTGGGCTGGCGCGGTCCCATCCTGCTGCTGGAAGGCTGCTTCGAAGCCCGCGACCTGGAGCTGTGCTCGCGCCTGAAGCTCTGGCACGCCGTGCATTGCGAGCAGCAGATCGACTGGCTGGCCATGCACAAGACCCACGAGCCGCACCGGGTCTTCCTCAAGATGAACAGCGGCATGAACCGCCTGGGTTTCAGCCCCCAGGCCTTCCGCGCCGCCTGGACCCGGCTCAACGCGCTGCCCCAGGTCGACGAGATTTCGCTGATGACCCACTTCTCCGACGCCGACGCCCGGCGCTTCGGCGAGGACGGCATCGCCCACCAGATGGCCGTCTGGACCGCAGCCACCCAAGACCTTCCAGGTGAGCGCTCGCTTTCAAACAGTGCCGCGACGCTGCGCTACAACGAGCGGCCGGAGGTGCGTGCGGACTGGGTTCGCGCCGGCATCATGAGCTATGGCGGTGTGCCGGACTATCCGGAGCACGACATGGCGCACTGGGACCTCAAGCCCGGCATGAGCCTGCGCGCCAAGGTCATCGGCGTGCAACAGCTGCAGCCGGGTGATTCCGTCGGCTACGGCAGCACCTTCGTGGCCGAACGCCCCATGCGCATCGGCACCGTGGCCTGCGGCTATGCCGACGGCTATCCCCGCCATGCCGGCAGCGGCACACCGGTGCTGGTGGACGGCCAGCGCAGCGTGACCGTCGGCCGCGTCTCCATGGACATGCTGGCCGTCGATCTGACCACCCTGCCCGACGCCGGCTACGGCTCCGAGGTCACCCTCTGGGGCCAGAGCAGCAAGGGTGCCCGGCTCTCCATCGACGAGGTGGCCCGGGCCGCCGGCACCATCGGCTACGAGCTGATGTGCGGCGTCACGCGGCGGGTGCCCGTGCAGGTGGAACCGCTGCAAGGCTGACCCCACTTTCGACAGCGCCGCTGTCCTCGATACCGCCGATCCCGGCCTGGTGCAGACCAGCGACGCCGGGCCGCAAGCTGTCGCACCCGGCTTGGCCTGCCTGCGCTTGGCGTTAGGCTATGCCCTGAGGACGTCGGGTTCCTCGACATCAAGGAGCACACATGAGCAGCATGAGCAGTGAGCTGGAACGCCTGGCGGAACTGCATCGCCAAGGCCAGCTGAGCGACGAGGAGTTCGCCCGCGCCAAGGCCCGCATCCTGCAGGGCGAGCCGTCCGCCAGCGGCAGCGGCTTCAGCGCCAGCCCCCCGACCGGCCAGGTTCTGCGCCGAAGCCGGGATGATCGCTGGCTGGGCGGCGTCTGCGGCGGCCTTGGCCGCATGACCAACGTGGAATCCTGGATCTGGCGCGTCCTCTTCGTGCTGACCAGCCTGTGCGTTGGCGGCGGCCTGCTGATCTACGTGCTGCTGTGGATCTTTGTGCCAGAAGAATGAGTATCGACCGCGCCCTTGCGGTACGAGCGCTGCCGGCCATTCAATGGGCATGCCCCTCGCCGGCAGCCTTCAAAGCCCTTTACGACACCACGGGTTGGGGCCCCAGAGACCGGCCGGCCGACTTCTACGCCCCTGCCCTTGCCGGCAGCTGGGCCCAGCTCAGTGCCTGGGACGGCGAGCGGCTCTGCGGCTTCGCACGCGTGATCTCGGACGGCCGCCTGCACGCCTTCATCACAGAGATGATCATCGCCCCCGACTGGCAAGGCCGGGGCCTGGGCGCGGCGCTGCTCAACGCACTGATCCAGCGCTGCCTGGACGCGGGCATCACTGACATCCAGCTTTTTTGCGCCCGCGGCAAGCTGGACTTCTATCGCA
The DNA here is from genome assembly GCA_041913905.1 of Burkholderiaceae bacterium. Taxonomy (GTDB): domain Bacteria; phylum Pseudomonadota; class Gammaproteobacteria; order Burkholderiales; family Burkholderiaceae_C; genus Roseateles_B. The sequence continues at coordinate 36,224 of JAYSEK010000017.1, read as the reverse complement.
AGCAGGGCTTTGAGCCACGGCCCGACGAGGGCCCAGGCATGCAGTACGTGGGGCGGCGCTGAGCGCCGCGCCTCACTTCGGGCGGGTCGCCACGTAGATGCTGCCCAGGCACAGCCCCATGCCGGCCATGGACAGGGCCGTGGGCACCCAACCTTCCAACAGGGCCGAGATGGCCAGGGCGATGACGGGGATGAGCACGCCCGTCAGCGCCGCCCGCGCCGGGCCCTGGCGCTGGGCCAGCTTGAAATACATCACGAAGGCGATCACCGAGCCCGCCACGGCCAGGTAGAGCAGGCTCAGCAGGTAGCTGGGCTGGGTGCTGAAGTGCCAGCCGGTGCCGTTGGCCAGAGAGAGACCGGCCAGGAAAACAGCGCCGTAGCCCATGCTCCAGGCCAGCACGGGCAGCAGGGGCAGGCCGCGGCGGGTCAGCGTGAGCGTCAGCACATTGCCCACGCAGGCGCACAGCACGGCCAGCAGTCCCAGGCACAGTCCGAGGGCCGCGGTGGGCCGCGCGCCGGTGGCCGCGATCTCGGGCCAGAAGATCATCACAACGCCTGCCACCCCGCCACTGGCTGCCAGCAGGAAGCGCCGGCTGACGCTCTGCTTGAAGAACAGGCGCGCCGAAAAGGCGTTGCCGAAGACCATCAGGCAGAACAGCACGGCGACGAGCCCGCTGGGGATGTGGCGTTCGGCCTCGTAGACCGAGAAGTAATTGCCGCTGTACTGCACGATGCCCGTGGCCAGCATCAGGCCGTGGGCCGACACCGGCAGGCGCAGCCCCTCGCCCCGCCAGCGGGCCAGGCCGGCCAGCATCAGCGCCGCCAGCGCAAAGCGCCAGGCCACGGAGTTCAGCACCGGCACGCCGCTGTCCAGCTGGTAGAGGATCACATGCCAGGTGCTGGCCCAGATCAGGGTCGGGCCCCAGAACAGCCAGCGGGTCGACAGCCCCGGACTTGCCGGGGCGAGGGTGGCACTCGTGCTCATTCGCGTTCCAAATGAAAAGACGCGCCGACGGGGCGCGTCCTTGCTGATTTCACAGCGGGTCAGCCGCCCTCGGCGACCCGCTACTTGCTGCGGCGCTATGCCCTCAGGCCGCGCGCTTGAAGGTCGCCAGCAGGGTGCCGGCCGCGATGAAGAGGCTGCCGAAGACGCGGTTCAGCGCCTTGATGTGCTCGGCGCTGCGCAGGGCCGACAGCACCTTGGCGGCCAGCGCCGTGTAGCCGGCCATCACCACCAGGTCGGTGAAGCACAGCGTGGCGCCGATCACCGCGTACTGCGGGGTGAGGCTCTGGTGCAGATCCAGGAACTGGGGCACCACGGCCAGCAGGAAGACCGTGCCCTTGGGGTTGACGGCATTGATGGCCCAGCCGCGCAGCACCAGCTGGCGCAGGCTCACGGCGCGGGCCTCGCCCGGCTCGCTGGCCGCCACCAGCGGCTTGGCCGGCGCACGCCATTGCTGCACGCCCAGGTAGACCAGGTAGGCCACGCCCAGCCACTTGACCAGGGCGAAGCCGAAGGACGATGCGGCGATCAGGGCGCCCAGCCCGGCGCCCACCAGCACGATCTGCGTCAGGATGCCCAAGACCAGGCCGAAGGTCGTGAAATAGCCGCGCCTAAAGCCGTGGTTGAGCCCGGAACTCATGGCCGCGATGGCGCCAGCACCCGGGGACAGGCTGATGGCCCAGGAAGCGGCGAAGAAACCCAGCCAGGTCGAGAATTCCATGTCAAAAGCTCCAGCTACGGCCCCGCCCGGGAACAACGATGAGCGGTGGCGAACCGTGGTTGTAGCACTTTGTCCGGGTTTTTGCTGAGGGCGATGGACGCACGGCGGCATACGGCCCGCGAACGGCGGGGAAGGCGCCGCCGCGCCACGCCACAATGCCGGCCATGGCCAAGGAAAAAACCATCTACAGCTGCAGCGAATGCGGTGGCAGCAACCCCAAGTGGCTGGGCAAATGCCCGCACTGCGGCGCCTGGAACACGCTGATCGAAACCGTGGCCGAATCCACGGGCGGCAAGAACCGCTTTCAGGCCCTGGCCCGCAGCCAGCCCGTGGCCACGCTCTCGGAAATCGAGGCCAGCGACTACGAACGCACGCCCACCGGCCAGGAGGAGCTGGACCGGGTGCTGGGCGGCGGCATCGTGGCCGGCGGCGTGGTGCTGATTGGCGGCGATCCGGGCATCGGCAAGTCCACGCTGCTGCTGCAGGCCGTAGATGCCTTGAGTCGGCAACCGGCGGCCGGCGGCAGTGGCGAGCCCTTGCTCAAGGTGCTGTACGTCACCGGCGAGGAATCGGGCGCCCAGGTCGCCATGCGGGCCCGGCGCCTCGGCCTGGCCGGCACCCAGGTGCGGGTGCTGGCCGAGATCAACCTGGAGAAGATCCTGGCCACGATTGAAGCCGAGGCCCCCGCCTTCTGCGTGATCGACTCCATCCAGACGCTCTACTCCGAGCAGCTCTCCTCCGCCCCCGGTTCGGTGGCCCAGGTGCGCGAATGCGCCGCCCAGCTCACGCGCACCGCCAAGGCCGGCGCGAATGGCCAGCCCTGTGCCATGGTGCTGGTGGGCCACGTCACCAAGGAAGGCGCGCTGGCCGGGCCGCGGGTGCTGGAGCACATCGTGGACACCGTGCTGTATTTCGAGGGCGACACCCACAGCAGCTTCCGCCTGGTGCGGGCCATCAAGAACCGCTTTGGCGCGGTCAACGAGATCGGCGTCTTTGCGATGACCGACAAGGGCCTCAAGGGCGTGAGCAACCCCAGCGCCATCTTCCTCTCCACGCACGGCGAACCGGTGCCCGGCTCCTGCGTGCTGGTGACGCTGGAGGGCACGCGCCCGCTGCTGGTGGAGCTGCAGGCCCTGGTGGACGCCGGCGGCCCCAGCCCGCGGCGGCTCTCGGTGGGCCTGGACCGCGACCGCCTGGCGATGCTGCTGGCGGTGCTGCACCGCCATGCCGGCGTCTCCACCGGGGACCAGGACGTCTTCGTCAACGCCGTGGGCGGCGTGCGCATCAGCGAGCCGGCGGCCGACCTGGCCGTGCTGCTGGCCATCCAGAGCAGCCTGCGCGGCAAGCCGCTGCCGCGGGGCTTCTTCGCCTTCGGCGAGGTGGGCCTGGCCGGCGAGGTGCGGCCGGCCCCGCGCGGCCAGGAGCGGCTCAAGGAGGCGGCCAAGCTCGGCTTCAGCGTGGCGGTGGTGCCCACGGCCAATGCGCCCAAAAAGGCCATCGAGGGCCTGACTGTGCACGCGGTGGACCGCATCGAGGACGCCATCGCGGTGATCCGCGGACTCTGATCGCGGGCCGGCACACGGCCACAGGCCGCGAAACGCGCTCCTTCAGTGCCCGCCCGCGCCCAGCAGCAGGCGCCCGGCGCGCTTGCTGGCGTACATGGCGTCGTCGGCGGCTTTCTTGAGGCTGCGTTCGTCGTCGCCATCGTCCGGGTAGAGCGCCAGGCCCAGCGAGCAGGTCAGCTCCAGGCGCAGCTCGCCCAGCTGCAGCGGCTGCGCCACCAGGTTGTAGATTTTCTCGGCGACGAGGCGGGCGCTGTCCCGGCTGACCGGTCCGCACAGCAGCACCAGGAATTCGTCTCCGCCGATGCGCCCCACCACATCGGTCTCGCGCACGGCGGCTTTCAGGCGCCGCGCCATGGCCTGCAGCAGTTCATCGCCCACCGCGTGGCCGTGGATGTCGTTGACGGGCTTGAAGCGGTCCAGGTCGACCAGGATCAGGCCCAGGCTCTCGCGGTAGCGCCTGGCATGGGACAGGGCCAGCTGCAGACGCTCGGAAAAGTGCGCCCGGTTGGCCAGCTCGGTCAGCGGGTCGTGGCGGGCCAGGAAGTGGATCTGTGCCTCGGATTGCCGCCGCGCGTCGATGTCCGACAGCGTGCCAATCATGCGCAGCGGCTCGTCCAGGCCGTCCCGCTCGACGATGCGGCCCCGTGCCAGCAGCCAGCGCCAGCCGCCGCCATCCGCGCGCACGCGGTACTCGACCTCGAAATTCCCCATGCCGCTCTGGATGCTGCTGCGCAGCCGCTGCTGCAGCGCCACCTGGTCGTCCGGGTGGACCAGCGGCAGCAGCTGCTTGAAGCGAGGTTCGGCCGAAGACAGCGGCCAACCCATCAGGCTCTTCCAGCGGGCCGTCGTGACCAGGCGGTCGGCCCGCATGTCCCAGTCCCACACGCCATCCCCCGCCCCTTCGAGGGCGAAGGCCCAGCGCTGCTCGCTCTCGCGCAAGGCCCGCGTCATGCGCTCGGCCAGCGCCTGCGCCCGCTCGCGCGAGCCCACCAGGGCCCAGGCCAGCAGGGCCAGCAGCAGGCTGCCCAGGCTGCCGCCCAGGGCCATGCTGCGGGGCGCGCTCAGGCCGGCCAGCGGCGCATAGTCCTCATGAACGGCCAGCAGCAGCGTCCAGGCCCGCCCACCGCGCCAGAGGCGCTCCTGGCGCTGTCGCAGGACCTGCGTCAGCGCCAGCGCCGGCTGGTACAGCAGCGACTGCGCCTGCGAGCCGTCGCCGTCGAAAAGCCGCAGGCTCAAGCCGCGCGGCATCTGCGCCTGCAAGGGATCCATCAGCGCGGCGATGGCCACCGGTGCGAGCAACCAGGACTCCAGCCGCCGGCTGCCGTCGCCGACCGGTCGGAACACCGGCTGGACCAGCACGAAGCCCGGGCCGCGGCCCAGGCGCCAGCTGCGCAGATCCAGCTGGGAGCTCAGCGCCATCTGCCCGCTTTCACGCGCGCGTTGCAGCACCGGCTGCAGGCTGGGATCGCGCCACAGGTCCACCGGCTGGCCCAGCAGGCCGGGGCCGGGCAGCAGGGGCCCCAGCGGCGCCCGCGGGGTGACATCGTCACCCGCCATGCGGCCGGGCTGCCAGCGCACCAGGGCCAGGCCCTCCAGTCCGGCGTGGTCGATGCCCAGCGGCATGGCATCAAGGAAACGCCCCAGCAGGGCCTCGTCAAGGGGCGTCCCCACGCCTTGTTCATGGGTCTGCGACAGGGCATGGACGGTCGAGAGAATCTGCTGAAGCGCATCCATGCGATAGCCCAGGCGCTGGCTGGCGGCATGCAGGGCGGCGTCGACCTCCCGCTGCAGCATCGCCTCCGCTTCCTGCCGCTCGTGAGACCACAAGCCCAGGCTCAGGGCCAGGCCCAGCAACAGCACACCCCAAGGCAAGGCACGCGCCAAGGGCGGCGTTGCGCGCAAACGGACCCGCCAGCGCAGCAGGCGCCGCCGCAGGCTCACGAGGCACCTCGTCGGCCCAGTCCCGGACTGCATTCGGCCATGCACCACCTCCCAGGTCGCGCAAACATATCGAACTCGACATCGGCGGGGCGCCGTCGCACAGAATACGCTTGTCCCCGCCACAACCCAAGTTGATGAGGATCATGTCACCTCTGCCCGAAATGCCCGCGCCCATGCCCGGATTTGCCGGCCGCTTCCCCACGCCGTATCACGCGGTGATCTTCACCAGCCAGCGCAGCGCGCCCGACCCGGCCTATGACGCCATGGCCGAGGCCATGGTGGCGCTGGCCGCCCGGCAAGCGGGCTACCTGGGCGCCGAAAGTGCGCGCGGGGCCGATGGCCTGGGCATCACCGTGTCCTACTGGACGGACGAAGCCGCCATCGCCGCCTGGCGCGCCGAGCTGCGGCACCAGGCCGCCCGCGACACCGGCCGGCTGCGCTGGTACCGGCATTACGAACTCCGGGTAGCGCGGGTGGAGCGCGCCTATGGCTGGGACGAGCAGGACGGCCCGGCCGATCCCCTGGCAGGAGCCGGCGCATGAACGCAGCGGTAGGTATCGTGCTGGCACTGGCCGCCCTGCTGGGCGGCGGCGTGCTGCTGGGCTGGCAAGGCGTGATGCTTGCGCTGACGGTGATCGTGTTCTGGCTGCTGCTCCAGTTCAGCCGCCTGATGCGCGTGATGCAGATGGCCAATGCCGCGCCCGTGGGCCGCATCGACAGCGCCGTGATGCTGCAGTCGCGCCTGCGCGAGGGCATGAAGCTGATGGAAGTGCTGCCCCTGACGCGCAGCCTGGGCGCCAAGGTCGAGGGCCGGGACGACACCTGGGCCTGGACCGACGCCGGCGGCATCCGCCTGGAGTTGCAATTCCGCAAGGGGGCGCTGCAGCAGTGGGAGCTGCAGCGCCCGCCAGCGCAGCCGGCTGAAAACGCCGAAGCGGGGGGCGGTGCGGCATAGAATCCCCGGGTCAACCCTCAAGCCCACGAGCAAGGAGCCCTCATGTCCATGGATGATCGCGACGGCAAGATCTGGATGGATGGCCAGCTGGTCGACTGGCGCGACGCCAAGATCCATGTGCTGAGCCACACCCTGCACTATGGCTGCGGCGCCTTCGAGGGCGTGCGGGCCTACAAGACGCCCCAGGGCACGGCCATCTTCCGCCTGCGCGAGCACACCGAGCGCCTGTTCAACAGCGCCAAGATCCTGCGCATGAAGATCCCCTTCACGATCGAGCAGGTCGAGGAGGCGCAAAAGGCCGTCGTGCGCGAGAACAAGCTGGACAGCTGCTATCTGCGCCCGCTGACCTGGATCGGCTCCGAGAAGCTGGGCGTCAGCCCCAAGGGCAACAAGATCCACCTGATGGTCGCGGCCTGGGCCTGGGGCGCCTACCTGGGCGAGGAGGGGCTGAAGCGCGGCATCCGCGTCAAGACCAGCTCCTACACGCGCCACCACGTCAACATCACGATGACGCAGGCCAAGACGGTGTCCAACTACACCAACAGCATCCTGGCCAACATGGAAGCCACGGACGACGGCTACGACGAGGCCCTGCTGCTGGACGCCTCGGGCTTCGTCTCCGAGGGCGCGGGCGAGAACCTCTTCGTGATCAAGAACGGCGTGGTCTACACGCCCGACCTCTCGGCTGGCGCGCTCAACGGCATCACCCGCAACACCATCTTCCACATCTGCCAGGACCTGGGCCTGAAGCTGGTGGAGAAGCGCATCACCCGCGACGAGGTCTACATCTGCGACGAGGCCTTCTTCACCGGCACCGCCGCCGAGGTGACGCCCATCCGCGAGCTGGACCGCATCGAGCTGGGCACCGGTTCGCGCGGGCCCATCACCGAGAAGATCCAGTCGGCCTTCTTCGACATCGTCAACGGCCGCAACCCCAAGTACGCGCACTGGCTGAGCCTGGTCTGAGTGCCGGCCCGCCTTCCGCAACAAGCAAGAAGAGAAGTTCCCATGAGCGACGTCAAATCCAGCGAAGCCAAATCCATCGTCGAAGTCCTGGCCAAGGACGTGCAGGGGCCGGGCGTGGTCGCCTGCCCGAATCCCAAGATGACGCTGTGGAGCAACCATCCCCGCGTCTTCATCGACGTGACGCATGATGACGGCGGCAAGTGCCCTTACTGCGGTACCGTCTACCGCCTCAAGGCCGGCGAACACCTGCACGCCGCCCACTGAAGGCCGCGCCATGCAACGCCCCAAGGCGCAGACCGCGGCGCTGATGGCCGCGCCCGAGGACATCGAGCAGCAGTTCTACGAGGCCCTGCAGCACGCGGAACTGGACCGGCTGATGGACATCTGGGCGGATGAGGACGAAGTCTCCTGCGTCCATCCCGGCGGCCCGCGCGTGGTCGGCCTGGCCGCCATCCGCGCGGCCTTCGAGACCGTCTTCCAGCAGGGCCCGATCGCCGTCACGCCCGAGCGCGTGCGGCGTCTGCACACCGGCGACACCGCCATCCACCAGGTGCTCGAACGCGTGCAGGTGGAAGGCGCCGACGGCCTGCAAAGCGCCTGGGTGATCGCCACCAACGTGTATCTCAAGACCTCGCAAGGCTGGCGCATGGTGCTGCACCACGCCAGCCCCGGCACCGCCCACGACATCCAGGAAGTCGTGCAGGAGCCGACCGTTCTGCACTGATGGAAATCCGCGCGCCCTGGTGGCTGCCCGGCGGACAGCTCCAGACCATCTGGCCGGCCCTGTGCTCGCGCCGGCATTTCGGCGAGCCCCTGGCCTTCCAGCGCCAGCGCTGGACCACGCCTGATGGCGACTTCATCGACGCCGACTTCCTGCTCGATCCGCCCCAGCCCGCCAGCCATCCGCGGCGCGCAGCGCCGGCCGAGCCGGACCGCCACGCGCCCATGCTGGTGCTCTTCCACGGGCTGGAGGGCAGCTCGCAAAGCCACTATGCCCAGGCCTTTGCCGACGCCGCCCGGCGCCGCGGCTGGCGTTTCGCGGTCCCGCATTTCCGCGGCTGCTCGGGCGAGCTGAACCTCGCGCCGCGGGCCTACCACTCCGGCGACTACGCCGAGGTCGGCTGGATGCTGGAACAGGTGCGACGCCAGCACAGCGGGCCGCTGATCGCCGCGGGCGTGTCCCTGGGCGGCAACGCCTTGCTGCGCTGGGCGCAGGAGGCGGGCGAGAGCGCCTCGCGGACGGCCAGCGCCGTGGCCGCCATCTGCTCGCCCATCGACCTGGCGGCCGCGGGCCGAGCCATCGGCAGCGGCTTCAACCGGCAGGTCTACACCCGCATGTTCTTGCGCAGCATGGTGCCCAAGGCCTTGCGCAAGCTGCAGCAGCATCCCGGCCTCTTCGACGGCCAGGCCCTGCGCGAGGTGCGCGACCTCTACGAATTCGACAACCTCTTCACCGCCCCGTTGCACGGCTTCCGCAACACCGAGGACTACTGGGCGCGCGCCTCGGCCAAGCCGCAGCTGCCGCGCATCCGCCTGCCCGCCCTGGTGCTCAATGCCCGCAACGACCCCTTCGTGCCCGCGAGCTCCCTGCCCGGCGTGCAGGACGCCGGCCCCTTCGTGACCCTGTGGCAGCCGCGCCATGGCGGCCATGTGGGCTTCCCCGGCGGACGCTTCCCCGGCCATGTGCTGGCCATGCCCGAGCTGGTCTGCCACTGGCTGGGCCAGAGTCTCGGTCAAAGCCGGGCTTGAGGGTACCGGATTGGCGATGAATGCCCACGGCAGCGTCGCGGTGGACGGCGCCGCGGGTTCTACACTGGAGGCATGGACGAGATCGTCAAAGCCGCGCTGAAGAAGTGGCCCAACGTGCCCCACTGCTATGACTGGCTGGCCCTGGACGCCCGGGGCGACTGGTACATGCGCGACGAGCGCATCCAGGCCGCCGGCCCCTTCCCGCAGGTCAAAGGCAGCAAGATCACGCACGAGAAGCTGCGCGAGTTCATCCATCGGAACTACCTGGCTGACGAGCGCGGGGCCTGGTTCTTCCAGAACGGGCCGCAGCGGGTCTACGTGACCCTGGAGCTGACGCCGCACATCTGGCGCCTGCATGGGCACGGCAGCCAGGGCGCGCCGCGGATCTTCAGCCACACCGGCCCCGAAGCCGAGCTGCTGGAATGCTGGCTCGACGAGCAGGATCGCCTGCTGCTGAGCGCACGTCTGGCCGGCATCGAGGCGCCGGTGCTGGGCCTGGTGCACAGCCTGGACATGGGCCTGGCCGCCGAAGCCGTCGAGCGGGAGCTTTGGCGGCCCGCGAAGGAACACTTCGAGACGCTTCGCCAGCGCCACCGGTTCGAGCGCCACCCCCTGCCTTGAAGCGCCGCACCCTTGGCCCAGCCGGGCCTGGCCTTGCGGCCTCTCCGGGCCACTCAGGCTAGACTGCGCATTACCACCACTTCCCTCATCAGGCATGGCCGCCCTGTACGCCGTGAGGACTCTGCTGAGCTGCTGTCTTGTGGGTCTGCTCGGGACAGCGGATCCTGCGGCCGCCCAGGCGGCGCCGGGAGCACCGACCCTCCGGGTGTGCGTCGGCGATGGCGCTGTACCACCCTTTCTGGGCGGGGATGCCCAGCACCTGGGCGTCAGCGAACGGCTGATGCTGGACGCGGGTGCCAAGCTGGGTTTGAAGGTGGAGCTGCTGCGCTGGCCGGCGCGACGCTGCATCGAGCAGATGCGCCTGGGGCAGGTGGAAGCCAGCATTGGCGCGCCCATTGCCGCCAACCTGGCGGAATTCGATTTCCCCGGCGCGTCCCCTCCGGACCCGCAGCTGCGCATCGCCCGTGTGGCCATCATGCTGGTCAAGCGCCGTGACGGGCGGGTGAGCTGGGACGGACAGCAGCTGGATGGCGGTGGCGGACAGCCCTTGCGCATCGGCGCCCGTGCCGGCTTTCGCGCCGGCGAGGACGCATTGCGCCGCGCCGGTCAAACCCTGCACATCACGCCCATCCAGACCACACAGGCCCTGCGCATGCTGCAGTTGGGGCGTCTGGACCTCGTGGTGGCGGCACGCGAGGAGGCCAACGCCCAGCTGCAGCGCCCCGAGTTCGCGGAGCTCCAGCTGCTCGAACCGCCGCTGGCTGTCAGCGATTTCTACATCATGAGCATCCGCACGCTGCCCGAGCCGCTCGGATCGCTGGTCTCTCGCTGGTGGGCGCTGATGGCCCAGTGGCGCGACCTGCCCGCCTATCAGGCCAACGGCAGCAGCCACTGAAAAGCAAAAGCCGCCGGTCTTTCGACGGGCGGCTTCTCCTGGCGGGGATACAGCGTCAGTTCGCTGCCGAGGCGGCCGCAGCCGGAGCCTTGGGCTCTTCGAACTTGGCGCCGGCGCTGTTGGCCATGTAGACCACGGCGCGGGCGATTTCCACATCGCCGTGCTCGCCACCGCCCTGGGGATTCATCGCACCCTTGCCCTTGAGGGCGGAATTCAGCAGGGCATCAAAACCGGTCTTGATGCGCGGCGCCCATGCGGCGGCTTCGCCGAGCTTGGGGGCACCCATGGCGCCGGTGCCGTGGCAGGCCGAGCACTGGGCCTGGAAGACCTGCTCACCGGTCTTCAGCACGCCGGCGCCGGAGGCGTCCGCGAGCTTGATGGTGCCAACAGGCTGGATGCGGGCGGCGACGGCCTGCTCTTCCAGGCCGGTGCTGCCGGCGGCCGGCTTGCTGTCGGTCGACACGTAATTGGCCAGCAGCACGATCACGAAGACGGGCACGACAAAGGCGAAGAACACGGCCCAGGCCAGCTGCTTGGGGGTCTTGATCGGGCCCTCGTGGCTCTCGTGGGCGCCGTGGTCTTGGGCTTGGTCCCGTTGTTCGTGTTGTCCGCTCATGGAATCCTCGTTGACGTCGGCAATGTGCAAGCGCTCAGGGAAGCTGCTGCAAGCTCTCTGGAAAGCTGTTGGAAACGCATCCGAAGACGCTGGTGAAGCATTTTCGGGAACGATGAGAACGTTGGCGCTGCGCCCATCGCCTGTTCCGGCCGGGCGCAAAACCGCGGAATTATAGGCCGCCCCCTCAAGGCCACAGAGCTTTACCCGCGCGACAAATGCCGCGAACGCCACAGCCTCATGATGACAACCCGGATGTTCAGTTCCTGCACTTTGTGCCTCCACCCATGAAGTCCCGTCTCCCCGGATCCTCACGCCGACAGCTGCTGCTGGGCTGCGCCGCCCTGCCCCTGCTGGCCGGCCTGCCTCTGTCGCTTCATGCCGCCGAGGCAAGCCCGCCCCGCCGCGAACCCCTCAGCGACGAGGAACGCGCCCACCATGCGCTCAAGCGCCTGGCCTACGGGCCCCGCCCGCAGGACGTGCGGGCGATGCAGACCCAGGGGCCGGCCCGCTGGCTGGACGACTTCCTCCGCACTCAACTGCAGCCGCAGACCCTGCCCGCCTCACTGGAGCAGCGTCTGGCGGGACTGCACACCTGGCGGGAAAGCCAGGGTGAGCTGGGCCAGCGCTTCCGCGAAGCCATGCTCGCACAGCGCGCCCGCAAGGCGGAGAAACCGTCGGAAGGGGCGGCAGACCCGCAATCCAACGCCCGGCGCGAGCTGGTCCGCCCGGTCCTGCTGGAAGCGCAGTCCCAGCGCCTGTGGCGGGCGCTGGAAAGCCCGGCCCAGCTGCAGGAGCGCCTGGTCGAGTTCTGGTTCAACCACTTCAACGTCTATGCCGGCAAGAACGCAGTGAGCGTCTATGTGGGTGCCTACGAGCGCGAAGCGATACGCCCGCACATCCTGGGCCGCTTCCGCGACATGCTGGGCGCCACGGCCAAGCACCCGGCCATGCTCATCTACCTGGACAACCACCAGAGCGTGACACCCGGCTTCCAGCCACGGCGCGCCGGCGCCCGCAGCCAGGGCCTCAACGAGAACTACGCCCGCGAGCTGATGGAGCTGCACACCCTGGGCGTGGACGGTGGCTACACGCAGGCCGACGTCACCGAGCTGGCCCGCATGCTGACCGGCTGGACCCTGGACCCGCGCGGCCTGGGCCACAGCCGCGATCTCTTCGTCTTCGACCCGCGCCGCCATGACCCTGGCGAAAAGCAATGGCTGGGCCGGCGCATTGCGGCCAGCAGCCCGCGCAAGGGCCAGCAGGAGGGCGAACAGGCGCTGGACCTCCTCGCCCGCCATCCGTCCACCGCCCGGCACCTCAGCCGCAAGCTGGTCCAGTTCTTCGTGGCCGACGAGCCGCCCGCCAGCCTGGTGGAGCGCCTGGTGCAAGTCTTCCTGCGCAGCGACGGCGATCTGCGGCAATGGACCGAGGCCCTGGTCCAGGCGCCGGAATTCTGGCGCGCCGAGCACTGGCAGGCCAAGTTCAAGACGCCTTACCAATACCTGCTCTCGGCCCTGCGCGCCGTGAATGCTCGGGTGGACGACCCGGCGCTGCTGCTCCCCCTGCTCTCCCAGGCCGGCCAACCACTCTATGGCTGGCAGACGCCGGACGGCTACAAGACCCTCGCCAGCGCCTGGCGCGGCCCTGAGACCCTGACGCAGCGCGTGCAATTTGCCAGCGGACTGGCCGAGGGCCGGCTGGGCCGTCGCTGGGAGGCCGATCCGCGCCCGCAGCCGCTGCTGGACACCCTGGGCCCCAGCCTGCAGCCGCAGACCCGCGCGGCGCTGCAGGGCGAAGCGCCTGGCGCCCAGCTGGCCCTGCTGCTGGCCGGTCCCGACTTCATGCAGTGCTGAGGCTTCACCATGTCAACGTTTCGCTCCTTCCCCCGCACCCATGCCCTCGCACGCCGTGACTGGCTATTGCACTGCGCCGCCGTGGGCGGTCTCGCCGCTCTGCCCGCCTGGGCCGGCACGGGCGACGCCGGACGCCGCCCGCGACTGGTGGTGGTGATGCTGCGCGGCGCCATCGACGGGCTCAATGTCGTGATCCCGCACGGCGACCCGGCCTACGCCCGCGCCCGCCCGCGCCTGGGCATCGCCCGTCCTGGGGAAGAAGGCGGTGCGCTGCCGCTGGACCGGCTCTTCGGCCTGCATCCGGCGGCCAGCCCCCTGATGTCTTATTGGCAACGGGGCCTGATGGGCTTTGTGCATGCCAGCGGCTCACCCGATCCCACGCGCTCGCATTTCGATGCGCAGGACTACCTGGAGTCCGGCACGCCGGGCCGCAAGAGCACGCCGGACGGCTGGATGAACCGCTTGCTGGCCGGCCTGCCCGGCCCCGCCAGCCCCAACCGCGCGCTCAGCCTGGGCAACACCCCGGCGCGCATCTTCACCGGCGCGGCGCCGGTGGCCTTCCTGGGCACGGGGCCCAAGGCCCTGGACCCCAAGGCCATCGACCAGACGAGGCTGCAGCGCGGTCTGGCCAAGCTCTACGCCGGCCAGGACAGCCTTTCGCAGGACTACCGCGACGCCACGCAATCACGCCAGGAGATGCGACGCAGCCTGGCTCACGCCCAAGCCGTGCCGGGCACCATGAAGGACGACGCCCCCAGCCGCGACCCCTCGGCCGATGCCGGCGCGCCCTCCGCCCGCAGCTTCGCGGCGGACGCACGACGCTTGGGCGAGCTGATCCGCGCCGACGCCCAGACCCAGCTGGCCTTCACCTCGGTCGGAGGCTGGGACACGCACGTCAACCAGGGCGGCGCCACGGGCCAGCTCGCCAACCGGCTGGGCGCCCTCTGCGAAGGCCTGGACGCCCTCGCCCAGGGCCTGGGCGACACCCTGCAAGACACGGTGATCGTGGTGATGAGCGAATTCGGCCGCACCGTGCGCGAGAACGGCACCGGCGGCACCGACCACGGCCGCGGCAATGCCATGTGGCTGCTGGGCGGCCCGCTTCAAGGCGCGGCCGGCGGCCGCGTGCTGGGCGAATGGCCCGGCCTGGAGGACCGCGCCCTGGCCGACGGCCGCGATCTCGCCGTCAGCACCGACTTCCGCCACATACTGACCCCGCTGCTGCAGGGCCACCTGGGCTTGACCGACGAAGCCCTGGCCCGCGTCTTCCCCGACCTGCCGGCCCGCAACGCACCCGCCCTGAAGCTCCTGCGCAGCTGATGCAGCGACTGTCATCCTGCAGCCCCCGCAAGCCGGGTTAGAATGCGCGGCTGGCGTGCGACCGTGGTGAAGTGGATATCATGGAGCCCTCCGAAGGCTTCGTCGCAAGTTCGATTCTTGCCGGTCGCGCCAATTGCCTGTGGATGTCTGAGAAGTGTGACTTAGCCCATAAGTTGGCCGGGATGGCCAAGGTTAAGTTAATTCGACTCTGGGCCAAGCTTTGCTTAACTGCGGAGCTGAAGCGGTCAGGCCGCTGTTGAGGGCACTGATGGATCGCTGGTTGTCACCCTGGATAGCCGCAAGCAAGGTTGCTGGCCTAATAGAGCTATCCGTGTGCGCCAAAGCCGACGCTGGCCAACGACAGGTCTTGGCCTAGAAGCGATCAGCCAAGGCAGGTAGTCCGAAGGCAATCGCTGCACGGCTGCGCCAATCGCTACAGCGATGTTGGCTTCAGGCTGGGTGCGGAAGTTCATCAACGGCCGCCTCGGGGCCGCGCACTACTAGGCAGCGAGTCCAGCGGCTTCGCGACCTGCGACGCGACGGCTCGTTAGCCGAATGCAAGCAACGTCACCTTGTATCCGGACTCCTGGCACAAGGTCTGCTCGTAAATGCTCTCAGGGGCGTCGTCGTCATGTCGTTCCTTCACCCACCACGACGCGATCAGCTCGTGCCATTCCTCCGGGTCTGACCCCGACTGTTTGCTGGGGCTCTTAAGGGGAAGTTTGTCGCCTTTGCGAACAGCGATTTGCTCGCCGAAGTAGTTGCTCTTGGCCCAGTAGCGAACCACGTTGTCCTTTGAGAACACCACAGCGCATGCGTGCTCGCTGAGTTCAATCAGTCGACGGGCAGCCGCCTCGAAGCTGACCTCGAACTGGTTCGAGAGTTCTTGGATGTGCGCAAGTTCGGGGTCGCCATTGGCTTGAAGCCGGGCCTTCACAAGCGCCCTGGGCATCAGCAACTCGGCAGAAAACTGATTGGCCTGGACCTCCCAGTCCTTCCGAGCGCGACTCGAGATGTCCTCGGCCGTGCACTCGAAGGTGGTCTGGCGATGCCACGGAAGAAGGAAATGTCCGAGCTCGTGCCCGATGGTGAACTTCTGGCGAGACCTTGGCACGGTCCCGTTGTAGAAGATCGCGCCGTCCGTCTTCTCGGCATTCGCTATGAGCGTGCCTTCGAAGCCTTGGCCCGAGAGTGGTTCGATCTTCGAGATGCCTGCCAGCGTGGCCAACTCGACCACGGGCACTGGAAGCGGCAGCTGAGGGTTCTGTTTGAGGATTTCGTCGACGAGTTGTTCAGGCCGAACAAGGTCAGCCAACTCCATCAGGTCAAGTCTTAGCATCTCCCGGAGCCTTCTTGTTTTTGAAGACCTCCAGAGTTTGCAGCAACACGGCCTGCTCCGCCTCAGATAAAGACTTGAAGTCGCGGAAAAACTGCTGCGCGGTGACGTCGGCCAACGTGTCGTCGGTCGTCCCGGCCAAGTATTCCAGCGTGACCTTGAAATGCTCAGCGAGCTTCTTCAGCAACTCCATCGACGGGTTGCTGGTCTCGCCCCGCTCTAGGGCCCATATGTGGGTCTTCGAGACCCCGACTGCGTCTGCTACGTCTTGAAGTGACTGTCCATGCTTTAGGCGGAGTTCTTTGATGCGCGCGCCTAGTGACATGAGATGTCCTCCCGGAATGTACCGCTTGCCTAGCCCGACATTATATGAATCTAACGCCACGTATCAACCCGCTTTACAGGTCGTTTCGTTCTATTTATATTACGGTCCGTTCACCCAGATTGGAGCTGACCGATGTCCCGACGAATTCGATTCCAGGCCTGCCTGAGCAGCCGTGCGTGGCAAGGCCTGCCGCATGTAGGCTGGTCGGCGCATGTCTGCGGCCCGCAGCAGGAGGTCCTCCATGGCTGAAGCCGAGGTTCCGACGTTTCACATCCTGGCTCTCTCGGGCGGTGGTTATCGTGGGCTTTACACCGCGACGGTCCTAGCTGAGCTGGAGAAGGTTCTCGGCCGTCCCATCGCATCCCATTTCGACCTGATCTGTGGCACCTCGGCCGGTGGGCTGCTCGGTCTGGGGCTGGCTGCCGATATCCCGGCCGAGGAGCTGAAGGCCCTCTTCGAGACCCACGGCGACAGGATTTTTGGTTGCCGGACGCTGTGGCGCCGCCTGACCGGCTTCTGGTGGAAAGCCAAGCATTCGTCAGATGGCCTGCGCGCAGTGCTGGACGAACGCTTCGGTGAGTTGACTATTGGCGACCTGAAGCACCGGGTGCTCGTCCCCGCCGTCAACTACTCGACCGGCCGCGGGCAGTTCTTCAAGACGCCACACCACCCCACCTTCGAATTCGACCACCGGATGAAGCTGAGCGACGTCGCGGTCGCCACCGCAGCAGCGCCGGTGTACTTCCCGCTCTCGCGCAACGAGCGCGGCGTCTTCGCGGATGGCGGCCTGGTTGGCAACGCCCCTGGCTTCTTCGGCCTGCATGAGGTCCGCACATTCTTGGCAAAGGGCATGCCGGATGCGCGCGTGCGTGTCCTCGCCATCGGAACCATGACCATTGGAGCGACCGTGCGCGGGGATGCCGACCTCGACCGTGGTTTTGGGCAGTGGAGGGGCGGTCTCTTCGACCTGGTCATCTCGGCCCAGGAGTCTTCGGTGGATTACATGCTGAAGCAGTCCCTCGGCGATGACTACTACCCCATCGACGACAAGGCCACGCCGGACCAGAGCCGCGACGTGAAGGCCCTGGACCGAATCTCAATCGCGTCGACCAACACCCTCCGTGATCGGGGCATGCACGCCGCGCAAAGGGCGCTTGGTGATCCGAAATTCCAACCGTTTCGAGCGCATTGGGCCGCCGCTCCGACGTTCTTCCACGGCCCGAACAAGAACTCCACAACCCCTTCGGAGCCGCAGCATGCTTAACCTCACTGCTCTCTTTCACACGACCGACCTGAACGAGCCGAACCTGCTGGATTCGCTCGACCTGACACCCAGCGTCAGGATCTACCTGGCCCAGGCCAAGACCGACGTTCGCAACTGTCTGCGGGAAGGCATCCCGAAGATGCTGCAGGCCGCCGGCTTCGCCGAGAAGGCGCCGACGCCGCGCTTCTTCACCCAGGGATCGTGGGCATACAAGACGCTGAATGCGCCGGCACAGCACCCCCAGCAGGCTGACGTCGATGACGGCTGCTACCTGCCGCTGGGCTTCGTCAAACAGACCAAGCGCCCGAGCGCTGCAACGGCCATCTTTTTCAAGGCGGCCGAGGCGTGCTTGGCGGTGTTGTGCCGCGAAAAGGGCTGGGCCCTCATCACGGACAAACCCACCTGCGTCCGGATCGAAGTGACGAAAGCGGCGCACATCGACATCCCGCTGTACGCAATTCCTGACGAAGAATTCCAGACTCTGACCAAGGCCGCGATGGAGGCGTATCACACGCTGGATTCGGCTGAAGCGATTCGCAGGGCGGAGCGCGATTCTTGGTCCAAGCTGCCCAGCGATGTCGTGCTGCTGGCCCATCGTGAAGAAGGCTGGTGGGAATCGGACCCGCGTCCGGTCAAGGACTGGTTCGAAGCCCAGGTGCTGGCCCGTGGCGAGCAGTTGCGCCGCGTCATCCGCTACTTGAAGGCCTTCCGCGATTGGAAGTGGGCCAGCGGCGGCCCCGCGTCGATCCTGCTGATGGCCGCCGCCGTCCCGCTGTTCGAGCGCCGGCACGGCCGCGATGATCTTGCACTACTCGATGTACTGGCGGGTCTCCCTGCCGCACTGCGCGCAGGCGTGGTCAATCCGGTCGATGACAAAGAATCGCTGACCGAGCGCCTCGGCAAAGACAAGGTCGAGGAAGCTGCACGCGAGCTCCAGCGCTTCGAGGGAGTGCTGCGCGCGTCGCTTCATGCGTCCAGCGAAAGCCAGGTCTGCATCTGGATGCAGCAGGAATTCGGCCAGCGGTTCCCGAATCGCCCGCATCGGGTTAAGGTGGCATCTGTTGCAGCAACCGTCGCCGCTGCGCCGGCGGCGGCAGGTGCGAGCGAGCTGGTGGGACGTTCGAAGGCTGGCTGATGGCCACTGACGAGCGGATCGCGGATGTGACCGATGGTCTTCGTGGGCGCGGCTTTGATTTCAAAGCTCGCTCGCATGACGGGTGGTTCGTCTACCACGGCACGCTTGATGGCGCGGGCAGCGCTTTTCCGTGCGAGCTTCAGGTCGATCCCAACTTCAGCGAATACCCACGGGTGCGCCTCCTTGAGCGGCCGCCCGGGCTACCGCTTGTTGTGCCCCACCTGGGCGTGGACTGCGACATCTGCTACATCGCTCGGGGCACCGTCGTTCTCGACATCTTCGATCCTGTTGGCCAAACCCTCGCCTGTCTGGATCGAGCCACCGAGGTCTTCCAGGACATCCTTGCGGGCAAATTCCGCAACGACCTGGAGGATGAGTTTTATGCATACTGGGCGGGCATTTCTTGTCTTGTCGACTTGCGTAATGCTCGCCTTGGTCAGCAAATACTGAAGGCGGTAAAGAACGGGCCGGAAGTCTACCCGGTGGTGACCGACGACCTGCCACGAACCCAGGCCAAGCTGAAGCAACTTGGCTGGACCGCGGTCGATTCCCCCGCGGTGACGTATCGAGTCAAGACGACTGCGAAGCCCAGGCCGCACAACATGCGCTGGCCTATCGAGAATGTGCAACAGCTGCTTGAGTGGCAAGGGCTCCTCGACAAGCAGTGCCGGAAGAAACTCCTGGAACGCATCCAGCAGGCCCGCGCGACCCCGGCGCTGTCGGTGGTCCTCATCATCGAGTCACCGCTCATGACCTACGGCGCCTGGGTCAACTTCAGGAAGGACTCGCCTCCGCAGCGCGGAGCGCGGCGGAAGAAGGGCGCGCCACTGTTCTCACTTCCTGTTGTTCCGCTGGAGGTGGTCCGTCTGGACGACCAATACATGGCCGAGAGGAATCAACCAGGCCGTAAAACCTTGGCCGGAAGGCGGCTGGTTTTGGTCGGCTGTGGAACTATTGGCGGCTACCTCGCTGACCTCCTCGTGAAGGCAGGTGCCGGCACTGGCGGTGGGGGCCTTGAGCTGGTCGATTTTGATGGACTGAAACCGCAGAATCTTGGGCGCCATCGGCTTGGGTTCTCGGGGCTCTTCAACAACAAGGCTGTCGTACTGAAGCGAGAGCTGGATGCCTTGGCGCCCGGCACGAACATCGTGGCCACCCCGCGGGACGTGCGTGAGATTGAGGTCGGCGCTTTCGATCTGCTCATTGACGCCACGGGGGAGGAATCGCTGGGGCATTGGTTGGCACGAAAGTACCAGCATGCTGCGCTCCTGACGGTATGGGTCGAAGGGCCGGGCATTGCTGTTCGCGGCGTAATGAGGGCCAACGAAAGGGGCGGATGTTTTCGCTGCCTTTGCGATGCCAATCGGCTTGGGCTGCTGCAGACTGTGGAGGGAAAAATGCCAAAACTATTGGCGGGCCAGGGGTGCGAAGGGCTGTACGTTCCCTTTCCGGCGACCGTTTCTCTGCAGGCGGCGGCTCTCGGTGCCGAGATGATTAGCTCTTGGGTCAACAACGACGACGCACCGACCTTGCGCACCCGCGTCCTCGATAGCCAGTTTCAGAGCGCAACGGCGGACTGCAGCCTTCTGAAGCAATCTGGATGCCCTGCATGCAGTTCGTAAGCGGCTGGTCGACGCCGGACCAACGAATCCTCGTGAACTTCGACGAGAAGGTGCTCAACGTGTTCCGGCAGCACATCCAGCGCTTGGGTAGTGACGCCGAGGCTGGTGGACTGCTTCTCGGCGAGGTCAGGGGCGGGCATCTGAATCTTGTCGACGCGACATTCCCGACCTTCGACGACTTGCGGTCGCGGTACTCGTTCGAGCGCTTTCCGCAAGGCCACGCGGAAGTCGCTCAGAAAATGTGGAGCGATAGCCGAGGAACGGTTCGGTACTTGGGTGAGTGGCATTCGCATCCTCAAGATCGCCCCATACCGTCTGGAATCGACCGCTCAGAGTGGAAGAGGTTGGCCTCTGAACGGAAAGATAAGCGCCCCTTTCTTGCAGTCATAGTGGGCAGGGCGGGCTTGCATGTGGAACTGGTGCCGTGGAAGGGTAGCGGCATTGTCCTGAGTCCGTGCGCCTGAGGGCTGCAGCGAGCTTTGCACGACCGGTTTTAGGTGGTGCGATCAAGAGATCGAAGTACTGCAATCGCTGCAGAACTGACGAACTGCAGCACCAGGCTGACCGCTGCCATACGCCCCGCGCCTTTCAGGCGACGGCCCTCACTGCCTGGCAAACCCATCTGATGGCGCTCTGGCCCCCCGGCTCTGGGCGCCAGCGAGAAGAACCCGCAAATCCGACGGGCCCAAGCATCGGAACGTGCGTCAGAATGTGAGACAGGAAACGCACGCGGGGAGGATCGCATGTTTCACCAAGAACAGAGATTGAACGACTGGGCCGAGATGCTCGAGCAGCTTTATTCGAGCACCCAGAACTATGGCAAGACTCAGTACGAGATCCATTCCCATTTGATGGAAGTTTGCGGCGTCTTCGCTAAGCATCAGTTCAAGCGAAACGACAGCGTCAAAGCAATTGAGTTTCTACCGAAGATATTCGCGTGGGCAGTCGCTCTGCTGAAGAAAGTCAATCCGCGTGAAAACAACCTTGAAGACTTGATTCTGCGAAAATTCCCCTGCGTCTGTCCGTACTGCGCGTGTCGCCCATGCGAGTGCTGGAAGGGGGAAAAGCCGACACTTGACGCTATGCAATTGGATCGGCTGTATCACCGCAACACGCCCGGTGCCAGACGCAGCATCAACGAATTTCAGAAGATGTTCCGGGAGACGTACGCGGACTCCTGGCGCCGCAATGCTGATACTGACCCTGTGCGCTACGTCTTCGTCCGAATGATCGAAGAGTTAGCAGAGGTCGCGGAAGCCGTGCGTTTCCATCACCTTTATCCTGAGAATTTCGAGAACGAGCTCGCGGACTTTTTTGCTTGGTGGTTCGCCTTGGTCTCTTGCGTCCGCACTGATCCGAGCCAAGAGGTCTTGCTTGCCAGCGAAGTGCTTTGGAAGGCGTATCCCGGCGTCTGCACGCATTGCCAGATGCTTCCCTGCTTCTGTCGACCTGGCCCCGTGCGAGAGCTAATCTCAAAGCCGACGCCAGGACAAAGTCACAGGTTCGATGCCTTGACCGGTCTAAACAATCAGGGCGCCTACAAGCACGACCTTTCGGAGATTGCTTCCGGACGCTCGTCTGTTGCTTACCCACTGGCCTGTGCTCGCCTGGATCTTGACGATTTCAAGGCTGTTAACTCCGCCCATGGCCACAACGCCGGAGACGAGGCCATCAGACATGTCGCATCGATCCTTCAGCGGAAGGTTCGTGAGAGCGATCGCGTTTACCGTGTGGGTGGCGACGAATTCGCGGTGCTTTTCTTCGACTACACCGGCGCAGAGGCTGGCGGATTGCTAAATCGTGTTCTGACGCGATTGCGCGACACGCCGGTACGTTGGGTGAGTTCAAAGGGTGAGGTCAGAGAGTTCCACGTCACTGTAAGCGTAGGAGTCACAGAATGCACTCGTGCCGAGGACATCGAAAATGCATTCGAAGAAGCAGACGCTGCCGCCGAACTCAGCAAGAAGGCCGGTAAAGCGTGCGTCACCGTGGGATTGAAAGGCAACGCGGGCCAATCCAAAAATGCTGAACAAAATGCTTCTGCTGAGTTAGCCTGAAGACTACTCCACGCTCGCAGGGACGGCCTCGCTATTGAAAAGTTGTAGACGACTATCTGGCTTGTATGAATGCATCGCGCTAGGGGTCACCGAGCGACTTCTATGCCGTGGAGGCAGTCTCCCGGCTGTGGTCCATCAGACTCCGCACCCGCTGCATTTCTGCCATGTGGCCCTCATTTGATCCGGATCCGAAACCTCCTTCAAAAGTGCTGCTAGTTCGTTCGGGCTACCCAGAAAAGGGAACAGAACGCCCCCGACCGCGCCCCGTGAGCCGAGTCCCCTCGCACGCAGGGCAACGCAAGCAAGCGCAAACCCAGCCGCCCCCTAGGTCTTGACTGGGCTTGCCAACATACCGTGCGGCGCACGGCCTGCTCTGGGGCTAGTAGGGCTCCGGCTCACCCATGAACCGGCTCCGACATTTCCCCGCCTTCAGCACTTCCAAGATCGGCACGCCAGCCGCCGCGGCGAACTTGATCACTGCTCCTAAGCTGATGACTTGGCGCTCCCACTCTGGCCGCCTAGATCGACTGAGGTAGACGGCGCTGGTCCGCAGTTGGCGGACCACATCCATCTGGAACTCAAGGCCCGTCCGCACCTTGGCCAGCTCATAGGCCCACTCAAGATCCGGCCAACGCGGCTCGTTGCCGAGCGCCGGCATGTCGCGCACCAGGTCGGCAAACAGCTCAGCGTGATGGGGATCCCAGGCAGCTGAAGGGGTCTGCCCATCTAGACGCGCGTCCGCGGCAGTCGCTGCGCGCATGAGCGGGCTCCCACACTGCCGGCACCCCACTGGGGGTGCCCAGCCGTCGGGTCCACGCTGCTCTGTACTGCCGCATCGTGGGCACGCGCCTTCAAGCAAGGTGCCGTGCCTATGGCAACGCTCATGAAAGCAGAAGTTCCAGACCAATCGGTGATAGGTCGGGCGCCCGGCCTCAATGTCCTCCTGCCAACACGCCGAACACCAGACAGGGGACTTCCTGACGTACCGCCGAAGGGCAATCGTGTGGTCTCCCCACGGCATCGCCAGCACCGCGACCGAAGGAACCCCCGTCAGCCGGGCCAGGCGCAGGCCCGTCAGGCCTGGGGCGGTGCCCCAGTACGGCTGCAGACTGCCGTCACTCTTATAGCGTTCCCCTTCCATGCGAGGCAGCGACCGAACGTAGTCCGACAACTCCCGCTCGGTGACCCCATGGACAGCGGCCAAGCGGTTGAGATAGCCATTGAGCGACTCGCAATCAGACGTACCTACGCCTATCGGCTCGAGGCTGGACAGGATGACCCGCGAAGGAATCGGGGGATGCAGCGACTCACGCATGTGCACCTCCGCTCAGACCACCAGCCACAGGAGGAACGGAATCGCGCGTCGGGCTTCGAACACCGACCTTGCCAGGCCTCCCGCCCTTGCCGGACCCTTCCTTCGGCGTCGTTGACGAGCTGCCAGAGGCCGGAGCGCCCAGCACCATGGCTTCGATGCGGCGATCCGTGTCCGGTGAGGCCAGATCTTCGCCATCATGGATGTCCTTGACGATGCGCGTAATGGCTCGGCCCGACAGGCGCGTTCGCCGGAAGTCCTCGATCGTCAGGCGGGACCGCACCTCCATGCGTGCACGCGACATGGCGCGTGCACACCAGTCCTTCAGGATGCCGATGCATCCCACCGAGCCGGCATAGAAGAAGTCGAACTCGGCCTCGACATTCGGAAAAACCTCGGCACCGCTGCGCGCGAGAAAGGTCTGCACGCAGCTGGCAAACGCATTTCTGTCGTCGGCTTCACCATGCCTGTAGCGCCCGAAGTGAACCACCTCGGTGCGGCGGGCCAGTTGAGCGGAGACCTGCAGGTGCACAAGCAGCTGGTAGGTGCCGACAAGCACGAGCTTGACCCCACAACTCTGGGCCACGGACTTGAGCACGTCGTACTGGTCCCCAATGCCGCCAGCGCGCGCGCCCATGAGGATGTGCTGCGCCTCATCGATGAACCAGTACTTCAACCGACGCCGCTTCATTTCCCGGCTCAGCCGCAGGCGCAGCGTGGCCGCCGTGAGCGACTCGCCGACACGCTTGTGCTGCTGCTCCCGCGCCTCGGGCGTGGGCCGTCGGTCGTCCACGAAGGGATCGCCGAGCGCGAGCAGGGCGTCGTGGTAGAGCACCTTCCAGTCGAAAGCACGAAAGCCGCTGGCTACGGCCGTGGTCGATATGAAAGGAACGAACTCGCGGTCGCTCATCATCCGTGGCTGCTCAGCCTGCAGGAGGTCCTTCATCAGCCGAGCAGCCAGCGTCGACTTGCCCACACCGGTGGGCCCGACCAGGCAGATGAGCTCGTAGCCCACACCATGGTTGAGGAGAAACTTCAGATGCTCCAGGGCTTCGTGCTGCTGGTCATGCTTGATCACGAGCGAGGCGAAGCTGCTTGCGGAATCGGCGGCCGTAGCCGCCCCATTCAAGTTGAGGCGGTGGCTCATCAGTAGGCCTCCAGCGTTTCGATCTTCATGGACGGCTTGGCGGCCTCGACGGCGGGCTCGTACGCGTCAGCGGCGGGCACGTCGGAACTGCCCAGAAGCGTCGCGCATGCAGGCTCGTCCCAGTCCTCCCAGTCGGCCGGGTAGACCTTGGCCTCCATCAGACGCTTGCGCTCCTCTGCGGCCTGGCGGCGCCGAAGCAGCATGAGTTGCTCAGCGTTGACCTCCTTGAGGAACTTGATGAGCGCAGCATCGGTCAGGCGGGTCTTCTCGACCGCAGAGCGGCGGCGGCGCCACTCCGTGCTCGCCTCCAGCAGCTCCTTCTCGGTCAGACCCCATACGGTTTTGGCGTGACGGGTGCAGGTCAGTCGAACCCATTCACGGTCGATGTAGGCGAAGGCCACACCCATGTTGCCGGGGTCATAGCGGACCTCGACATCCTTGCCAAAGTGGGCCTGCAACTGCGCAGCGTTGTAGTACAGGTAGTGCACCTTGACGCCGTCTGCCTGCACCCGAGCTGTGCCCTTCCTCGGCGACGGGCAGGTGGCGAGGATGAAGTGCCGGTCGTAGGGAATGACGTGCATCGGACGGTGACCAGACTGAGCCAGGGATGTCTCGAAGCACGCACGCGGGCTCATCAACAGCTCGCGATGCTCCAGGCTGTCGTAGACGTTGCAGAGATACTTTTCGAGCAAGTCGCACAACTCGGGGAACGTCCAGACCGCAAAGTTGTCCGGATCGACCGCATTGGTCATCTGGCGCACGTTCTTGCGCAGCTGCGTGTTGCCCCTCAGCACATGAATGAGGTTCGTGTTCAGCGTGCCGAAGAAGCGCTCCATCTGTGACCCATAGCGGGGCTTGGCAGCTGGCCTGTAGATGAGGGTGACGTGGTATCGGGCGCACAGGGTCTGGGTCCAAACACACTGAAATTCCTTGCCGCCATCGAGCACCAGGCTCTCAGGTAGGCGCCCCAACCGGCGCACACAGTCCCGAATCACCGCCATGACCGAGCGATAGCTCGGCGCCTCGTAGCTTAGGGACACCGCAAGCACGCGCCGGCTGTGATGATCGATCATCACAGTCACCCAGACGCGACCGGCCTTGTCGGAGCTGTTGGAGAAGATAGTCTCCAGATCAATGAGTGTGTGGTCTATGTGCGCGCGCTGCCATACCCGGTCCGGCGCCATTGCCAGGGCCAGGTCGGTCGACTCAACGCGCGGCTCCAAGGCATAGGCAAGCTTGTCACCGCCGCGCGCCCTGGCGACCTGGTAGGCCGGCATCCTCTTCACAAACTTGTTGAACCAGGGATAGCTTGGCGCGGGCAGGCCCCGCTCTTCACACCGGTCGCGCAGAAAGCCCCACCCAATCTTGACCCGGACGTTGTCCGGGTTCAGTAGGTGCTCGTTCGCGACGTCAAGGGCCAGCTGGAGCACCGCCGTCAACAAGCGCTTCTGACGATTTCCTGCTTGCGCAGTCTTAGGCAGCAGGCCGATGAAGCCATTCCCGTGCTTCCGCTGCGCAGCTCTGAAATCCGACAGATACCGGCGCAGGGTTCGGTGTTGGGGATTGACCCGGCGGGCCTGCAGGTAAGGCTGAATCTGCTCCATCCTGCGGTTGGCAGTTTCCAGTTCCTTTCGGCTTGCCCTGCGCAGGATGGCGTCAACACGGCTCTCGACAGCTTTGTCCACCTCTGCCTTACCGAGAGGCTCGAGCTGGCCAGCGTGGGCCAGCTCCTTCAGCGTAGCCAACGGCATCATCTGGATACGCCCCTCACACTCAATCGCCACCTGGCTAGCGCCGACGGTAAGGAGCTTCCACGTTTGACCGTCCCACCCCAACTGCTCTTGCGCGGCGAGACGGACCAGGTTCACCGGCGGCCCTTGCCGCCGGTCCTTCGACAGCGCACAAGCTAGGTAGGCGTGCAGCGTTGCCATGTCCCTGTAGAGCCAGCAGGCTTCGGCGTCAACAATCCGGCAGGCCTGCCAATCGATCGCCACGTCCCCGCAGCCGATGGCCCGGTAGATGTGGTCCAGCGTGACCGTCGCTCCACATTTGTCGAGGACTGATCGGATGGTGGCGCGCGCCAAGCAGCCGAGAATGTTGGTGATCGCTGCCAATGCGACCTCGTACCCAGGCAGGTTCAGATCTGCGCGCAGGTACTCGCCCAGGAACAATTGGTTGCTCAGAACAACGGCGTCAAAGTTGGCCTCCGTCCGAACCTCATGCGACATGCCCAACTCTTGAGTCGCCCGC
The DNA here is from genome assembly GCA_041913905.1 of Burkholderiaceae bacterium. GTDB lineage: Bacteria > Pseudomonadota > Gammaproteobacteria > Burkholderiales > Burkholderiaceae_C > Roseateles_B. The sequence goes on along the minus strand of JAYSEK010000017.1, from coordinate 9,572 downwards.
TTCGCCGGCGGGCAGGTCCAGCGCCCGTCCTGGAGCACGAACAGCTCGGGGTCATTGATCGCCCGCTCCTCGACGGCCGCGAGCCGTCTCCCTTCGAGCAGCAAGATCCCGCTCTTCATGATTGCGAGGAAGTCCGGCGTTTGCAGATAGCTCCGCATCCGACCGCCGATGCGGTAAGTCAGTTTGATCGCCGGGGGCTGGTCGACATACAGCAAAACATCAGGGTCCAGCTCCAACGCGAGGATGATGGGCAACTCGAGCGTGGCGCTCTCGAAGCCGATGGTGACCCCTACCTTCTTGCTTGGGTACCGGCCGCACATGCTCCGCGGCGTGCTCCGTACCTGCCGTGATGGTGCCTCAAGGGCCTCCTTGATGTAGGCCCGACATTCGGGCGAGACGTTGAGATGGTCCAGGTGAGCCCAGATCTCTGCCACCAGGCCTGGCCTGAAGCTCTGACCCTCGCTGCCCTCGGCGCTGGATTGAACGATATTCATGATTGCCTTTCTTCCGCTTTGCAAAGGCCCGTTGCCGGGCGTGATTGCGCAAAGCGAGCGGCAGCACCGCGCCCTCAGCTTGGCCACCGTGCGTTGCCCAAGGGCAACGACGTAAGGCCAACTGATGGCAACTGGAAAGGACAGCGGTAGGAAAGGCATCCCCGCGGGGCCCATGGATACAGGCCCCGCTTGCGTGAAGCGAGGTGGGGGGCTAGAGTCTGGGTAACCGGTTGAGCAATCGGCGGCAGACTCAGGGGCTCAGACACGACGGGAATCGTGTTTGAGCCTTCTGCCTTTCTGGGGTCTGTCAGCGGCGCTGCTACTACACCTTGCGCTCCTTTCTCTGGATCACGTGCTGATCCAGCGAATCCAGGTAGTCGACCAAGTCACTGGTGCGAGCGAAGAGACCCTGCCGGTGCGGCAGGCGGATGACCTTCAGCCCCAACTGGCCGCGCTCCACGCTGCGCTCCAGCGCTTCCGCTGTGCGGAAGCCAAGGAACTGCACGAGCTGGTCGCGGTTCAACAGCGGGCCGTAGATCTTGACGAGCTGACGGCACACCACATCGCGGGCGGATTCAATTTCCACCACTGCTGGGCTCGCTTCTGGCTGCGTCTTTTCGTCCATTCCAGCAGTCTGCTGACCGGCGCGCAGACGAGCAAGAAGAATTCGACAGCGCAATCTAGCTGAGGCAATGCGCACCCCGTAGTTGCACGGTGCAGAGTTTCATTGCGTGCAGTTTCAACGTACGAAACTAAACCCCTTCTGTCGGTTAAGCTGAGCTTCCGGTCTGCCAAAAATGGCAGAAACTAAACGTCAAATATTGCCTCTCAGCCCTCTTTCCGGCGAACTTAAAGGTCCCTCCCATCGCGTTGCTGCGGGGCCACACATCGGCACTGGTCGAAACACGTCACCATGAACCTGCTCCTCGCGCACTTGCGGCTGGCGAACCTCATCGAGCGCGAACTCAGCGCAGGGCTCGCGCACGTGCGGTACTCGTTCAGAGATGGGTCCGAGGTGAAGCGGAAGGCACTCACGCCGATTCAAGCTCTGACGCTCGCGCAAATGCTCGAGCACTCCAGGAGCAGGGGAGGCCTGGAGCCCCACCCCATGAGGGCCACCGAGCTCGCCCTTCCGCTTGGCGGTGGTGGGCTGCGCACGACCGTACAGGCGTGCTTGGCGCCGCTGATCAAGGCAGGCTTGGTGGAGCAGTTCCCGGACGCTTCAGACAAGCGCCTGGTGGGCTATGGCCTTACCAAGGCAGGGCAACAGGTCGCCATATTGGCGATCATCGCAATCGGACGATGCGACAGCAATTTGAGGGGGGCGCTCAGGGACAAGGAGCTGTCGTGGGCGTGGCGGAAGCTATCAGAAGTCTGGGTCGGCTGAGACGACCGCTACCGGGCTCGCTTCCGTAGATCTTCAGTTCTCTGGCAGCCGCTCTGCTGATGCGCTCAACAACAGGCCTAGCAATGAGGGAACGGGGCGGTCCGAGCGCACCCAGAGCTTTGACCTGAGGATGCCAGGGTACTGCAATTGGCGAACGTGTACGTCAAGCCAATTGATTCACCACTGCGCCGTCAAGTACGGGCTGGTCGCTGAATTCCACATCGCCGCAGCCGCCTCCTCGCGCTTTGCAGTCGCCCTTCTGATTCGAGCCTACGGCGCTGGCTCATCACATGAGCCCATACGGGCGATGCGGAAACAAGAAGTCATTGCCCCCAGAGCGCTGGATGCGCGTACAGTAACCACATCTGTTCCAAGAGTTCCTGTTGCTTTGAAGCAGAAAATATCTATAAATCAATCACTTATGAACGAATCGAAAAATACCAATTGCACTTGGAACACCATGATCGTAGGATGCCATGCAATTTGTTCCATTGCCGGAACCGCAGCTCAGTGAGGCGATGATGGAACTGCGAGTCAAAGAAGAACTGCTTGCACTACTCAAAGATGCGATGCGCATCGGCGGTGCACCGATCGAAATGCGCATGCGTCGCTTGGCTAGCCTTGTTCGCCAATCCGATCCGGACTTCGCAAGTGCATTGGCGCCATTGCTGCCGCCAACCAGAGCCCTACGGGCAGCCCCAGAGACAGCAGCGCCGGTCGATTCAGATTCGCGACTACAGCTGCTACGTCGACAAGACCATGTCTCGCTACCACGCGCACCAATATTTGCACCAAATGTGCATGCCGATCTCTCTCGGCTAGTGGAAGAACGGCGATCAAGCGATCGCTTGATGGCGGCAGGCCTAATGCCCATGCGGTCACTGCTGCTGTCGGGTCCCCCTGGCGTAGGCAAGACGATGACTGCGGCGTGGTTAGCACAGGAGCTCTCGCTGCCACTGCTAACGCTTGACCTTGCGACGGTCGTCAGCAGTTTTCTGGGCAAGACCGGGAGTAATGTGCGTGCAGCGTTGGACTACGCACAGCAATTCCCTTGTGTGTTGCTGTTGGATGAATTCGACTCAATCGCCAAGCGCAGAGACGATGACCGCGATGTCGGAGAGCTCAAACGCTTGGTTACAGTGCTGCTGCAGACCGTTGATGACTGGTCGCCTGCGTCGTTGCTTGTCGCAGCGACCAATCACGGTGAGCTACTCGATCCCGCAATTTGGCGACGCTTCGATCTGGCGATAGTGGTGCCTTTGCCTGGCGTCGATGAGCGTCGACGTCTCCTGGAAGAACGAGGGGTTGAACCGGACACGGCAGCTGCAGTGGCAGCAGGGGCGGAAGGGGCCTCTGCGGACGCCCTAGAGCGCGCAGTACAACTCGCGCAGAAGGATCACCTCTTGCGCGGCAGGGATGTCCAAACGTCTGTCATCGATTGGGCCAAGCGGTTTGCGGCCCAACAGGGCAACGAGAAAGCGAGTCGCGACCTAGAGATCCTGCTGCGTCATAAGCAGGGTGAAACGCAGAGGGACATAGGGAAGGCGGTTGGCGCGTCACACATGACGGTCGGCCGGGTGGTGAAGAAGGCCAAACAAAGGGAGAACAATGCCAGGTCCAAATCTATTGATAGGGTCGGGTGAATCGCTGACCACTGAGCTGCCACCTCCAGGAGGAGCGTCGAGCACCAAAGCTTATCCATATTCACTAGAGAGGGCTCGCCAACGGCTGCTGCCGCAGTTACAGGCCACCATTGCAGCGCTGCGCATGCTTCCGGATATGGCCAAGCCTAGAGGGGAAGCTGCTTCGCTAGTGACTGTGCATCCTGCATTTCTTTCGAAGTGGCAGATTCCTAGCAAGGTGTTCGCAGCAGCCGGCCTTCGAGGGGTAGGCAGCAAAGCCACTGAAGTCGAGCCTGAACATGACGCCAGAGTGCGCATGCGTCCTGGGCCCAAGTTGGCAGCAGACCTTTACCTATCCGGTACGCAGCGCTCCTTCGAAGACTTGATGGGACTTTTGATGTCGGACGATACCGGCAAAGGGCACCAACTAGAACTTCGTCGAATTGAGCGTATCCGCCTGCAAGATCCAAGCGATCGCATTCTGCATATTGACCAAGCCAATGGTGAGGTCGCTGTTGAAGTGGTGGTCCACGGTGACGGTCACGATGAGGAGCTTATCGGCGCATTGAGCAATTACGCGCGCCATTGCGGCGCCGATTTGCAGTTGAACAAGCGCTTTATGGTCGATGGGTTGGTCTTCATCCCCGGCATGGCCGCTGCTGAGCAGCTAGAGCGCCTAGCTCTCTTTTCCGCGATTCGCGCTATCCGGAAACTGCCCGCATTACGTCTCCATCGCCCCTCGATGCGCGAACACGCGGCCGGGCCAGCGCCCGCGCTTCCAACGGCAGCGGCAGTCAACGCTGAAGTCAAGGTTTTGGCCTTCGACGGAGGGATTGGAGTTCGGGATTTCGACCTGTGGACCAGTGAGCAAGTGCCAGCTGCACTTGTGAGGACCCATGCAGACTATCTGGCACACGGCTCCGAGGTGACCTCTGCATTGCTGTTTGGAAGCGTTGCGCCCGGCGCGACGGAACTCCCTCAACCCTATTTCAAGGTTGAGCATCATCGAGTGGTGGGCGCCGACGATGAGGCCGACGTTGATCTGTATGACTGCATGCGCCGAATTGACTCGATCCTGAAGAGTGCTGGCGCGCAGTTTTGCAATCTTTCGTTGGGGCCGAGGATGTTCATCGACGACGATCATCCGCACGCCTGGACCTGCATGCTTGATAAGCATCTCGCCGCTGGCACATGCCTGGCTACGGTGGCCGTAGGTAACGATGGTGATCTCGACGGCGAGGCTGGACGGATTCAACCGCCTGCGGATGCCGTCAACGCGCTATCAGTCGGCGCGGCAACATCTGAAGACTGGATGTGGGACCGCGCCCCATACAGCTGCCGAGGTCCGGGGCGCTCGCCAGGGCGAGTCAAGCCCGATGGGTTGGCTTTCGGCGGAGCGGCGGGACAGCCGCTCGTACTCTTGAGCCCATATATGAAAGGGCTATGTGCATTGGCCGGGACGAGCTACGCCGCGCCGCTGGCGCTACGTGTCGCAGCAGGTGCTGTTGCCATAACGGAAACGAAGCTATCTGCAACCGCCCTTAGGGCGCTGATGATTCACAAGTGCGAAAGTGCGACGGGACATCAGCCTACACATGTGGGGTGGGGACGCTTTCCGCAGTCTGTCGATGCACTTCTTTCCTGTGCTGACAACGAAGCAACGGTGCTTTACCAAGGCTATCTAGCAGCAGGAAAGCCAATTCGAGCGAAGCTCCCAGTGCCGGCCGTTCCCCTGGGAACACGGCTCAACATCAAGGCCACCTTCTGCTTTGCATCGCCAGTAGATCCAGCAGATTCACTGAACTACACACGGCATGGGCTCACCGTCGTGTTTCGACCTCGCGGTGAGGGATCCACCGACGAGTTCTTTTCGGCGAGCAGTCAGCGCAGCGAGGACGAGTTGCGTCGGGATGCCCATAAGTGGGAAACGATCCTGCACCGCTACCGCAGCTTTCCAGCGGAGCAGCTGCTTGACGCGTGTTTTGACATTCAGCACGGCGCGAGAGCCCAAGGGCGAGCGGTGAAAACTAAGGATGTTCCGCCGCTCCCTTATGTGCTGATTGTGACCATCACCAGCGATACCGCTGAGCCGGTTTACAACAACGTGCTGCAACGGTATCGGTCTCTTCAGCCCATTCGACTAAGGACTCGCGTCGAAACTTGAGCTCTCATCGATGCAGTAAGGACTCCACTTCCAACGAAGCGCGTAGCCATCGGGAATTTCAGGACGTAAAGTTGCCTAGATGCCAGAATTATCTAAGGATCTCGTCGCTCTTCTCCAATACCTAGCTCCGGGCTTCGTCGGGGCATGGGTGTTTTTCTCACTTACATCGCACAGCAAACCGTCGCAGTTCGAGCGAGTGGTTCAGGCGCTCATCTTCACGGTTGTTATCCAGCTGCTGGTGAAGTTTGAGGTCTTCATCGCGCTCTGGTTGGGGAAATGGGTTGACCTCGGATCGTGGACAGCGACGAGTTCGCTTGCCGCCTCACTTCTTACAGCCATCATTGGTGGCATCGTCTTCTCGATTGGCACCCACGGAGATGCGCACTCGCTGCTTCGCAAATGGGGTCTATCCAGTCGTTCCTCGCATCCATGCGAGTGGTTTGGCATCTTCACCGAGTACCAGCGCTTCGTTGTACTTCACATGAAGGACGGGACGCGCATCTTCGGTTGGCCCAAGGTTTGGCCGTCTGAACCAAGCACTGGTCACTTTTTCATTACCTCTGCACATCGAACCGCTGCCGATGGACAGGAGCAGGACTTACCGCATCTCGAAGGCCTCCTCGTCGACGCCAAGGAGGTATCTTGGGTCGAGTTCGCAGCCAATTCAACTGAATCGAAATGAACAAGCCTTCTTTGCCTTCTCGGCCCCTTTCGCCTCCTCCACCGTCCAGCCGACAAGCCAACATCAATCCTCCTGCTCCGGCGGTTCGTCCCCCCGTCCCGCCGCCGCCGCCAGGCAAAAAGTGACTACAAGGGAGAGGCTCTGGCCTCGCGTCAGGCAGAGGCTAGTGCGCTCTCGCGTGATCTGTCAGACCGCTGAAAAGTCAAACGGGTACGTGTGAGTAGCGCCCCCCAGTCCTCAGGCCATGCCCATTGCTGAACTCCTGCCGTCTTAGCGCTGACGACAGACCCTTTTCTCAGTGGGGCCAGCCTGGAGGGCCATGGCTGGTCCGGCCTTCCGCCGAGCATGGGCCCCTGGCGCTTGGCACCAGCCTTTCTCTCAAGCAATCTCCGTGCATGCCGTAGCGCCATAGCTGGCGTCCGACCAAGTCTTCTCGACTGCTCGCTGACCACGATCTGCACTAGCAACTGACAGAAAGTCTGCATGCGGCTGGGCAAGCCACCTGAGCGGGCCGCACGCCTCATACCTCAGGTAGGCTGGCGGGCTCTCCACTCTTCAATGGGGACGAATGATTCCTCATTGACGTCATCGAAGACGATCCAGCCCCTGCATTTGGCACTCATTGCGTGCAGCTGTTGAGCCTCTTCGACGGTCAGGTGCAGTGCCCCGCGACCAAGGTCGGGCGCATGCATGGCCTCCCACACTTCGTATTCAATGCCTTGCATCCACCCTGCTCGATATCGCCGCTCCGAGATTTGGGAGATGAAGTCAGCGAGGTTGCGCTGCTCTTGGGTAAGATCTTGAAGGTCCACGGTTCAATCCTCTGTACGTTCTCGACCCAGTCACCCAGACGTCGAAGCAGCCGCCATCAGCTTCCAGGTCGCCAGCTGCGGTAAGCGCTTCGTGATCTTAGTGGCGCGCAGAGTCGGCAGCCGGCCAGTCGCACCTGCGAGTTGCTGCCACATCGGTGGATGCCTTACAGAGGTGTGAGCCGACATACACTGGTCTGCCGTACCTCGCATCGCCGATGCCATGTCCGAATACGACAAGTACCTGGTCGGCTTGGATTTAGGCCGGCTGCCACCTGGCGCCAAGGAAGTGATGATTGCGCTGGGACAACTCCAATCGAAAGAGCCGATTGATCAGACATGTCACTTCTGTGGGCAGCTCATCACTGGCGAAACCCTCGGTGTGCCCGCGACGACTTGGCGAACCAGCTGTACTTGCGGGAAGAGCAATTCGACCTTCCGTGGCACTCTGAACATCGAAGAGTGCAGGCAGGGATGCCTCATACCGTAACCTGATGAGGGCAGCGCTTGTTCAAACTTTCCGAGTCTGATGTTGAGTATTGGCGGCAGCGCCTGCGCCAGGAAGCTCCGGCAAAAGTTCTAAGAGAGATGACCGCGCGGTACTCTGTTGGGCGCAGCGCAATCGGCCTCGTCCTCCCTGACCTTGGTGAGGATGTGCGCACGGCCGAGGTCCAAGCAGTGTGGACTTGGGACATCGCAGGAACGGGTGCCGGCCTCACTGACGAAGAATTGAACGATGCGCTTAAAGACGTTCAGTTCTGACCTCAGCCTGCGGGGCGCCTGATGTGCGGCTACGACTCGGCGTCATGAACCGGGCGACCAAGGACACCAGAGAGTCGCGTGCAGAGGTCTTCGATCCAAGCGGCCCACAACTCGGGCTCCATGTGAGCTTCGAAGACGATGCCTCCTGGTTCGACCGAGGCCCAGACGTACTTCGCCTCGTCTTCAGTGCCAAACCAGCGGGGAAGGTCGCTGGCTCCGAGCCATCCAGGCAGGGACTCGTATACCTGCATCACCGCCGCCCACATCTCCACGGGTTGGTCGTACGGGATGTTCAACGTGACTCTGTGGTTCATCGCTTCATTCTTGCCCATCCCAAGCGCCGGGAGGTGCTCGCCGGACGGTTACCCGGATTGGACGCCGTCGGCGTCCGCTCTGGGGCGGTGGGCCGCAAGCAGTCTCCGGTTTGTGTGTACGTCTAGCAGAACTGGCTACCCACGTTTTGGCTGCGTTAGCAGCTCTCCAACCGACACCCCAAGCGTCAGCGCAATGCGCTCCACGTTGTCGATCGAGATGTTTCGTGCCTGCCGCTCGACATGCCCGATGAAGGTCCGATGCAGTCCGCATTCAAGGGCCAGGGCCTCCTGGCTATAGCCTCGTGCCGCTCTCAGGCGAATCATGTTCACGGCCAGGATCTCCCGGGCACTCATGAACTTCTTTTCGCTGTTGGCTTTTTCTGACGACACGCCTAGCAGTGTTTATGTCGTCCGCTTTAGAGTCACCCGCGTTTAAGTCTCAATCTAAATAGCAGGGTCGGCGTCGGAAGTGGTGGGGATCCTCCCTGTCTTTGCCAGATCGACCCCGCCAGGGAGCTCACCTTGACCGCATCGTTGCCCTTTGTCCTCTTCTGCTACGCGCTGCTCTGCATCCCTCTCTTTAATCTGCTCTTCGGCGCCCTCATTGGTTGGATGCTTGCAATGCGCCTTCTCAGGGAGCGGCGTATCGGCCGGCTGTTGCTTGGGCTGCCTCTGGCTGCCCTTTGGACGCTCTCCGCGTGCGTCCTGCTCGCGGCCTTCACCAGCAGCCGGTCTGTGCAATCAGGGCCACTGCCCGAGTGGACTTGGGGAGCCGCTTGGATGGTCGTGCACCTCGGCCTGACACATGGAATCTTCGTGTATGCCAACGCCGGCGGGCGCGCAGGCTATGCGAAACAACTCGCGCTCGCGAATGCCGTCGGACGAGGCCACTTCACCATAGGCTGCGGTTGCCAAGGCTTGCTGCCTCAGGTCTATGTCGACCCAGACGCGAAGACCCTCGCATTCGTTGCGGAGAAGTGGTTCCGCATTGAGCCGGCTTCGTTCGTCAGCTCGACGGACATCAGCTACGTCGCCATGAGCGATGGGTCGACGAGGGAGGTGGTTCTTCAGCTTAGAACGAATGACTTCAGCACGCCGCTGATCGCCATCGAGATGACGAGCCTTACGCAAGCCCAGGCGTGGCAGCAGCGGCTGCAGCTGCTTTCCGAGGGGTAGAGCAAAAGGCTTGGCTCATGTATGCCTTTAAGCTCGGAATTCACGCCTTTTTCAACCCCTCCGCAAAGGCGCGCAGCAAGCTGCTCGTTCACGACGGCTTCCCACGTAGTCAGACCTGCGAAATCCATTTCGGCGCGGGTTCGCAGTCGGGAGTGGATGGCG
>JAYSEK010000016.1:0-103848 GCA_041913905.1 Burkholderiaceae bacterium | reverse complement strand
CATGCCGGGTGGTGTGGCAGGGGCGCCTCCAAATGGAGGCCCCCTATGCCGATTTCAGGCGCGACGGCCGCGCATCGCCAGGTAAAGAAGCGTCAAGACGCGACGGTTCTGTCAGCTCTGCAAGAGACTGTCAACGTTGGCAAGGAAATCGGCAGCGCCAGGGCCATGGTTAACGAATGCTTGCGAATTGGACACTTCAATTCGCAATGCGGACAAGGCAATGGCCTAGGCTGCGCGGATTCCATCTCCCGTCCTGCAGCCTGGAGCACGACATGCCCGTCTCAGATATCGCCGACGCAGCAACCGCTGCCGTCACGCCTGATGCGCCGCCGTCCGGCGGCTCCCTTCCCAAGCCCCCGGCCGGCTTGCTGACGCTGGCGGCCGCGCTGCCGCTGGCGGCCTGCGGTGGCGGCGGAGGAGATGGCGCCTCGGGGCCCAGTTCGACGCCGACGCCAAGTCCTGCGCCGACGCCCACACCGACGCCCACACCGGCGCCCACCCCCGTCCCCGCGCCGCCCCCGGCGCTGCCCACCGACGCCGAGGCCGCGCGCTTTCTCAACCAGGCCGGTTTCTGCGCCACGGCGGAAGGCATTGCCACGGTCAAGGCCCAGGGCTATGCCGCGTGGCTGGACGCCGAATTCGCCAAGCCGCTCAGCCAGAGCCACTACGACTGGATGATCGCCAAGGGCTATGGCGCGGTGGACTTCCGCAACGACTTCCGCGGGGTGGACAACACGATCTGGCGCAAGCTGATCAGCTCGCCGGACACCCTTCGCCAGCGCGTGGTGCTGGCCCTGAGCGAGATCTTCGTGGTGTCCATGGCGGGCATTCCGGTGGCCTGGCGCGGCATGGCGGTCGCGACCTATCTGGACATGCTGGAGGCCAAGGCCTTCACGAGCTATCGCGAGCTGCTGGAGGGCGTGACGCTCTCCAATGCCATGGGCGTCTACCTGAACATGCGCGGCAACCAGAAGGAAGACCCCAAGACCGGGCGCGTGCCGGATGAGAACTACGCCCGCGAGGTGATGCAGCTCTTCAGCATCGGTCTCTACCAGCTCAAGCTGGACGGCACGCTGCAGCTCAGCGGCGGCAAGCCCATCGAGACCTACAAGCAGGGCAACATCACCGACCTCGCCCGCGTGCTCACCGGCTGGGACTTCGACGGCGCCAACGCCACCGACCCCAGCTACATGCGCAAGCCCATGGTGAACAACCCGGCGCGTTTTTCCGTCGGTGCCAAGAAGGTTTTGGACGTGGACATCCCCGCCACCGCCGACGGCCCGGCCGCGTTGAAGATCGTGCTGGACACCCTGGCCAACCATGCCAACACCGCGCCCTTCATCTCACGCCAGCTGATCCAGCGCCTGGTCTGCTCCAACCCCAGCCCCGCCTATGTGCAGCGCGTGGCCACGGTCTTCAACGACAACGGCCAGGGCCAGCGCGGCGACATGAAGTCCGTGCTCAAGGCCATCCTGCTGGACAGCGAAGCCCGCTCGCCCGGCGCCGGCCTGGACACCGGCAAGCTGCGCGAGCCCGTGCAGCGCTTCGTGCAGTGGGCCCGGCTGGCCGGGCTCACGTCGCCCACCGAATTGTGGAACGTGGGCGACCTCAGCAACCCGGCCAATCGCCTGGGCCAGAGCCCTTTGCGCAGCCCCTCGGTCTTCAATTTCTTCCGTCCCGGCTATGTGCCCCCCAACTCCGTGCTGGGCGACAACAAGGTCACCGCGCCCGAGTTCCAGCTGCTCAACGAAAGCACGGTGGCCGGCTATCTCAACTTCATGCAGGGCGTGATCGCCAACGGCATCGGCGAGCTCAAGCCGGTCTACACGGCCTTCGATGCCCTGGCCCTGGATCCGCCCAAGCTGGTCGCACAGCTGGCCCTGCTGCTGGCCGGCGACGCCGTGAGCGGCAACACCCAGTCCGTGATCGCCAATGCCGTCGGCGCCATTGCGGCCAGCAATGTGGCCAATGACGCCGGCCGTCTCAACCGCGTGCGCGCCGCCATCCTGATGCTGATGGCCTGCCCCGAGTACCTGGTCCAGAAGTGAGGAGCACCGCCATGCACATCAACAAGCTGCCCCAGCTGCAACGCCGCGAGTTCCTGCGCCGGGCCTCGGCCCTGGGCCTGGCCGGCACGGCCGCTCCCTTCGCCCTCAACCTCGCCGCCCTGGGCGAGGCCGCCGCGCAGACGGCTGGCAACGACTACAGGGCCCTGGTCTGCGTCTTCCTCTACGGCGGCAACGACTACGGCAACACCCTGGTGCCCTACGACACCACCAACTACGGCGCCTACGCCACCATCCGCGGCAGCATCGCCACCCCGCGCGACCAGCTCGCCGCGACGGCGCTGACGCCCCGCGTGGCCCTGCCCGATGGCCGCCAGATGGCGCTGGCGCCCCAGCTGGGCCGGCTCAAGACCCTGTTCGACGTCGGCCGCCTGGGCATTCAGCTCAATGTGGGCACGCTGATCCAGCCGACCACCCTTGCCCAGTACAAGGCCCAGAGCGTGCCGCTGCCGCCCAAGCTCTTCTCCCACAACGACCAGCAAAGCGTCTGGCAGGCCTCCAGCCCCGAAGGCGCGGTCACCGGCTGGGGCGGGCGCATGGGGGACCGCTTTCTCTCAAGCAACGGCAACACCACCTTCACCTGCATCAACGCCTCGGGCAATGCCGTCTTCATGTCCGGGCAGCAGGCGGTGCAGTACCAGGTCGCGACCAACGGCGCCGTGGCGGTCAACGCGGTCACCAAGCCCCTGTACGGTTCGCAAGCCTGCGCCGATGCCCTGCGCAGCCTGATCACCGCGCCGCGCAGCCACTGGATGGAGCAGGAGCTGAACCGCGTGGTGTCGCGCTCGATCTCGGCCCAGACCATCGTGGCCGGCGCGCTGAACAGCCTGCCGCCGCTGACCACCGTCTTCGATCCCGCCAACAACCTGGCCCAGCAGCTGCAGATCGTGGCCAAGCTGATCGGCTCCCGCGCCAGCCTGGGGGCCAAGCGCCAGGTCTTTTTCGTGTCCATGGGTGGCTTCGACCTGCACGATTTCCTGCCCAACCAGCACCCCGGTCTGCTCACAGCGGTGAACGACGCCCTGGGCGCCTTCTACGACGCGACGGTGGAGCTGGGCATCGCGGACGCTGTCACCACCTTCACCGCCTCCGACTTCGGCCGCACCCTCAGCAGCAACGGCGACGGCTCCGACCACGGCTGGGGCAGCCACCACTTCGTGATGGGCGGCGCCGTCAAGGGCGGGCGCTTCTGGGGGCAACTGCCTTCGGTTTCGGTCAACGGTCCGGACGACGTCGGCCAGGGGCGCCTGCTGCCCACCACCGCGGTCGACCAGCTGGGCGCCACGCTGGCCAGCTGGATGGGCGTGAGCGCCACGGACCTGCCCACGGTGCTGCCGCAGATCGGCAACTACACGGTCAAGGACTTGGGTTATTTCGTTTGAGGATGGCGGCGCGGCGAGGGCGGCCTACACTGGCCGCTCTTCGTCGACACCCTGAGTCCGCCATGACCTTGCCCCGACTGTCCTCGACCCAGCTTCCCCCTGCCCAGGCGCTGCAGCGCCGAGCCCTGCTGCTGTTGCTGGGGTCAGGTCTTGCTGCCTGGCTCGCCGGCTGCGCGCAGGCGCCTTCGCTGCCGGCCGCGCCGGCGACTCCTGGGCCAAGCTCAGCACCAAGGTCTGCGCCAACCTCAGCGCCAACTTCAGCGCCAACTTCAGCGCCAACTTCAGCGCCAACTTCGCAGCCCACCGCTGCCAGCGCGCTCCAGGCTCAGCCCGAGAGCGAAAGCGGCTGGGAAGACAAGCCAGGCTGGCGGCTGCAGCACGAAGGCGTGGCCGCCGCCCACCCGCTGGCGGTGGACGCAGGCGTGGCCATGCTGCGGGCCGGCGGCAACGCGCTGGACGCCACCATCGCCGTGCAGATGGTGCTGACCCTGGTGGAGCCGCAGAGCAGCGGCATAGGTGGCGGTGCCTTCCTGATGCACTGGGACGGCCGGCGCCTGCGCGCCTTCGACGGCCGCGAGACCGCACCCGCCGCAGCCGACGACAAGCTCTTCCTCCTGCCGGACGGCAAGCCCATGAGCTTCATGCAGGCCGTGGTGGGCGGGCGCAGCGTCGGCACCCCGGGCCTGCTGCGCATGCTGGCCCAGGCCCACGCGGCCGAAGGGCGGCTGCCCTGGGCGAAGCTCTTCGAGCCCGCCATCCAGCTTTGCGAGCAGGGCTTCCCGGTCAGTGCCCGTTTCCAGAAGCTGCTGGCCGAGGACGAATTCCTGCGCAAGGATCCCGTGGCCGCCCGCTATTTCTATGACGCCGAGGGCCGGCCCTGGCCGCGGGGTCACGTCTTGCGCAACCCCGCCCTGGCCGAGGTGCTGCGCCGTGTCGCCCGTGAGGGGGCGGAGGCCTTCTACCGAGGGGCGATTGCCGAGGACATGGTCCGGCGCGTTCGCGCCCATCCCAGCAACCCCGGCCTGCTCAGCCTGGCCGACCTGCAGGCCTACCGCCCCAAGGAGCGCGAACCCCTGTGCACGGACTGGAGCGGCCAGGGGCGCCAGCCCTGGCGCATCTGCGGCTTCCCTCCGCCGTCCTCGGGCCACCTCACCATCATGCAGATGCTGGGGATGCTGCCGCCCATGCCGGCGGCGCAGGCCCTGCAGTCGGGCAAGCCGGGCGCGGACTGGCTGCACCGCTACACCGAGGTCGCGCGCCTGGCCTTTGCCGACCGCAACCAGTACATCGCCGATCCCGACTTCGTCCAGCCACCCGGCGGCCGCTGGGACACCCTGCTGGCGCCTGACTACCTGCGCCAGCGCGCCAGCCTGGTCGGCGAGCGCAGCATGGGGCAGGCCCATCCGGGGCAGCCGGCCGCGCAGCGCAGTGCCTACGCGCCCATGGCCCCGCAGCCGGAGTACGGCACCAGCCACATCAGCGTGGTGGACCGCGAGGGCCGTGCGGTGGCCCTGACCACCACCATCGAGGCCGTGTTCGGCTCGCGTCTGATGAGCGACGGCGGCACCGGCCTCACGGGCGGCTTCCTGCTCAACAACGAGCTGACGGACTTCTCGCTCGCTCCTCGGGACGCCCAGGGCCGGCCGATCGCCAACCGCGTGGAGCCGGGCAAGCGCCCGCGCTCCAGCATGAGCCCCAGCCTGGTCTTCGACCCGCAGGATGGCCGGCTGATGATGAGCCTGGGCAGCCCGGGCGGGCAGGGCATCATCCATTACGTGGCCAAGAGCCTGATCGGCATGCAGGACTGGGGCCTGAACCTGCAGCAGGCTTTTGCGCTGCCCAATTTCGCCAGCTTCAACGGCCCGACGGTGCTGGAGGCCGGGCAGTTCCCGGCAGAGACCGTCGAGGCCCTGAAAGCGCGTGGGCACACCGTCCAGCAGCGTGACATGACCAGCGGCCTGCACGGCCTGCAGCGCCACGGCACGGGCTGGTTCGGCGCGGCCGATCCGCGCCGTGAAGGGGTGGCGCGGGGGGAGTGAGGCCGCCCCTCAACCCGCCAGCGCCCGGATCTGCCTCAGCAGCGAGGGGCCCTTGCCCGTCAGCTGCTGGCTGATCAGGGCCTTCAGGGGCGGCAGGTGGGCGGCACCCTGCAGCACGCCCTGGCGCAGGGCACGGGCGAGCGGGCGCTCATCGGTGAAGAGCTTCACCACGGCGTTGGTGCCCAGGTAGATGGACCGGGTCGCGCGGCGGTGCTCGCGCTCGAAGCGCTCCAGCGTGATGGCATCGCCCAGGTCGCAGCCGGCCCGGTGACGACGGGCCTGCTGCAGCTCGCGGGCCAGGGTCTGCACGCCGTAGAGGCCGAAGTTGTAGCCATGGGCAGTAACCGGATGCATGCCCACTGCCGCGTCGCCGATCAGCGCGAAGCGCCGGGCCACGAAGCGGCGTGCATAGGTGGCGACCAGCGGATAGAAATGCCGCGGCCCGGCCAGGCGCAGGGCTCCCAGCCGGTCCTGGCTGTGCGTCTGCACCCAGTCGAGGAAGGCGGCGTCGTCCAGGTCCAGCAGGCCCTGGGCTTCGTCGGCGTTGACGGTCAGCACCAGGGAGGCCAGATGCTCCTGCAGCGGCAGCCAGGCCATGGTGTGACCGTGATGAAAGCATTCCAGCGCGGTGTGCTGGTGCGGCTTCTCATGGTGCATGCGGCACAGGATCACGCTGCGGCCGAAGTCCAGCATGTCGGCGCCGATGCCGGCCAGGCGGCGGCTGGCGGAAAAGCGGCTGTCGGCGGCGATCACCAGCGGCGCGCTGAGGCGCTCGCCGTTCTCCAGCACGAGCTCGGCCGCGCGCCCGCCCTGGGCCAGCAGCTGAAGCTTCTGCACCCGCGTGCCGCAGCGCAGGCTGATGCGGTCCTGGCGCTTCTGCACGCCCCGGTACGCCACCTGGCGCAGCCAGTGGTTGGGCACGAGATGGCCCAGGCGGTCGGTGCCCTGACCTTCGGGCGTGAAGCCCAGGAAGCGGGCGTCCTGGCCGTTGAAGACCTGGGCCGCCTTGAGGGGCGAGATGGCCTCGGGGGGCAGGTCTTGCCAGGCGCCCAGCTGTTGCAGGATGGCCGTGCCGCGGTGGGTGAGTGCGATTTCGCGGCCATCTTCCTGGGGATCGGCGATGGCGGCCAGCGGCGCCTGCTCCAGCACCGTCGATGCAATGCCGATGTCGGCCAGCGCTGCGGCCATGGACAGGCCGGCCGGGCCGGCGCCAATGATCAGGACGGAGTCTGCGAAGGGCGAAGTCTGCACGATGCGTAGGGGCCCGAGGCCAGCATTGAAGGCGCGAGCAGCGTAGCCCGCGAGTGCCGAGGCAGGCTTGATCCTGATCAGGCGGGACGCGAACCTGCCATGCCGCGCGCCCTGTGTCCTGTGTCCTGTGTCCTGTGTCCTGTTGTCCTGTGTTCCGAATCACAAGTCACGAGTCACGAGTCACGAGTCACGAGTCACGAGTCAGGGAGCCCGGAGCCCGGGCGGCTTTGCCGTCGCAGGCGGTTCCGGCCTGCCGCGAAAAGAACGAAGCCCCGGCCGGCGACGCGGGCGGGGCTTTGGGGCGACGCGCAGCGTCCGCGCTCAGCGTTCGCGCCGCAGGGTGCGCAGGCTCCAAGCCGCTGCCAGGGCCTGGGTCAGGAAGAGCAGGCCGCTCCAGACCTCGTAAGGCAGGCCCAGCAGGCGGTAGGCCGCCGCCTCCTTGCAGCCGGCCGTGGCCATGAAGACCGAGGGCAGGTATTCGTCCAGGCGCAGAACCATCACCAGCTGGTCGGCGAAGGTCATGTTGCAGCTGGCAGACTGGGCGGCGACCTCATGCTGCCAGACCGCCGCCGCAAGCCCGGCCAGCGCGAGGCCGGCCACCAGCAGCAGGCTCAGCAGCCGCACGGGCCTCCAGCGCCGGAGCAGCCAGCCCAGACCAGCCACGACACCCAGCAACAGGAAGACGCCACGCTGCAGCACGCACCAGGGGCAGGGCCGCACGTCGAAGTAGTGCTGGGCGACCAGGGCCATGGCCAGCGAGGCCAAGCTGCTGAGGCAGACCAGCGCCAGCACGCGGTCCGGCCAGGGAGAGGGGCGGTGGAACATCAGGCCAGGACTTCGGCGACGAGGTCGATCTCCACGCACGCGCCCATGGGATTCTGGGCCACGCCGAAAGCGCTGCGAGCATGCTTGCCGTTCTCGCCGAAGACTTCAGCCAGCAGCTCGGAGCAGCCGTTGGTGACCAGGTGCTGCTCGGTGAAGGTGGGCGCGCTGTTGACCAGGCTCATCAGCTTGACGATGCGCACCTTGTTCAGGTCGCCCACGGCGGCATGCAGGGTGCCCATCAGGTCGATGGCAATATTGCGCGCGGCCTGCTTGCCGGTGGCGGTGTCCACGTCCTTGCCCAGCTGACCGGCCCAGACCGCGCCGTCCTTCTTGGCCAGATGGCCGGACAGGAAGACCAGGTTGCCGCTGCGGACGAAGGGCACATAGGCGGCCACCGGCACGGCCAGCGGTGGCAGGGTGATGCCCAGGGCGTTCAGGCGGTCATACACAGAGTTGGGGGTGCTCATGGCGTCTCTCGCAGGGGATTGGTGAAAAACTGGCCGGCATCCTACACCCGCGACAGGAATGCTGCCCATGCTCACACCCACTGCCTTCACGCTGGGCTGGCTGCTGGGTCTGGCGCTGCTGCACCAGCTCGCACGGCTGCCGGCCACGCAGGCTTCATGGCTGATGCTGGCCATGGGCGCACTGCTGGGCTTGGGCTTGCTGCGCTGGCGCATGCTGACCGGGATGCGGTCCGGGAAGCTGGCTGGGATGCGGTCCGGGATGCAGTCCGGGATGAGGGCCGGCTTGTGGTTGCTCGCGGGCTGTCTGATGGGCCTGGGCAGCGGCTGCCTGCGGGCCGAGCAGCGCCTGCAGTCGCGCATGGCGCCCGGGCTGGAGGGGCGGGAGCTGGAGGTGCAGGCCGAGGTGCAGGGGCTGCCGCAAGCGGTGCAGGGCTTCGGGGGCCAGCCGGGCTGGCGCCTGGTGCTGAAGCTGGAGGCCTTGCAGGGTCAGGTCTTGCCTCCCGGCGCGCCGCAGCAGGTGCTGGCCCTGGGCTATCCGGTGGCAGGCCAGCCGGCCTGGCGGGCCTGCGAGCGCTGGCAGTTGCGCCTGCGCCTGCAGCGTGCGCCGGGTCTGGCCAACCCGCATGGATTCGACCAATCCTTGTGGATGCTTGAGCAGGATCTCCAGGCGCGGGCGCAGATCCGCCCGACGCCGCAGCAGCGCCTGGCAACGGCGCCCTGGCACTGCCTCGCCCACTGGCGCGAGGCCTGGCGCGAGCGCCTGCAGCAAGCGCTGGGGCCGGGCAGCGCCTCGGGGCTGCTGGCGGCGCTGGCCCTGGGCGACCAATCGGCCATTCCCGGTGCCGACTGGCAGGTCTACCGGGATACCGGCGTGGCGCATCTGGTGGCCATCAGCGGCATGCACATCACCATGTTCGCCTGGGCGGCGTCGGCGCTGGTGTCGGCCCTGTGGCGGCGCAGCGAGCGCCTGTGCCTGGCCTGGCCGGCACCGCGGGCCGGTGCCTGGCTGGGCGTGCTCGCGGCGATGGCCTATGCCGCCTTTGCGGGCTGGGGCGTACCGGCGCAGCGCACCGTCTGGATGCTGCTGGGCTTTGCGTGGATGCAGCAGGGCGCCTGGCGCTGGCCCTGGCCCTTGTGCCTGCTGGCCGCTGCCTGCCTCGTGTGCCTGCTGGACCCCTGGGCCTGCTGCCAGGCCGGCTTCTGGCTCAGCTTCGGCGCCGTGGGCCTGCTGATGAGCCAGGGCGCGGCATCGCCACGGTCTGGCTGGCGGGCCCGGCTGATGGCGGCGTTGCGCGAGCAGGGCGTGGTCACGCTGGGCCTGGCCCCGCTGACGCTGATCCTGTTCCAGCAGCTGTCTTTGGTGGGGCTGCTGGCGAATCTGCTGGCCATTCCGCTGGTGAGCTTCGTCATCACGCCGCTGGCGCTGCTGGGCATCGCGCTGCCCGTGTTGTGGCAGTGGAGCGCATGGCTGGTCGGGCATGGGCTGGCCTGGCTGTCCGCCATGGCCGTCTGGCCTGCGGCGGTGCTGAGCCTGCCGGTGGCACCGCCGTGGGCGCAGGCCGCGGGGCTGCTGGGCGCCGCCCTGCTGGTCCTGCCGCTGCCGCGCAGCATGCGGCTGGCGGGCCTGCCCCTGCTCCTGGGCCTGCTCTGGCCGGCCGTTGCGCAGCCGCCGGCCGGCCGCTTCGAACTGCTGGCGGCAGACGTGGGACAGGGCACGGCGGTGCTGGTCCGCACACGGACGCATCGCATGCTGTATGACGCCGGGCCGCGCTGGGGCGGCGGTGCCGACGCCGGCCAGCGCGTGCTGCTGCCGCTGCTGCGCGCCCTGGGCTGGACGCCGCTGGACCTGCTCATGCTGAGCCACCAGGATCTGGACCACGTCGGCGGCGCACCCGCGCTGCTGCGCCTGCTGCATCCGCCCTTGCTCCGCAGCAGCCTGCCTGTGGGCCATGCCCTGCTGGCCGGCCAGGCCCATGCGCCCTGCGAACGCGGCCAGCACTGGGAGTGGGACGGCGTGCGCTTCGAACTCCTGCACCCGGGGCCGCTGCCGACGGCAGCGCCGCGGACGCAGGCCGCGGCCCGCCCCAACCACCGCTCCTGCGTGCTGCGGATCACCGACGCCGCCGGCCACAGCGCCCTGCTGACGGGCGATGTCGAAGCGCCGGACGAGGCGGCCATGCTGGCCGGGGGTCAGGCCTTGCGCAGCGAGGTGCTGCTGCTGCCGCACCATGGCAGCCGGACCTCATCGACCTCCGCCTTCATCGCCGCCGTTGCGCCGCGCCTGGCCCTGGCCCAGGCCGGCTATCAGAACCGCTTCGGACACCCGCACCCGGAGGTGCTGGGGCGCTACCGCGCGGCCGGGATCCCGGTCTGGCAGAGCGCGGGTTGCGGCGCCTGGCGCTGGCGCAGCGGTGACGCCCGGCCAGCCTGCGAACGTGAACGCGATCCCCGCTACTGGCAGGACAGCGGCCTGGGGCCGCAGCCCGCTGCGGAGCCGGCTGCTGAGCCAACTGCTGAGCCCACTGCTGAGCCCACTGCTGAGCCCACTGCTGAGCCAATTGCTGAGCCGGCAGGGCAGGAGGCCTGGGGCCAAGGATCCGCGGTCAGTCTGCGCTCAGTCCGTGCTCACTCGGCACCCGCCCGCCGCATCTGCCCCAGCTTGCGCCCCAGGCTGATCACCGCCATCGCGTAGTAGGCGGACTGGTTGTAGCGCGTCAGCACATAGAAGTTCTCGGTGCCGGCCACGTAGACCGGCGCGGCGTCGCCCATCTGCAGTTCGACCAGGGCCAGCTTGCCGGAGTGCTCCTGGCCGGCCTCGGAGAGCCGCGCGCCCAGGGCCTGCATCTGGGCCGGGGTGAAGCTGGGGCGCACGTCCGGCGCCAGCAGCTGTGCACGTTCGGCGGTGCCGGCGGGCGCCGCCACCGTGTAGTCGGTGGGCAGGGCGCGCTGCCAGCCGTGCTGGGCCAGGAAGTTGGCGATGGAGCCGATGGCGTCCACCGGGCTGTTGATCAGATCGGCATGGCCGTCGCCGTCGAAGTCCACCGCATGGCGCATCCAGCTGCCGGGCATGAACTGGCCCAGGCCCATGGCGCCGGCATAGGAGCCTTTGAGCGTCAGCGGATCCAGGCCGTCGCGCTGGCACAGCAGCAGGAACTGGTGCAGCTCTTCGCGGAAGAAGGGGCTGCGGTCGCTGCGGCCGGCCGGGAAGTCGAACGTGAGCGTGGCCAGGGCGTCCAGGATGCGGAAACCGCCCATGATGCGGCCGTAGAAGGTCTCCACGCCGATGATGCCCAGGACGATCTCGGCCGGCACGCCGTAGCGCTCCTCGGCGCGGGCGAGGGCCTCGGCGTTGGCCTCCCAGAAGGCCAGCCCGGCCTGCAGCCGGCGCGGTTCCACGAAGCGGTCCCGGTAGGCCATCCAGTCCTTGGCCGTGCCGGCGGGCGTGGGCATGATCAGGCGCTGCACGCTGGGCAGGATGCGGGCCTTGGCCAGCAGCGCGGCGAGCTGCTCGGGGCTTTGATTCAGCGAGGGCGCATGTTCTGCAGCAAAGGCCAGCACCGCGGGCGTGTGGCCGAGCAGGGCGGCTTGCGCGTCGGCGCCGGTGGGGGCGGTGCCGCCCTTGCCATGCTTGGCGGGCTTGGCGGCTTTGGGTGTCTTGGTGTTGCCGGCCTTCGTGGCTTTGCGGGCGGCGGTTGCGGCCTTGCTGCCCAGGCCGGGGCGTCCGGCTGACGATGCAGGGGCGCTGGCCGAGGCCGCAGCGGGCGCCGGTGAGGTCGGCGATGTGCCGGCGGCGCCCGCTTGTGCATGGGTCGCAGGCGTGCCCAGCAGCAGGCCGGTGGACAGGACGATCAGGGCGGCGGGAGCGCGAAGCGGGAACAGCAAGGTGGGCGGTGGCACGAGCAGCGGCACAAAGTCGGATGCGGGGGCCAGAGCATACGGGATTGGCGTTGCCGACTCAGCGGTGGAAGAAAACCTCGGCGATTCGGCCGCCCCGGCAGCGGTAGACGACGAAGAGCGACAGGGGCGTGTCGCCGCGCCCATGCACCCACTCGTGGTCGACCACCAGATCGCCAGACACCAGGCGCTGGCGCACCTCGGCCTGCACGGCGGGCTCGAGAAACGGCCCGTTCGCATACAGGGCCCGGAATGCGGTCATGCCCTCCAGGCGGGGCTGCGCCTCGGGCGGGTGCCAGACCTTCACGTCCTCGCTGTAGCAGGCGCAAAAGGCGTCCAGGTCCTTGCGGTTGTAGGCATCCAACTGGGCTGCGGCCAGCTCGGCGGGGGACGGGGCAAGGGCTTGCGTGGGCATCAGTAGCGTTCGTCCAGCGCAAAGATGGGCTTGCGGGATTTCCACAGTCCGCCGGTGAAGTCCGGGAATTCCAGGGTCTTGAAGCCCTGGGCAATCGACTGTTCCGACAGCGGCGTGATCGCGCTCCAGGCCACCGCATCGTAGATGTCGATGGGCATGGGTGCCTGCGCCTTCAGCGCCTCGACGAAGGCGTGGATGACGAAGAAGTCCATGCCGCCATGGCCGGCGCCTTCGGCCTGGGCCGCGTACTTCTTCCACAGCGGATGGTCGTAGCGGTCCTGGTAGGCCTGGAAGTCCTCCCATTGGTGGGGCGGGCTCCGGCCTTCGATGTGGATGGAATGGTTGACGTCCATCCACAGTCCGTCGGTGCCCTGCACGCGGAAGCCCAGCGAGTAGGGCCGCGGCAGGGACGTGTCGTGCTGCAGCAGGATGGTCTCGCCGTTTTCGCAGGCCAGCGTGGTGGTGACCACGTCGCCCAGCATGAAGCGGGCGCTGGCGCTGGGATGCTCGGGCGGGGCCTTCATCTTGCGGTTCACATAGTCCTGCAGGCCGCGCGCCTTGCTGGCGAAGCTGTTGATGTGCGTGAACCGGTTGCCGCGGTGGATGTTGGCGAACATCGCGCAGGGGCCGATGCCATGGCTCGGGTAGAGCTCGCCATTGCGCTGCACCGAATGCTGGGTGCGCCAGCGCGCCTCGGACCAGCCCTTCGCGCCGAACTCGACGCCACCGCCGTAGGGCCGGGCCGGGTCGCCGCTGTTGAACTTCACCGCGCGCAGGTCGTGCTGGTAGCCGCCCTGCAGATGCACCAGTTCACCGAAGAGGCCCGCGCGCACCATCCGCAGCACGGCCATCACATCGCGGCGGTAGCAGACGTTTTCCAGCAGCATGTAAGGCGTGCCGGTGCGCAACTGCGTGTTCAGCACGTCCCAGTGATCCTGCAGGCTGATGCCGGCCACCACTTCGCAGCCGACGGGAACGCCCGCCTGCATCGCGGCAATCGCCATGGGGGCGTGCCACTCCCAGGGCGTGGCGATGATCACGCCGTCCAGCGGCTTGAGGGCCAGCAAGCGCTGGTAGGCCTGGGTGTCGCCGTCATCGCCAAAGACCTGGGGCCGCGGCCGGCCGGCCTTGTCGACCTGAGCCAGCGCTTTTTGCAGCATCACGGGTTCGATGTCGCACAGCGCCGCCAGCTCCACGTCCGGCCGGCGCAGCAGCTCCCGCAGCAAGACCTGGCCCCGCATGCCGGTGCCTATCATGCCCAGGCGCAGGCGTTCGCGGCCGGCGCGGGCGATGCGGGGGAGGCCTGCGGCCAGGCCCAGGGTGGCGGTGGACTGGAGGAAGTGACGTCGTTGCATGGGGCGCGGCGCTCGCTCGAAGGCTTGGTGGACGATGAGGGCGGGACGGAGCCCCGCGCATGATGACGGCAGCTCGGCCGCACCGGCAAGGCGGCATTCCCGAAGGCCGGCAATGAAAAGGGGCCCCCGGCGGGAGCCCCCTTGCAGGCCAGGACTGCGTTACTTGGTGACCTCGGCCGGCGGCACCGGCTGGCCTTCCTTTTCCGTCGTGCGGTCGAACACCAGGCTCTTGCCGAACTGCAGCTGGACCCAGGTCGGGTAGGTATAGGCGGTGCCCTTGTTGTGGTCGATCAAGGCGCCAATGCCACCACCCAGGATGATGTTGCCGTACATGCCGGAGTTGGCACGAGACACGGCACGTGCCGTCGCATCGGGATTGCTGGGGTGCTTGCAAAGGATGTCCAGGTCCTTGCCGGAGCGGCGGATCTGGGTGGTGTCACCCGACTTCACACTGAAGCTGCCGTAGTCGTTGGTCAGCTTGCAGTCCGCGCCGGAGATCACTTCGCCCGTCTCGGTCTTGGTTTCCACCTTCATCGGGTGGGTGCTGTCGTTCATCACCGAGGCGCAACCGCTCAGTGCCAGTGCGCCCACGGCGGCGCCAATCGTTGCCAGTTTCAAGGTTTCCTCCCAGGTCCTTTATTGAAATGGACGGGCAGTGTAACCAGCCGTAGGGATGGCCTGATGCTGGATATCCCGGGTTCGGCCCATCACGGGCAGCGTGGTGGTCAGCGCAACTGGCGCAGCGCTTTCCGCCATGCCTGGCGCCAGGGCACATGCCCGCTGGCGACTGCTGAGCCCTTGCCGTAACGCAATAGATCCCAGCCTCGCAGCAGTTCGGCGGCGTCACTGGCCTGCGCGCCGCGACTGACCACGAGTGCGTGGGCCCATTGGCTGTAGCTGCCATGCAGCGGTACCGCAATGCCCAGGCGCGCAAGATCCCGCTGCACCCGCAGCCGCTGCCGCGTCCAGGGATCGTGCGGCCGGCTTTGCCAGGCGTTCCAGGCCAAGGCCAGGCCGAGCAGGGCGGCGATCAGTCCGGCGGCCGCCTGTCCGAGCGCCGTCCAGTCCGGGCTTTCAAAGCCCAGCTTCTGCAGCAGCCGGAACTGCTCCTGGCGGGCATAACCCAGCACCCACTGCTGCCAGCGGTTGTCCAGGGTCTCCCAGGTCTTGCGCAGGCGGCGCAAGAGGTCCGGGCTGACGGTGCCCAGCATGCCGCCCACCAAGCCAGGAGGCGCCTGCAGGGTCAGGCCTTGCTGGATGCGGTTGGGCGCGACGGCGGCCGTGGGATCGACGCGCACCCAGCCCTGGCCGCCCTGCCAGTACTCGGCCCAGGCGTGGGCCTGCGATTGGCGCACCACCCAGAAACCGTCCTGTGGTTCGAGGTCGGCGCCCTGGTAGCCGGTGACGACGCGTGCCGGCACGCCCATGGCCCGCATCATCACGACGAAAGCACTGGCGAAGTGTTCGCAGAAGCCCAGGCGGCGATCGAACCAGAACTCGTCGATCAGGTGCGAGCCTTGTTCTCCGTAGCGGCCCGGCGCCAGTGTGTAGATGAAGGGCTGCTCGCGCAGATGCTGGAGCAGGGCGTCGGCCAGGGCTGCGTGCAGGGCCGGTGACGGCGCAGCGGTCTGGACCAGGCGCTCGCGCAGGGCTTGCGCGAAGGCTCGGCTGCGCGGATTCAGGCCGACCGGCAGGGCCAGGTAGCGGCGCAGCTCGGTGGCTGTCAGCTGCTGCGGCAGCACCCCGGCAGCGCGGGCGTCGTGCTGGAAGCGAAGGCGGCTGGTCAGGGGCTGGCTGGCACGCCAGACATGCTCCCTGTCCAGGGACAGGCTCACGTCGTCCAGCCGCAGCGTTTCGCCGGCACGGCGGGGATCCTGTTCCAGCACGGGCAGGATGCGGATGCGCAGCGGTTCCAAGGTCATCTCATAGCGCAGCGCTGGCGCCTCGGGCAAGACCTGACCCTGCGCCAGGGCCGGCTCGCCCAGCGGCAAGGCCTTGCTTGCCGTCCACCGCTGGCCGTCGAACTCGCTGAGCACCGCCGCGCGGAAGTACCACTGACGCGGGTCGGCCCGGCCGTCCAGCACGCGGATGCGCAGGGCAATGCTCGGGTCGTTGGCGATTTCGCTCATGGCGCCGAACTGCAGCTGGTCCGAAAGGCCGGTGCGGCCAATGCCTTCCGCGGGAACACCCCACAGCGGCCCGATGCGCGGGAACAGCAGGAACAGCGCCACCATCACCGGCAGGCCCCAGAGCGTGACCCTCGCCGCCTGGCGCGCAGCCAGGGCCAGGTGCGGCTGGCCCAGGGGCATCTGCGCCAGCACCACGGCGGTCAACAGGCCCCAGGTGCAGGCCAGGGTCCACAGGGCCGTCAGCAGGGACTGCGAGTAGAGGAAGTGCGTCAGCACCAGGAAAAAGCCCAGGAAGAACACCACGAAGGCGTCGCGCCGGGCGCGCAGCTCCAGGGTCTTGAGCCCCATCAGCAGCACCAGCAGCGTGATGCCGGGCTCGCGTCCCAGCACGGTGCGGAACTGCAGCCAGTTCAGCAGCACCGCCGCGGCCAGCACGGCGGCCAGGGTCCAGCGGCTGGGCAGCGCGCGGTTGCCGGCGGCCAGCCACGCGCGCCAGCCCAGGATCAGCCCGGTCAGGGCCAGGCACCAGCCGGGCAGGTGTCCCGCATGCGGGGCCACGGTCGCGGCGACCAGGCCCAGCAGGAAGAAGGTATCGCGCGCCTCGCGGCCGGGCGCTCGCCAACGGAGGGCCGGCCAGGGCCAGGTCTTGCCCGTCGCCGCTGTCGTGCGTGGCTGCTGGGTCATGCCGGGTGCTCCTGGGCGGCGTCGGGCATCCCATGCAGGGCCAGGGCTCGCAGGCAGGCTTGCAGATGGCCGTCGCCGGTGTCGGGATCCAGGCGCCTGCCCGGTACCTGCAGGCCGTAGCGCAGGCCCAGGCCTTGCGCCTGCCGGGCCCAGGCGCACAGGCGCGAAAGCCGCGCCTCCTCGTCCAGCCCTGCCGTGTCTTCCCAGCGCAGCCACAGCGTCTGGCCCTGTGGTGCCTGGCGCTCGCGCACCCACCATTGCGGCGGCGCGTCGCCCTGGGGCAGGGCCTTCTTCCAGTGGATGTCCCGGGGCCTGTCGCCGCGCTGGTAGGGTCGCAGGCCCTGAACTTCGTCGCCGCCGCGGCC
Source organism: Burkholderiaceae bacterium (assembly GCA_041913905.1). Taxonomy (GTDB): domain Bacteria; phylum Pseudomonadota; class Gammaproteobacteria; order Burkholderiales; family Burkholderiaceae_C; genus Roseateles_B. The sequence goes on along the minus strand of JAYSEK010000016.1, from coordinate 86,976 downwards.
CGGGGCGGCTGGCAGGGGCAGGCGCAAGCCGTCGCCGCTGCCCGTGGGCAACGGGGGCGGCAGCGCTTCGGCCCGGGGGAGGACCAGCAGCGCGCTGGCCGGCCGCCAGTAGCTCCAGGCCCGGAACAGGCCGAGGGGGAAGCGGGTCTCCAGCCTCAGCGTGGGCAGGGGGTGCAGGCCACGGGCCAGCGCAGGCAGGGCGACGCGCGCCTGGCCGTGACCCAGGGCGGGCACGTCGACCCAGGCGCTGCCGCTCATCGGATCGTCCTTGAGGAATTGGCGCCATTCCCGCCGGTCCACGCCAAGGGCTATGCCATAGCGGGCCGCGCCGCGGTTGTGCAGGCGCAGCAGCAGCGGGGCTTCGCTGCCGGCCTCCACAGGCTCGGGTGGGCGCAGGTCCAGGTCCAGGCCGCGCAGGTTCGCATGGGTGGCCAGCATGGAGGCCAGGCCGGCGCCGGCGAGCAGGAAGCTCAGGGCAAAGCCCAGGCTGAGCTGCTCGTTGATCGAGGCCACCAGCAGCACGGCCAGCGTGGCGCCGAAGAACAGGCCCGGCCTTGTGGGCAGGATGTAGAGGTTGCGCTGGGTGAGGCGGTGGGTGTCGGCACGCGGATGGCGGGCGCTCCACCATTGCTGCCAGCGGCTGGCGAGCGAGGCCATGGCGGGTCAGGGCAGGGCCACGGCTTCCAGCATCGCCCGTACCTGCTCGGCAGCGCCGCGGCCGCTGCCGGGACGGGGGCGCAGGCGGTGGGCGATGGTCTGCGCGAGGATGCCCTGCAGGTCGTCCGGGCTGACATGGTCGCGTCCCCGCTGCAGGGCACGGGCGCGGGCCGCGCGCAGCAAGGCCAGTCCGGCCCGCGGAGAGAGTCCGTCGCTGAACCACTGGCCCGAGCGCGTGGCGCTCAGCAACGCCTGCAGATAGTCCAGCAGCGCAGGCGAGGCGTGGACCTGCGGGATGCGCGCCTGGATCGCCAGCAGCTCATCGGGCTGCATCAGCGCCTGGAGATGGCGGATGGCCTCGCGGCTGTCCTGGCCCAGCAGCATCTCGCGCTCGGCGGCGCGGTCGGGCAGGCCCAGGCTGATGCGCATCAGGAAGCGGTCCAGCTGCGACTCGGGCAGCGGGTGGGTGCCGAGCTGCTCGCTGGGGTTCTGGGTGGCGATCACGAAGAAGGGCCGGGGCAGGGCGTGGGTCTGGCCGTCGGCCGTGACCTGGTGTTCTTCCATGGCCTCCAGCAGGGCGCTCTGCGTCTTGGGGCCGGCGCGGTTGATCTCGTCGGCCAGCAGCACCTGGGCAAAGACCGGGCCGGGATGGAACTGCCAGCCGCCCCGTTCGCGTTCATAGAGGCTGACGCCCAGCAGGTCCGAGGGCAGCAGGTCGGCGGTGAACTGCACGCGGCTGTAGCGCAGCCCCAGCGAGACGGCGAGCGTGTGGGCCAGCGTGGTCTTGCCCACGCCGGGCAGATCCTCGATCAACAGGTGGCCGCCGGCCATGAGGCAGGTCAGGCAGTCTTCGATCTGCGAGGGTTTGCCTCGGATGATCGTGCTAATCTGGTGCGACAGGGCCTCGAACCGGCGGGCGATGCTGGCGGGGGATAGGTCTTGCATAGGCCATGCACCATAACGCAAATGTGCGCCAGTGGTGCGAGCCGTAGAAGCATTCCCGGAGACCGTGCCCGCGATGTCCACCGCCTTTCTCAGTCACCCCGACTGCCGCCGCCACGACATGGGCGCCGGCCACCCCGAATGCCCGCAGCGGCTGGACGCCATCGAAGACTGGCTGATTGCCAGCGGGCTGGATGTCGCGCTCGCCCGCCATGAGGCGCCGCTGGCTGCGCTCAGCGATGTGGAGCTGGCCCATACCCATGGCTATGTCACCGAGATCCGCGATGTGCTGGAGGCCGTGGCCGCCAGCGGCGAGTGCCGGGCCATCGACCCGGACACCATCGCCAACCCGTACACCTGGCGCGCCGCCCTGCGCGCCGCCGGTGCGGCGGTGCGCGCCACGGACCTGGTGCTGGACGGCCAGGCCGAGAACGCCTTCTGCGCCGTGCGGCCGCCGGGTCACCACGCGACGCGTGAGCAGAGCATGGGCTTCTGCTTCTTCAACAACGTGGCGATCGCGGCCCGCCATGCGCTGGACGTGCGCGGCCTGGACCGGGTGGCCGTGGTGGACTTCGACGTGCACCACGGCAATGGCACCGAGGACATCCTGGCGGGCGACGACCGCGTGCTGATGGTGGGCATCTTCCAGCACCCGCTCTACCCCTACAGCGGTGCGGTGCCCAAGGGCGAGAACATGGTCAACGTGCCCATCCCGGCCTACACGCGCGGCGGCGAGATCCGCGAGATGATCGAGGCCATGTGGATGCCGGCGCTGGAGCGTTTCCGGCCGCAGATGATCTTCGTCTCCGCCGGCTTCGATGCGCACCGCGACGACGATCTGGGCCAGCTGGGCCTGGTCGAGGCGGACTACGAGTGGATCACCCTTCGCATCAAGGACATCGCCGCCCGCCATGCCCAGGGCCGCATCGTCTCGGTGCTGGAAGGCGGCTACCATCTGGCAGCCCTGGCGCGCAGCGTAGGGACGCACCTGCGCGTGCTGGCAGGGGTGTGAGGGGACTGTCCTGTGTTGGCTTCGCCGGCGCCCGGGGTGTCACCCGGTCGTCGCCATGATCGCTGCGGCATCAGTGCTTGAGAATGAGGGTGGCTCAGTGCCACCCTTGTCGATTCTGAAGAGAGTGAATGAGTACCCAATCCCTGGAATTTGAGGAGGTGCAGCGTCTGCTGGCCTCCTTCGCCACGACCTCCGCCCTGATGGAGCTCGCGTTGATGCTGGCCTGCCTGGCGCTGTCCTGGCTCATCGTGTCGCGCCTGCAGCGCTTCGTTCAGCAGCGGCCGGCCTCGGTGCTGTTCGGCAGCCATGTGGTCGACGGCGTGCTGTTCCCCGTGCTGGCGCTGGCGGCGGCCTTTGTGGCGCGCCGGGCCTTGCCGATGCTGGGCATCAAGTCGGCGGTGTTCAAGCTCATCATCCCGGTGCTGTTGTCCCTGGTGGTGATCCGCCTGACGGCCCGGGTGCTGCGGGCGGCCATGCCCGAGTCGCGCTGGGTCGGCTTCCTGGAGCGCAGCGTGTCCTGGCTGGCCTGGGGCGGCTCCATCCTGTGGATCACCGGCATCCTGCCGGCGGTGATGGAGGAGCTGGAGAACGTCTCCTGGAAGATGGGATCGACGCAGGTGACGCTGCGCGCGCTGATCGAAGGCGGGCTGACGGCCGTCTTCGTGATGGTGCTGGCCCTGTGGATTTCCGCGGTGATCGAGGGGCGGCTGCTGCGCAATGCGACCACGGATCTGTCACTTCGCAAGATCGCCGCCAACCTCACGCGGGCAGTGCTGCTCTTCGTCGGCCTGCTGCTGGCGCTGAGCGCCGCCGGCATCGACCTCACGGCCCTGGGTGTGCTGGGCGGCGCAGTGGGCGTGGGCCTGGGCTTCGGCCTGCAGAAGCTGGCGGCCAACTATGTGTCGGGCTTCGTGATCCTGGCCGAGCGCTCGCTGCGCATCGGCGACATGGTCAAGGTCGACAACTTCGAGGGCCGCATCTCGGACATCAAGACCCGCTACACCGTCATCCGCGCGCTCAACGGCCGCGAGGCCATCGTGCCCAACGAGACGCTGATCACGACGCGGGTCGAGAACTCCTCGCTGGCCGATCCCAAGGTGCTGCTGACGACCTCGGTGCAGGTCGACTACGCGGCTGATCTGGAGGCGGTGATGCCTGCGCTGGTCGCCGCCGTGTCGGAAGTGCCTCGGGTGCTGAAGGACCCGGAACCCACGGTGCAGCTGAGCAATTTCGCGGCGGACGGGCTGGAGCTGACCCTGGTCTTCTGGATCTGCGACCCCGAGAACGGTCAGGGTGGCGTGCGCTCGGAGGTCAACCTCAGCATCCTGCGCACCTTGCGGCGGATGGGGGTGGAGATCCCCTATCCGCAGCGGGTGCTGCATCAGGCGTCGGCGCCGCTTACTTCAGCATCTCCTCCAGCGCGGCCTTGAGGCCGGCGTCGGAAGCGCTCAGCGTGGCGGTGAAGAAGGGGCTCGCACCGCTGGTGTGGCGCAGTTCGTACTTCACGCCCTGGCTTTGCTGGCTGTAGCTGATGCTGGAGCTGTCGCTGGCCGTGATGCTGCCGTTGCGGCTGTCCCCGGCGACCGTCAAGCCCAGCGCGAAGCGCGGGGAGTCCAGGCGGAAGGCCACCTTGTCGATCTGCACCTCGTGGGTCCGGGTGTCCGGCGTGCCGGTGACGATCTGCAGCTGAGCGTAGCTGTCAGTGCGGCCATTGCGCTTGACGCTGGCCTGCCCGCTGGCGTTCATGCTGAGGTCGGCGTTGCGCGCCAGCTTGAATTGCCCGTTCATGACTTGGCTGCCGGCATGGGTCTGGCTGCTGTAGTCCACATCGGTGAAGCTGAAGTCGCCGCCCATCAGGTAGTAAACACCGTTGACCAGGTTGGCGCTGGCACCCGTGGCGCTGATGCTGCCGCTTTGCACGGCATAGCCCGAGAAGCGGCAGCCCTGGGCCGCGAAGGTGTAGGTGTTGTTTTGCTGGCTGACGGTGACGGTGCCGCCGTTGGGGCAGGGATAGCTGCCCGTCCGGCCCTGGGTGGCGATGACCGCGCTGTACAGGTAGGCGATCATGGTGTTGACGTCATTGACCCGCTCGGCGGCCAGGCTGGCCAGCGCCACGCCCTGGAGGTAATTGCCTTCGGTGATGGTGGCGGCAATGGAGGTCGAGGCCGCAGGGCTGGGCGCGGCTGGGCTGGTACTGCTCGTGCCGCCTCCGCCTCCGCAGGCCGTCAGGGCCGATGCGAAGGCCAGCACGCTGGACAGGAAGATTCGCTGCTTCATGGTTTGCATGGTTGTTCTGCTTTGAAGGACATGGAGAGCACTGCCGGGGCAGTGCGCCATTCGTGAAAATGGCGGCACAGTGTAGGCGCTGGGCGGGGCCACTTCTTGACGCCATCGCGCCCCGGTCCTGCCAAGGGCGATGAGCGCCCGGCGTGCTCCCGGCCTTGCATCGACCAAAGAAAAAGGCCTGACGGGGTCAGGCCTTGCGCGGTGAAGCGAGCCGGGGCTCGCAGGGATCAATCCCAGTCGCGCGTGCGCATCACCGAAGCCCAGCGGCCCTTCTCGATGGCATAGACGCTGATGGTGCCGAAGGCCTGTTCGCCCGCCGCGTCGTAGCGCAGGCTGGCGGTCACGGGGCCGTGCAGGTCCAGCTCCTTCATGGCGGCCAGCACCTTGCCCGGTGCGGCGCTGCCGGCGCGGATCATCGCCAGGGTGATGGAGTGCACGGCGTCGTAGGCGTAGTGGGCGCCGTAGACGACTTCCTGCTTGGTGGCCGCGGCAAAGCGGGTCTCGAAGCTGCGGCCGGCACTGAACTCGTAGGGCTCGATCACCGGGGAGGTCGAGTAGACCGCGCGGATGGGCATGTCCATCTTGGGCAGCAGATTGGTCTTGATCGTGTCGCCGCCCAGCAGCACGGCGTCACGCAGGCCGGCCTTGGCCATGCCCATGATCAGGGCCTGGACCTGGAAGTCGGCCAGCGTGGTGATCACGCCGTCGATCTTGGCCGCCGCCATCTTGGCGATCAGATCGTCGAAGCTGGTGGTCTTGGCGTCCAGCGAGGCGGTCAGCGCGGCTTCCTTGTTCTTCTTCTTGAACAGGCTCTGCACGCCGGCGATCAGGGCCTTGCCGTAAGGCGTGCCGTCGTCGATCAGCGCGAAGCGCTCGGCCTTGAGGTTGGACAGCGCATAGCTGGCCATGGCCTTGGCCTGCAGGTCGTCGTTGGCGACCAGGCGCAGCGTGGTGGGCAGGCCCAGCTGCGTGTACTTGGGATTGGTCGAGATGGCCAGCTGCGGGATGCCGGCAGCGGCATACACAGGCGCGGCCTCGATGCTGACGCCGGAGTTCAGATGGCCGATCACGGCAATGACGCCGGCGTCCACCAGCTCCTGCGCGACCTTCTTGCCGGTGGCTGCATCGGACTTGTCATCGCGCGAAACCACCTCCAGCGTGATGGCCTGGTTCTTGACCGAGAAGTGGCTCTCGTTGAGCTCCTTCACGGCCAGCTGCACGCCGGCCAGCATGTCCTTGCCCAGGGCCGCGAGCGGGCCGCTCAGCGGTTGAGCCACACCAATCTTGACCGTGTCCGGCAGGCGCGAGCAGGCGCCCAGGAAGGGGGCGAGGCCGCCGGCGATGAGGAGGTTTCTGCGTTGAATCATGGGGGCCTTTCAGAAAGCTGCGCCATTCTAGAAAGCCTTGCGCAGGCTGATGGCATGCCGGTGGCGCGAATGCGACTTCCTGTATCAATTGCTTGAGATTTCCCAGGCGGGCAGCCAGCGAATGCACGGGGAAAACCCGGTGATGGCGCAGTGAAAAGGCCATCGCGGGGCGATGGCCTGGCTTTGCGCGCGAGTCTTCGGGGTTTTCCCTGGTCCTTGCTGGATCAGGCCACGGCGACCGGAATCTTGCCGATCTTGGCCTGCCATTCGGCCGGGCCCGTCTGGTGGGCGCTGGTGCCGCCGGCATCGACGGCCACGGTCACGGGCATGTCGACCACGTCGAACTCGTAGATCGCTTCCATGCCCAGATCCTCGAAGCCCACGACCTTGGCCGCCTTGATGGCCTTTGAGACCAGGTAGGCGGCGCCGCCCACGGCCATCAGGTAGGCGCTCTTGTTGTCGCGGATGGCCTCGATGGCGACGGGGCCGCGCTCGGCCTTGCCCACCATCGCGATCAGCCCGGTCTTCTCCAGCATCATGCGGGTGAACTTGTCCATGCGGGTGGCGGTGGTGGGACCGGCCGGGCCGACCACCTCGTCACGCACCGGGTCGACCGGGCCGACGTAATAGATGACGCGGTTGCTGAAGTCCACCGGCAGCGGTTCGCCCTTGGCCAGCATGTCCTGGATGCGCTTGTGGGCGGCATCGCGGCCGGTCAGCATCTTGCCGTTGAGCAGCAGGGTCTGGCCGGGCTTCCAACTGGCGACCTGCTCCTTGGTCAGCGTGTTCAGGTCGACGCGGGTGCTCTTGTTGTAGTCCGGCGCCCAGTGCACGTCGGGCCAGAGGTCCAGGCTGGGCGGCTCGATGTAGCTGGGGCCCGAGCCGTCCAGCACGAAATGCGCGTGGCGGGTGGCCGCGCAGTTGGGGATCATCGCGATGGGCTTGGAGGCCGCGTGCGTGGGGTAGGTCTTGATCTTGACGTCCAGCACGGTGGTCAGGCCGCCCAGGCCCTGCGCGCCGATGCCCAGGGCATTGACCTTCTCGTACAGCTCGATGCGCAGCTCTTCCAGCTTGTTCTGGGGGCCGCGCTGCAGCAGCTCGTACATGTCGATGTCGTCCATCAGGGCTTCCTTGGCCAGCAGCGCGGCCTTCTCGGCCGTGCCGCCGACGCCGATGCCCAGCATGCCCGGCGGACACCAGCCCGCGCCCATGGTGGGCACGGTCTTGAGCACCCAGTCGACGATGTTGTCGGAGGGGTTAAGCATGTAGACCTTGCTCTTGTTCTCCGAGCCGCCGCCCTTGGCCGCGACGGTCACGTCCACGGTGTTGCCCGGCACCACTTCCATGAAGACCACGGCCGGCGTGTTGTCGCGGGTGTTCTTGCGCTCGAAGATGGGGTCGGACAGGACCGAGGCGCGCAGCTTGTTGTCCGGGTGGTTGTAGGCGCGGCGCACGCCTTCGTCGACCGCCTCCTGGATCGAGCCGGGGAAGTCGGCCCAGCGCACGTCCATGCCGATCTTCAGGAAGACGTTGACGATGCCGGTGTCCTGGCAGATCGGGCGGCGGCCCTCGGCGCACATGCGCGAGTTGGTCAGGATCTGCGCGATCGCGTCCTTGGCCGCTGCGCTCTGCTCGCGCTCATAGGCGCGGGCCAGATGCTGGATGTAGTCGGCGGGGTGGTAGTAGCTGATGTACTGCAGGGCGGCGGCGACGCTGTCGACGAGGTCGGCGTAGCGGATGGTGGTCGTCATGGCTTTGGAAGCGGGGTCGTGAACCTGCGGGGATTATCCCGCAGGCGGCTGACTCCCCATTGACGCTCGCCATTGACGCCGCGCCCTGCGGCCCGGCCAGCTCAGGGCCGGCCCACCGCCGTCCAGGACGCGGCCACGGCGGCCTGTTCTGCCGAACCGCTGCCATAGAGGTCCGCCGCGGCGCTGAGCGTCGCGGCGCGGGCGCCGGCGTAGTTGGTGCTGGAGGTCATGTAGACCGTCAGCGCGCGGTACCAGATCTTCTCGGCCTTGGCCCGCCCGATGCCCGTCACCGTGCCCATGCCGGTGGCGACGCGGGTGTCCCCGGCCTGGCAGGTCTTGCTGGGGCTGCCCGCGCTGGTGCCTTCGGACAGCAGGTAGAAGAAGTGGTTGGCGACGCCGGAGGAGTAGTGGACATCCAGGCTGCCGACGCCCGCGTACCAGCAGTCCGCCGAAGCACCATCGCTGCTGGGCTGGATCATGGAGCGCAGCGCCCTGCCGCCGCTCCTGTACAGCTTCTCGCCGATCAGGTAGTCGCCCGGGTCGTTGGCATTGGCGGCATAGAACTCGACGGCGGTGCCGAAGATGTCGCTCGTGCCTTCGTTGAGGCCCCCGGACTCGCCGGAGTAGGTCAGGTTGGCCGTGCGGCTGGTGACGCCGTGGGTCATCTCATGGCCCGCCACGTCCAGCGAGTCGAAGGGGTTGAAGGTCGTGCCGTCGCCGTCGCCGTAGGTCATGCAGAAGCAGGAGTCGGACCAGAAGGCGTTGTTGTACCGGCGGCCGTAGTGCACGCGGTTGTAGGCGCCGGCTCCATCGTTGGCGATGCCGAGGCGGCCATGCACGTTCTTGAAGTAGTCCCAGGTGACGGCAGTGCCGTACTGGGCGTCCACGCCCACGGTCTGCCGGTTGGCCAGCGTGCCGTCGCCCCAGCTGTTGTCGGCGTCGGTGAAGAGCGCGCCCTTGCCGCCCTGCTTGTTGCCCATGTCGACGGTGTACTGGTTGCCGCGCGATGGATCCTTGAGCTCGAAGCCGGAGCCGGTCGAGTTCGTCGTCAGGGTCACGGTGCCGTTGAAGAAGCCGCTGCCGGTGCCGCTGGCGCTGCCCGTGTGGATGTCGTCCCAGGCGTCCAGCGTGGCGCCGCTGGCCGCATCAATGATGGCGTGCCGCTCGCTGGGGGTGCCGTCGGCCGCTTCTCCCAGCAGCAGGACGTCATAGGCCAGCCTGGGGGCGCCGTCGCGGGCATAGACGAGCAGCTTGGGGCGTCCGCTCAGCGCCATGCCCGGATGGCGGGCCAGCGCGGCGGTGGCCGCATCGGTCGCCTGGAGGCCGGCCTGCGGCGGCAGGTTGATGCTGAAGTTCAGGGTTCGGGAAATGCCTCGCAAGCCGCCCTGGCGGTCTGAATGCACCACCAGGTCGCCGCCGATCACGGGCATGCCGCGGAAGCTTCGATCGAAGCGCACATGGGTGCTGCCGTCGGGGTCTGTGATCAGGTCCCGAAGGCCGTAGGCATGGCCTTCGCCGTGCATGGACAGGCCGGGATAGGCGGCGATATGGGCTCGCGCGCGAGCCTCGGTGTCGGCTGCGGCGGCGTGGACGCTCAAGCTGGCACCGAGGGTGGCAAGGGCCAGGGCGATGGCATGCAGGGGATGGATCTTCATGGTTTTAGTCCCGATCTGATGGCTGCGAGGTCCGGGGCCGCACGGGCGCTTCGGCTGCCCATGCGGGAGGGCGTACTGCAGATCATCGTTGTACTGCTTCGGGCCTCGGCTGGGACGGCTTTGCCCCTGAAACATGGGGTTCCGCAAGGGCTCGGGCCTGTCCCGGAAATCGGTGAGGGGGGCAGGGGAGCTGAGGCATCATTCGGGGTCTGAACCAGCACCCGGCAGTGCTCGCCTTCGAGGCGGGCAGCATCAGCCGGCTGGATCCACCCGCAGCCAGCGCTGCCGAACCCATGATTCAAGGAGGACCCCGTGACGCCGGGACTGCGCCGTTTCTTTGCCAGCGAGTCGGCTGGCGGCATCGTGCTCGCCATGGCCGCCGTGCTGGCGCTGATCGTCTCCAACTCGCCCTGGGCGGCGAGCTACCAGGCCTTCAATGCCCTGCCAGGCGAGCTGCGCATCGGCGCGGACTGGCTGGTGCTGAAGAAGCCGCTGCTGGTCTGGGTCAACGACCTCTGGATGGCGGTGTTCTTCTTTCTGGTCGGCCTGGAGATCAAGCGCGAGTTCATGGTCGGCGAGCTCAAGACCCGCTCGCAGGCCGTGCTGCCCGCGGTGGCGGCCCTGGGCGGCATGGTGGTGCCGGCGCTGATCTATGCCGGCTTCAATGTCGGCCATCGCGAGGCCCTGAACGGCTGGGCCATCCCGGCCGCCACGGACATCGCCTTTGCGCTGGGCATCGTGATGCTGCTGGGCTCGCGGGTGCCGGCCTCGCTGAAGGTCTTCCTGACGGCGGTGGCCATCATCGACGACCTGGGCGCGATCGTCGTGATCGCGCTGTTCTACACCCAGCAGCTGTCCTTGTTGATGCTGGCTGGCGCGGGTGGGGCGCTGCTGTTGCTGTGGCTGCTGAACCAGTGGGGCGTCAAGCGTTCGGACGTCTATGTGCTGGTGGGCCTGCTGATGTGGGTCTTCGTGCTGAAGTCCGGCGTGCACGCCACGCTGGCGGGCGTGGCCACGGCCTTGTTCATCCCCATGGATGATGGCAAGGGCGGCTCGCCGGCCGAGCACCTGGAGCATGCCCTGCATCCCTGGGTCGCCTTCCTCATCCTGCCGGTGTTTGCCTTTGCCAATGCGGGGGTGTCGATGGCGGGCATCGGGCTGCAGGACCTCGCTCATCCCATTTCGCTGGGCATCGCGCTGGGCCTGCTGCTGGGCAAGGCGGCAGGGGTCTTCGGCAGCAGCTGGCTGCTGGTCCGACTGGGCCTGGCCGAGCGGCCCAGCGGCGCGAGCTGGCGGCAGTTCTTCGGCGTCTGCGTGCTGTGCGGCATCGGTTTCACGATGAGCCTCTTCATCGGCGGCCTGGCCTTTGCGGGCCTGGACGCCAGCTATGAGACGCACGTAAAGCTGGGTGTGCTGGGCGGCAGCGTGCTTTCAGGAGCCCTGGGGGCCTGGATCCTGTCGGGCGGCAAGGCCCGTTGAGCGCGGGCCGGCTGCGGCCCGTGGCTCAGTGCTCGGCCGACTTGGGGCCGCCGTGCGCCGCCGCCAACAGCCTGTCCGTGTACGCGATCGCCATGGCCGAGAACAGGAAGGCGATGTGGATCAGCGTCTGCCACATCAGCGTCTTCTCGCTGTAGTTGTCGGCATTGATGAAGGTCTTGAGCAGGTGGATGGACGAGATCCCGATGATGGCCGTGGCCAGCTTCACCTTCAGCACCGAGGCGTTCACATGGCTCAGCCATTCGGGCTGGTCCGGGTGGCCTTCCAGGTTCATGCGGGACACGAAGGTCTCGTAACCGCCCACGATCACCATGATCAGCAGGTTGGAGATCATCACCACGTCGATCAGGCCCAGCACCACCAGCATGATGATGGTTTCGTTGAGCTTGGTGATGGGTTCATAGCCGATGATCTGGTCGCTGGCATCCTTGATGGCCACGGCCTTGTAGCCGATGCTCTTCACCAGCGTCACCAGCGCTTCCTGATGGCCGAAGGCCGCCTCGATCAGGTGCACCAGTTCGGTCCAGAACTGGAAGACGTAGACCGCCTGCGCCAGGATCAGGCCCAGGTACAGAGGCAGTTGCAACCAGCGGCTGCCGAACATCAGGGCGGGCAGGGGACCAAGCTTGCGATTCATTTGGGAACTCATTGGTAACTTCCAGGTGGGATCGCCGACGATTCTAGTGAGACGATGGCGGGCGCATTGTGAAGCAGCAATGCAGGTTCCGCCCCGGCTGCGGTCAGGCCCAGGGGCAGAATGCCCGACAACACTTCTATAAGAGTCAGCGATTCGTCAGTGACGAAACGCACAGTTGGTGCAGCGCAAAATAAACGGGATGCGCCCGCACCCGTCAAGGAGATCAAAGCCATGAGCAATACGCAGGAGACGACGCTGTACTACCCCAACGAGGCCAGTGCCCGGGCCGCGCATGTGTCCGGCATGGCCGCCTACGAGGCCTTGTGCAAGGAGGCAGAAGCCGACTACGCCGGCTATTGGGCCCGCCTGGCCCGTGAGCTGATCAGCTGGAAGACGCCCTTCACCAAGACCCTGGACGACAGCAAGGCGCCGTTCTTCAAGTGGTTCGAGGACGGCACGCTGAACGTGTCCTACAACTGCCTGGACCGCAACATCGAGCGCGGCCTGGGCGACAAGACCGCGCTGATCTTCGAAGCCGATGACGGCAGCGTCGCCCGCGTCAGCTACAGCGAACTGCTGGCCCGGGTCTCGCAGCTGGCCAATGCGCTGAAGGCGCGCGGCGTGAAGAAGGGGGACCGCGTCGTCATCTACATGCCCATGTCGGTGGAGGGCGTGGCGGCCATGCAGGCCTGCGCCCGCATCGGGGCCACGCACTCGGTGGTGTTTGGCGGCTTCTCTGCCCAGTCCTTGCGCGACCGCATCCAGGACGCAGGCGCGGTGCTGCTGATCACCGCCGATGAGCAGGTGCGCGGCGGCAAGCAGTTGCCCTTGAAGTCCATCGTCGACGAAGCCCTGGCCGACAACAGCTGCCCCACGCTGAAGGACGTGATCGTCTACCAGCGCACCGGCGGCGCGATCGGCTGGGTGGCTGGCCGCGATCAATGGCTGCACGAAGTGCTGGAAGGGCAGTCCACGCAATGCGAGCCCGAGTGGGTGGGGGCGGAGCATCCGCTCTTCCTGCTCTACACCTCCGGCTCCACGGGCAAGCCCAAGGGTGTGCAGCACAGCAGCGGCGGCTACCTGCTGCATGCGGCCCTGACCACCAAGTGGACCTTCGACCTCAAGCCGGACGACATCTTCTGGTGCACGGCCGACATCGGCTGGGTGACCGGCCACACCTACATCACCTATGGCCCGCTGGCGCTAGGCGGCACCGAGATCGTCTTCGAGGGCGTGCCCACCTACCCGGACGCCGGCCGCTTCTGGCAGATGATCCAGAAGCACAAGGTCAGCATCTTCTACACGGCGCCCACGGCGATCCGCTCGCTGATCAAGGCGGCCGAGACCAACGAGGCGGTGCATCCCAAGCAATACGACCTCAGCAGCCTGCGCCTGCTGGGCTCAGTGGGTGAGCCCATCAACCCTGCGGCCTGGGAGTGGTACCACCGCCATGTGGGCGGCGGCCGCTGCCCCATCGTTGATACCTTCTGGCAGACCGAGACCGGCGGGCACATGATCACGCCGCTGCCGGGAGTGACGCCTCTGGTGCCGGGTTCCTGCACCTTGCCCTTCCCGGGCATCCAGGCCGCGATCGTGGACGAGCTGGGCAATGACGTGCCCAACGGCCAGGGCGGCATCCTGGTGGTCAAGAAGCCCTGGCCCTCGATGATCCGCACCATCTGGGGTGATCCTGACCGCTTCGTGAAGAGCTACTACCCGTCCGAGCTCAAGGGCTACTACCTGGCGGGCGATGGCGCCATCCGCGATGCCAAGACCGGCTACTTCACCATCACCGGCCGCATCGACGACGTGCTGAACGTCTCGGGCCACCGCATGGGCACGATGGAGATCGAGTCGGCCCTGGTCAGTTGCACCGAGCTGGTGGCGGAGGCCGCGGTGGTCGGCCGACCGGACGACACCACGGGCGAGGCCATCTGTGCCTTCGTGGTGCTCAAGCGTCCGCGCCCGACGGGCGAGGAAGCCAAGAAGATCGCCAACGAGCTGCGCAACTGGGTGGCCAAGGAGATCGGGCCCATCGCCAAGCCCAAGGACATCCGCTTCGGCGACAACCTGCCCAAGACCCGCTCCGGCAAGATCATGCGCCGCCTGCTGCGTTCAGTCGCCAAGGGCGAGGCCGTCACCCAGGACACCAGCACATTGGAAAACCCCGCCATCCTGGAGCAGTTGGCGCAGACCAACTGATCCAGGCGATCAAGCCGCAGGCTTGATCGGGCCGCAGGCGGCCAGGCGGGGTTGGACGTCACTCATATCGCGCAGCGATGTGGGTGACGGCAGAACTTGGCCATCCTGGATCAGTTGGCGCAGACCAACTGATCCAGTCGATCAAGCCGCAGGCTTGATCGGGCCGCGGGCGGCCAGGCCAAGCCCTGTGCCTTCTCCCGCGCTGCAACGCACGATCAAGGGCGCACGCCCTCCAGCGCCAGGAGCAAGGCACGCAGCGTCTGGTCTAGCTTCTCAGACGCCTGGGGTGGCAGCGCCGCCAGGATGTCGCGTTCATTCGCCACATGGGCGTCCAAGGCCCGGTCTATCAGCGCTCGGCCTTCAGTCGTCAGCTGTACCAGCATGCTGCGCGCATCATTTTCATTGGGAAGCCGCTGAACGAGCCCGCTGGATTCCAGCCGCTGCAAGCGATGCGTCATGGTGCCGGAGCTCACCATCAAGGCGGAGAACAAGGCTGTCGGTGCCATGCAGCAGGGCTCGCCCGAGCGCCTGAGCGTCGCCAGCACGTCGAACTCCCAATGGCTGAGTCCGAATCGGGCGAAGGTCTCGTCCAACTTCGGCTGGATCAGCGCCGCGCAGCGCTTGATGCGCGCGATGGGCCCCATGGCGCTGATCGCCAGCTCCGGGCGCGCAGCAGCCCATTGCGCCAGGATGAGGTCCACGGCGTCGAGCTGCGCTTTGGGACTCTCTTCACTCTTTTGTCTTGACATCAAGATATCTCCTTCGCACAATCGCATTTTATCTTGATATGAAGACAAATTCATGCCCAACGCCTCGGCATCTTCCACACGGAAAGACACGCTGTTGACCGCAGTCGCACCCCTCATCTGGGGGTCGACCTATATCGTCACGTCCGAACTGCTGCCGCCCCATCGGCCTTTCACGGCCGCCGTGCTCCGGGTCCTGCCAGCGGGCATCCTGCTGCTTCTGCTGGTCCGCCAGCTACCCCGGCGCAGCGAGTGGCTCCGCATTCTGGTGCTCGGCGCCCTGAACATCGGAGCCTTCCAGGCCTTGTTGTTCGTCGCCGCCTTGCGTTTGCCCGGTGGGCTGGCGGCGGTTGTCGGCGCGATTCAGCCCCTGCTGGTCATGGCGCTCGCATGGCGCGTCGATCACCGACGGCCGAGCCGGCAGGCCATGGGCGCCGGACTGCTCGGCGTGCTGGGCATGGCGGCGCTGCTGTTGTCGCCGCAGACGGTGTGGGAACCCATCGGCATCGCCGCCGCGTTTGCGGGGGCCGGTTGCATGGCTGCCGGCAGTTGGCTCACCCAGCGGTGGGCCGCCTCGCTGCCGGTCCTGAGCTCGGCCGGCTGGCAACTGCTCGTCGGTGGTTTGATGCTGCTGCCCTTGGCCTTGATGTACGACGCCCCCCTCCCGGCGCTGTCCCTCGTTCAGTACTCGGGCTACGCCTATCTTTGCCTGGCGGGCACGCTGCTGGCCTACGTCCTCTGGTTTCGAGGCATCGAACGCCTGTCGCCCTTGGCCGTGTCGTCGCTGGGCCTGCTGAGTCCTGTGGTCGCCGTGGTCCTGGGCTGGACCCTGCTGGGTCAGGGCATGGGTGGCATCGCGCTGCTGGGCATGCTGGCGGTGCTGAGCAGCGTACTTGCCGTCCAGCGCGCAGCGGCGCGGCAGGCCTGAGCCGCCAGCGACCGTTCCCCTTCTCAACCCCAATCAATGAGCCATTTGCAGAGCATTCAGATGAACAATCCCGTCTGGCAAGCCATAGAGAACCGGTCGTCCACCGTGCAATTCGACCCTGATCACGCACTCTCGGACGACGTCATTGCCACATTGGTTCAACTGGCGACGCGCGCGCCATCGGCCTACAACTTCCAGAACTGGCGATTCATCGCCGTCCGCTCGCCGCAGGCCAAGGAGCGACTGAGGGCCGTCGGCTTTGGCCAGCAGAAGCTGGTGGACGCAAGCGTTGCCTTCATCATCTGCGGCACGCTGGCGGCGCATACGCAATTGGCAACGGTGCTGCAGGCTTCGGTCGACGCAGGTGAGCTGCCTGCGGCTGTGGCGCAGGCCTGGGTGGCGCAGGCAGAATCTGCCCATCGTGCCAATCCGGTAGTTCAGCGGGACGAAGCCATCCGCTCGGCATCCCTGGCCGCGATGACCTTGATGCTGGCAGCACAAGGCCTCGGGCTGGCGTCCTGCCCGATGATCGGGTTCGACATGGCGGCGCTGGCGCAGGCCTTTGGGCTCGGTCCCCAGGATGTTCCAGCCATTGTGGTGACCGTCGGTCGCGCGAGAAAAGGCAATCCGGCGCAGAAACTTCGCAAGCCTGTCGGGGAGGTGCTGAGCCTTCTCTGACGCTGTCTCGGACACAGGCCGCCAAAGACCGGGCGCTTTGCACGTTGCCTTGTGGCGGCTCATCCAGTGAGCCATCTGCATGGGATGCTGGCCCGGCAGCCTCCGGGAATGGGGTGCCGGGAACCAGCGATGCAAAGCCGGGAACTTCAGATGGAAGCGGACGTGAACTGCTTCCTGCGTTGCAGCAAAGGTCAGCCGGTAGCGCCGCTGTGCGCGGCGCGTACCGGGGTCACTTCACTGTCAACACCCACTTCGCCAGCGTCTCGGCCTCGGCGGGCGTCACGGCGTTGGCAGGCATGGGGACCGCGCCCCACACGCCCGAACCGCCCTTGATGATCTTCTCGGACAACTTCTTCACGGCATCCTTGTCCTTGGCGTACTTGGCGGCCACTTCCTTGTAGGCTGGGCCGACCACTTTCTTGTCCAGGGCATGGCAGGCCATGCAGTTCTTCTTCTGGGCCAGTTCCTGGCTGGCAAAGGCGGGGGCGGTGAAGACGGCGGCCAGGGCAGCGACGGCGATCAGCGTGGACTTCATGGGTTCCTCTCGAAACAAGCGTCAGGGATTGGGGGCATGGCCTTGGGCTCAAACTGCTCTACAGTGAGGCCAGAACCGGTGCGGCCCATTCTACGAGCCGCCATCACCCAAGGCAGCGATGCGCTTCTTGCCTGGGGTCAAGAACAAGGAAAGGAATCCGTCCATGTGGTTTGTGGGTGTGGGTGTGCTGCTGATCTTGCTGAAGGTCGGTGAGATCGGCTTCGTGGCCGGCTGGAGCTGGATCGCCGTGCTGAGTCCGTTCGCGCTGGCCGTGGTCTGGTGGGTCTGGGCGGATGGCAGCGGCTATACGCAGCGCAAGGCCATGGACCGGCTGGAGGCACGCCAGCGCAAGCGCCGTCAGCGCGCCATGGAGGCCCTGGGAAGGGACAAACCCGGCCAGCGGCATTGAGCTTCCGGGCCGGCGCCCAAACGCCTGAGCACAGGTATAGAGGCTCTGCCAGGACGGTGTCCGGCAGGGCCTCGTTCCTGGCCTAGATGGACCGGCCGGTTCAGTCGAACTTGTCCAGCACCGCACCCACGCTGGCGCTGGCCGCATTGCGGGCGAACTTGGCCAGCACGCCGCGGGTGTAGCGCGGCGCCGGTTGCGTCCAGTGGGTGCGGCGGCGGGCCAGCTCTTCGTCGCTCACATGCACTTGCAGCAGCAGTTGGTGGGCGTCGATGGTGATGCTGTCCCCCTCCTGCACCAGGGCGATGGTGCCGCCCTCGTAGGCTTCCGGTGCCACATGGCCGACCACCATGCCCCAGGTGCCACCCGAGAAGCGGCCATCGGTGATCAGTCCCACGCTTTCACCCAGGCCCTGGCCGATCAGCGCGCCGGTGGGGGCCAGCATCTCGGGCATGCCGGGGCCGCCCTTGGGGCCCAGGTAGCGCAGCACCATCACGTCGCCCGCCTTGATCTGGCCGGCCATGATGGCGGCCAGCGCGGACTGCTCGTCGTCGAAGACGCGCGCCGGCCCGGTGATGACCGGGTTCTTGAGCCCGGTGATCTTGGCCACCGCGCCTTCGGGCGAGAGATTGCCCTTGAGGATGGCCAGGTGGCCTTCGGCGTAGAGGGGCTGGGTGACAGGGAGGATCACGTCCTGGTCCGGCGACAGATCGGGCACGTCCGCCAGGTTCTCGGCCACCGTCTTGCCGGTGATGGTCATGGCGTCGCCATGGAGCATGCCGTGCTTGAGCAGCTCCTTCATCACGGCCGGGATGCCGCCGGCGCGGTGCAGGTCGATGGCCAGGTACTGGCCGCTGGGCTTGAGGTTGCACAGCACCGGCACCTTCTTGCGCATGCGCTCGAAGTCGTCGATGGTCCAGTCCACCTCGGCGGCGTGGGCGATGGCCAGGTAGTGCAGCACGGCATTGGTCGAGCCGCCGGTGGCCAGGATCACGGCCACGGCGTTCTCGATGGCCTTCTTGGTGACGATGTCGCGCGGCTTCAGATCCTGCTTGACGGCCTCGACCAGCACGGCCGCGGCCTTCTTCACGTTCTCCACGACCTCGTCCTCGACATTGGCCATGGTGGACGAGTAGGGCAGGCTCATGCCCAGCGCCTCGAAGGAGGAGCTCATGGTGTTGGCGGTGTACATGCCGCCGCAGGAGCCGCTGCCGGGAATGGCGCGCTTCTCGATCTCGCAGAAGTCGCGCTCGTCCATCTTGCCGGCCGAGAACTGCCCCACGGCCTCGAAGACGCTGACGATGTTGAGATCCTGGCCCTTGTACTTGCCCGGCAGGATGGTGCCGCCGTACACGTAGAGCGAAGGCACGTTGGCGCGCAGCATGCCCATCATGCCGCCGGGCATGTTCTTGTCGCAGCCGCCGATGACCATCACGCCGTCCATCCACTGGCCGCCGACGCAGGTTTCCACGCAGTCCGAGATCACCTCGCGCGAAACCAGGCTGTACTTCATGCCCTCGGTGCCCATGGCCATGCCGTCGCTGATGGTGGGCGTGCCGAAGATCTGCGGGTTGGCGCCGGCCGCCTTCAGGCCCTCGACGGCTGCATCGGCCAGGCGCTGCAGGCCGCTGTTGCAGGGCGTGATGGTGGAATGGCCGTTGGCCACGCCGATCATGGGCTTGCCGAAGTCCTCCTCCTTGTAGCCCAGGCCGTAGTACATGGAACGGTTGGGCGCGCGGGCCACGCCTTCGGTGATGTTCTTGGAGCGGCGGTTGTAGCTCATGGGGAGGTCTCCGGTCAGCGAAGAGCCGCAGGGTGCGGCTGAAGCAGGCGCCAGTATGTGCATGAGCGGATATCGTGTCCAATATATATAAAGCCATGAATTGATTCATAGGGTGTATCAATGATCGAGCTCCGAACCTGGCGCCAGTTCTGCGTGCTGGCCCGCGAGCTGCATTACGGCCGGGCCGCGCAGCGCCTGCACATGACGCAGCCGCCGCTGAGCCTGGCCATGCAGAAACTGGAACAGGCCCTGGGCGTGGTCCTGTTCGAGCGCAGCCGGCGCAGCGTGCGGCTCAGCGCTGCGGGCGCCGCCCTGCTGCCGCAGGCGGAAGCACTGCTGGCGCAGGCGGACGTCCTGCCGGCGGTCGCGCGCTCGGCAGCTGCGGGCATCAGCGGGCGGCTGCGCCTGGGCTTCGTCTCCACGGTCGGCTATGGCGAGATGCCGCAGTGGCTGCGCCAGTTCCGCGAGCGCTTTCCCGAGGTGGCCCTGCAGCTGCGCGAGGCCACGCTGGATGTGCAGCTGCAGGCCTTCGAGCGCGACGAGCTGGACGCCGGCTTCGTGATCCATGCGCCCGACGCCGCGCCCGCGGGCTTCGAGACCCTGCGGCTGTCGGAAGAACCGATGGTGCTGGCGTATGCCGACGGCGCGGCGGCCAACGCGTCCAAGGCCTTGCTGGATGCGCCGCTGATCATCTTCCCCCGCGAGATCGCGCCTTCCTTGCACGACGCGGTGCTGGGCTTTTACGCCGCGCAGGGGCGGCGGGTACAGATCGCGCAGGAGGCCATCCAGATGCAGACCATCATCAACCTGGTGTCCTCGGGCATGGGCGTGGCCTGGGTGCCGCGCTCGGTGATGGCCCTGCAGCGGGCCGGCGTCAGTTACCGGGCCCTGCGCCTGCCGGGCCTGCCGCGCTGCGAGACCCGCCTGATCTGGCGCGAACCTGCCGCGCCCGTGGTGGCCGGGTTCGTGGCGCATGTGAGGCAGGCATTGAAGGGAAATCCCGAGCGGGTGCCGGGCCAGAAATAGCCGGAAGTCATGCGGCGCCTGGCGGCAGAATGCGCGCCAGGGCGCACATCGCCCTGCGGCCCGGCGCCGGCACCCCCGCAGGCGCCGGCCCGGTCAACGGCGCGCGAATGCAGCCGTTGAACGCCGACACGCCAACAAAGAGGAGATGCTTCATGCCCCGAAATGCCCCGCGTCCGCTCATCCGTCTGGCCCTGCTTGCTGCCCTGTTGGGTGCGGGCCTGGCGCAGGCCGCCGTCTTCAAGGATCCTGCGCTGCAGCAGGCCCTGGACGCCGACCGCGACGAAGAGCTGCAAGCCCTGGCCCGCGCACGGCTGAAGGCCGATCCCAATGACGCCCAAGGCCTGGCCGCCGCGGCCTTGCTGAGCCTGCAGGATGCGGATGCCGCCAAGATCGAGGCCCAGGCCAAGCTTCTGCAGCAGTGCGTGGAGCGCCAGCCGCGCGAGCTGGCCTGCCATTACGCGCTGGGCCAGGTGCTGGGGGCACAGGCCATGAGCGGCGGCATGATGAAGGCCATGACCTTGACCGGGCGCATCAAGGAGTCCTTCCAGAAGGCGCTGGAGCTGGATCCGCGGTCCTTCGAGGCGCGCGAGGCCTTGCAGCAGTTCTACCTGATGGCTCCCGGCATTGCCGGCGGCTCTGCCAGCAAGGCCCGCGCCCTGGCCGACGAGGTGCGCGACAGCCAGCCCGAGCTCGCCCACCTCCTGCGCGCCCGCGTGCTGCAGAACGACAGCGACATGGCCGGCGCCGAGCGCGAGCTGAAGGCCTACAAGCCGGGCAAGGAGCAGGGGCTCAACCGCGCCTGGGTGCAGCAATGGGCCGGCCTGGGGCTGAGCTATCTGCAGGACAAGCAGCTGGGCAAGGCGCGCAGCTGGTTCGAGCAGCTGATCAAGGAGCAACCGCAGGCGGCCCTGGGCCCCTTCGGCCTGGCACGCGTGGCCGCTGCCGAGCAGCGTTGGGACGAGTCGGCGCGCTGTTTCGAGCAGGCCCGCAGCCTGGAGGGTGCCAAGGACCTGCCCATCGACTATCGCCTGGGCCTGATGCTGCAGGCCAAGGGGGACAAGGCCCAGGCCAAGGTGGCGCTCGAGCGCTACCTGGCCGGCAAGCTGCCGAGCAAGCGGTTCGCCGAGGACGCCCGGAAACGTCTCGCCGAATTGGGGTGATGGACGTGCGGCGGGGCTGGCCCCCGGCGCAGGCCTTAGCATCACGGCCATGCTTCGCGTCGCCCGTTTTCTGACCTTGCCCCGCAGGCCCGCCTTGAGCGGGCTGCTGCTTCTGTTGTGCCTGAACCTGCCGGTGCATGCCGGTGCTGCCGTGCTGAGCGACCCCTCGCTGCAGGCGCTGTTCGCCGCAGGCCAGGCCATCGATCTGGAGCGTGCAGCCCAGGCCCGCCTGGCCGCCGATGCCAATGACCTCCAAGGACAGCTGGCCCTGGCACTGGCCGACCTGGAATGGGGCCGGCCTGAAGCGCTGGAGCCGGCACAGCGGCAGATGCAGGCGTGCATCGAGCGTCAGCCGGACTCGGCCGCCTGCCACTACGTGCTGGGCTCGCTGCTGAGCGTGCAGGCGGTGCGCGGCGGGGCACTCAAGGCCCTGAGCCTCAGTCCGCAGATCCGCCGGCATCTGCAGCGGGCTTTCGAGCTGGACCCGCGCAGCTACGAGATCCGCAGCGCGCTGGCGCAGTACTACCTCGCGGTGCCCATGCTGGCAGGCGGCAGCCGCAGCCAGGCACGCCAGCTGGAGCAGGACTGGCGCAAGGTCAATCCGGAGCAGGCGCGCATGCTGCGCATCTTCGTCGCCCTGGCCGATGAGGGATGGGCCGAGGCCGAACGCGAACTCAAGGCGCTGCGCATCGGTTCGGACCTGCGCCTGGCTTTCGACGCCCGGGTGGCCTATGGTCAGCTGGGTCGCCAGTTCGTCAAGGAACGCCAGTGGGACCGCGCCCGCAGGCTTTACGAGCAGCTGATGCGGGACCAGCCCCGGCAGGCGACCGGCCCCTACCTGATGGCCCGGCTCGCCCAGGACCAGGGCCGCTTCGAGGAAGCCATCGACTGGCTGCAGCGCGCCCGCAAGCTTGAGGGGGCCGAACTGCTGCCGCTGGACCAGCGCCTGGGCAATGCCTACGAAGGCCTGGGCGACAAGGCCCAGGCGCGTGCCGCCTACGAGCGCTACCTGGCCGGCAGCCATCTTCACCAGCGCAACGAGCAGGAGGTGCGGCGCTCGCTGGCCGCATTGCAGGCGCCACCGGGGTGATCCGGCCGGGTAGAGGTGGACGGCACTGCGAGTGCGCCATGCGGGCCACTATGATGCGCGCCTGACCAATCCTGGACCTTCGAGGACCACGCCATGTGGGTGCATCCCCAGTTCGATCCCATTGCCTTCCGGCTCGGCCCCCTGGCTGTGCACTGGTACGGCCTGGCCTACTTGGCCGGCTTTGCCGTCTTCATGCTGCTGGCCCGCTGGCGCATCCGCCAGCCGGGGCTGGTCACGCAGCCCTGGACGCCGCTGCACCTGGACGACCTGCTCTTCTACGGTGTGCTGGGCGTGGTGCTGGGCGGGCGCCTGGGCTTCGTGTTCTTCTACAAGCCCGAGTACTACCTGGCCAATCCGCTTGAGATCTTCAAGGTCTGGACCGGCGGCATGGCGTTCCACGGCGGGCTGCTGGGCGTGATGCTGGCCCTGGCCGTGTTCGCATGGCGGCGCGGCTGGCGCTTCTTCGAGGTGACGGACCTGGTCGCGCCCTGCGTGGGCTTCAGCTTCGGGCTGGTGCGCATCGCCAACTTCGTCAACGGCGAGCTGTGGGGCCGCCCCGCCGACGCCAGCCTGCCCTGGGCCATGGTGTTCCCGCAGGCGCCGACGGCCGAACCCCGCCATCCCTCGCAGCTCTACCAGGCCTTCGGCGAAGGCGTGGTGCTGTTCGGCCTGCTGTGGCTGTATGCCCGCAAGCCGCGCCTGACCGGGCAGATTTCGGGCGTCTTCCTCTTCCTGTACGGCCTGCAGCGCTTCGTGATCGAGTTCTTCCGCGAGCCGGACGTCTACCTGGGCCTGCAGGCCCTGGGCCTGAGTCGGGGACAATGGCTGTGCATGCCGATGATTCTGGCGGGCCTGGGGATCTGGGCCTGGGCCAGCCGGCGCGGCAGCAAGACCTGACCCTCCCATGCGACAAATCTTCTTCGACACCGAAACCACCGGCCTGCGCGCCGAAGCCGGCGACCGCATCATCGAGATCGGCTGCGTGGAAATGGTGAACCGTCAGCTGACGGGCAACAACCTGCACCTCTACCTGAACCCCGAGCGGGACATCGACGAAGAAGCCGTGCGCGTGCACGGCCTGACGGTCGAGTTCCTCGCGGACAAACCCAAGTTCGCCGAGGTGGTGGACCAGATCGTCGAGTTCCTCAGCGGCGCAGAGCTGGTGATCCACAACGCGGCCTTCGACATCGGCTTCATGAACGCCGAGCTCAAGCGCCTGGGCCGGCCGCTGGTGACCGACTTCGTCGGCGGCGTGCGGGACACCCTGCTGATGGCCCGGGACATGTTCCCGGGCAAGGCCAACTCGCTGGACGCCTTGTGCAAGCGCCTGGAGGTGGACAACTCCAACCGGACCTTCCACGGCGCCTTGCTGGACTCGGAGCTGCTGGCCGAGGTCTACATCCGCCTGACCCGCGGCCAGGACGCCTTGCTGATGGACGACGCCGGCAGCGGCAGCGGCCAGGACGCCGGCGATGCGCGCGTCGCGGCCGTCGATTTCAGCGCTTACGTCCTGCCGGTCCTGGCGCCGACCGAAGAGGAACTGGCGGCGCACGAGAAGGTGCTGGCCGAGCTGGACAAGGCCAGCGGCGGCAAGCGTGTCTGGAAGACGCCGGAGGCCGACGCAGCCGCCGCTCCTGCCGCCTGATCGGCTTGCTTGAGTTTTTTCAGCAAATTCATGTGCAAGCCGAAAAACTCGTGGCATAATCGTGGGCTTCCCGGTTAACGAACTTTGTTGATGCGAACGGTGTGCGAACGGTGAGTCTTCACCAGGGCAGCAACAGGGTTTGGCTGGCAGCGACGCCAGTACACAGATTGATCGGGCGGTTAGCTCAGCGGTAGAGCACTGCCTTCACACGGCAGGGGTCGCAGGTTCGAACCCTGCACCGCCCACCAGAACAAGCGGTCGAGCCAGCGGCTTCAAGCAGCTGGCGACGTCTGCAACAGCTCCGGCGATCGCATCGGAGCGCTCTGGAAAATCTGTAAAAGTCGCTGCGGCCGCATGCATACCGGGCGGTTAGCTCAGCGGTAGAGCACTGCCTTCACACGGCAGGGGTCGCAGGTTCGAACCCTGCACCGCCCACCAAGACAACCCCCGCAAGTCGCAAGGCTTGCGGGGTTTTTCTTTTTGGCGCTGCGGCCAGGCCTGCATCGGGCTCTGGCATGCTGTCGGCTTCATGGTGGAGGGCGGTGCGATGGCGGGTCTGGGTGCTGAGCCGGGCGTGGTGGACGAGGCTTGGCGCCCGCCTGCGGACTGGTGGCGCTGGCGGCTCGATGGGCATGACCTCGGCTGGCTGGCGCCTGCGCATCAGCGTGTGCTGGCGGACTGGGGGCTGGGTGTGGCGCTGTCGACGGCCCGGACCCGGACCTGGGCCTGCGTCAGCGGGGCTGAGCAGCCCGCTGCGCGCAGCGCCTGGCTGGCGGCCCTGGCCGCGCGCCTGCGCGAGGCTGGCTGGGTGCGGGGCTGGCGCGATGAGCGCTACGGCTGCCGCTTGCCGGTGTCGGGTCCGGGGCCGGCGCCGGCCCCGGCGGCGGGGGAGGGGCCTGCCCATGGTCCGCTGTTCTTCGAACTGGAACGCGCCGCTTATCGCTTCTTCGGTCTGAGCAGCCAGGCCGTGCACGTCAACGGCGTGGACGAAGCAGGCCGGCTCTGGTGCGGCCGGCGTGCCCTGCACAAGGCCACCGATCCCGGCCGCCTGGACAATCTCGCTGCGGGCGGCCTGCCGGCCGGCGAAGACCTCGTCCAATGCGCCCGGCGCGAACTGTGGGAAGAGGCGGGCGTGCCGCCATCGCTATGCGGCCCCTTGCGCCTGATGGGGCGGCTGCGCACCTGCCGCCTCGAACCCGAGGGCTGGCACGACGAATGGCTGCATGTCTTCGAACTGCACTTGCCCGCGGGCTTCGTGCCTCGCAATCAGGACGGCGAGGTCAGCGCCTTCGAAAGCCTGGATCGCGATGAGCTCGCGCGGCGCATCGCGTGCGGGGACTTCAGCCCGGATGCGGCCGCGGTGAGTGCGTGGTGGCTGGAAGCCGGAGCGTCTGGATAGGCGCTGTTCTCGACTACAGTCTGCAGCGCTGCCGCGAGCCACTGCGGCGGTGGGGCTCAGCGCCTGAACTGCACTTCCAATCCACCGTCGCCGCCGGCGCGCATGCCTGCCCGGTTCCTCATCGTTCCCATGAATCTGCCTTCATCCACACTCACCTTCAATGCGGGCACGCTGCTGGTGCTGTCAGGGCTGCCCGGTGCGGGCAAGACCCGCCTTCGTCAAGGCGCGCGCGGCTTGCCTGAGGGGGCATGGGTGTCGATGGACGAGCTGCGCCGCCAAGTGCTCGGCACCTTGCCTGTTCTGAACGAAGGCCGGCTTCAGACGCAGGTCCGGCAGGACGCCAACGACGTGGTGTATCAAATGGCGCAGTCCATCGTTGCCGAGCGCATGCGGCACGGACTGACCACGGTGGTCGATGCCACCAACCTGACAGACGCTGACCGCCAGGCCTGGATTGAGCACGCGGAAGCGCATGGCGTTGAGGCGGTCGTGCTGATCGTGGACACCCCGCTCGACGAATGCCTGCGGCGGATGCGCGATCGTGACGACTGGGTGCCGGAAGGGCGCGTTCGCGAGATGCTGCAGCGCCACCCGTCAACGCCGGGGGCAGGTCCGTCCGGCGGTGCCGACGGATTTGAAAGAGGCTCTCGTTTCCCCCATCGGCTGCTGGCTGGAGGGGAGACGCTTTGCTTTGTGCCCCGACAGGTTCCCACCACGCGGCTGGATGTCGTCAGCGACGTCCATGGTTTGCTGGACGACCTCCTGGCGCTGCTGGATGAAGCCGGATGGCGTCCTGAAGAGGGCGTGCTGCGGCACGCTGACCCCGCGCGGCGCTTGCTGTTTCTTGGTGACCTGGTGGACCGGGGACCCGACTCCGTGGCCGTGCTGGAACTGGTCCTGCGCAGTTGCGAAGCCGGTACGGCGCAATGCCTGCAGGGGAACCATGAAGCCAAACTGGTGAAGTTCATCGATCAGGCGCAGCGCGAGGGCATCGAGCGCTGGGGATCCTGGGCCAATGCAGAGACGGGGATGGCGCTGCTGAGGCTGCCCGAGGAGCGGCGGCGGCGTCTGGTGGCCTTCATGCGTGCCTTGCCGGCCTACTGCACCTACGAGCCGGCCAAGGTGGCCTTCGTGCATGGCGACGTCCATCGCTTCGACCCCTACCTGAGCCTGAAGGACGACATCGTTCACGGGCAGTCCGGATTTCGTCCCAACGTCGACTCCGACGCACTGTATGCGGCTGGCCACCGAGCCGGTCTCAATGAATATCTGGTCATACGGGGTCATGTGCCCGCGACCAGCGTGCAGTCGTGCATCGTGTCCATCGAAGCGCAGGGCTACCAGCGCGGTGAGCTGCGGCTGCTGCGCTTCGACGAATTCCTGGCCGCGCGAGAGGCCGGTGCCGGCGTGCAGGCCGCGGTCAAGCAGGCCCTGCGCGTGCGCGCCTGTGAGCATGACCAGGAAGCGCATGCCGAGCGGCAGTTCGGCCTTATCAAGGCGCTTGAAGCGCTCACGACCCGCAAGCTCGTGCGCCGCAACCTGGACCCCTCCAAACTGTTTCGCTGCTACAAATATGCGAAGGAAGTGTTCTGGAAGGGCGCCTGGGACGAGTCGCCCTATCTGCTGAAGGCCCGTGGGATCGTGCTGGATGCCGGCGGCCAGATCGTGTCCAACCCGTTCGATAAGGTATTCAACTACGGCGAGCGCGACGTCGGCAGGGCGCTCCCGGACGACCTGCCCGTCGTGGAGTCACTCAAGCTGAATGGCTTTCTGGGCATCATCAGTCCCCACCCACTGAAGCGCGGTGAGTTGCTGGTCCATACGCAGGGCAGTCTCGATCCAGACAGCGAGTACGTCCGCCACATCACGGACCTGCTGGCGCCGAGACAGCGCGGGCTGCTGGCGAAGTTCTTCGCGAAGCGACCGATGACGCTGATGTTCGAGGTGCTGCATCCTGCGGACCCCCACATCGTTGAGTACGGGCCTGAAGACCACGGTCTGTACCTCATCGGCGCTCGGACGCTGGGCTTTGAGGATCCCGAGCAGCCGGAAGACGAGCTGGACCGGATAGGCGCCTTGCTGGAGTTCCGCCGGCCTTGGTGGCGACGCACGACGCTGGGCGAGGTGAAGCGGCGCGTCCGCGAATGCCGGGACGAAGGGTCCATGGTGCGGGAGGACACCGCAAGGCAGACCTGCCTATTGAAGATGAAGTCGCCCTGCTACCTGACCACGAAATTTCTGGCGCGCCTGAGCAGCAAGAACGCTCGCCATCTCTTTAGCAATCCTCATGACTTCAAGAAGCACCAGGATGAAGAGATGTATCCCATCGTGGATGCCGTGGCAGCGCGTTTTGAGCTGGACGGATTCCTTGCCATGAGTGAAGCCGACCGTCTGCGCGCTGTTCGCGAGCTGGTCGAAGGCTTGGATTGACGGCCGCAGCTGTGGCCGGCGATTCAGCTGGCGAAGAGGGGCATGGCGGGCTCGGCTGCACCCACCTCACACCAGCAAAAAGCACAAACGCCCAATCCCGCTCTCCTTGCCCAGCTGAGGCAGCGTGAGGCTCAGGTCCGTGCGGGCGGTGGGCTGCTGCAGCAACTGCTGGAGCTTGTCGAAGGGCTGTGGCGCGAGGCGGGCGCTGCCCAGCTGGACCTCGCTGCCGGCCTGTTTCTGCAGCACGGCAGCCATGGCGCGCAGATAGCGGCCGGCTTCTTCCACCATGCGGGGGCTGGGCTGGCGGGCCTGGATGGCTTTGACGATCTCCTGCTTGCCCAGGGCCAGCGCCACGCCGCCGATCATTGCGACCGCGGTGGCGTCCAGCAGGCCCACGCCATAGGCCGTCTTGCGGCCGGTGCAACCGTACAAGCCGACCAGCAGCGGGTATTGGTCGAAATCGTGCCGGGTCTCGGATTTCAGCAGGTCGAAGCTGCGGGTGCAGAGCAGGGCGTGCAATTGCTGCTGGGCCAGGCCCAGCGACTGCAGTGCGCCCGGCAGCACCGCTGCGGGCGCGGCGGCGGCCTTGGGCTTGGCGGACTGCTCGCGCAGGGCGGACTGGCCATAGAGCGAGTCGTGCACCACGCGGCGCAGCGTGGCGTCGTCAAAGGGCTTGTGCACGACGAAGGCCGCGCCGTTGCTGCGGGCCTGGTTGAGGCAGTGCGCGTTGGTCTCCGTGGTGACGAAGCCCACCGGCACATGGCCCTGGCCGATCTGGCGCAGGGTCTGCAGCATCTCGATGCCGGAGACGCCCGGCATGTGCCAGTCCGAGACCACCAGATCCGGCTTGAAATCGTGCATGCGCTCCAGCGCCTCGGCGCCGTCGCTGGCGGTCTGGATCTGCAGGGGGCCCAGTTCGCCGTCCTGCAGGATGCGGCGGATGATGGCCTGGATGGCGCGGCTGTCATCGACGATCAGCACGCGGCGGGATTCCTCACTCGTGTTCTTCTCATTCATGTTCTTGCAAGCTCCTCCGGTGGGGCACGCGCATCAGGGTCGCTCCCATGAAGGCTGGGACGACCGACGGCTCCCTGGCGCCAGGGGCGGGCTCAGGTCCCGCTCTGCAGGCCAGGCTGCCCGTCACCCCGGTGCAGTCGGCTCTTGATGGCCGTACCGGCGGGGTGCCCTCGAGGGCGGCCTGGGGACTGTGGACAGTCCGGCTGGCTGCGGCAGCGATCCTCTTGCGGCTTGTCAAGATCACAAGAGGCGCTGCCGTGGACGGAGTGTCTTGCAGGCGACAAGTGCCTCGCGAGGGGAAAAACACCAGCCGGCCGCAGCATTTGCCGCTCTGCGTGAAAAAGTCGGCGCCAGAGGCGCAGGCAGAATGCCCGCATGGAGACCGTACAAGCCCTTGTGATCGGTGCAGGCGTGGTGGGCCTGGCCGTGGCGCGTGAGTTGGCCCGGCATGGGCTGGAAACCCTGGTGCTGGAGCAGGAGGGCGCCATCGGGCAGGGCATCAGCTCGCGCAATTCCGAGGTGATCCATGCTGGGCTGTACTACCCGCCCGCCTCGCTCAAGGCGCGTTGCTGCGTGCGCGGCAAGCAGCTGCTCTACGCGTTCTGCGAGTCCCGCCACGTGCCGCACCGCCGCTGCGGGAAGCTGGTGGTGGCCACGGCGCCCGCACAGCGCGTCGCCCTGCAGGCCCTGGCGGCCCAGGCCCGAGCCAATGGTGTCGAGGATCTGCAATGGCTGGACGGCGCCGAAGCGCGGGTGCTGGAGCCGGCGCTGCAGGCGGACGCTGCGCTGCTGTCGCCCTCCACCGGCATCGTCGACAGCCATGCCTTGATGCAGGCGCTGGAGGCTGATCTGGAAGCCGCTGGGGGCCAGGTCTTGCTCCGCAGCCGCGTGCTGGGCTGGCGCAGCGCGCAGGATGGGATGCATGTGCTGCAGGTGGCGTCGGCGGATGGCGAGGTCACGGAGCTGGGCAGCCGCGTGCTGGTCAATGCCGCCGGGCTGTGGGCCACGGCCCTGGCTGAGGCCGGCACCGGCCTGCCGCCCGGGCTTGGCACTGCTTTCTGCAAGGGCAGTTACTTCGGCCTGCAGGGGCGTGCGCCCTTCTCGAGGCTGGTCTATCCCATGCCCGAGGAAGGCGGCCTGGGCGTGCACCTGACCCTGGACCTGGGCGGGCAGGCCCGTTTCGGGCCGGATGTGCAATGGCTGCCTGAAGGCGTCGAGCCCGACACCCTGGACTATGCGGTCGAACCATCGCGCATGCAGGGCTTCGAGGCCGACATCCGCCGCTACTGGCCCGGACTGCCCGAGGGCGCGCTGCAGCCGGCCTACAGCGGTGTGCGGCCCAAGCTGCATCACCCGGGCAAGGCCGCCATGGACTTCCAAATAGACGGGCCCGCCCGACATGGCCGGGCGGGCCTCGTGCATCTGCTGGGCATCGAATCCCCCGGCCTGACCAGCTGCCTGGCGCTGGCTGAGGAAGTCGTGCAACGCCTGGTGCTTGCCCCCGCGCCATCGATAAATAACAGCTAGAAGAAGCGTCTCAAAACACAAAGGCAAGGAGCGCCGACCCCAGGCCCAGCGCCAACCAAAGAGGCCTTGATCGCGACTCAAAGCCCCAATCAACGCCAACAGGGAAGAGGGCAAGGGGGCAAGGGGGCAAGGGGCGCCAGCCCCCAAGTGCCCAGTACCAACGGAGAAGGGGGCAAGGGGGCGCAAGCCCCCAACGCCCAGCGCCAACGTAAGAGGCCTTGATTGCGGCTCAATGCCGCAATCAAGGCCAACGAGGAAGGGGGCAAGGGGGCGTCAGCCCCCCAGGGCCGAGCGCCGGGCCGCCCCAAGCCGGCCCGCGTGGAATGACCGGCGGCTCGAAGCCGCCGGTCATTCCGTCCCCCCGGGGGACCGACCAGACTTGCCCGCGTTCAGCGCGGCAAGCCTGGGCGAGGGGCCCACATGCTCACTTCAAGCCACTGCTGATCGCCTTCAACAAGGTCGCTTGGCTGTCGTCCCCGTTGAACTCCCAGAAGAAGGCGCCGGCCAGGCCCTTGTTCTTGGCGTAGCCCATCTTCTCGGTGATCTGGGCCGGGGTGTCGAAGCTCCAGAAGGTCGTGCCGTTGTAGATCCACTGCGCGCGGCTCTGCGGGTCGACGAAGCTGGGGTAGCCCAGGGTCTTGAGGATCTTGTAGTCCTCGATGCCCTTCTCGTACTTGCCCGGCGCGGCCGTGCCCTTCTGGTAGAGGCCGTTGTTGACGTTGGCGACGCCCGTCCAGCCGCGGCCGTAGAAGCCGATGCCGATCTGCAGCTTGTTGGCCGGGACGCCCTTGTTCAGGTAGGCCTGGAGGGCGGCGTCGGTGTTGTAGGACTTCACGTCGCCGGTGGCCGGATCGCTGCTGTTGCCGTACAGCGGCGAGTGGAAGCCGGTGGTGTCTTCCCAGCCGCCGTGGAAGTCATAGGTCATGACGTTGATGAAGTCCACGTAGGGATGGAACTTGTCCGGCTCGATCACGCGGATCTTGTCGACCCCCGCGGGTGCGGCGATGGACAGCAGCAGGCCCGGGCGGATGGCGTCGAGCTGCTTGCGGAACTCGGCCAGCAGGCCGGTGAAGTTGGCCGTGTCTTCCGGCTTGCCGCAGGCCAGGCCGCAGGCGGCGGGGTACTCCCAGTCGATGTCGATGCCGTCGAAGAGACCGGCCGCGGCACCGGGGCCGCCCGCGTATTCCACGGAGGGCAGGTCACCCTTGATGTAGGCGTCCACGCAGCTCTTGACGAAGGCCGCGCGGTTCTCGGGCTTCGCAGCCTCGGAGAAGCCGCGCGAGTAGGTCCAGCCGCCCAGTGAGATCAGCACCTTGAGCTTGGGGTACTTGGCCTTGAGCTTCTTGAGCTGGCCCCAGTTGCCGCGCAGCGGGGCGTCCCAGGCGTCGGCCTTGCCGTCGACGCTGCTGGCGGCGTCGAAGGACTTGGTGTAGTCGGCAAATGCATCGCCGCCCACGCCGGTCTTCTCGTCCACCGGCACCGTCACGCCGACTTCGCACTTGTTGTTGCGCACATTGCCGAAGGCGTAGTTGATGTGCGTGAGCAGGGGCGCGGAGCCGCTGCTGTCGATGTTCTTGACGAAGTACTTGCGGTCGTAGATGCCCCACTGCGCGAAGTAGCCCAGCACGTTCTTGCCGCCGACCGTGGCCTTGTCGGTGTGCACGGTCAGGGCGGGCGAGGCGGGCGAGGCGCCGGCTTCACTCACCGCCTGCACGCTGAAGCTGTAGTCGGTGTCGGGCGTCAGGCCGTTGATGCTGGCCGTGGTCGCGGGGCCTTGCGCGGCCTGGGCCGTGCCTTGCAGCACGCGGTATTGCACCGTGCAGTTCGGGGCGGCGGGCACGGAATTCCAGCTCAGGTTCACGCCGGTGCTGGACTTGGACGGGGCGCTGAGGCCGGTCGGCGTGGCGGGCGCGCTCGCGCAGGTGCCGGCACTGCTGGTCTTGGCGCTCAGCGCGGCGCTCTGGGCCGAGGCATTGCCAGCCTTGTCGCGGGCGCGGACGGTGTAGCTGTAGCTGGTGTTGGCGGCCAGGCCGCTGTCCACGTAGCTGGTGCCGGTGGGCGAGCCCACCAGCGTGCCGTTGCGGTAGACGTCATAGCCGGCCACGCCGCTGCCGGCGTCGCTGGATGCCGCCCAGCTCAGGGTGATGCTGCTGGCGGTGATGCCGCTGGCGGCCAGGCTGGCGGGCACGGTGGGCGGGGTGGTGTCACTGCCGGTGCCATCGCAGGCGCCGAGCTGCTTCCAGACGTCCCACTGACCGGACTTGAGCGCGGGGCTCTCGTTCTGGGTCCACCACTTGGCCTGGTAGGCCTGGCTGTTCTGCTGGACGACGGCGCCGCCGGTGTAGACGGCGCTGGAGCTCCAGACCTGCACGCCGGTGCAGTTGTAGGCCTGGGCGCTGCCGGCCGCGAGGATGGCCGCCAGGGCGACGAGTTTGAATGCGTGTTTCATGGAGATTGAAGTGAGAGAGAGGTCGAGGGAGGGAGCCCGCCGCTTCGAAAGAGGCGGCGGGCCGCTGCTTCAGGATCCCTGGATTGCCCCGATCAGGGCTGTTGAGCCCGACCGCGGCTGACGGCGGTCTTCAGGGCGTTGAGCGTGACGCTGGTGGTGCCGCGGCGCGCTTCCTGAGCCAGGACATAGCTCTTGCCGCCGAAGCTCACGACCCAGTTGCTGGGCGTGGGCATGGGCAGGTAGTAGTTGAGCTTGATCGCCACGCTGGCGCCGGGGGCCAGGGTCTGCCAGGAGGGCAGCTTGAAGGCCGCGCGGTGGAAGTCGTTCTTCAGGCCGCCGATGTTGTTGCCGGCCGGGTTCGAGCCGTCGGTGACGACCTTGAGGCCGAAGCCGCTCTGATCGGTCAGCGAGGCCGGGATGGCCGTCGGGATGTCAAAGCTGAAGTCCGTGCCGCCCGGCAGGGTCTGGCTGCTCTTGTTGGTGATGGTGAGCGTGGGGTTGATCGGGTAGTTGGCGTCACCCAGGGCAAAGCCGCCGATGCTGAACTGCACGTCGATGGCCTCGGTGGGCATCGTCGCCGTGGTCAGGCGGTTGCCGTAGGGGGCGGCGGTCTTGAACTTGTTGTAGAGCAGGGTGGTCAGCGTGCTGCCCATGCCGTACTCGCCCTTGGCGTTGTCATAGGCGTAGTCGCCGGCCAGCTCCCAGAACATCACGCCGCCGATGCCGCGATCCGCCACGTACTGGGCCTTGACGCCCAGGGACTGTTCGTCCTCGGTGGACAGGAAGACCTTCTTGGTGGCGTTCCACAGCCAGGGCGAGACCAGCGTGCCGTCGTAGTAGCGGGTGTAGGTGCCGACGAACTGGTCCTGCGGATTGGTGGCGGGGTTCAGGCCATAGGCGCCGATGTAGCTGCCGCTCTTGCCAGCGGCCAGGTTCATGGTGTGCCACAGGGGGTTGGAGCCCGCCGGCACTTCCTTGCTGGCCACGTCCAGGTCATGCCAGAGGTTGTCCAGGCCGATGGCGCCGGCGCCGCACTTCTGCACCGTGCCGCCGCCGGTGCCCGGGGGGCACTTGGTCTGGTCGGCCTGCGCGGCGGTGCCCCAGAGGCCGTTGGTGCCGCCCGTCACGTCCTTCCAGCCGCGGGTGTAGTAGGGCACGCCGATGTTGATGCGGCCCGCCGGCATCGCGCCGCGGAAGTAGTGGTAGGCCCAGTCGGTGTTCAGGTAGCCGATGCGGCCGTACTGCGCGGCGGTGTAGTAGCTCCAGGCCACCAGCTCGGAGTCCTTGCCGTCGTCGTACAGCGCGGCATTGGGACCGACGAACTGGTTCCAGGCGCCGTGCAGGTCATAGCTCATGATGTTGACGTAGTCCAGGTACTTGGTGACCTGGTACGTCTCCATGCCGCGCAGCAGGTAGCCCGAGGCGGGCGCCGCGACGGTGAGCATGTAGTGGCGGGCGTCCTGCTGGCCGGCGGCGTCGAGCTTGGCGCGCAGGGTCTGCATCAGGGTCACGAAGTTCTTCATCAACGTGGCCCGGCGGGCGTTGCTGATGCTGAAGTCGTCCGGATTGCCGGCGTCCTTCATGCTGGTGGCGTATTCGTAGTCGATGTCCAGGCCGTCGAAGCCGTACTGGCGAAGGAAGGCCACGGCCGAATCCGCGAAGGTGTTGATGCCGGCGGTGTTGGCGCTGCCGTCGGCATTGGTGGTCATGGTGTAGAAGCCGCCGCTGGCCACGCGCTTGCCGGTGTCGTCGAAGTAGCCGCCGGTCTCGGCCCAGCCGCCCACGGAGACGAGGGTCTTGACCTTGGGGTACTGCTTCTTGAACTTGCTGAGCAGATTGAAATGGCCCTTGTAGGACAGGGTGCTGTCCATCTCGGCGCCGGCCACGCCGGGCCAGGTCATGCCGGTGGCGGCGTTGTTCGGGTCGGCGGTGTTGCCCACCGAGACCTTGTTGCTGCCGTCGACATGGGCGAAGGCGTAGTTGATGTGCGTCAGCTGGCCCCAGGGGATGTTGCTGGCCAGGTAGGCGGGCGTGCCGTCCTTACCGGTGCGCCAGCTGGTGAAGTAGCCGATGATGCGGCGCGGCTTGTCGGCGCCCATCAGCTCGCGGCCCTGGTCGTCATAGACCTTGCAGTAGGCGGGCGAGGTGCCGGGCGTGGTGTAGAGGCCTTCCGGGCGGCACTTCTCGTCGCCGGTGACGCCGCCGCTGACGGTGACGCGGGCGCTGCCGCTGTCGCCGGTGGCGCCCTTGTCGTCGGTGGCGCGGGCGGTGATGTCATGCACGCCGGCGCGGGCCGTCCAGCTGATGCTGAAGGGCGCCGTCGTGTCCTCGGCGATCAGCACGCCGTTGTCGTAGAAGGCCACCTTGGCCACGCTGCCGTCCGGGTCGGAGGCGGTGGCGGAGACGGTGACCACGGCACCGTCCGTGGCGCTGCTGCCGTCGGTGGGCGCGCTGAGGGACACGACGGGCGGCTTGTTGACCGTGCCGCTGGTGACAGTGACGGACTGGCTCTTGCTGTTGGTCGCGCCCTTGTTGTCGGTCACGGTGAGGGTGACGGTGTAGGTGCCGGCGGCGGCATAGGTGCGACTTGCGGTGGCGCCGCTGGCCGTGCCGCCGTCACCGAAGGTCCAGGCATAGCTGGCGATGCTGCCGTCGGGGTCGGTCGAGCCACTGCCGTTGACGCTCAGGACCAGGCCGCTGGCGCTGCTGGTGAAGCTGGCCACGGGCGGCTGGTTCACGGCGCCGCCACTGACGGTGACGGACTGGCTCTTGCTGCTGCTCGCGCCCTTGTTGTCGGTCACGGTGAGGGTGACGGTGTAGGTGCCGGCCGCGGCATAGGTGCGCGATGCGGTCGCGCCGGTGGCCGTGCTGCCGTCGCCGAAGGTCCAGGCGTAGCTGGCGATGCTGCCGTCGGGGTCGGTCGAGCCGCCGCCGTTGACGCTCAGCACCAGGCCGCTGCTGCTGGTGGTGAAGCTGGCCACCGGCGGCTGGTTGACCGTGCCATCGCAGGCGCCCAGCTGCTTCCAGACGTCCCACTGGCCGGACTTGAGCGCGGGGCTCTCGTTCTGGGTCCACCACTTGGCCTGGTAGGCCTGGCTGTTCTGCTGGACGACGGCGCCGCCGGTGTAGACGGCGCTGGCGCTCCAGGTCTGCACGCCGGTGCAGTTGTAGGCGAAGGCGGGGAAGACGCTGCTGCCGATCAGCAGCGCAAGTACCGTGCGTTGATGCATGGTGGATCCTTGATGGTTCGTGAGAAGGGTGCACGAAGCCAGGACCGCTGGCACGAGGCCAGGGTCCGGCAGCGGGAGGAGTCAGGAAAGGGAAAAGGGAAAAGGGAACTGCGCTTGCGGGTCAGGGCTTCACGATGACGTCGAAGTACTTCTCGACGCAGCGCTGGTAGTCCCCGGCCTTGAGGGAGAAATACGCGGTCTGGTAGCCCACCAGCTTGCAGGCGAAGGCCTTGCCCTCGGGCATGTCCGCGTGATAGGACCAGTCCTGGTCCCAGTAGATGTCCAGCGCGCCGGCACCGCCGACGGTGAAGGACTTCTGGTTGGCGCAGCCCAGCTCCTCGGTGGGGGGGATGGGCACGCCCAGGGCGGCCGCATGCTCACGGTAGTAGGCGATGCGGTTGACGGATTGCGGCTTCTCGTAGCCCTGGCCGCACTCGATGCCGCCGTTGATGATGTTGGTCGTGGCACCGAAGCCCGGCTTGATGCCGGCGGCCGTGTCGACCGCATTGGGCTTCCAGGTGCCGTCGACCACATGCAGCATGCTGGGCTTGGGCGAGGCCGGGTAGACGTAGAAGAACACGGCCGAGGCCAGGTTCAGCCAGGTGTCGGCCACCTGCTCGGGGTTGTTGAGCAGGACTTTCACGTCGCCGAACATGGCGTCGGAGAAGGGGCCGTAGTTGTAGTTGTACGAGAGCTGCTTGGCGCCGCGGCCGAAGTACTGCTTGTAGCGCCCTTGCGTGTCCTTGCCGCAGGGCCAGGTCTGGCCCTGCCAGGTCGTGGGGTTGCACTCGTTGTTGTAGGGGCAGCCGTAGGTGGACTCGCTGCAGCCGGCCTCACGCACGAAGTACAGGGCCTGGCGCCATTGCGGGATGGTGTTGTTGGGGTCATGTGCGCCCGTCTCCTGCGTGAAGTGGGCGAACATGGTGGCCAGGGTCTTGCGGCAGATGGCGTCGGAGTCCCGGCCATCCGTGTACGTCATGCAGACGCCCGAGAACTTGGCGATGGCTTGCAGCAGGCCGGTGTAGGTGTAGGACTTGTCGCGCAGCGGAAAAAGGTAGGTCCACTGACTGGCCGGCAGCAGCTTCTCGACGCGCTTGACGTTCTCGGGATTGCCGGCCAGGCCGGGGGCCACCGCGGTGACGACGGCGTTGTCACGCGTTGCGATCGAGGCCTTGACGGCACGGAACAGGGCGGTGTCCGTCAGCTTGGCCTCGGTGGCCAGCACATCGGACTGCTTGAGCACGTACTTGCCCGTGGCCGGGTCCTTGACCACGACGGCCAGGCTGAAGGACTGCGACTTGGCGCCGGTCGCCCCCTTGTTGTCGGTGACGGTGAGGTTCACGGCATAGGTGCCGGCCGCCGCATAGGCATGCGTGACCTTGGCGCCGCTGCCGCTGCTGCCGTCACCGAAGCTCCATTGGTAGCTGCTGATCTGCCCGTCTGGGTCGCTGGATGTGCTGGCATCCAGCGATACGCTCAAGCGGTCCACGCTGCTGGTGAAGGCGGCCAGCGGCGGCTTGTTGGCGGGATCGGTGCCGCCGCCACCGCCACCGCCATCACAGGGGCCCAGCAGCTTCCAGACGGCCCAGGCGCCGGAGTTGGCGGCGGGCGATTGGCCCTGGGTCCACCAATTGGCGCTGTAGGCCTTGCCGGACTCCTGGACCTGCTGGCCCGAGGTGTAGGTGCCGGTGCTGCTCCAGACCGGGAGCCCGCTGCAGTTGACGGCCTGCGCGTGACTGGCCACCAGGACCAGAGGCAGGGCCGCGAACGTCGTCCGCAGCAGGGACAGGGCGCGGGCCGGGCCGCGCGACGGAGGGGCCATGGCGAAGGTGCCATGAGGTACTGCGCTTGCAAACATGAACGGGTCTCCTGCGTTCAACCTGCGCTGCTGATCTTGCGCTGGGCGTCTTCGCGCCCGAGAGAAGACCGGAGGCTCAACAACACCCTCGGTCCGCAGCTACCAGACCAGTACCACCAGTAGTCTTGTAGTGGTATGCACTTTAGATACCACTTTATGCAAAAACATTGATACAAACACCTAGTACCACGGTAACCCCGTGTAAGGTTGATGACCAGTACGAGACCAGATGCGCAGATCGCCCAGGGGC
Source organism: Burkholderiaceae bacterium (assembly GCA_041913905.1). Taxonomy (GTDB): domain Bacteria; phylum Pseudomonadota; class Gammaproteobacteria; order Burkholderiales; family Burkholderiaceae_C; genus Roseateles_B. Next base: position 48,813 of record JAYSEK010000016.1, on the reverse strand, counting down.
GGGCGATGGTGGGTCAGGGACGTTGGGAGGCTAGGTGTTTGCAGGGAGCCATGCGGCGTGGGCGGGAAGCGCCTGCCAGGGATGGGCGCTGAGTTTCGCCGACGCAGGGCGCTTCCATCCGGTCGATCGGGCTGATGTCGCCATATCTGAAAAACGGATATTTGCAAAGTATCTCCTTTACGGATAAATTGAATTTATCTGAAAAACAGATGCTTGATGATCACCTCCACCGCAATGCTTCCCCCCATGTCCCCTCCACAGCCCCTGCTCACCGCCCTGCAGCTCGGCCAGCTGCTGCGCGCCGCCCGCAAGCAGCGCGGCCTGACGCAGGCCGAGGTGGGCGCGCGGCTGGGCCTGAGCCAGAACCGGGTGTCCCATCTGGAAGGGCATGCGGAGGAGCTCAGCGTCAAGCAGTTGCTGACCTGGTGCGCCGTGGTCGGGCTGGAGCTGAGCCTGGCCCCGCGCCAGGGGACGGCGCCAGCCCCCGGCGGAGTCCAGGTCCAGGAGCCCGCGCCGCCGGAGTGGTGAGATGGCGCGCCGCCTCAAGACCCAGACCCTCGCCCTGTGGGCCAACGGCCGCCATGTCGGGCGCTGGACCGTCGGCGCCCGCAGCGAGATGGAACTGCAGTACGACCCGGCCTGGCGCGCCTCGGCCGTGGGCCGGCCCCTGTCCTTGTCGCTGCCCTTCGGCCTCGGCGATGAGCCTTTGAAGGGGCCGGCGGTCGAGCATTACTTCGACAACCTGCTGCCCGACAGCCCCGTCATCCGCAAGCGCGTGGCCGAGCGCTTTCGCACCGGCTCGGTGGAGGCCTTCGACCTGCTCGGCGCCATCGGCCGCGACTGCGTGGGCGCGCTGCAGTTCCTGCCCGAGGGCGCTGATCCTGAAGGGCAGGATCGCGTCGAAGGCGTCGAGCTGGACGAGGCGGCCATCGAACGGCATCTGCTGGAGGTCGTGACGCCCGGGCGCTTTGGCGCGGCCCGCGACCCCGACGACGATTTCCGCATTTCCCTGGCCGGCGCCCAGGAGAAGGACGCCTATCTGCGCTGGAACGGCCGCTGGATGAAGCCGCGCGGCGCGACCCCGACCACGCACATCTTCAAGCTGCCGCTGGGCCTGGTCGGCGGCCGGCAGGCGGATTTCAGCACCTCGGTGGACAACGAGTGGCTGTGCCTGCAACTGCTCGCCGCCTATGGCCTGCCGGTACCTCGGGCCGAGATCGCCAGCTTCGGCCGCCAGCGGGTGCTGGTCGTCGAACGCTTCGACCGCGTGATCGCCAGCGATGGCCAACGCCTGCTGCGCCTGGTGCAGGAGGACTTCTGCCAGGCGACCGGCACCTCGCCGCTGCGCAAGTACGAGGCGGACGGCGGCCCCGGGCTCGGCACCCTCTTCAACTTGCTGCAGCAGTCGGTTGACGCCGAGCGTGACCTGCGCACCCTGATGGCCTCCCAGCTGCTCTTCTGGATGCTGCGGGCCCCGGACGGCCACGCGAAGAACTTCAGCCTCCACCTGCTGCCCGGCGGGCGCTACCGGCTGGCGCCGCTGTACGACGTCATGTCGGCGTATCCCGTGATGGGCGATGGGCCGAACCAATGGTCCCCGCGGGAACTCAAGCTCGCGATGGCCCTGGTGGGGAAGAGCCGCCACTACGAAGCCGAACGCATCCAGCGCCGGCACTTCAACAGCACGGCGCGGCGCTTCGGTTATGGCGAGACGGCGGAGCCGCTGATCCAGGCGCTCGTCGAGCGCACGCCGGCCGTCATCGGCGAGGTACAGCGGGCGCTGCCAGTCGGCTTTTCGCAGGAGGTGGCCGACAGGGTGCTGGGCGGGCTGCAGAGCGCCGCCCAGACGCTTGGGGAGATGCCTGCAGGCTGAAGTATTTTTCGCGCGGTCCAGACTCAAGCCTGCGCCCAATCCGCCGATAGTGCCTACATGGACATCAGCACCTCCAGCAGCGTCGCCGCAGCAGTCAACGATGCCTCGGGCAGCCCTGCTGGTTCCGTTCGCAACGCCGCCAGCCTGCTGGTGCTGCGCAAGGCCATCGATGCGCAAGCCGCTGGTGCCGCCGCCTTGCTTGCGGCCCTGCCTCGGCCGCCCGCACTGGCCACCGAAGGCAGTCTCGGGCGACACATCAATACCTTCGCCTGATCCGGCTTCAGCCTTCGGTCGACGGAAGCGACAGCCGCCCTAGCGCTCCACCCGCACCCACCGTCCCTGCCGCAGCAGCTCGTGGGGCAGAAACCTCGCCTTGTAGGCCATCTTGGGGCTCTCGGCGATCCAGTAGCCGAGGTAGAGGTGGGACAGCTGCAGCTGCCGCGCCTGCTCGATCTGCCACAGCACGTTGTAGCTGCCGTAGCTGGTGCCGGGCTCGGGCTCGTAGAAGGTGTAGACCGCCGAGAGGCCGTCGGTGAGGATGTCCAGGATGGAGACCATCTTGAGCACCGCGCTGCCGTCCGGACGGGGCTCGCGGAACTCGACCAGGCGGGAGTTGATGCGGGACTGCAGCAGGAACTGGGTGTATTGGTCCACGCTGTCGTGGTCCATGCCGCCGCCGCTGTGGCGGCCAGCCTGGTAGCGCAGGTAGAGCTGGTAATGCTCCTCGGAGAAGCCCAGGCGCATCACGCGGGCCTGCAGGCCCTGGTGCTGCAGCCAGGCGCGGCGCTGGCTGCGCGAGGGCTTGAAGTCGGCCACCGGGATGCGCATGGGCACGCAGGCCTGGCAGCCTTCGCAAAAGGGCCGGTAGGTGAACATGCCGCTGCGTCGGAAGCCGGCCTCGACGAGGCCGGAGTAGGCGTCGGCATGGATCAGGTGGCTGGGGGTGGCCACCTGCGAGCGCGCCTGGCGCTGCGGCAGGTAGCTGCAGGGATAGGGCGCCGTCGCGTAGAACTGCAGCTCGGCCAGCGGAAGTTCCTTGGGATGCGTCACGGTGGCAGCAGGGCTAGGAAGTCAGTCGGGCGGGTTGGCTCGATCCCGTTCAGGGGAATCCAGCAGGGTCCACAGCCCTGCATGATAGGACCAATCCTGCGGCGCCTCTTCGGCAACCCTGGCTCGCAGATGGGCCTCGAAGTCCCGACGGGGGACTTCGAAGGCGCCCAGCGAGGACAGATGGCGCGTGTTCTGCTGGCAGTCGATCCAGGGGATGCCATGGTGCCGGCACAGGCAGACCAAGGCCGCCAGCGCGATCTTGGAGGCGTCGCTGCGGCGCATGAACATGGACTCGCCGAAGAACATGCGGCCGATGTTGACGCCGTACAGCCCGCCGGCCAGCTCGCCGTCCATCCAGGTCTCGACGCTGTGCACCACACCTTCGCGGGCCAGGGCCCGGTAGGCGGCCTGCATCTCGGGCAGGATCCAGGTGCCGCTCTGGCCTTCCCGCGGGCTGCTGGCGCAGGCGCGGATGACTTCGGCCGTGGCGCTGTCCACGCGAATCTCGCAGCCCGGCGTTTGCCGGAAGCGCTGCAGGGTCTTGCGCAGCGAGCGCGAGAGCTTGAAATGGCGCGTCTGCAGCACCATGCGCGGGTCGGGGCTCCACCAGAGGATGGGTTGGCCCTTGGCATACCAGGGAAAGATGCCTTGTGCATAGGCCAGTTTCAGCCGCGTGGTGGACAGGTCGCCGCCGGCAGCCAGCAGACCCGGCGCTTCGGAGTCCGGGCCGAGGGCCTGCCAGGCCGGGGGAAAATCCAGGGAATCGGGGGCCAGCCAGGGGATCATGGATGGATGGTAGCCGCAGCCCGCGCCGGCCTCTGCACTCCCTAACCGCACAAGAGAGGATCAGATGATCAAGGTGTATGGCATCGCCAACTGTGACACGGTCAAGAAGGCCCGCAGCTGGCTGGACACGCAGGGCCTGGCCTATGAGTTCCATGACTACAAGAAGGCCGGCGTGCCCGAGGCCCTGCTGCCGCAGTGGCAGGCCAGCCTGGGCTGGGAAGCCCTGGTCAACCGCAGCGGGACCACCTGGCGCAAGCTGGACGAGGCCCAGCGCGCGAGCGTGGTGGATGCGCCGTCCGCCCAGGCCCTGATGCTGGCCCAGCCCAGCGTCATCAAGCGCCCGCTGGTCGACTGGGGGCAGGGCCGCCTCAGCCTGGGCTTCAAGCCGGAGCAGTTCGAGGCCCTGCGCCGGGGCTGAGGTCGAGGACCGTTCTTGGTGCGTACGGCGCCTGCGATGCGCCAGTCTGGGGTGCGGAAGGGCTGATCGGCACCGTTGTGGTGCCGCCTCATCCGGCGACTCGCGCCCCAAAGTGGCACTCTTCTTGCGTTCCTGGTGCGGATCGGGCCGCCTTGGTGCGGTCCCGGCCCTATGCAATGCCCCAAGGAAGCTCATGGAGACCCTCAAGCAAAGCGCCGATGCGCTCTTCATCCTGCTCGGCGCCATCATGGTGCTGGCCATGCACGCCGGTTTCGCCTTCCTCGAACTGGGGACGGTACGCAAGAAGAACCAGGTCAATGCCCTGGTCAAGATCCTGGTGGACTTCGCCATCTCCACGGTGGTCTATTTCCTGGTGGGCTACACGGTGGCCTATGGCGTGCACTTCTTCACCGGCGCACAGGATCTGGCGGCGAAGAACGGCTATGAGCTGGTCAAGTTCTTCTTCCTGCTGACCTTTGCAGCGGCCATTCCCGCCATCATCTCGGGCGGCATCGCCGAGCGCGCGCGCTTTGGCCCGCAATTGCTGGCTACGGCGGTGATCGTGGGGCTGGTCTACCCGGCCTTCGAGGGTGTCGCCTGGAACCAGGCACTGGGCGTGCAGGCCTGGCTCAAGGCGCAGTTCGGCGCCGAGTTCCATGACTTCGCCGGCTCGGTGGTGGTGCATGCCGTGGGCGGCTGGATCGCCCTGGCCGCCGTGCTGTTGCTGGGCCCGCGCATGAACCGCTACCGCAAGGACGGCGCCATCAGCGCACACCCGCCTTCCAGCATCCCCTTCCTGGCTCTCGGTGCCTGGGTGCTGGCGGTGGGCTGGTTTGGCTTCAATGTGATGAGCGCCCAGACCCTGGACAAGATCTCGGGCCTGGTCGCCGTCAATTCGCTGATGGCCATGGTGGGCGGCACGCTGGTGGCGGTGCTGGTGGGCCGCAATGACCCGGGCTTCGCCTACAACGGCCCGCTGGCTGGCCTGGTGGCCGTGTGCGCCGGATCGGACGTCATGCACCCGCACGGCGCGCTGATCACCGGCGGCGTGGCCGGCTTCATCTTCGTCAAGATGTTCACCCTCACGCAGAACCGCTGGAAGATCGACGACGTGCTGGGCGTCTGGCCTTTGCATGGCCTGTGCGGCGCCTGGGGCGGCATCGCCTGCGGCATCTTCGGCAGCCCGATGGGCGGCGGCATCGGCGGTGTGAGCTTCTGGTCCCAGCTGCTGGGTACGCTGATGGGTGTCGCGTGGGCCCTGGCCGGCGGCTTCGTGGTCTACGGCCTGATCAAGCGCTTTGCGGGCCTGCGCCTGAGCCAGGAGGAGGAATTCGAGGGCGCGGACCTCTCCATCCACAAGATTGGCGCAACCCCTGACCGCGAGGTCAGCTGGTAAGCTCGACGCCTCTTTGACGACCCTCACCACCGCCCGCGGGCGGTGGCGGCATTTCGAGCGTTTCCCATGTTCACAGGCATTGTTCAAGGCGTGGCCCAGGTCGCCGCGCTCCAGGACCGTCCCGGTCTGCGCAGCTTCACCCTGCAGTTTCCGCCTGGCTTCTGCGAGGGGCTGGAGATCGGCGCCAGCGTGGCCTCGGACGGCGTCTGCCTGACCGTCGTGGCCTTGCACGAGGGCGACCGGGCCGACTTCGACGTCATGCAGCAAAGCCTGAACCTCACCACGCTTGGCGCGCTGCAGCTGGGCAGCCGCCTCAACGTGGAGCGGGCCGCGAAGGACGGCGCCGAGATCGGCGGCCATCCGCTCTCCGGCCACGTGGACTTCATGGCGCAGGTGGCGTCCGTCCGCCAGCCCGAGAACAACCATGTGATCCGCATCGCCGTGCCGGCGCCCTGGATGCGCTACATCTTTCCCAAGGGCTATATCGCGGTGAACGGCGCGAGCCTCACCGTGGCCGAGGCCGGGCGCGAGCGCGACGGCTCCGGCTGGTTCGAGGTCTGGCTCATCCCTGAAACCCTGCGCATGACCACCTTCGGCGAGAAGGGCGTGGGCGCAGCCCTGCACATCGAGATCGAGCGCCAGACCCAGGTGCTGGTGGACACGGTGCGTGCCGCCGTGGACGAACGCCTGGGCCCGCTGCTGCCCCATCTGGAGCAATGGCTGGCGGAAAAGGGTCAGGTCTTGCCTGAGCTGCTCGGCCGCTGACAGCAGGCGCCATCAGGGCCGCGTCCGGCGGCGCGCTTTGCTTCAATCACCGTCGCTTCAGTTGGCGTCCGGTGCCCGGCGCGGCAGGTGCAGCGTGAAGCGGGTGCCGTCCCCCGGTGTCGACACCACTTCGATGCGGCCGCCCAGGGTCTTGCCCACGATGTGGTCGACGATGGCCATGCCCAGGCCGGTGCCGCCGCGCCCGATCTTGGTGCTGAAGAAGGGTTCGAACAGCCGGCGCAGCGTGGCCTCGTCCATGCCCTTGCCGTTGTCGATCAGCTCCAGCCGCAGCGACTCGCCCAGCTCGGCGTCTTCCACCGGCATCGCCCGGATGCGCAGCAGGCCGCCGTCTTGCCCCTCGAAGGCGTGCAGGTAGGCGTTGTTGACCAGGTTGATGATGACCTGCTCCAGCGGCCCCGGGTAGCTGTCCATGCGCAGGCCTTCGGGCACGTCGAGCTCGATGCGGTGCGAGAAGCGCTTCAGGCTCGGCGCCATGGCGGCGATCACCTCGCTCAGCACCTGGCGCAGGTCGAAGCTGCGCCGCTGCTCGCTGACCTGGTCGGCCGCCATGTGCTGGAAGCCGGTCATCAGGTCGAGCGCCCGTTGCAGATTGCGCTGCATCAGCGCCGTGCCGTGCTGCAACTGGGTGCCGAACTCGTCGAGCTGGCGCCGGCGCAACGCACCGCCCTGGACCAGGCGGATGAACTCGGCGGCTTGATCGCCCAGCGTGTTGGCGCAGATCATGCTGTTGCCCAGCGCGGTGTTCATCTCGTGCGCCACCCCGGCCACCCCGGCCACCAGGGCCCCCAGCGCCGCCTTGGCCTCGCTGCGCGCCAGGTTTTCGTGCGTCTGCCGCAGCGTTTCCATCGCCGTGCCAAGTTCGGCCACCTTGGCCTGCAGGCTGAGGTTGATGGCTTCGATCTCGCGCCGCTGCGCATACAGATCGCAGAACACATTGACCTTGTTGCACAGCGCCAGCGGTTCGACCGGCTTGACCAGGAAGTCGACGGCTCCGGATGCGTAGCCCTCGAACAGGTGCTGGCCTTTGTCCAGCAGACCCGCGGTCAGGAAGATGATGGGGATGCGCCGCGTGCGCGGGTTCAGGCGCATCAGCTCCGCCACCTCGAAACCGTCCATGCCCGGCATCTGGGCGTCCAGCAGCACCAGCGCGAAGGGTCGCCGCAAGACCTCGCGCAGCGCCTCGTTGCCGCTGTGGGCCTTGACCAAGTCCAGGTCGTGGCGCTGCTCGCTCAGCACGGCAGCCAGGGCCAGCAGGTTCTCCGGCCGGTCGTCGACCAGCAGGACCGGGATGCCCTCCGCCCTGCTCATGGCGGCAACTCCGCCAGTTGGCACAGCAGCGGACCGATGGCCTGCAGGGGCAGCACATGGTCGGCTGCCACCAAGCGCAGCGCCGCACGTGGCATCGCGGGATGGGCGGCGTCGGCAGGCTCCTGCACCAGGGTCGTGCCGCCGCGCCGCTGGATCGCCTGCAGGCCGCGGGCACCGTCAGCGTTGGCGCCCGTCAGGACCAGGCCGATCAGCGCATCACCGAAGGCCTCGGCGGCGGTCTCGAACAGCACGTCGATGGACGGCCGGGCGCAGCAGACCGCGGGCTCGGTCGACAGCGAGAAGCTGGCGTCGGCCTCGATCAGCAGGTGGTAGTCGGCCGGCGCCAGGTAGGCGGTGCCGGCGCGCAGCGGCTCGCGTTCGGCGGCCTGCCGGACCCGTATCCGGGCCTGCGATTGCAGCAGGCGGACCAGGGTGTCGCCGGATTGGGGGGCTAAGTGCTGAACCATGGCAATCGGCAGCGGGAAGTCCTCTGGCAATGATGCCAGCAACAGCTGCAGCGCGTGCAGCCCGCCGGCCGAGGCGCCCAGCACCACCGCGCGGAATCTGCGGGCGCGCTGCGGCAGGGGGTCAGGCGGGCCGGTCACCATATTTCTTGAAGATCTTCTGCGGCGCTGCCTGTTGCGCATAGGTGGCTGCCAGCAGCGTGCCGCCGAGCGATTCGCCATGGCCCAGGCAGAGGAAGCCGCCGGGCACCAGGCACTGGTCGAACAGTCGCAGGCAGCGCTCCTTCAGCGGGGTCTTGAAATAGATCATGACGTTGCGGCACAGAATCATGTGCATCTCGCCGATGTCGGCATCCATTGCCAGGTTGTGCGTGACGAACACGACGTCCTCGCGCAGCTCAGGCGCCATGATGGCATTGCCGTAGGCCGCCGTGTAGTAGTCGGAGAATGGCCGCCTCCCGCCGGAACGCTGATAGTTCTGGGTGAACTTCTTCAGCCGCGCCAGCGGATAGATGCCTGCCTTGGCCGTTTCCAGCACGGCGGCGTTGATGTCGCTGGCATAGATGCGATAGCGGCCGGCCATGCCGGCCTCGCGCAGCAGGATGGCCAGCGAATAGGCCTCTTCCCCGCTGGCACAGCCGGCATGCCAGATCTTGGCGTTCGGGTAGGTCTTCAAGTAGGGCAGGACCTCGCTCCGCAGTGCCGCGAAGAAGGGCGGGTCGCGGAACATCTCGGTGACGTTGACCGTGATGCCCTGCACCAGCGAATCCAGCACCGCGGGATCGCGCAGAAGCGCGCCCTGGGCCTGCGACAAGGACTCGAAGCGGCTGGCGGCCAGCCATTGCGCCAGACGGCGTTTCAGCGACGCCTGCGCATAGCCGCCAAAGTCGTAGCCATGGGCTTCGCGCACGGCCTGCAGGAACAGGCGGATCTCCAGGTCCTCGTGGGCCGGTGCGATCTTCATGCCGGGGCGCTGGTCCAGACCCGCAGCAGCGAGATCAGGCGCTCGACATCCACCGGCTTGGCGATGTAGTCGCTGGCACCGGCCTCCAGGCACTGCTGCTGGTCTCCCTTCATGGCCTTGGCGGTCATGGCGATGATGGGCAGGTCGAGCCGCTGAAGGTCCTGGCGAATCCTCCGCATGGTCTCGAAACCGTCCATCTCCGGCATCATGATGTCCATCAGCACCAGCTCGATATCGGCGTGCATCCGGAGGGCCTCAAGCGCCTCACGGCCATTCTCCGCCACCACCACGTCGATCCCGTAGCCCATCAGCAGGCTGCTGATCGAGAAGATGTTGCGCATGTCGTCGTCCACCAGCAGCAGCTTCTTGCCGGCCAGGCTGCCATCGCCGTTCAGCGGCGCGCCGGCCGCCGGCGCTGAAGGTCGCGCCAGAGGGGCCTCCATCTTGGCGGCGAGCTTGGCCGGCGCCTCGGTCTTCAGCGCGTGCAGGAAGAGGCGGACCTCGTCCAGCAGCCGGGCCGAACTCTTGTCGCCCTTGACGATGATGCAGTTGGCATGCTGCCTGAGGGCGCGCTCTTCCTCGCGCCGCAGCTCCCGGCCGGTGTGGATGATGACGCGCAGGCCCTGTGCGGTGCCGATCCCCTGCAACTGGCGCAGCAGCTCCTCGCCCGGCATGTCCGACAGCCCGAGGTCCAGGATGAGGCAGTCGAAAGCTTCACGGCGCAGCAGCTCCAGCGCGGCACGGCCCTTGTCGACGACCTGGACGCTGAGCGGCAGGCCCTGCAGCAGGGCTTGCAGGCTGAGGCCCTGGCTGGCGTCGTCCTCGACGATCAGCAGGCGCTTGTCGCGCTGGTCGGGCGACTGTTGGAGCGACTGCTCGACGGTCTGGAACACTTGCAGCAGTTGCTCGGCATTGACCGGCTTGGTGGCGTAGCCGATCGCGCCCAGGCTCATGGCCTTCTTCTGCTCCTCCAGGCAGCTGATGAAGTGCACGGCAATGCCGCGCGTGGCGGGATGGGCCTTGAGCCGCTGCATGACGGTCCAGCCGTCCATGCCCGGCAGCATGACGTCGAGCAGCAGCGCGCTGGGGCGGTACTGCTGCGCCAGGCGCAGGCCGTCCTCGCCATTGACGGCCACCAGGGCCTTGAAGCCGCGCTCACGCACCATGTTGAGAAGCACGGTGGCGAAGTTCAGGTCGTCCTCGACGATCAGGATGGCGCGCTCGCCCGGTGCCAGGTCTTGCCTGTCGTCCTGCAGCGGCGCCTCGGCCTCGTGCGCCCCTGCGCGAGCCGCCGGCGGCTGCACGGCGGGCCGCTCCGCTTCCGCGGGCACGACGCGCTCGGTTCCGGCGGGTTCGAGCGGCAGGAACAGGCTGAAGGTGCTGCCCTGGCCCTCCTTACTGCGGCTCAACAGCACTTCGCCGCCCATCTTGCGCGCCAGCTGGCGCGAGATGGACAGGCCCAGGCCGGTGCCGCCGTACTTGCGGCTGATGCCGCTGTCGGACTGGCGGAAGGCCTCGAAGATCAGTTCGCGCTTGTCCGGCGCCACGCCGATGCCGGTATCGCGGACGGCAAAGCCGATCGCCGGCACCGCCAGCGGATTGTCCGCGCCATGCGGCGTGAACACGCGCAGACCGACCTCGCCGGCGTGCGTGAATTTCAGCGCGTTGGCCAGCAGATTGCGCAGGATCTGCTGGGCGCGGCGGCCGTCGATGGTGCAGCACTCGGGCGCGTCGGCATCGCATTCGATCGTGAGGCCCAGGTGCTTGTGCTCGGCCAGCGGCCGGAACAGGCGCTCCAGGCTGTCGCACAGCTCGCGCACCGGGCAGGGCTGGTAGGCGAAGTCGACCTGGCCGGCCTCGACCTTGGAAAGGTCCAGGATCTCGTTGATCAGGCGCAGCAGGTCGTTGCCGGCGCCATGAATGGTCTCCGCGTACTCGACCTGCTTGCCGCTGAGGTTGCCGTCCGTGTTGTTCTTCAGCAAGCTCGACAGGATCAGCATGCTGTTGAGCGGCGTGCGCAGCTCGTGCGACATATTGGCCAGGAAGTTCGACTTGAAGTCGCTGCTGCGCTGCAATTCCTGGGACTTGAGCAGGATCTCGCGCCCGGCCGTCTCCAGCTCGGCGTTCTTGGCTGTGATCTGCTCGCGGCTGCGCTCCAGCATCTCGGCGCGCTCCTCCAGCTCTTCGTTGATTTGCTGCAGCTCTTCTTGCTGCACGCGCAGTTCTTCGGCCTGCTGTTCCGTGTCGGCCAGCAGCTTGGCGGCACGCTGGCGTGACTGGCTGGCGGCGAAGCCGATCGCGATCGCCTCGCGTGCCTGTTCGACGAACTCGCGCTCGAAGGCGTTGAACGTGCCCTTCAGGGTGCCGATTTCGATGGCCCCGACCGGGCGGCCCGCATGCTGCAGCGGGATGACCAGCAAGCACAGCGGCGCCGTCTGCCCCAGCGCCGCGCCGATCAACAGGTGCCCGGCGGGGAATTGGTCCAGGCACAGCGTCCTGGCCTCGCGCAGCGCCTGCCCCATCAAGCCTTCGCCCGGATCCAGGCGCTCGGCCAGATCACAGCCGCCCGGCAGCGCATAGCCGGCACTGCGCAGCAAGGCGCCCTGCGACTCGTCGTACAGGTAGAGCACCGCCACTGCTGCGCCCAGGCGTTCCACCAGGAAGGTCAGCACCTGCTCGGCCAGGCTTTGCAAGGCCTGCTCGCCGCGTATCAGCCGGCCCAGCTCGTTCGTGCCGGTCTTGAGCCAGTCCACCGCGCGCTCGCTGTCGCGGCTCAGGCGCAGCGCCTGGCTCATCTTGCGGAAGGACTGGTCCAGCGACAGCTGCACCGCGGCCATGTGGCGCACCGAGCGCAGCAGCTCGCCCGACTCGTCCGCCGTGATGTCTTCGTCGCGGATGCGCGGCACGCGCGTATCCGCCACTTCGCGGTCCAGATCGCCATTGGCAATGGTTTCGACCACCTGCGCCTTCTCCACACTGCCCTCGGCCAAGGCGCGCACGCTGTCCAGCGCCAGCTGCAGCGGCCGGGCCACGCGGCGCTCGAAGATCGCGCGCAGCGCCAAGGCCAGCAGCAGCAACAGGCCCGCCAGCGCCCAGAGAATCTGCGTCACCACGCGGGCACCGGCGTCCAGCTGCTTGCTGGAGTCGACCTCCAGCACGCCGCGGACATCGCCGAGCACCCAATCGGTCTTGGGGCTGCCCGCCACGCTGTTGTGGCAGGCCACGCAGGCCTGCGTCACCATGCGGTCGGCGATCGCCACCCGCACCACGGTCCGGTCGCCGATCGATTCAGTGCGCGAGAACACCTGGTCGGGGTGTTTGCGCAGGAAGTTCCAGGCATCCTGGCCGAAGGCATCCAGGGTCCGGCCGGCGCGGTTGGGAAACGGATAGGGACTGTAGAGCTGCAGGCTGGTGCCCGACTCCCGGAACACCGCGCTCAGCTCATGGATCAGCGTGGCCGGCAGCGGCAGGGTGTCCGGCCGGCCGGCATGGTCGAACGAGACCTGCATGCCGTTGGCCATGGCCTTGGCGACGACGTTCTCGGTGTAGTACTTGCGCAGCGCCACGAACTGCCGCACCGACTCCTGCGCCGCCGTCACGGCCTCCTGTTCGGCGTTGCGCTTCATCGTCAAGGGCAGGACCAGCGCCGCCGCCAATGCCGCCAGCGCCAGCAGCAGGCCGACCGGAATGAAGAGCTTCCAGAACAGGCTGTCGCGCGCTCTCATGCGCTGCCGCCTCGCACCGGCAGCCTGAGCGCGAAGCCCGGGCAGACCGCCAAGGGGATCAGGCGGTACGCGGTGCCCAAGCCCAGGCGCGCATCGATCGTCAGGTTCTGGAACGCCGCCATGATCGCTCTCCTGAGGGCTGGGTCCGGAGGCTCTTGCGTGTCGCCCGCGATGCGCAAGGGAGCGTCGCCCAGACCATCCGGCGTTCAGCTTACTCCTGCGACCTGCGAAACGCAGAAAAGTTGAGCAGGATCAATTCCGCCCCAACAACGGATCGGCATTTTTTCTCAGCGCGGCAGCGCCGCCCGGCTGAGCACGCCCTGCGCGCCTGAGAGCGCCTGCAAGCGGCTGCGCAGGTAGTCCCCCAGCCGCGCCTGCTGGCTGAAGGCCACGTTGAAGCGGATGTGCGGGTCCGGCGTCTTCAGGGCCGAGAAGGTGGCGCCGGGCACCAGCAGGATCTTGTTGCGCCAGGCGTCCTGCACCAGCTCGTCCACGTCCACGCCCTCGGGCACGGAGGCCCACAGAAAGAGGCCGCCCTCGCCGGGATGGTCCAGCCGCATGCCGGCCTCGCCGAGCAGGCGGCTGCTCTGCACGCGGGCCTGCTGCAGGCGGCGCAGCAGGCGGTCCAGGTGCTTGCGCAGCCGGCCGGCCATCAGCACCTCCAGCAGCACGTACTCGTTCAGCGCGGCGCTGCTGAGCACCGAGCAGACTTTGGCCCGCAGAAGGGGCTTGAGCAGGGCCGGCTCGGCGGCGATGTAGCCCATTCGCAGGGCCGGGCTCAGCACCTTGCAGAAGCTGGAGTAGTAGATGACGCCGTCCAGCCCCGAGAGCGCCGCCAGGCGCGTCGGTGGGCTGGGATGGCCGGGGTGGAAGTGCCCATGCACATCGTCCTCGGCGATCAGCAGGCCATGCTGCCGTGCCAGCACCAGCAGCCGGTGCAGGTTGGCGGGGCTGCTGCTCCAGCCGGTGGGGCTGTGCAGGGCCGACTGCAGGAAGAGCAGGCGCGGGCGATGCTCGCGGCACGCGGCTTCCAGCTGCTCCAGGTCGAGGCCGTCCGGCCGGCGGCGGATGGCGATGGGCGTCACGCCGTCCTGGCGCAGGCGGTCGAACATCAGGAAGTAGCCGGGATCCTCCACCAGCACGGCGTCGCCCGGGCGCAGGAAGCTGCGGCAGATGAGGTCGATGGCATGCGTGCCGCCGTAGCAGGTCATCAGCCGGCCCGCGTCCACCGCCAGGCCCTGGCCGCGCAGCAGCAGGGCGATGCGCTCGCGCAGCTCGGGCAGGCCCTGGGGCGGGCAGCGCGAGGCCATGCCGGCGCTGCTGCGCGCCAGGCCGCGCTGCACGGCCGCGGCGGGGATGGCGTCCTCCAGCCAGGCCGGGGGCAGGGCGCCGCTGCTGGCCAGCAGCACGCCGGGGCGCTGGTCATTGGCCTGCTGCGCCAGCCAGACGCCTTCCAGCGTTTCGCCGGCCTCCAGCCAGGCCTCATCCCGCGCCAGGGGCGGCGGTTCGCAGACGTAATAGCCGGCCGTGCCGCGGGACTCGATGCACCCCGTCGAAGCCAGGCGGTCGTAGGCCAGCACCACGGTGTTGGGACTCACGGCCAGCTGCGTCGCCAGCGCGCGGATGGAGGGCAGGCGGGCGCCAGGCGGCAGCTGGCGGCGTTCGATCAGGGCGGCCAGTCCGGCCTCGATCTGGTCGGCCAGGGGCTGGGTGGAGTGGCGGTCGAGCGGGATCACGCGGCGAGCTTAGCGGAGAAACATCAGCGCCAGCACGGCCAGGGCGCCGCCCATGCAGAGGTTGAATCCGCGCTGCACGGCCGGGCGCTCCAGCTGGCGGCGGATGGCCATGCCGAAGAGCGCGTACATGGAAATCGCCGGGAAGCCCATCAGCGTGCTGACGAGGCCAACGAGAAGCCCGGCCTGCAGCGGCGGCAGGCCGGCCGGCATGAAGACCGAGGCCAGGGTCACCGCCTTGAGCCAGTTCTTGGGGTTGACGAACTGGAACAGCGCGCCATGCACGAAGCCCAGCGGGCGAGGCAAGACCTGACCCTGCGCCATGGAGGCGCCGCTGAGCTTCCAGGCGAGCACCAGCAGGTACAGGGCGCCGCCGATGCGCAGCAACTGCTGTGCGAGCGGCCAGGCCAGGAAGAGCTGCCCCAGGCCCAGGCAGCAGGCCAGCGTCAGCACGAAGCCGCCCAGCAGGATGCCCAGGATCTGCGGCAGCGTGGCCCGGTAGCCGAAATTGGCGCCGGACGTGGTGAGCATGACGTTGTTTGGGCCGGGCGTGCCGGACATCAGCAGGCAGTAGCTCATCAGGGGGAGGAGGTCGGACATGGCTGGGCGTCGTAGGAGCTGATCAAGGCGATGCGCCACAGCCTAGGGGCTCGGTCCCGAAGGGCCAAGGCACAAGCCGTCGTCACAGGCGCTGTGCTGTATCAGCGCGGCTGGCGGTACAGCACGGCCTGGACCGGTAGGTAAATGGCCGCCCGGCGTCTCACGACGGGTTCGTGCCGGGGTTCGTGCCGGGAGAAAGGCCGTCTTGGCAAGAGGGGCGGGCCGGATATCGGCCAGGCTGAGGCTGGCATGCAACGCGGCGCCCACCGGCGACTTGCACGCATGGGCGGACTTGCTAGCCTTGGCTTCACCCCCGGATCGGGACCGGGCAGGAGCTTGTGATGCAGTGGACGCTCAAGAGGCGCTTGACGCTGGGTTTTGGGGTGATGCTCGCCCTGTTGGCTTTGGTGGCCCTGGTCGGCCAGTATCAGCTGAGCCAGATCCAGTTCTACAACAGCCGGCTGGACGCGCGGGCCTTCCGGCTCTCTCTGGCACAAGCCTGGGAGACGCAGGTGAAGCTGGCCGTCGCCACCAAGACGCCCGTCCCCGGCCTGGACATCGAGCCGGTGCGCAAGCTGCAGGACCTGATCGACGCCCGTGAGGAGCGGCAGCTGCTGGAGGCCGCCAAGGGCTCGCAGTCCGGCTCGCCGGATGCGCACCAGGCGGCCGTGGGCCAGCTGGCCGGCGGCCTGGTGCAGCTGCAGATTGCCGACAGCGGCCAGCTGCAGGCAGCCTTGACGCGCGCGGTGACGCTGAACTGGTCCGTGCTGACCCTGGGCATCGTGCTGGGCGTGGTGGTGGCGCTGCGCCTGCTGGGAGCGATCATCACGCCGCTGCAGAAGGCCTCGGCCCTGGCCGAACGGATTGCCGACGGCGACCTGACCGGGCATATCGGCACGCATGCGCAGGACGAGATCGGGTCGCTGCTCGATGCCCTGGAACGCATGCAGGACAAACTCGCGCGACTGGTGGGTCAGGTGCGCAGCGGGGCGGAGTCGGTGGCCAACGCCTCCTCCGAGATCGCGTCTGGCAACCACGATCTCTCGGCCCGCACCGAGCAGCAGGCCGCCTCGCTCGAAGAGACTGCCTCCAGCATGGAAGAGCTGGGCTCCACGGTCCGGCACAACGCCGACAACGCCATCCAGGCCAACCAGCTGGCCCAGCAGGCCTCCACGGTGGCGCGTCAGGGCGGCACGGTGGTCGGCGAGGTGGTGGACACCATGCGCGGCATCCAGGAGGCCTCGCGCAAGATCGGCGACATCATCGGCGTGATCGACGGCATCGCCTTCCAGACCAACATCCTGGCCTTGAACGCGGCGGTGGAGGCGGCCCGCGCCGGCGAGCAGGGCCGCGGTTTCGCCGTCGTGGCCGGCGAGGTGCGCAACCTGGCGCAGCGCAGCGCCGAAGCGGCCCGCGAGATCAAGGCGCTGATCGGCGCCAGCGTGGAGCGGGTCGAGAAGGGCACGGCCCTGGTCGACCAGGCCGGCGGCACCATGAACGAGGTCGTGAGTGCCATCCAGCGCGTCAGCGACATCGTGGCCGAGATCTCGTCCGCCAGTGCCGAGCAGGCCAACGGCGTCACGCAGGTCGGTGAGGCCGTGCACCACATGGACCAGGCCACGCAGCAGAACGCGGCGCTGGTCGAGCAGATGGCCGCGGCGGCCAGCAGCCTGAAGGGGCAGGCGGATGAGCTGGTGCGGCAGGTGGGGGCGTTCAAGGTGTCTGGGCACTGAGCCGCAGGCCCTGCAGGTGGCAGGCGCCGCTGCGCCCAGGCCGTCTGCAGGGGCGACGGCGTGCGTTCAGCCCAGGGCCTCCAGCGCCTTCAGCGCCTGCTTCTGCAGGACCAGCACATAGGGCACCCGCTGGCTGTTGCTTTGGCGGAGGTAGCCCTCGATGGCCTCGGACAGCAGCTTCAGCGTCTGCGCCGATTTGCTCAGGTGGTAGTTCTCGAGCGCCACGTCGACAGCCTGGATGGTCTTGCGCTTGTTGATGCCGAAGAAGCCGCTGGTGGTGGTGCGGCTGATGAAGTCCTCCAGCGACATGACCTCGTTCAGGCTGCTGAGCGTGAGCTTCTTGCGCTGGACTTCCTCGTCCACCGACTTATCCAGCGCGTTGACCTGCTCGTCCAGGGCCTCGCTGCCCGGCACTGCGAGTGAGTCGGTGCTCTCGCGCGCGTCCGCGATCGACTTGAGCCGCTCGCGCATGCCGTCTTCCAGCTGCGCGGCATCTGCCGACCCCAGCTTCTCCAGCGCCTGGAGTGCCTGCTCCAGCTTGTCCTGCACCTGCTCCAGCGTCTGCACCTGCTGGGCGTAGGCTTGCTGCAACTCCTCGACGCGGTGCGTGGTGTTGAACTTGGCCAGTTCGAGGTTGACGGTCTCGGCATCCATGGTCTCTGCCATGGCCTTGAAGAGCAGTTCTTTCTTCTGGATGGTCTGGATGTAGCGGCGCTCGATGCTGCCCAGCTGCTGCCGGACCTGCTGCCCCTGCCGGTTCAGCTCGCGCAGCCGGTGGGACGCCGCTTCGGCATCCGCCTTCAGCAGCGCCAGGCGCGCTGCACCACTGTTGGCGACCGAGGTGTCCGAGCGCAGCACCGCTTCTGCCGCCTGGCCTTCCAGCGCCTGTGTCGGCGCCGGATCTGCGCGGTCCTTGCTGAGGCCGAGCTTGTCCGGCGTAGCGGGCTTGAGCGCGCCGGCCTCGTCCCCCAGCTTCCCCTTGAGCTGGTACTCGCCCAGCGTCCACTGGGCCGCCGTGTATTCGTAGATCTTGCGCTCGAAGAAATAGAAGGCCTTGGCCTTGATGGCAATGCCGACCGAGGCGATGGCAGCGGCCTTGAAGTCGTAGCTGATGTTGAGCGGTTCCACCACGACGAACTTGCGCGCCTGCCGGTCGTAGCGGGTCTTGCCTTCGATGGCTGCGGTGGCATTGGCGATGCGGGCCTCGCCGCGGGCGAAGGCGCCGGCGCTCAAGGCCACGATGGCCTGGGATCCGACTTGCGCGCCCAGCTCCACCGTCAGGCTGACGCCGCCATTGGCGTTGAGCTTGCCGCCCAGGGCCCAATGCCCTTCCTGCGCCCCGGCATCGAGCCTGAAGCCCAGGTTCATGTTGGCGTCCGCGGCCAGCGAACCGTAGACCTCCAGACCGGGGAATACCGGGAACATCACGGAGGCGGACAGCGGCAGTCCCGGCGCCATCTTGGCCAGCGAGAGCTCGTAGCCGGCCTCGACATGCCCGCGCATGTTCTCCAAGTCCAGCTCGCCGCCGATGCCGAAGGCGCTGAAGCGGATCGGCGGTATCTCCGGCTTGAAGCTGTCGATATGCACGCCGCTGCGGTCGACTTTCAATCCGGTCACGATGAGGCCGGCATTGCCAATCGGGATGAAGTCCAGCAGCCCGGGCTTGAGGCTGGGGATCATGCGGCCGGCTTCGCCGTCGGCGCTGCCGTCAGTGCGGCCGAAGCGGATTTCGGCGCGGTCGACGCTGAGGCCGTCCTTGCTGAGCCGGGCCTGCTGGAGCTTCAGGTCGAAGGGCGTCGTACTGAGCGTCAGCGCTTGGACCTGCCCCTGCAGGCCTTGCTTGTCCAGTGTCAACTGGATCTGCTGAGCCTGGCCTTTCACCGAGGGGGAGCTGATGTTGACGTCGAGATCGGCGCTGGCCGTGAGCTTGTAATCGTCGGCATGCTTCTCCAGCAGCAGCAGCGAGTTGCTCAGGCTCAGCCCAGCGAAGGGCGTGATCGGCTCCTTGTGGGCGATGCTGGCCTTCGTGAAGTTCAGGCCGTCCTTGTTGACGGTGACGTCCTCGACCTCTGCCTGGGTCTGGATGGCCTTGATGTCGACCACGGCCTTGGCGAGATGGAAGGTGCGGCTGCCATGGTCATAGCTGAAGTCCGTGGCGGTGACCTTGACGGCGTCGTAGTCGGCCAGCAGCTGGCCCTGGCGCAGGGCCAGCTCGGGCGCTTCGCTGCCGGACTGATAGGCGATGGAGAACTCCCCACTGGCCTGGATGTGGCTGAAGTCCATCTTCAGGCCCGCGCTGGCGCTCAGCGCCCAGTGCTCGCGGCTCTTGTAGAGCGCCTCGCCCCGGACCTGGCTCAGCATGACCTTCTCGCCCAGCAGCGGCACATCCTTGGCCAGCAGGCTGGCCTTGCCTTGTACGCTGCCCTGTCTGACGCGCAGTTCCTCCAGCGTGGCGCGGAGATCGAGGCCGGTGCTGCGCGTGAGGTCCAGGGCGGCGTTGCGGATGACGAAGCCCTCGCTGCCGCTGAGGCTGGCCTCGTCCACCGTCAGCAGCCCGCTGCTTTCCTTGAAGTTGCGAACGTGGCCGGCATGGAAGCTGCCGGCTTTGTCCAGTTCGAGCTCCAGTTCGGCTCCCGCGGTCCAGTCATAGAGCTTCATGCCCATCTGGCCGCGGAAGCGCGCCCCGCTGTCCGCCTGGTAATCGGCGCTCACGTCAGTCATGGTGATCGCGTCGCTGGCGATGCCGAACTTCGCCAGGGCCATGCGCAGGGTCTGCAGGCCATGGTTGGAGACCACCAGCTCGGTCATGGCCAGCCCCTGGATCTCGAACAGCCCGGCCACGTCCAGGTGGTCGATGATCTGGACGGCTCCCTTGCAGACCAGCATGGCGCCGCCGCTCCAGGGCAGGATGAGCGTCAGCTCCTGGCGCTCGCCCAGGCTGTATTCATTGCCGAACATCCGGATGAAGAAGGCGAAGTCCGCATGCAGGCCACCTTCCTTGGCCGATTCGCCGTCCTCGGCCTGGCTGCCCTTCTCCAGGTGCAGCTGCTTGACGTCCAGGCGGATGACGTGAAGGTTCAGCGAGGCGAGATCCCCGCGCCTGGCGCTGGGCTTGACGGTTTGCGCGGGTGTGTCCGAGCTGCCGCCGCCCCCGCTGCCGGACCACCAGCTGCCGTAGAGGTACTTGCCGAATTCGATGGCGCTGGACACCGGGCTGCTGGCGGCCTTGAGCGCCAGCTTCAGGCCATTCACGGCCTTGACCAGATACGTATTGCTGACGTCCTTGTCGGCATCGACGATATAGCCTTCCGTGTAGCTCAGGGCGTCGACCCAGGGCAGGGCGTTCATGAGGCGGCCCGTCAGGTACAGGATGCCCGTGCGGATCGGCGAGGGGATGGAGTCCCAGAGATTCAGGGCCAGCGACAGCGCATTGCTGAAGCTGGACACGCTGTCGTAGACACGCCGGAAGCCGCTGTAGGAGCGCAGCGCCTCCAGCGCGCGGGCATCGGCGAATCCGAGCAGCGGCGTCAGGGCATGCAGGCTGAAATAGGACTTCAGCACCTGCGTGCTCAGTTCATAGACCAGGTCCATCTGGACCGCGCAGACGGTCTGCGGAGGGCGGCCTGTGGCGGCGCCGGGCGAGGGCAGGGTCAGTCCCTGCAGGCCTGCCGGGCGTGCGGCCGCGGACCCTGCGCCCGCCATGCGGTCCAGCAGGGCTTCTGAGGAGCGCCCCGCGACCACGGCATCAGCCACGGCGTCGGCATGCTGCTCGTAGCGGTCGCCGGCTTGTCCCACGCCTCCGGCGAGCTGCACGCCGGCACGCTGCTGGACCACGTGCGCGGCCTCATGCGCAGCGGTGTGCAGGGACGGCGGCCTGGAGAAGGCCACATGATTGCCGCTGGCAAAGGCCTCGGCCCCCATCGCCTGGGCCCCTTCGCTGGCCTGCCGGTTGAGGTGGGCCTGGACGCCGCCCACCTCATGCCGCCCGAACGAGGCCTGGATGCGGTCCAGATGCGGCAGGGGACCGCTGCTGCCGGCGATGCCATGGCGCGCCGCCCGCTGGGCTTGCGCGGCGTCCGCCGCCGGTCCGGCGCGCAGGCGCTGGATCTGCGCCTGCTGCGTGCGCTGCCTGGGTGGCAGCGGGCCGGACCGGGGCGGTGCTTCGCGGGCAGCAGCCTGCGTTGCTGGCTCGTGCTCTTGCGCAGCAAGCGGGGCGCGTTGGAGGTGCTTCATGGGCCTGCCGGACATGGAGGTGGATCAGGGTTGCTTGCTGCCGCCAGCCGACGTGGCGGCGGCCTTGGGCGCCTTTCCGCCTCCTTTCTTCTCCTTTTCCTTGCCTTTGGCCTGCACGGCTGCAAGCGGCGCGGCGCGCAGCTGGGCGATCTGGCCGCCCTGGCGAGCCTGGCGCGCGGAGGATGGGGGCGCCGCGGCGCCTGCATGTGCGGCAGCCGTGCGCTGGACCTGTGACGGGGAACTTCTCTGCTCTTTGTGCTTCATGGCTTCTCCACCTTTCTCTTGAGCAGCGCCAGCAGCGCCGCGATGACGGGAATCGCGATCAGGGCCAGCAGCTGCGCATTGCTGTTGCGGATGCCGGCCAGCGCCGGGTCGCACTGCAGCAGCGCCGCGCCGACGATCACCGGCGGGATGCCGGCCAGCAGCGCCACCCGGCCGTACTTCGCGCGCCAGGCGCAGTTCCACTGGAAGGCCAGCCAGGTCAGGCCACCGGCCAGGAGCAGCAGATCGAAGAGCAGGCGCAGCGCCCAGCGCCTAGGGCAGACGACGCCGCAAACGGCATCGCTGACGCCGAGCCCAGGGTCGGGCACGAAGACGCGCCGCAGCGTCTGCCGCTGCTCCTGCGTGATCAGGCTGCCGTCCAGCGGCGAGGGCCAGAAGCCGATGCCGTCGAAGTTGTCCTGCACATAGACCAGGTCGTCCTGGTATTGCTGCGAGTTGGCCTGCGGCAGCACCAGCACCGGCACGACGCTGCGCAGGAAGATGCGGCGGTCGCCGCCCTTGAGCGCCGGGCTGGCCTCGATGACGCCGCGCAGCCGCTTCTTGCTGTCGGTGCTGGGCTCGGAGAGCAGGACCAGGAAGCGCAGCTGCACATTGCTGTTGCGCTTGTAGTCGTTGCTCGTCTCGACGATGCGGCCGTTCTCCGTGTTGGGGTCTTCGACCGCCTTGAGCAGCTCGAAGAGCCTGGCCACTTCGAAGGGACCGGCCTGCTGGAGCTGCACATCGTTGATCAGCAGGTTGATCACATAGTTGCGGCTGCGGTTCTCCGTCATGGCGAGCGAAAGCCCGCGGATGAAGCGCGGATAGAAGTCGGCGAAGCGCTCGGCCAGCACCGGATCCCTCGCGGGATCGGGCAACTGGTCGAAGTAGACGGTCAGACCATCGCCCATGCGCTGGACCTCACCGAAGCCGGGCAGCCATGCTTTCGCGCGGGCCCGCCAGCCGGGCAGGGGCTGGTCCAGCAAGGCGCGGGCGTGGCGTGGAGTCTGGGTGACGAGCCGCTCCAGCAAGGCCTCGCGCGCCTCGGTGGGCTCGGTGGCCAGGAACTGCCAGTCGCGCCGGTAGATGCCGAAGTCCACGCGGGTGCCATAGCGGCGGGCCGTCTCGATGAAGGCAACGCGCTCGGGCGGCCAGGCTTCGGGCTGGACCTGCTCCAAGTCCTGGTTGAGCGGCAGGGCAAAGGGCGTGATGCGGTGGATCAGGCTGAAGTCCATCGCTCGCGGCGGCTCGGGATTCAGCCAGTTGGGCGCAATGGCGTAAATGGGCTGGCCGGCCCGGCCATCGTTGCAGTGGCAGCCCTCGATGGCGGTCCATTGCAGGGGCTGGCTGGGCGCCAGCTCGCGCTCGCGGGCGGCGGCCTCGGCCAGCCAGTGGCGCAGCGGGGGCGGCAGCAGCCAGCCTGGCAGCTCGCGCCAGCCCAGGGAGGCAGGCGCAGCCGGACCGCTGGCTGCGGGCGGTGCTGCCGAAGCGCTGGCCGAGGCGGGAGGCGCCGCCATGGGGGTGGGCTTGGCGGTCTTCTTGCCGCCCTGGTCCTTGGATGCCGCCAAAGCGGGTGCTGGGCAGGCGGCCGCCAGCTCCGCGCTGCTGGGCGCCTGCTGCTTCAGCCGCCGTGCTTCAGCGGTCACCAGCTGACGCATGTGGGCGCAAGCCAGCGCATCCACCGCGGCCAGGAAGAGGTGGCGGCTGGGGTATTCGGTGCCCATCAAGGGTTCGAGCCACTGCTGCAGCTGCTTCTGCTGGTCCTCGCTCCAGGCCATGCCGGCCGGCGGCGGCGGCGTGGGGGCGGAGGCCTCACTCGCGCCGGCGGCGCTGGCGGCACTCGCTGCTGGCTCCGCCGCCGCCGGCGCGTCACCACCGCCCTCAGCCGGCTTGAGCAAGACGGCCAGTGCGTCGAGCTGGGCGGGCTGCAGCTGGTAGACGATGGCCGTCGGCACGCGCGGGGAGGTCTTGCCCAGCTCCCTGATGTCGACCTTCTTCAGCATGGGGGCGACGCTGGCCTTGCTGGCCGCCGAAGCAGGCGCCTCGGCCTTGCGAACCGGCAGGATGCGCAGCAGGTAGGTCTGCGTGGCCACGCGGCCTGCGCCGTCCTCGACCCGCAGTCGGAAGCGGTACAGGCCCGCTTTGGTCGGCGCGCCGCCCACGGCGCCTCTTGGATCCAGGCGCAGCCCCTCCGGCAGACTGCCCTCGATCAGGCTGAAGACATAGGGCGGCTGCCCACCTTCGGCGCGGACGTCGCGGCCATAGCGCAGGCCCAGCACGCCGTTGGGCAGAGACTCGGGGGGGCGCTCCATGCTGAGCGGATCGGGGTCGACGCAGGTGGGCCTGGGCGCGGCGCTGCATTGCGCGTCGGGCGGCAGCGGGATGCTGGAGATCGACGCCGGCGGCGCGATGGGACGGGGTTCGGCAGGAGCCGACGACGCGGGAGCTGCCGATGCGGCCGACGCTGGCGCGCGCGCGGCGCTTGCGGCAGCCTCAGCCTTGCGTGCGGCGGGCTGGCCATTCGCGGTGCCCTCAGCGGCTTGCGGATGGCCGGGCAGGCCGGCGGCCAGCGCTGCGGCGGCGGCCACCAGCAGGGTCCACAGCCCGCGCAAGGCCTGGGCTCGGCGGCTCATAGCGTCCTCCCTTCCTTGCGAAGCTCCTTGGCCAGGCCGGCGCGCAGCTCCAGCAGGCGGATCTGCTGGCGGCCGTCGCGCAGGGCGCTGAGGGCCGCATGCCGGATCACGTTGGCGATGGCGCCGCCGGCCAGCTCGTAGCGCTGCGCGAGCCCGATCAGGTCCACCTCGGGGGCCAGGTGTTGCGCGGCCAGCATGCCCTGCCACAGGCGCAGGCGGGCGTCGGCATCGGGCATGGGGAAATAGATCATCGATTGAAAGCGGCGCGAGAAGGCCTCGTCGAGATTGCTGCGCAGATTGCTGGCGAGGATGACCACGCCGGGGAAGTCCTCCACGCGCTGCAGGAGGTAGGCGATTTCCTGGTTGGCGTGGTGGTCGTTGGCATTGCTGACGGCGCCGCGCTTGCCGAACAGGGCATCGGCCTCGTCGAAGAACAGGATCCAGCGCCGCGTGGCGGCCTGGTCGAAGACGCGTGCCAGGTTCTTCTCGGTCTCGCCGATGTACTTGGACACCACCATGGAGAGGTCGATGCGGTAGACGTCGGCGCCCGTCCGCTGGCCGATGAGGGTGGCGGTGAGTGTCTTGCCGGTCCCGGGCGGCCCATGGAAGAGCGCGCGATAGCCCGGCTTGAGCGCGCGGGCCAGGCCCCAGTCGTCCATCAAGACCTGACCCTGGCGCATCCAGGCGCAGACCTGCTCCACCTCGTCCATCACCTCGGGGGGCAGGACCAGGTCCTCCCATTCCAGCGGTGTCTCGATGCGCTTGGCCGGGAACTGCAGGCTGTAGTCCGGCCGCTCGGCCTGGCCGCTGCACAGCAGCTGCAGGGCCTCGCTGCTGAGCTGCAGCGTGCCGCTGAGCCGCGGTTCGCCGGACGGCGGCAGGTCCAGCTGCAGGAAGCCGCGCTGCACCAGCGGATGGCGCGGGTCGAAGAGGTCCAGCAGGGCCACGCGCCGCGGCAGGGATTCGCCGGCGATCAGGAAGGCCGCCGTCTCGCCGGTGGGCAGGAAGCCGCCGTGCGCCTGCGCCTTGATGCCGCCGAACTCGGTGAAGCCGCGCTCCAGGTTCTCATTGCGCATGAAGAGCAGGTCCAGGGCCGCCGGGCGCAGGTGCGGGACCAGGGCCAGCGCCAGCAGCAGCCGCTCTTCGGTGCCCAGGCGCATCTGGTCCACCCAGCGGCCCAGTTCGCTGCCGGCCGGCGGCGCGGGCGGCGGGCCGGCTGCTTCCAGGCCTTCGTCGCGCTGCTGGAAATGCTGCTCCAGGCGCAGGTTCAGCACCTGTTCCAGCCAGTCCAGCTCCTGGGCCAGCGCCCGGCTGTGCGGGGTTTCAACGCCATTCCACATGCAGCACTCCTTCCATCCAGGGCAGGCGTATCGTCGAGAAGCTCCAGGGCAGGCGGTCCAGCAGCACGTCAAAGCCGCGCCGCGCCACCCGCAGCCGCCAGGCGGGCGGTGCGTCGTCGCGCGGCTTGTCCTTGAGCAGCCGGCCCTGGCGCTGCAGGAAGGTCTCGCGCAGGCCGGCCACCGAGGTGTTCCCCAGCGCCTTCCAATGCGCGATGACCGCCTGCAGCAGCTGCTCCAGCAGCGCGGTCGTTTCGGGCGGCAGCGGTGGCACGCCGGGCAGCAGCGCCGACGGGCCGGCACCGCACAGCAGGCGCGAGAGCACGGTGTCGCAGGCCTCGCGCGGCTGACCGCCATGGCAGAGCTGCTGCAGGCACTGCACGGCCAGGGCGCGGGCCGCCTCGTCCTTGAAACGGCCCTGGTCCAGCAGTTCCAGATGCTTGAAGAGCCGTTCGGCATAGACCGCCAGCAGCACCTGGCCGGCGTCATCCACCCAGATGGGCTCGTCCTCGGCCACGGGCTGGGGCAGGGCCTGCGCCGGGCGCGGCTCCTGCTGGTAGGCCTGCCGCAAGGCCTCGGCCGCGGACGGCTGGCCTTGCAGGAAGAGGACGCGGCACAGCCGGCGCCAGTGCTCGGCCAGCGCCGCGGCGGGCTCCTGCATGGCCTGACCCAGCCAGCGCAGCAGGCGCCCGGCGCGCTGCTGCAGCGGCCGGGCCATGGCGCCGAACTGGGCGCGGATCATCTGCCAGCGGCGCGACTCGTCGAACAGCCGCACCCAGCGGGCGCAGGCCTGCTCGCTGCTGAGCAGCCGGGCCAGCCGCAGACGCTGCGGCCACTGCCAGCGGCCTTGCTCGCACTGGCGGGCGAGGCCCTGCAGCGCGCGGTCCAGGGGCGAGCTGGCGGGCTCGTCGGCTGCTGGGCCGCGGTCCGGCCGCGGTGGTGCGGGGGGCAGCCAGGGCTGCTTGTCGGGCTGCTGCGTCGAGGCCGCGGCGTGCGACGCCCCGTCGGCTTGCCGAGGGGCGTCCGGTGCCTCCCAGCGCTGCCAGGCCGCGTCCCAGAAGCGCTGCCAGGCCGCGTGGTGATCGGGCAGGCGCTCGCCGCGGGCGACGGCGTCCAGGCAGGCTTCCATCAACAGCTTCTGCAGCCGCGACAAGCCGGGACGCTGGCCGGGCGCGGCGCGGCGCTGCAGGCGCAGGGCGGCCTGACGCAGCGACTCGGCCCAATGAATGGCCGGCGCGGCCTGCGGCAGGGGCAGGACCTCTGCGCTGCGCGCCGGATCGGGACGCAGACAGCCCAGCAGGCCGCCGAAGCTGGCCGGCGACAGGCTGAGGGCCCAGCGGCGGCGCGCACTGCAGTCCTGCATCCATTGCTGCAGCCGCTGACCCAGGGCCTGGCCGTGGCGGGCTGACAGCAGCTTCAGGTGCCGCAGCAGGCGCGCCTGCTGCGCTTCGCCCAGCGGGCGCCCGGCGTCCAGCAGCGGGCGCAGGCGCAGCAGGCGGGACTCCCAGGCCGAGCTGGGCTCCGGACCCGTTCCGCGCGCGGACGCCAGGTCCGCATCAGGGGTCAGGTCTTGCCAGGGCGATCCGGGACGATGCTCGCGCAGCAGATCCTGCAGCAGACCGGGCTCGTCCGGGTTGGGAGCCAGCGGCTGCAGCCGCGCCTGCCAGCCCGTGCCCAGCGAGCGGCTGAGCTGCCCCTGCATGGCCTGCAGCAGCCGCTGGCGCCGGCCCTCGCCGAGCGGGCGCCCGCGGGCCTCCCAGAGCAGGTCCAGGGCCTCGGCACGCAGGGCCTGCTGCAAGCGCTGGCGCTCATAGGCGCTGAGCCGGCCGCTGGCCTGCAGCGGCAGCAGGGCGAAGTCATCCAGCTGCTCCAGCTGGCGGCCCAGGCTGGGGTCGCGCTGGGCCAGCAGGGCCTGCAGGCCGTGGTGCGGGCTGATCTGGCGCAGGCGTCGCAGCAGCGCAGGGCCGGCCGGATGGCGCTCCAGCGCGCGCCAGAGCTGTGGTCCCTGTTGCTGCACCAGCCAGGCCAGCCAGCGTGACAGCGAACCCTGCGGCGTCGCTGACAACTGCCAGGGGAGGTAGCCGCGTTCCAGGTAGCCGAGGAAGTGCTGCAGCTGCTGCGGCGGCAGGGCCCTGGCGGGGCCGTCCAGCGGGCGCATCCAGGGGCTCAGCGCCTCCTCCAGCGCCGTGCCGAGCCGCTGGCTCCATTCCAGCTCGTCCTGCGCGGGATGCAGGCGGCCCAGGTCCAGCACCAGCCGGTCCAGGGTGCGCGCGCGCAGGCGCGGGGCCCACTGGTCGAACAGCCGCGCCAACTGCCGCGTGCCTTCACCGCGCAGGAAGCGCAGCAGGCGTTCGTGGAAGTCGTGGCTTTGCAGCGCCGCGCGGCCATGGGCGTGCCGCAACTCCAGGCTGAGGGTTTCGATCACGTGGGCGCTCATGTGCGGGCCGGCTCCTGTGCTTGGGCCTGCTGCTGGGCCGCCAGGAACTGCTGCAGCTGCTGGGCCGCCAGGTCCAGCTCACGGCTGACCTGGGGTGCGGCTGCCTCGGCCAGCAGGGCCTGGCAGTACGCATGCCGCAGTGCCAGCCACTGCTGCCAGTGCGATTCGAAGTCGTGCATGGCCTCGGCCCCCAGCCACAGCAGCTCGCAGCGCAGGTGCGCCGGCGCTTCACGCTGCAGCAGGGCTGCGGCCAGTTCGCGGAAGCGATCGTCCCGGGCGCGCGCCGTCCATCCCGTGCAGACCACGTAGAGCTGGACGGCGTCGGCGGCCCGAAGGCGCATGGGCACGGCGCCGTCGGCCGTCGGGCGCAGCAGCAGCGGCTCCACCAGGTGCAAGCCCTCGCTGTGCAACTGGACCAGGCATGCCAGCTCATGAAGCGCCAAGGCCAGCGAGCGCGCCTGCTCGCGGCCCGGCGCCGCGGCCAGCCGCCAGGCGGCCTGACCCGACTCGTCCAGCAGCAGCAGGGGGCCCGCCTCGCCCAGCTGCAGGAATCGCTGTGGCGAGGTGGCCGCCAGCAGGAAGTCCGTGCCGGCGCCGAGCCGGCGCAACAGCGGTCCAAGCTGCTGCAGGCGTTGCGCCAGCGTGGCGCCCTCCAGCGGCTTGGCACGCGGCTGGGCGAACAGCACGGGCTGCGCTGACGACAGCTGCTCCGCTTGAAGCGCCAGCTGGGCAGACGGGCCGGTCGCCACGGCTTCAAGAGCGGCCAGCGCGCTGGAGAGCAGGCGGCTGCGGCCCGTCATCATCGCCAGCTGCAGCGACAGTCGTTCCTGCAGGGGCGGCGTGTTGTCCGGCGCGTCCAGCAGGTCTTGGCTGTAGTCGGCGCCGGCGTGGCGTTCCTGCGTGAGGCGGGGCAGGCGCCGTGCGAAGTCGCGCTTGAGCTGCAGCAGGTGGGCTGCCCAGGCCGGCGGGGAGAAGTAGCAGGGCAGGCCTTGCAGCGCGCCGTGGTCCAGCTGCTCGCCGTGCAGGGCCGACTGGTAGTCCAGCAGGCGATGGCGGCGTGCGAGCGGGTCGTCGTCGATCCAGGCGCCGGGCGGCAGCTGGTCCGGCGCTTTGCGCAACAGGGCTTCGACGCCCGGCAGCAGCGACTCGCCGGGCAGGCCGGGCCAGTAGCTGCGCGGTTCGATCTGGTCCAGGGCGTACAGGCGGGGCATTTGCTCGCGCTGCACCTGCACTTGGAGCAGGCCCTGTTCCAGCAGGGCGCGGTAGCCGGTCCACTGCGCGCGCAGGCCGGGTTCGCGGTCCATGGCGCTTTGCAGCGCCTGCTCGTACAGCGCGGGCAGCGCGGCGGTGGCGGGCAGGTGGTCCGCGCGAAGGCTCGGCAAGGGGGGCAGGTCGGCGGACGCCGCAAGCCCCGCCCAGGCTGGCTGCTGCGCCCGCGAGACGGCCGCGCCGCCGCTGCCGGCGCGTCGCAGGTACATCACCTGGCGGTACTCCTTGAGCAGCGTCAGCAGCGGGCCGCGTTCCAGGCGCATGGCGGCGCCGTCCTTCAGCACCGACCAGCCGTCCAGGTCCGAGGGCTGCTCCGGCCAGCGCAGGCGCAGGGCCCAGTCCTGTCCGCAGCGCTGCAGGGCGCCCTGAGGCTGCTGCGCGTCCGCGGCCTGGGCCCGGTGTTGCGGGTGCATGTCCAAGGCGAGGGCCTCCACGCTCTGCAGGCCCGGCAGCTGGCCGAGCTGGCGGGCCAGGTCCGCCGGGTGCAGCACCGGATGGTTGCATTCCAGCCATTGCTGCTCCTCGGCGCGCACGGGCCGGCCCAGCGGGCCATCGCAGAAATCGGGGCCGGCATGCGGCTGTTCCTGCGTGGGGCTGTCGGCCACGCGGCTGGAGATGCAGTCGTCACAGCGCTGCAACAGCTCCCCCAGCAGTTCCGGCAGCTCCCGCTCGCCGTTCACGGTGATGCACAGCTGCCGCAGCACGACCCAGCGCGGCTGCAAGATCCTGGGCGGCTGTGCGAGGTCTTCGGCCAGGTTGCGGCGGCTCCAGAAGGCTTGCAGGGCTTGCTGGCGCAGGGAGGCTTGCGGCGCCTGCTGCGGCCGCCCCTTCGGCTCGCCGGGTTCCTGCAGGCTCAGCGACCACAGGCCCTGGAATCGACCGCCTTCATCGATTTGCGCACGCATCTGCAGCTGGCGGGCCTGGGGCAGGCGCTGGCGCAGCCAGAGCTGCCAGTCGCGCTCGCTCAGGGGCCGGCAGGGTTGCAGCCGCTCCCGGTGAAACAGGCCGAAGCGTTCCCAGGCGGCTGGGGCGTCGTGCTCGTCCAGACCCAGCAAGCGCGGCACGCTCTGCCGTGCGGCGAAGATGTCCTCGGTGAGCGCGTAGCACAGCGCCTCCAGCAGGCTGACGCCGGGGTCGTGCAGGTTGTAGTCCGTCCACTGCCGGCCCGAGGCCTGCTGCGACCATTGCACACCGAGTTCGCGCAGAGCCTCGAAACCCAGCGGGTCCGGGCTCTCGCTGCGATGGCGGGCGATGCTTTGACGTTGCGAGAGCGGGGCGTTCATGGCTGCGCTCCGCTGGCTTGGCTGGCCTGCATGTGCGGGTCGAACCAGAGCTGGCTCAGGTGCACCTGGATGTGCAGCTCGTCCCCGAAGTTGCAGGCGCTGCGAATCTGCAGCTTGTAGCTGGCCTTGCGCCCTTCGCTGCCGAACCAGCGCAGCTGCAGGCGGTCGCAGCGGCGGCCCCACCAGGCCTGGGTCGTGCGTATGCCGCGCTGGCGCTTGAACCAGCCGAGCAGGCCGCCGCCGGGGTTGTAGGTGCTCAGCGCGATGGCGTGCATGAGGCTGAAGTGCCCGCTGCCGGGCCGTCCCGCGCCGGCGACGAGTTCGAAGCCCTGGCAGCCCTGCAGCTCCGGGGTCAGGTCTTGCCATTTGCCGTTGGCATACACAGGACCGGGCAGGGGCAGGCTGCCGCGCCGGCCGTGGGAGGCCACGTGGCCCTGAACGTCGAGCTTCTCCGTCGGGTCGGCCGTGCCTATGCCCACGCGCTGTTCCAGGTCCAGGCTCAGCAGCGGGGTCTGCGTTCGCTGCGGGCTGTGGATCAGCAGCTGGTCGCGCTGGGCGTGCAGCGCGGTGCGCCACAGGGCCTGGTCGGGCATCTGGTCGCGGTAGAAGCTCAGCAGCGCGTCGTGACCGACCGGCGCATAGATCTCCTCGCCATTGGCCACGGTCTTGCGGAAACCTTCGTCCGCCATGTTCAGCATGGAGTCGATCAGGTCGGCGAAATGCTCCTGCGTGGGCAGTTGCCCCTCGCTGAAGTAGTTTTTCAGCGTCTCTCGGTTTCTGCACGTCATGCTGAGTCCTGCCCGATGATGAAGCTGCCACCCAGGGTGAGCCGGGCGATGCCGCTGACGGGGGCGTGGGCGCTGGGGTGTTCGCTGAGTTCGAGGAGGTGGCCGCGCGTGGGCAGGGCCAGGCTCCAGGGGCGGGCCGGACGGATCAGCCGGCCGCCGGCGGCGCTGTCGCGCAGGGTGTAGCGGCCTTCGTCGTCGCGCACGATGTGCAGCACCGAGGCCTGGCCCAGTTGGGCCACGCCGGGCTGGGCGCGCAGCAGGGCCTCGAGCTCGTCCACCTGCAGCTGCCAGTCGAAGTGCCGGGTGGGCCCACCATCGCGCCAGGGCGAGAGGTAGGCGCGCAGGGCGTCGTTGAGCTGGCGCAGCCGTTCGCCCGCCGGCTCGCCGGGCTTGAGGCGCAGGCTGCAGCGGACTTGCAGGCGTTCATAGCTGGCGTTGCGCACCAGCAGCGTCTGGCCCGGCGGCATGCGCTCCTGCAGCCAGCGCTGGATGCGCGCCAGGGTCGCAGCGTCCAGCTTGGGGGCTTCGGTGCCGTCGGGCGGCGCTCCTGCGGGCAGGGTGGGCACGACCACCACGCACAGACGGCCGTCACCGCGCGGATCGCTGCGGGCAATGCACTTGATGCGCTGGACTTCGGGGAACGCCTGCAGCACGAGGCGTTCGTAATCCCAGGGCATGGCGGCCCGGCCGCGGTGGTGCAGGCGCTCGGCCACGCGCGTGATCCAGTCGGTGGCCTTTTCCGCGGCGCGTTTGGCAAAGGAAGGCCAGGGCTGGCGGACCGAGGCAAGACCTGGCACCGGCTCCAGCGCCGCGCGTATCGACAGCGGCTCCAGGGGCCGCGGCAGCGCCGGCCCCTGGAGCCGCGCCAGCAGGCCGTTGGTCCAGACGCCTTGCAGACCGGCCAGCAGAGGCAGACCTTCGTCGCCCAGCAGGCGCAGCCAGTAGGGGCCGCAGGGCAGGCTGGGGCAGTCGCGGCTCATGCCCTGCGGCAGGTCCAGGGTGATGACCCCGGTGCGCAGCAGGCCGTCTGTGCCATCCATCAGCACGCGGTGGGCTTCCAGATCCCGCCAGTCGTCGCCGCACCATGCCTGCCAGCGCAGCAGGGGCAGGGGGCGGCCCAGGGCCTCCTGGGCGGACTCTGCGCGCAGCTTGAACAGCAGGCTCAGCGGACCTTGCGGCTGCTCGCCTTCCAGGCCGATCAGCAGCTGCCCCAGGGCCGGCCAACGCTGCAGCACATGGCGGGGCGCGGACTGCGGCAGGGCATGCAGGGCCTGCGTGCCGAAGGGGCCGAGGTAGCGCAGCTCGGTGCCGTCGGCCAGGGCGGCGCCGCTGCGCGCGGGAATGCGCTGGTTCGCGGCGTAGTCGACCTCCAGCGCGGCCAACGTGGGCGTGTAGGGCGGCTGCGGCAATGGGGCGGGCTTCTTGAGCTTGCTGTTGAGCGTCAGGGTCTCGGTGAGCCGCTGCGGATAGGCAGCGTGGCCGAAGGCATGGGGCGAGCCGGCCAGTGCCAGGCGGAAGTGGCCGTGGCGGGTCAGCAGGCTGTAGTCCTGCGCGGCGGCAGCGTGGGCCGGGCGATGCAGGCGCAGCAGGTTCGAGGCATCGAGATCCAGGCGCTGGATGCTGGCCGGCTGCCCCTGCGGTGCGGCGGGGAAGAGGGCCAATCCCTGGCCTTCGGCATCGGCATCGCGCCACTGGCCGTCCACCAGCACCGCCGGCTGCACGCGCAGGGCCTGGCTGCTCCAGGGGGCGTCCGGGTAGCCCGCGTAGTGCTCGGCCCACGAGCGCCGGGGCAGTCCTTGCCAGCGCATGTGCAGCTGCAGGGACTGCAGCGGCTTTTGCGCCAGCTCGGGATGGCTGAACATCAGGTAGGAGCCGGGTTCCGGCAGGGGGCCGAAGGGCATGAAGGGTTTGCTGGGATCGAGGCGGCCCAGCTGGTTGTGCAGCTGCAGGGCACGCAGGCCGCGGACCTGGACGGCCAGCAGCACGGCCTCCAGCGGCAGCTGCTGGAGCAGGCTGCTGGCAAACAGGCGCGAGCGGCTTTGCAGGCGCAGCTGCAGGACGGGCAGGGCGGGCCAGCCCTCGCCATGGAGAGCCGGCGTGGCAGCGACGATGGCTGGCAGGTCGGCGCCGAGTTCGAGGCGCAGCATGAAGCCGGGCTGGCCCGCCGGCGCCGCCTCGCGGGACCGTGTCGGCAGAGGAACCCCGACATGCAGCGCGAACACTTCCGGCAGGTCCAGCCAGCCCTCCGTGCTGCTCAGCGA
Source organism: Burkholderiaceae bacterium (assembly GCA_041913905.1). Lineage (GTDB taxonomy): Bacteria > Pseudomonadota > Gammaproteobacteria > Burkholderiales > Burkholderiaceae_C > Roseateles_B. Next base: position 15,478 of record JAYSEK010000016.1, on the reverse strand, counting down.
AGCCGCCCACGCGCCGCGGAAGACCCGGTCGAAGACGAGCGAGCGTTCCAGCGGCTTGTCGGCGTACAGCAGCGAGAGCGGATCGTCGACATCGACCTGCTGCGCCGGATCCGGCAGCTCGTCCGCCAGCACTGCCGCGACGTGCTGGCGCAGGCGCAGCAGCGCGTCTGGCGCCAGCTCGGCGTGGCTGGCGCAGAGCCAGACGGCGAACAAGCGGCCCAGCCAGGCATGCAAGGCCGGTGCAGTCTGTGCATGCAGGCAGCGCGCCAGCAGGTAGAGCAGCCAGGGCGATCCCTGCTGGCCGGGGCAGTCGCGTGCCAGGTCTTGCAGCAGCCGCTGCCATTGCGCCAGATCGGGGCTGTCACCCGGTGGCGTCCAGCCGTCCTGGCGCTCCAGCCGGTCCAGGTTCAGGCAGGCGAGCGGGCTGGGCGGCGCGTCGCCATCGGCAAAGCCGGCAGGCGGGCGCAGCTGGAGGAAGAGCTGCAGGCAACGCTGGCCTTCCTGCAGCGCCAGCAGGGGGCTGGCCAGCGCCAGGCCCTGCCGCGCCGGCTGGCTGCTGCTGCCACCGCCCAGGGGTGGACGGGCCGCCGGTTCCGGCCCGCTCAGCTCTTCGATGGCCGGCGGCTGGCCCTGCCAGGCCAGCGCGCTGCTGGCGTAGCCGTAGTCGCGCTCCGGCGAGATGTCGGGGTCCCGGGCTTGGACCAGGGTCAGCAGCTGGCCCACCTTCAGCGGGCTCAGCCAGAGGCCGTGCAGGGACTCGAAGCTGTGGCTGGCGCCGTCCTGCGCTGCCACGAAGCGCGTGCCGGCGGGCAGCTGCACGGGGCGGCGGGCATGGGCCTGGCGCTCCAGGATCAGGTGCACCTGGGCCGGTTGCGCGGCTTCGCGGCCCAGGCCCAGGCGTTCGGCGTAGTAGTACGTCGTCAGGCGCTCGTTGAAACGGTCCAGGGGCTCGCGGCTGTGCTGCAGCAGCTGCGTCAGCGCCAGCAGCAGGCCGATGGCGGGCTCGTGGCGCAGGGTGCCCAGGCTGTCCGGCAGCGCCTGCAGCGCGGCCTGCTGCAGTCCGGCCAGCACGCGACACATGGAGAGCCACAGCAGGCGGTGCTCGCGCAGGCCGCTGGCGCCCGCGGGCGCCAGCCTGTGCGTGGTCGACAGTCCCCAGTGCGGGTGCCAGGTCTTGCCTGCATCCTCCGCCGTCAGCAGGGGCAGGAGCTGCGGCGCCAGCACGCCCGAGAGCCGGTCCTGCAGCAGGCGGGCCACGGCGTGCAGCGGGTCGTCCGCTCGAACGCCGGGCTCCGCCAGGCAGGCCAGCAGGCGCGCATGCCAGCGGTCGATCGCGCGGGCCAGGGCCAGGCACTGCAGGCGCTGCTGTGCCGGTGCGAGCGCGCCAAGCTGCTGAGCCTGCGCCTGCCACTGCGCCAGCGGCAGCGCGGAGAGCTCGGCCAGCAGCAGGCTCAGGTCCTGCTCCAGAAGATCGGACCAGCGCCCCTGCGGCTGCCCCTGCAAAGTGACGAAGTCCAGCTGCCGGGCCCACTGCAGCAGCTGGCGCAGGCGCTGGGCCAGGCTCAGCTCATCGGGACGGAAATGGCCGGGCCTCAGCGCGGGGCTGAGCCGGGTGTCCTGTTGCGAGCCGGTATGCATGCCTGCGTCTCTTGCTCAGCTGGCCGGCACCGGGTGGCTGGCCTGCTCCAGGTAGAGCGGGTAGACCAGGTTGTGCCGGGTGTTGGTGCTGCGCACGAGGTAGACCAGGTCCAGTTCGATGCGCGCCCAATCCAGGGGCGACAGGCGGGCGTCCAGGGTCTCGACCTCGATGCGCGGCTCGAAGTACAGGATGGCCAGGCGCAGCATGCTGCACAGCTCGTGCAGGGTCTGCTCGTTGGCCTGCTCGAAGACGAACTGGTGCAGCAGCGTGCCATAGGCATGCTGCATGACGCGCTCGCCGCGGCGCGTGCCGAAGAGGATGCGCAGGCTTTCCTCGATGTCCGCCACGTCCTCGCACAGCACCAGGCGCTGATCCGCATCGAAGCGCGGCGGAAAGCTCCAGCCTCGTCCAAGAATGCTCACATCAGCCCCCTATCAGTACGGTGAAGCAGCCCAGCACGATGCTGCCGCCATGGGCCGTGCTGTCCCCGACGCGGGCCGCGGGCTTGCCGCCGATCAGCACGGTGGCCGAGCCCTTGACGATGGCGTCCGGCGGGCCCACGCAGACGGCGTTGTCCCCGACGACGGCCGCGGGTAGCTTGCCGATCAGCACCGTCGGCACGCCGGGGCCGACCACCGGGCCGCCGACATGCGGGATGGGCGGCAGCCCCGGGGTCTGCATGGGGCAGGTGTGGAAGTCGGTGAGCCGGGCGGCGGGGGGCATGGCAGGCCTTTCGATGGACTCAATTGATCATGACCATCGCACCCTTGACGGTGGTCTGGCCCGACGCGGAAAGCTCGGCGGTGGCGGCACCCTTGGCGGTGAAGCCGACCTGCGCCTCGGCGCTGACGTTCATGCCCTTGGCGCTGTAGTCGGCCGTGGCCTCCCAGCTGATCTTGGCAGTGGCCTGGCCCTGGATGTTGGCCTGTGCCGTCAGCTTGATGTCCTTGACGCTGCTCAGGCTGATGCCGTTCTGGTCCAGGGTGATGCTGTTGCCGTTCTGGTCCTTCAGCACGCACTTCTTGCCCTCGTCGTCCAGGATCAGGGTGTTCTTCTGTGCGGTCTCGATGGTGATGGACTTCTTCTCCTCGTCGAAGACCAGGCGGTGCTTGTAGCGCGTGACCACGGCCTTGGTGTTGTTCTCGGCGGCCAGCGCGTAGGGCGGGACGCGGCCGCTGGAGTAGAGGCTGCCCAGCACCACGGGGTGCGAGGGGTCGTCGTTGAAGAAGCCCACGATGACCTCGTCGTCAACCTCGGGCAGGAAGAAGCTGCCAAAGCCATTGGAGGCGTGGAACTGGGCCAGGCGGGCCCAGATGGTGGGCGTCTGCGCCATCAGCGCGGGCAGCGAGACCTGGATGCGCTGCTGGCTTTCCGGGTCGCCATCGAGCTTGACCACCTTGCCGATGTGCAGGCCGCGCACGCCGGGCAGCAGGCCGGCGCCGGATGGGGCCATGACGTCGTGGCGCTGCATCTGCCAGTCCGCGGGCATGCCGAACTCGGCCAGCGTGGTCCAGTTGCCGTCGCGGATGTCGTGCTCGACGGCGCTGAGGTAGCACTTGCCGGCAAAGCGTGCCCCCACGCCCTTGAGCTCCAGCACGGTGCCCGGCCTGGCCTGCGCGTTGCCCTGGAAGCTCAGGTGGCCGCGCTGGCGCGCCAGCGTCGCCTTGAGCTGGGTGGACTTGGCCCAGGCGTCCAGCACGTCCTTGGTCTGCGGTGCACAGCTTTGCATGGCGTAGGTGGCGGGCGAGGCCACGCCGGCCAGGGTGCTGCCGCTGAGGTTGCCCTGGCCGGCGTCGCTGCCGGGGCTGGCGCTGCTGCCTTGCAGCAGGGCCTGGCTGTCCAGGCTCCAGCTGGAGGCCTGCACGGCCGTCCATTGATGGCGGGCGTCGATGTCGGCGCTGAAGTCGATCAGGTCGGTGCCCCAGGTGACCTGCAGGGCCGGCGCGGCGCTGAAGGCCGGCGCCTTCACGACCAGCTTGCCGTCCTCGCACTGCAGCACCAGGCCCATCAGCTCGGCGCGGGCCAGCATGAAATCCCAGTCGCTGCAGTAGTGCTGGGCCAAGGTCTTGTGCTGCACCGAGGTGCTGTCCACCTCGGCGCCGAGGCCGTGGTTGGAGATCAGGCTCTGGATGATGGCGCTGTCGGTCTGGTCCACGTAATGGGCGCTGCGCCGTCCCAGGGTCATCTTGCAGGCCGCGTGGCGGCATTCCAGCTCCAGTCGGCTGTCGTTGTCGCCGCTGATGCGAAAGCCGTGCCGTACCAGGATGCCGCTGAAGATGGGCTGTTCATCGTCGCCATAGCCGGCACTGATGCTGATCTGCGCGCCGGGCTTGAAGAGATTGCCGTCGCTCAGCGGCGCGGCGCCTTGCGGCATGTCGCCGTCCTGGATGACAAGGCGGGCCCAGGACACCGTGTTGAGCGCGTGCCGCACGGTCAGCGAGATCAGCGGCAGCACGGCCTGGGCCTGGCCGTCGCAGCTCACCGTGACCCGGACGGGGCCGTCGCTGTTGAGGGCAGGGGACTGCGGCATGGCGTCAGCTCAGCGGCGGGAAGTGCAGGCGCAGGCCGGCGGGCAGGCGGCGGAATTCGCGCAGGCCGTTGAAGGCCGCCACCTCGGGGTAGTAGCGCGCATCGCCGTAGATGCGCAGGCACAGCAGGGGCAGGGTGTCGCCGTCCACGACCTGCACGCTGTGGCTGAGGTCCGGCGAGGAGCGGTTGGCTTCCAGGTTGGCCTGCGTGTTGCTGGCCGAGCCCATGAAGCTCAGCTCGCAGCGGGCGCGCAAGGGGGCGCCGCTGGGCTTGAACAGGGTGAACTGGGTGCTGAAGGACTGCAGCCGGCCGTTGAAGATCAGCGTGCCCCAGGCCACCTGCACATGGTTGGGTTCGTGGGCGCTGCTGTCGTAGTTGTAGACGACGCGGCTGAGCTGGTCCAGCAGGTTCACCACCTCCACGGCGGGGCCCTCGCTGCCGACGGCGCCGGTGCCGTCCAGCACCAGGCTGAAGCTGATGGTGTCGGGGTCGACGGCGCTGAAGGGCAGCGGGCTCTTGGTCTGGCCCTGCGTGCGGCGCTGGTTGTAGCGGATCTCGCGCGTATGGCTGAACTCCGCCGGATTGATCTGCGCCTTGAATCGCTTGCTGGTGTCCGGCGAGGGCGCGCCGCCCTTGGGCGTCACGAGCTTGGTGATGGTGAGGGGCTGCTTGCTCATGGTCAGCGCTCGCGTTGCTGGCGCAAGGCCTCCTGCAGCCACTGACGGCATGCGGCCAGGATCTCCTGCTTGAGCTGCTCGGGGTCCAGCGCCGCAGTCAGGCCGGGGCCGGTCGCGGCGACGCTGCCCTCGGTCGCGGGGCTGCCGTCCTCGGCCACCGTGGCCTTCAGCACCAGCTGACGCACTTCCAGGCTCATGAGGGACTCACCAGGGTTTGATAGACCAGCTCCACCTCCTCGATCGCGACCTCGTTGCGTTGCGACTCGAAGGCGTTGATGGTCCAGCGCAGGGGATAGGCCTTGTTGCAGCCCCAGCTCATCAGCGGGCGGCGCTCGGCATCGATGAGCTGCACCTGCAGGTCGATGAGCTGCAGGGGCTCGCTCAGACCGCCCTGCAGATTGCGCCTGCACCAGCTGACAAAGCTCCCGTTGCGCTGCACCAGGCCGCGCTTGAGCTGCAGCCGGCGCGGCTTGGGCTGGGCGGGCAGTTGGTGAACGAAGCGGTTCTCCCCGCCCTCGGCCACGTCTTCGGTGCCGAAGGCGTGCTCAAGCCCGGACACCTCCTGGAACGAGGCAGTGACCGGATTGGGCTGGCCGGGCATGCGCAGCAGCGAGACGCGGAACGCGAAGGCCACCGGCATCTCGGCCGGCGGCGTGGGCGCGGCGAAGCCGGCGACCGTGCGCATCCAGGCGGGGAGCTTCTCAGCCATGCCGTCCTCAGGCGTTGGCGATGGTCAGGCCTTCGTGGACGATCTCGATCGTCTCGACCGCCACCTCGTTGCCCTCGGACTTCAGATCCGTGCCCGTGATCTTGCTGGGCCAGGCATTGGTGAGGGTCCACACCATGGTCGGCTTGCCTTCCTCGTCCAGTAGGCTGATCGTGACCGGCACGCGCTTGATGGTGTTCATCTTGATCTGGTTGAACCATTCCCAGAACTTGTTGTCCGACTTGAACACGCCCTTCTTCATGGTCACGTTGCCGTACTTCTTGAGGCCCGGCATCTTGATCGCCGAGAAGACCGGGCTGTCGCCATGCCGGTACTCGATGGGCTGGGCTTCCACGTCCAGCCCCGAGACCTCCTCGAAGGACAGCACGGCGGAATCCCACTTCACCTGGAAATAGAACTTGGGCAAGGGCCACACATTGGTGGATTGCTTGGAACCGTCATCAGCCATTTCTTTGCTCCATTGCTTGTTGTCTTGGGGGCAGGGGGCCTAGCGTCCGCCGCCCTGCGGCCAGCGCATTGCCGTCGCGCTCAGGACTTGGGCATCTGCTGCTGGAAGGTGATCTCGATGAATTCCGCGGGGCGCACCATGGCCACCAGCACGGTGACGCGCAGGATGCCTTCCAGCACGTCGTCGGGCGTCATGGTCTCGCCCAGGCCCACGTGGACGCTGAAGGCGTCCTCGGGCACGGCACCCATCAGGCCGCCGCGCTTCCACACGCTGGTGAGGAAGTTGCTGATCATGCTCTTGATGGTCACCCAGGTATTGGCGACGTTGGGCTCGAAGACCAGGGCCTTGGCCGCCAGGCGGCAGGACTCCTCCAGCATGATCATGGTGCGGCGCACGTTCACGTAGCGCCAGTCCAGGCTGTTGCCGTCCAGGGTGCGGGCGCCCCAGACCAGCACGCCCTCGCCGATGAAGCTGCGGATGGCGTTGATGGACTTGCCCTGCGGCGTGACGTTCAAGTCCTCCTGCTGCTCGGCCGAGATGCTCACCGTGGGCGAGACCACGCCGGCCAGGCTGACGTTGGCCGGGGCCTTCCAGACGCCACGGGTGTTGTCCACCATGGTGTAGACGCCGGCCATCGCGCTGCTGGGCGGCATGACGTTGAGGTGGCGGCGGGACTCCGCCAGCACGGTGTTGAAGACCGAGCTGTGGCGGCTCAGGGTCTTGTTGAGCAGGGCCTTGCGCGCCAGGATGCCCGCGGCCAGCTGGTCCGGCGTCAGCGGCTTGGCATTGGGGCGCTTGGCGGCTTCGTCGGTCACCAGTTTGGCGAAGTCGCCGTTGATCTCGTCGATGGCATCGTTCAGCGCACGGGTCTGGGTGCTGGCGTCGGCCGGCAGCGGGCTGGCGATGCGCAGCTCGGCACGCATCAGGGACTTGAGCAGGTCGATGCTGTCGGCCGAGATGTTCTCGAAGCTGAGGTCCTTCTCGCCGACCACCGTGGTGTTGAGCCAGGGGTAGTAGGCGCAGGCGAAGTCCAGGAAGTTGATGCCCAGGCTGTCGCGGAACTTGCCGACCGGGTTGTCGTCGTTGAGGGCCTTGTGGCCGTTGTACACGTCCAGGATGGCGATGCGGTTGCGCATGCGGTTGCCGCAGTGCTGCAGCATGGCCTGCTGCAGGTCGGTGCACTGCTCTTCCGAGAGCTTGATGGCCTCGGGCACCAGCAGCATGGTGGGTTCCTGCTCCTTGAGCAGCTCGTCGATGCCCTGCTTGAAGCGGTCCGGGTCCAGGTCTTGCGCATAGGTGCCGACGGAGACGATGTAGCAGGGACCGCCGCCGTTCTGGTAGAAGTGGCGCAGGGCCTGGTAGAGGGCGTAGTTGCCGCCGTCCGCGCCGGGCAGCTGCGTCATGCGGTAGCCCTTCTTGCTCGCCGGATCGTCGACCACGGTCTGGGCCATGAAGTCCGGCTGCTCGGCACTCTCCTCGATCTTGAAGACGGGCTTGGGCGGGCCGCCGAAGAACTGGTGGTACTCAGCCATGGAGCTGATGCGCCAGGGCGTGAGCGCCAGGGGCTTGTTGCGGTTGTCCGCGAACTCGGTGTGGCCCACAAAGGCCGGCACCGCGGTCGCGACCTCGACCACGGAGTTGGGGAAGGCGTTCTTCTCGACGATGTAAACGCCTGGCGTCTTCATAACGGCCATAGGGCTCTCCTAGGGGTGAACAAAGATCTCGCTCACTGGCCGCGTGCGACCATGGCGCTTCTCGAGGATCAGGCCGCGTGGGGCGGCCAGGGGGAGGCGGGCCTGCAGGATGCGTTCACGGCGTCCGGCCAGGTCCTTCAGAAGCAGGTGTTGGGGCCCATGTGCGCCCAGGGGCCAGCGCCGGCGCGAACGGAACACCCAGGCCTTGCGGCCGTCGGGCAGCTGCTCGTCCTCGTCGCGCCGGAAGGCGTCCGGCTGGCCGGACATTTCAAGGGCGGGCTGCTCGGCGTCCCACTCGCCCAGCAGCAGGTACTTCCAGGTGCACAGCCGGCTTTTGAGCTCGACGGCGAGCTCCAGCGGCGCCTGCCGGGCCCAGGCAGCGGCATCGCCGGTCTGCCCGTCGAGCAGCGACACGCTGACCAGGCGCTGTGCGCGGCGATCGGTATAGAGCGCGTAGTCCGGGTCGGCTGCCTGCAGGTGCCATTGCAGTTGGCGCGGCGCGCCGTCCCGCAGCCGCTCTGACCACAGCGCCTCGAAGCCGTCCGAGGGCGCGTGCAGCCACAGCTCGCAGCCGTCGCTGCGCTCGACCAGCTGGTGGCGCCGGATGAAAGCCGCGGTGTCGGCGTCGGCCTGCAGGCGCAGGCGGCGCGGCCGGCCATCGGCAAAGAAGTGGTGCCTGAGCCGCAGGACCAGCAGGGGCTGCCAGCTCAGCAGCGCCGCGCGGCTCATGAAAGCCCCCGGATCAGCCGCGGGTCCAGCTGCCCGATGGCCTGCTCGCGGCCCTGGACCTGCTGGCCGGCGATGCTGACCATGCGGATGCGGTACAGCACCGAGGGCAGGTAGCGCCCGCTGTGGATGCCCCAGAGGCTGTGCATTTCGGCGCTGCTGAGGTTCTCGATGTTGAGCACCAGCTTGTCCAGACGCTGGTCCAGGCCGGGCGTGTTCTGGTGGTCCAGCACCGGACGCTCGTGGAAGAAGTGGATGGCACCCGAGAGGAACTTCAGCGCCTCCGGGTAGTTGCTGCCGCTGAAGTTGGCGGCGCACATCATCAGCAGATTGAGGAACACCGGCTCCGAGCCGCGCAACTGGGCCTGGGCGTTGAGGCCCATGCCGATGGCGCGATGGGCGTAGGCGTCCTGCTCGACACCCACCAGAAAGAGCACCAGCTTGTTGGCGATCAGCGGCACCAGCGTGCCGTTCTGTTCCAGCAGGTTGGACAGCACGGCCAGGTCCTCGCTCACCTGGAAGCGATGGCGCAGGTGTACGTTGAGCTGGGCGGCGATTTGGGTGAGGGCGGCGTCGATCATGGCGAGGCGCTGAGACTGCACGCAAGCCTAGGCGCCGGCCGGTGCGGACGCCATCGGCTGCAGGCGGAATCCGTCTAGGTCAAATGCTGAGACGGCTAGGTGCCATGCCGAGCCCGGGCGCAGCGCATGCGCGCAAGCCTTCTGGCCGTCGCGCGACGGCCAGAAGGCGGTGTCAGGTCTTGCGTGACGTGGAGGCTGCCGCTCAGTGCCGGCTGCGGCTGGCGTCCAGGCTGCTGATGCCCTCGCGCAGTGCGAAGCGGGTCAGCTCGGCGATGCCCTGGATCCGCAGCTTGGCAAAGACGTTCTCGCGGTGCGTGGCCACGGTCTTGGCGCTGAGGTGCAGCTGCTGGGCGATCTCCTGGGCGCTGTAGCCCTCGGACAGCAGCTGCACCATCTGGCGCTCGCGCGGCGTGAGGCGTTGGCCGCTGCCGGACGCCGGCGTCTGTGGCTGCAGCAGGGCGCCGACCAGCTCGCCGCTGACCACGAGCTGGCCCGCCATCACGTTGCGGACGCCCCGGGTCAATTCCTCGTAGGAGTTGTGCTTGAGAAGATAGCCGCGCGCACCGGCGTCCAGCACCTGGCGCACCTGCGCGGCGTCTGCCTGCACGGACAGGGCCACGCAGCGCGGGCACCAGTCTTCCCTGCCCATGTGGTGGATGGCCTCCAGGCCGTTGAGGCCGGGCATGCACAGGTCGACCAGGGCCACGTCGGGTCGCAGCTCCCTGCAATGGCGCATCAGCTCCATGCCGTCGCGCGCCTGCGCCAGCACGCAGATATCGGGCTCGCGCTCCAGCAGGGCCACCAGCCCTTCGCGCACGAGCTTGTGGTCATCGGCAATGACGAGACTGATGGGTTTCATGCGGCGCTCCTGCGCGACGGCCAGAGGATGGCGGCGTGGACGCGGTCGTTCTGCCTTTGCCAGAACAGCTGCGCGTCGATCGCGGAGAGCTGTTCGCGCACCAGGCCCAGGCCGCGGCCGCCGCGCCGCATCTGCGGCGGCTCGCCCAGGGTGCCGTCGTGTGCCGCCGTGTTGCTGACGGTGATGCGCAGCTGCCGGTGCCCGCCGACGAGGCGCAGGCGGGCGGAGGAGGGCCGGCCGTGCTGGCAGGCGTTGATGAGCAGGCCCTGGCTGGCCGCCAGCAAGGTCTGCACCGTGCCGGCGGGCAACGCTTCCGTGTGCCCCAGGGCGCTGAAGCCCAGTTGCTGTTGGTGCTGGTCTGCGAGGGACCGAACGCTGCGATGCAGACCGGCGGCGAGATCGGCGAATCCGGCGGTCGTAGCGGCCGGGGAGGGCTGGCGCACCTGCTCGATCAACTGGCGGCAGGACTGAAGCGCGTCCGCCACGCGCTGCTCGGCCTTGCACAGGGTGTCCGACGCGGGCAGCTCGCGGCGCGCCTGCGCCAGATGCACAAGGCCCAGGGACAGGAGCTGGCACAGCTCGTCATGCAGGATGCGCGCCAGCTGCAAGCGGGGCGCCGCCGTGTCGGGGTGTCCTGGGGCCGGGCTCGCGTGGTCTTGTGAATTGTCAGCGGAACCCTGGCGGGGGCTGTTCATGTCGAGAACCTCATTGCCATGAAAAGGGGACGACGCGCGCCAGGGATCCACCGGGACGCTCATTTGCAAAGGCATGGCGGTCCATGGCGCGCCGCCGCAGATTAGGTGTTCGTTTCAAAGAGGGTCAAGCTGTAAGAAGTCGCAAGGCGTGCGTGGACTGGCATCAGTTGCGTCGCAGGTCGTCAACGCAGGCGGGTCGGCGTGGAAAGCTGCGCCGCAGTCGATACCGAAGGGCCGCTAACATGCGGGCATGTCGCTGTATCGCATCAACCGGTCGGGCCGGCCATGGCAAGACCTGACCCTTCTCGGCGCCTGCCTGCTGTGGGCGGCTGTCGCAGTCCAGGCGGCGCCGCGCCCCGCGCCCGAGGCGGCTGCAGCAGCGCCGGCGGTGCCGGCGTCGGGCGCTCAGCTGGCGCAGCAGATGGGCCTGCTGGGCGTTCGCTGGCGCATCCAGGAGCTGCTGGGGACGCCATTGGGCCCTGCTGCCGGCGGCGCACGTGCGCCGCATCTGCAACTGGATGCGCAGCACCTGCGCCTGTCCGGCAGTGGCGGCTGCAACCGGCTGATGGGCAGTTTTTCCCTCGACGGCCAGCGCATCCTGTTCAAGCGGGTGGTCACGACGATGATGAGCTGCCCCCAAGGCATGGACCAGGAGCGGCGCCTGATCGAGACCCTGGGCGAGGTGCAGCGCTGGCATCTCGAGGACCGCACGCTGATGCTCCTGAACTGGCAGCAGCAGGTGCTGGTGAAGCTGGTCCGCGAAGGCGCTCCGGCGGGTTCTTGATGCCAAACCTGCAAGCCTTGTAAGCGCTTGTTCGGGCTGTCCACCTGCGGCGGCGTGCCGGCGTTGGAGGCCCAGACAGGAGGCTTTTATGCAGCTCGCCCGACTTTCCATCCTTGCGCTGTTTCCCGCGTTGCTGGCGCTCGCGCCCCAGGCCCAGGCCGCCGATGTGGGCATCTCGCTGAGCGTGGTCCAACCCGGCGTGTATGGCCGCATCGACATCGGCCCGCAGTACCGACCGGAGGTGGTCTACGCGGAACCCGTGTGGATCGAGCGCCCGGCGCGCGTCTACCGCGTGCCCCCGCCGGTGTATCTGTATGCACCGCCCCACCATGTGCATGACTGGCGCCGCTACTGCGGCCGCTACGGCGCTTGCGGCCAACCGGTGCTGTTCATCGAGGAACGCTGGGTCCAGGACTGGCATGAGCACCGTGGATGGGAGCGTGGCCATGGTCATGGGCGCGGCCATGCGCACGGCCATGGTCATCGCCACGACCGCGACCACGACCACGACCGCGACTAGGCAGCGTGGCGCGGGGGCATTCGGCAGCCGGCACCTGCGAGGCGAGCAGTGCTGACACAATGTCAGAATGAGCGAGATCCTGCCGACCCCCAGCTTGACGCCCTCAAGCTCGACGCCCCCGACCAGCCCGTTTCCCGCGGCTTGCGCTGTGCCTTCGCACGAAGGCTTCGAGCGCGTGCGAGAGGCGCTGGCGCGGCTGTCCCATGACCATCCTCCGCGCTGGCTGGAGGTGGCGGCCCGCACGGCCCAGGAAGCGGCGGACGCCCTGGGTGTCAGCCTGGGCCAGATCGCCAAGAGTGTGGTCTTCAGGCGCCGCGCGGACGAGGCGGCGGTCCTGGTGATCGCGGCCGGCGATCGCCGCGTGGACGAGAAGAAGCTGCAGTCCCACACCGGCCCGCTGGGGCGCGCCGACGCCGACTTCGTCAAGTCACGCACCGGTTTTTCCATCGGCGGCGTCTCTCCGCTGGGCTTTGCGCCGGCCGAGGGCCTGCCCCTGCCGCGCCTGTACATCGATGCCTCGCTGTTTCGCTTCGAACGCATCTGGGCCGCCGCCGGCCATCCCAATGGCGTCTTCCCGATGACGCCGCAGCAGCTCCAGGCTTTGACGGGCGCTGAAGTGGTGGAGGTCGTGCAATGAGCGCCGCTCTGCCGCTGACGCCGCCGCCCGCGCCACGCGTGGCCTCACCCTGTACCAACGTCTGCCGCATCCACCAGCCCACCGGCTGGTGCGAGGGCTGCGCCCGCACCATTCCCGAAATCTCCGCCTGGTCCAAGGCCGACGACGCCGCGCGCCTGGAGATCCTGGCGCGGCTGCCGGAGCGCCGGCAGCAACTGGTGGAGCAGGGCATCTTCACGGCGGCCGAGCCCAGCGTCTGAGGCTGCCACCCCCAGTTTCTCCACCTGGCAAGGAGCCGGCATGCGCCAACTGCGCTTCTATTTCGACCCCATCTCGCCCTATGCAGCCCTGGCTTTCGCCAGGCTGCCCGAGGTGCTGGCCGGCTTGAACGTGACGGTGGACTACGTCCCCGTGCTGTTCGCAGGCTTCCTGAAGGCCCACGGGCACAAGGGGCCGGCCGAGATTCCGGCCAAGCGCAGCTGGACCTACCGTCAGGTGCTGTGGGAAGCCCACCGCCTGGGTCTGCCGCTGCAGCTGCCGGTGCACCATCCCTTCAACCCCCTGGCCTTGTTGCGCCTGTGCTGGGCCGCGGCGCCGCAGGGGCGGACGCCGTCGCGCTGGGTGGTGGAGCAGGTGCTGCGGCACGTCTGGGAGGGCGGCGGCGATCCGCTGGACCCGCAGCGGCTGGCGTCCCTGCGCGAGCAGCTGGCGCCGGCGGCCGATCCGGAGTCCGACGCAGTCAAGGCCCGGCTGCGCCAGGCCACCGACGAGGCGGTGGCTGCCGGCCTGTTCGGCGTTCCCACCGTGCTGGTAGAGGGTGAGATGTTCTGGGGGCTGGACGGGCTGGGGCTGCTGTCCGCCTTTCTGCATGGCGACCCCTGGTTCAAGAGCGGCGCGTGGGAGCAGGCCGCCCGGCTGCCCATCGGCCAGGCGCGGCCGGGCAGCTGAGCGAAGGCAAGACCTGACCCCGTCGGCAAGGCCCTCGGGGCTTTCCCCAGCGCGGGCCTGTAATTTCTCCATGTGAAATTTTGCCTCCGGGTTGCAACCGGTTTCGTCAGCCAGCGTTCAGGCTCGCGTCAGATCGAGGTCAGAGGAGAGGCTCACAGTCGCCCCAAGGATTCACCGGGGTGGTGATCCTCTGACGATAGATCCAGGAGACAAAACATGGCGACTGCTTCTGCAGTGTCGACCAGCTCGCCGATGACGGCCGAAGAGAAGAAGGTCATCTTCGCCTCTTCGCTCGGCACCGTGTTCGAGTGGTACGACTTCTACCTCTACGGTTCGCTGGCAGCCATCATTGCCAAGCAGTTCTTCTCCGGCCTGGACCCCTCGGCGGCCTTCATCGCCTCGCTGCTGGCCTTTGCCGCGGGCTTCATCGTGCGGCCCTTTGGCGCCCTGGTGTTCGGCCGCCTGGGCGACATGATCGGCCGCAAGTACACCTTCCTGGTCACCATCCTGATCATGGGCCTGTCGACCTTCATCGTCGGCGTGCTGCCCAGCTATGCGTCCATCGGCGCGGCGGCCCCGGTCATCCTGATCGGCCTGCGCATGCTGCAGGGCCTGGCCCTGGGCGGCGAGTACGGCGGTGCCGCCACCTACGTGGCCGAGCACGCACCGCAGGGCAAGCGCGGCGCCTACACCTCCTGGATCCAGACCACCGCGACCCTGGGCCTGTTCCTGTCGCTGATGGTGATCCTGGGCACCCGCACCGCCATTGGCGAGGCGGCCTTCGCCGAGTGGGGCTGGCGCATCCCGTTCATCGTCTCCATCCTGCTGCTGGCCATCAGCGTCTGGATCCGCCTGTCGATGAACGAGTCGCCGGCCTTCCAGAAGATGAAGGCTGAGGGCAAGACGTCCAAGGCACCGCTGTCCGAGTCCTTCGGCCAGTGGAAGAACCTGAAGATCGTGCTGCTGGCCCTGTTCGGCCTGGTCGCCGGCCAGGGCGTGGTCTGGTACTCGGGTCAGTTCTACGCGCTGTTCTTCCTCACCAGCGTGCTGAAGGTGGATTCGGCCACGGCCAACATCCTGGTCGCGGTCTCCCTGATCATCGGCACGCCCTTCTTCGTGGTCTTCGGCTCGCTGTCGGACAGGATCGGCCGCAAGCCCATCATCATGGCGGGCCTGCTGCTGGCCATCGTGACCTACTTCCCGCTGTTCAAGGCCCTGACCGATGCCGCGAACCCGGACCTGGCCAAGGCCCAGGCGACGGCCAAGATCACGCTGACCGTCGATCCGGCGACCTGCTCCTTCCAGGGCAGCCCGGTGGCCCGCGAGGTGGACTTCACCAGCTCCTGCGACATCGCCAAGCGCGCCCTGGCGCAGTCCGCCGCCAGCTACGAGACCATCGCCGGCCCTGCAGGCACCGTCGCCCAGGTCAAGGTGGGCGAGACCGTCGTCAATTCGCTGAACGCCACCAAGGCCACCGAGCACAAGTTCGACGAGGCCAGCACCAAGGGCATCGCCGCCTTCAAGAAGGAGTTGGGGGATGCGTTGAAGGCCGCCGGCTATCCGCCCAAGGCCGACCCGGCCAAGGTCAACAAGCCCATGGTCGTGGCCATCCTGACCCTGCTGGTCATCTACGTGACCATGGTCTATGGCCCGATCGCGGCCATGCTGGTGGAGCTGTTCCCCACCCGCATCCGCTACACCTCGATGAGCCTGCCCTACCATATCGGCAACGGCTGGTTCGGTGGCTTGCTGCCCTCCATCACCTTCGCGATGGTGGCGCAGAACGGCAACATCTATCACGGCCTGTGGTACCCCATCGGCGTGGCCGCGATGAGCTTCGTGATCGGCATGCTCTTCGTCCGGGAGACCAAGGACGTGGACATCTACGCCCGTGACTGAACGGCGCACCTGAGGGCAAGGGGAGTGCGACGCCTTTCCCCGCCAGCGCTTTGATCGAAGCGGCCTGCGGGCCGCTTTTTCTTCGGTGCGCCCAGCATGGGCGCACTCCTACGGGTGCAAGTCCCGTCGTAAGTGG
>JAYSEK010000015.1:60479-115444 GCA_041913905.1 Burkholderiaceae bacterium | reverse complement strand
AGCAGCGGACTCTTAATCCGTTGGTCGTAGGTTCGAATCCTACAGGGCCCACCAAGTTTTCTTGGCAGGCGTGATCGAAGTCGATGAGTGAGAAGAAATCGGGCTCTTAGCTCAGTTGGTAGAGCAGCGGACTCTTAATCCGTTGGTCGTAGGTTCGAATCCTACAGGGCCCACCAAAACAGACAGGGACTCGTTGAAAGACGAGTCCCTTTTTGTTTTGGCGCCTCAAGGCTGTTGCCTGCGCCCCGTGCGGCATCTCACATTTCTGTCCCCGGCGAAGTCCCCGCCCCCTCGACTGCAGGGCCGGTTGTGAAGAAGTGTTTCAGTATCATCCAAGGCTTTGCACGCGGCCATTCCTCGGCCGCGGCCGGGTGGAAGAGGCGAGAGGGCGGGCGGGGGCCATGGACAGCAGCAAGGACACGATCAGCCTCGGCGCACAGGATGCCGGCGTTGGCCTGCGCCTGGGTGCCTGGACCCTGGACATGCGCAGCCGCCGCGACGCCGGCCGCCTGCTGATTGCTTTCCTGGCCTTCCATCTGCTGCTGTGGGTGATCAGTTCCGCGCTGACCCACCGCGCGCCGCCCTGGGACAACATCGAGCAGCTGGTCTGGCAACAGTCCCTGCAATGGGGCTACTACAAGCATCCGCCGTTTCCCACCTGGTGGTTGAGCTTCTGGACGGCCCTGCTGGGCCAGCAGATCTGGGTGACCTTCTTCGCCGCGCAGCTGAGCGTGGTGCTGATGCTCTACATGGTCTGGCGCATTGGTCTGCTGGTGATGTCGCCGGCGCGTTCGCTGTGCGCCGTGCTGCTGAGCAGCCTGCTGGTCTACCACGGCATCCACGGCATCATGGCCAACCACAACACGGTGCAGCTGATGCCCGTGGCCCTGCTGCTGTGGACCGGCCTGCTGGCCGTGCGCGAGGGCGGCTGGTGGCGCTGGCTGCTGGCCGGCCTGGCGGCGGCACTGTGCATGCTGACCAAGTACAGCGCGCTGATCTGGCTCGCGGTGCTGGGCCTGTGGATGATGCAGGACGTCCGCATGCGGCGCCTGCGCCCCTGGCTGGGGGCAGGTCTTGCCCTGCTGGTGGCGGCAGTGCTGTTCGCACCCCATGTGCAATGGCTGCTGCGCGAAGGGGCGCCGAGCCTTGGCTACGTCAGCAAGGCGGTCAATGGCGAGAATGACGCCTCCCAACTGGGGCACTGGGGCCGGCTCCTGAATTTCGTCGTGATCCAGTTCGGCCGGGCCTTGCCCCTGCTGCTGGCGACCGGCTTGATGGCCTGGCTGCTGCGCAGGCAGGCGCGCTGGCCCCTGGTGGAGTCGCCGGCGCAGCCGGAGTGGCGCTTCATCAGCTTCATGGCCCTGGGTCCGGTGCTCCTGACCTCCTTGCTGGGCGTGGCGGGCGTCAAACTGGGCTCGGCCTGGGCGGCGACCTTCTTCGTGGCGCTGGGCCTGTGGCTGATGCGTTTCGTGCCAGTCCATGAGCCCAACCGCATGGTGCGAACGGCCCTGTCCATCGCGGTGGTCTTCGAGCTGCTGATGGCGATCAGCCAGGCGCTCGCCAACGGCTGGTTGGTGGACCTCAAGGACCGCCCGGCCCGCGCCAACTTCCCGGCCCAGAACCTGGCTGCACAGGTCGATGCCGTCTGGCGCCAGCACCAGCCGGGGCCGCTGCACATCGTGGTGGGCGAGACCTGGCTGGCCGGCAATGTCTCGGTGCATGCGCCCACGCATCCGCTGGTGTTCCTGGACGCCGATCCGCAGAAGTCGCCCTGGGTCAAGCCGGGGATGGTCCGCCAGTGCGGGGCCATGCTGGTGATCGACGCCCGCGACCTCGGCCAGCTGCCCGCCGCCGTCGACAAGCTGCGCGAGCAGGCCTATGTGCAAGGCCGCATCGACCTGCCCTGGACGCGCCGTGGCACGGGCCCGCGCCTGGAGGTCGAGTGGTCCATCGTCGCGCCCGAGAAACCCGGCCAGTGCCCGGTCCATTGAGCCGCGGCCCAGGCCGCACGGATAGCATGCCGGCATGAAGCTGTACCTCCTTTTCCTGCTGGTGGCGGCCGCCACGGTGGCCAGCCCCGGCCCCGGCGTGATGCTCTCGCTCAACAATGCCCTGCGTCTGGGCTGGCGCGGCAGCCTGCCGGGCATTGCCGGCGTGGCGGCCGGCGCGGCCGTCGTGGCCGGCATCTCGGCCACCAGCCTGGGCCTGCTGCTGGCGCAGTCAGCCCTGGCCTTCACCGCGATCAAGCTGCTGGGCGCGGCCTACCTGGTCTGGCTGGGCGTCAAGCTCTGGCGTGCGCCGGCCCAGGACTGGGCGGATGCGGCACATGCGCCCGCGCTGAGCCCGCGCCGCCGCTTCCTCGAAGGCCTGACGCTGCAGTTCACCAATCCCAAGGCCATCATCTTCTTCCTGTCCATCCTGCCGCAGTTCGTGGACCCGGCGCGCGGCGCCGTGCCGCAGCTGGTCCTGCTGGTGCTCAGCTACGCCAGCCTGGTGATGATCATCCACAGCCTCTACGCCTGGGCGGCGCAGTCGGTGCGGCAGTTCCTGAGCTCGGCCGGTGGCAGGCGCTGGTTCCAGCGCGGCAGCGGCCTGGTCTTCATCGGCTTTGGCCTGGCCTTGGTGCGCGCGGGCCGCTGACCCCTTTTGACAAGGGTCTATGACCCGGCCGGAGAAGGCCCTGGGCTAGACTGCGCGGCTTGCGAGAGTTCCCCATGAGCATGAATCAAGAAGCCCTGGTGCTGCAGGCCCTGCAGCGCGTCGTCGATCCGCTGACCCAGCAGGATTTCGTCAGCAGCAAGCAGATCAAGCAGCTGCGCATCGCCGGCGATGCGCTGAGCTTCGAGCTGGAGATGGGCTATCCCGCCGCCGGGCTGCATGAATCGCTGCGCGAAGCGCTGGCCGCTGCGGCGCGCTCGGTGCCCGGCATCGCGCAGGTGGACATCCACATCACGACACGCGTGCTGGCCCATGCCGTGCAGCGCGGCGTGCAGCTGCTGCCGGGCGTCAAGAACATCGTGGCCGTGGCCTCGGGCAAGGGCGGCGTGGGCAAGAGCACCACGGCCGCCAACCTGGCCCTGGCCCTGGCGGCCGAAGGCGCCCGCGTGGGCCTGCTGGATGCCGACATCTACGGCCCCAGCCAGCCCCTGATGATGGGCGCCAGCGGCCAGCCCGAATCCAGCGACGGCAAGACCATGGAGCCCATGCTGGCCCATGGCGTGCAGCTGATGTCCATCGGCTTCCTGGTCGCCGAGGACCAGGCCATGGTCTGGCGGGGCCCCATGGCCACCCAGGCCCTGGACCAACTGCTGCGCCAGACGAACTGGCGGGATCTGGACTACCTGATCATCGACATGCCCCCGGGCACCGGCGACATCCAGCTGACCCTGGCCCAGCGCGTGCCGGTCACCGGCGCCGTGATCGTGACCACGCCGCAGGACATCGCCCTGATCGATGCCAAGAAGGGCCTGAAGATGTTCGAGAAGGTCGGCGTGCCGATCCTGGGCCTGGTCGAGAACATGGCGGTGCACGTCTGCACGAACTGCGGTCATGCCGAGCACATCTTCGGCGCCGAGGGCGGGCAGAAGATGGCGGCACAGTACGGGCTGCCTTATCTGGGCGGGCTGCCGCTGGCGCTGTCCATCCGCGAGCAGGCCGATGCGGGCCGCCCCAGCGTGGTGGCCGAGCCCGAGGGCGAGATCGCCCAGCGCTACCGCGCCATCGCGCGGCAGGTGGCGGCGCGCATCGCGATGCAGGCCAAGGACTACTCGTCCAGGTTCCCCACCATCACCATCTCCAAGAACAGCTGAAGCCATGAGCAGCACCGCCGGCGCCGAGCTGTTGCAGGCCTTGCTGGCCCGGCATTCCGTCGGCCCGAAGCATCTGGCCGAACCCGGGCCTGACGAGGCGCAGCTGGCCCTGATGTTGGCCGCTGCCCTGCGCGGGCCGGACCATGGCGAGCTCGTGCCCTTTCGTTTCAAGTGGGTCGGCGGCGAGGCGCGCCAGCGCATGGCCGATCTGTTCGCCGCGGCGGCGCGCCGCGCCGGCAAGGACGAAGCCGGCGCCGCGCTGGATGCCGAGCGGGCGCTGCGCCCGCCGGTGACGGTGGCGGTGGTGGCCCGCATCGACATGGGCCACCCGCTGGTGCCCGCGCATGAGCAATGGGCCTGCGTGGGCGGTGCCCTGGCCAATTTCCTCAACGCCGCCCATCTGCTGGGCTACGGCGCCAAGATGCTGTCCGGCGCCAAGGTGCGCGACGCCGACATCGTGGCCGCCTTCTGCGAGCCCGGTGAGACCCTGCTGGGCTGGATCGCGCTGGGCACGCCGCTCAAGGCAGGCGGGGCCTCGCGCAAGCCCGAGCCGGGTGCGGTGCTGCAGCGCTGGCCGAAGGAAGGCTGAGGCTCAGCCGTGTGGCGTGGCCTTGAGGTCGCGCACATGCGTGGGGCCGACGCGGGCCTCGATGGCCGCCAGCATCTCCTTGCCCCAGCCCAGCGCGAACAACAACTCGCCGACCACGAACATGGGCCCGACGAGCAGGCCCACCAGGTCGTCGACAAAGGCCGGCTTGCGGCCCTCGTAGTAGTGGCCGATGAACTGGATGATCCAGCCCACGACGAAGCTGCCCACACCCACCGTCAGCCACGCAGCGGTCGACCCTTGCGCAAAAGGCGTGGCCAGGGCCATCAGCAGGGCGTTCACCGCCACGGTGGCCAGGCCCAGCACCAGCGCGCCGCGGCTCAGGTACCACAGCGCGCTGACGGCGCACAGCAGCCAGGCGCCGTTGGCCTGCAGGCCGGCCACCTCCAGCGGGATGCGCGCCAGCAGCACGCCGATCGCGAACACGATGAGCGGGATGCCGACGAAGTGCGTGCCGATGTTGCGGCGGTCGCGGTGGTAGGCGGCGTACTGGGCCATCAGGTCCAGGGCGGGGCGGAATGGGCTGGCCATGCGGGTCTCCTCGTTTGTCTTGATATCCATCAGCTTAGGCCGCGGCGAGCATTCGCACTGTCAAAGAATGGACAGTTGATCTCCTCCAAAACCATGGCCAGCGATGACGATGACAAGCGCGCCCTGGCTCGCAGCCGCTGGTTTGCCGGCTGCGAGGCCGAGCTGCAGGAAGCGCTGCGTACCCTGGGCCACGGCCTGAGCCTGGTCGATGGTGAGCTGCTGTTCCATCGCGGGCAGCTTTCTGCGGGCCTGTGCTGCGTGCTCAGCGGTGCGCTGCTGGTCGGGCGGCTGCAGCCGGATGGCACGCAGAGCCTGCTGGCCTGCATCGAGGGCGGGCAATGGTTCGGCGAGATCTCGCTGCTGGACGGCCTGCCCCGCACGCATGACGTCCGCAGCGAGGGGCCCAGCCGGCTCTGGCTCGTGCCGGAGGTGGCCCTGGTGGCCTGGCTGGACCGGCATCCCCG
Organism: Burkholderiaceae bacterium; assembly: GCA_041913905.1. Lineage (GTDB taxonomy): Bacteria > Pseudomonadota > Gammaproteobacteria > Burkholderiales > Burkholderiaceae_C > Roseateles_B. The sequence goes on along the minus strand of JAYSEK010000015.1, from coordinate 110,033 downwards.
CCACTGGCGCAGCATCGCGCGCCTCGCCTGCGCCAAGCTGCGCCAGAGCTTCGAGGTGCTGGAGGACATCGCCCGGCTGCCGCTGGAAGCCCGGCTCGCCAAGCGCCTGCTGCAGGTGGCCCAGGGCTATGGCGAGCAAGACCTGACCCCAGCAGGCACTGCGCCGCCGCAGCGCCTGCGCCTGCCCCAGGAGCAGCTGGCCCTGATGATGGGCGTGAGCCGGCAGACGGTGAACAAGGCGCTGAAGTCGCTGGAGGCGCAGGGGCATATCGCGCTGCGCTATGGCGGCATCGAGCTGCTGGACCTGCAGGCCCTGGCCGCGCTGGGGCAGAATCCGGGGCATGAGTAAGCCGCCGCGCGTTCGCATCCAGACCGAGGACTTCGACCTCAGCGCCGAGTGCGCCGCCCTGCGCGCCGGCGACGGTGGTGTGGGCGCCGTGGTGAGCTTCGTGGGCACAGTGCGCGGTGGCGACGGGCAGCCGGGCGCCGACGCGATCACGCTGATGGAGCTGGAGCACTACCCCGGCATGACCGAGGCCGCCATCGAGGCCATGATCGACGAGGCCCACCGCCGCTTCGACATCCGCGCCGCCCAAGTGATCCACCGGGTGGGGCCGCTGGCGCCGCTGGCGCAGATCGTGGGCGTGTTCGTCAGCTCCCGCCACCGCGGCCAGGCCTTCCAGGCTTGCGAGTTCCTGATGGACTACCTCAAGACCCAGGCCCCGTTCTGGAAGAAGGAGCATGGCCCGGACGGCGCCCGCTGGGTCGATGCCCGCGAGGTGGACGACGCCGCGCTGGCGCGCTGGGGGATTGCCTCGGACAACGCCGCCAGCGGCCCATGAGCCTGCCGCTGCAGATCGCCGCCGTGGCCCTGGGCGCCAGCGCCGGCGCCCTGGCGCGCTGGGGCGTGGGCCTGTGGCTCAACGCGCGCTGGACGGGCTTTCCGCTGGGCACGCTGCTGGTCAACGTCGTGGGCGGCTTCCTGATCGGCATGGCGCTGGAGTGGTTCGGCCGCATGCCCCATGAGCTGGCCCGGCTGCTGCTCGTGACGGGCTTTCTGGGCGGCCTGACCACGTTTTCCAGCTTCTCGGGCGAATCCCTGGTCATGCTGCAGCGCGGGGACTTCGGCCTGGCCCTGGCTCACACCTTGATCCACGTGCTGGGCTCGCTGGCGGCGGCCGCCATCGGCCTGGCCATGATGCGCGCGGCGCTCAGCTGAGCGCCTTCAGTAGCGGTGCAGGCCGTCGTAGTGGGCTTTGCCCAACGGCAGGCCTTGCTGGCGCAGCAAGAGGTAGACGGCGGTCAGGTGGAAGCAGAAATTGGGCAGGGCGAACTCATGGACCCAGGCCCGCAGCGGCAGGCGCAGCCAGGCCTGGCCGGCGTCGCCCTCCACCAGACGGTCGGCGGGCTCGAAGTCCTCGGCGCGCCAGGCCTGCACCTGCGCCCGCAGGGCCTGCACCTGCCGCCGCATGCCGGCCAGGCTCTGCGGCCAATCCGGATAGCAAGGCTCTGTGCCGCGCAGCACCGCCTCCATGCGGGGCACGAAGTTGCCGCAGATCCACACCTGGCTGCGCAGGGGCAGCATGTCCGGGGCGAGGCGGGCTTCGAGCAGGGCGGACTCGCGCTCGGGCGAGCTTTGGCAATGGGATTGAGCCAGGTCAAGAAGCCCATCCAGCTGCAGGAGATAGCGTAGAAGGGTGGGCACGGTGCCGAGCTGGAGCTCGGAGGACGGGCTGGCGGCGATAGCAGGCTGTGACATGGCCCGCATTCTGACCCGGCGCGCGAGGCCTTGGCGGACAGGCCCTTGAAATGCGGCGACATGCGCCCACTTGCACGACAACGGAGGATTTCATCCATGCGAGTCGACAAGTTCACCACCCGCTTCCAGGAAGCCCTGGCCGAAGCCCAGAGCGGCGCTGTCACGCGCGACAACCCCTACATCGAGCCGGCGCACCTGCTGCAGGCCATGCTGGCGCAGGACGAAGGCCCGCGCGCCTTGCTGGAGCGCGCCGGCGTGCGTGTGCCGGCGCTGAAGACGGCGCTGGAAAGCATCGTCAACGGTCTTCCGCAGGTGCAGGGCGAGGGCCAGCAGGTCCAGCCCAGCCGTGACCTCGTCAGCCTGCTGCAGGCGGCCGAGAAGGAGGCCGCCAAACGCGGCGACCACTTCATCGCCAGCGAGATGTTCCTGCTGGCGCTGGCCGATGCCAAGAGCGACCTGGCCGGCGTCGCCCGCGGCCATGGCCTCACGCGCAAGGGCCTGGAAGCCGCCATCGACGCAGTGCGCGGCGGGCAGAAGGTCGACTCCCAGGAGTCCGAAGGCAATCGCGAAGCGCTCAAGAAATACACCCTGGACCTCACCGCGCGCGCGCGCCAGGGCAAGCTGGACCCGGTGATCGGGCGCGATGACGAGATCCGCCGCGCCATCCAGGTGCTGCAGCGCCGCTCCAAGAACAACCCCGTGCTGATCGGCGAACCCGGCGTGGGCAAGACCGCCATCGTCGAAGGTCTGGCCCAGCGCATCGTCAATGGCGAGGTGCCGGAGTCGCTCAAGGACAAGCGCGTGCTGGTGCTGGACATGGCGGGCCTGCTGGCCGGCGCTAAGTACCGCGGCGAATTCGAGGAGCGGCTGAAGTCCGTGCTGAAGGAAGTGGCCGCGGACGAGGGCCGCATCATCCTCTTCATCGACGAGATCCACACCATGGTGGGCGCCGGCAAGGCCGAGGGCGCGATCGATGCCGGCAATATGCTCAAGCCGGCGCTGGCCCGCGGCGAGCTGCATTGCATTGGCGCGACCACGCTGGACGAGTACCGCAAGTACGTCGAGAAGGACGCCGCGCTGGAGCGCCGCTTCCAGAAGGTGATGGTCGACGAGCCGACCGTCGAGGCCACCATCGCCATCCTGCGCGGCCTGCAGGAGAAGTACGAGGTGCACCACGGCGTGGAGATCACGGACCCGGCGATCGTCGCCGCGGCCGAGCTCTCGCACCGCTACATCACCGACCGCTTCCTGCCCGACAAGGCCATTGACCTGATCGACGAAGCCGCGGCCAAGATCAAGATCGAGATCGACTCCAAGCCCGAGGCCATGGACCGCCTGGATCGCCGCATGATCCAGCTGAAGATCGAGCGCGAGGCCGTGCGCAAGGAAAAGGACGAGGCCTCGCAGAAGCGTTTCGAGCTGATCGAGGAAGAGATCAGCAAGCTGCAGCGCGAGTACGCCGACCTCGAAGAAATCTGGAAGGCCGAGAAGGCCACGGCCCAGGGCTCGGCCCAGGTCAAGGAAGAGATCGACCGCATCAAGTTCCAGATCGAGGAGCTGAAGCGCAAGGGCGATTTCAACAAGGTGGCCGAGCTGCAGTACGGCAAGCTGCCCGAGCTGGAGAAGCGCCTCAAGGAAGCGCAGGCCAAGGAGAGCGACAAGGCCGGCCGCGCCAAGCAGGGCGCGGTGCCGCAGCTGCTGCGCACCATGGTCGGCGCCGAGGAAATCGCCGAGGTGGTCTCGCGCGCCACGGGCATTCCGGTGTCCAAGCTGATGCAGGGCGAGCGCGACAAGCTGCTGCAGATGGAAGACAAGCTGCACCAGCGCGTGGTCGGCCAGGACGAGGCCATCACCGCGGTGGCGGACGCCATCCGCCGCTCGCGCGCCGGCCTGTCCGATCCGAACCGGCCGCTGGGCTCCTTCCTCTTCCTCGGCCCCACGGGCGTGGGCAAGACCGAGCTGTGCAAGGCGCTGGCGGGCTTCCTGTTCGACAGTGAGGACCACATGGTGCGCATCGACATGAGCGAGTTCATGGAGAAGCACTCGGTCTCGCGCCTGATCGGCGCGCCCCCGGGCTACGTGGGCTATGACGAGGGCGGCTACCTGACCGAGGCCGTGCGCCGCAAGCCCTACAGCGTGCTGCTGCTGGACGAGGTCGAGAAGGCCCACCCGGACGTGTTCAACGTGCTGCTGCAGGTGCTGGACGATGGCCGGCTCACTGACGGGCAGGGCCGCACCGTGGACTTCAAGAACTGCGTGATCGTGATGACCTCCAACCTGGGCTCGCAGCACATCATGGCGCTGGCCGGGCAGGACGAGGAGCTGATCCGCGACGCGGTGTGGGGCGAGGTCAAGCAGCACTTCCGCCCGGAGTTCCTGAACCGCATCGACGAGACCGTGATCTTCCATGCGCTGGACGCCAAGCACATCCAGTCCATCGCCAGGATCCAGCTGCGCCAGCTGGAGGAACGCCTCGCGAAGCTGGAGATGAAGCTGGACGTCAGCGAGGAAGCGCTGGCCGAACTGGCCAAGGTGGGCTTCGACCCGGTGTTCGGCGCGCGGCCCCTGAAGCGCGCGATCCAGCAGCGCATCGAGAACCCGCTGTCCAAGCTGATCCTGCAGGGCCGCTTCGGGCCCAAGGACGTGATTCCGGTGCGGGTCGAGGACGGCGAGTTCGCCTTCGGGCGCGTGGTGCACTGAGCGCTGCAGCCTGGCAAGGAAAAGGGCGTGAACCCGTGGGGGTCACGCCCTTTTGTCCATCAGGCCCGGGGCTCGCGATCAGCCCTTGGCCTGCTTCCAGCGCTGCAGCAGCGTGGCTTCCTGCTCGGCGCTGAAGGCCAGCTTGACGCGGCCCTTTTCCTCGGCGAGCTGGGTCTTGTACCAGGCCAGGGTGTCGGCCACGGTCTGCTCCACCGGCCGGAAGCGCAGCCCCGCCTTGACGGCGCGGGCGTTGCGCCAGGTGTGGAAGCCCTTGCTGTCGCCGAGGTAGGGCGCCCAGATGGGCATGTCCAGGTCTTCCTGCTTCGCCATGAACTCGCCGGGAATCCAGGTGAGGGTGCTGGTCGCCGCGGTGGCCTTCTTGCAGGCCTCGATCACGCGGCCCCACTGCAGGGGCTCGGCCGGGCCCAGGGCATTGAAGCGGCCGGTGGTGCCGGTCTCCACCAGATGCACCAGCCAGGCGGCGAGATCGCGCACGTCGATCAGCTGCAGCGGGTCGGTGGGCGCGCCCGGCACGGCGATCTCGCCGCCCTTGTCGAAGCGCACCGGCCAGTAGGTGAAGCGGCCGGTGGGATCGTCCGGACCGACGATGTAGCCGGGGCGGATCAACGCGCACCGTCCCGGCAGGGCCTGGGCCACGGCGGCCTCGCAGGCGGCCTTGAGACCGCCGTAGTGCTCGAAGTTCTTGCCCATGGTCTCGACCGTGGGGTCCGCGAGGGTCGCCAGCGGTGAGTCCTCGTCGCCGCCCACGGGCACGGGTTCCTTGTAGGCGCTGATGCTGGAGATGTAGAGGTACTGCTTGACGCGCGGCGCCAGCAGCTGGGCCGAGGCGCTCACCATGCGGGGGTAGTAGCCGGAATCGTCGATCACGGCATCCCATTCGCCCGTCTCCAGCGACTTCAGGCCCTCGCCCTTGAGCGGGTCGCGGTCGCCCTGGCGCTTCTCGATGTCAGGAAAGAGGCCAGGCCGGGTCTTGCCGCGGTTGAAGAGGGTCAGGACGTGACCCCGGGCCCGGGCCGCCTCGACGATGGCCGGGCCCAGGAAGCCCGTGCCACCCAGGATCAGGATGCGCTTGGGCGCGGGGCGGGCGTTTGCGTCGCCGGCAGCATGGGACTGGGGCAGCAGGCCGCAGGCGCCGAGTCCGGCGGTCCACTGCATGAGATGTCGACGGGAGGGATGCATGGTGCTTCCTTTTCTTCGGGGGAGGTGTTCGGGCTTCAGGGCCGCGTCATGGCGGTGGAGGGCTTGGCCTCTTGCGGCACGCGTGCGCAAGCAGCCGCCGGTGCATGCCGGCGGGCCAGTTGTCCCAGCCGGCGCCCGTTCCAGAGCCACAGGGCCGCGCCGCCCATGGCCGCGAGGCTGACGGGCCAGGCCAGGGCGCTCAGCAGCGTGGGTGCCCAGACGCCCAGCACATCGCCGACGCGGAAGACGAAGGTGTCGATGAAGGGCTTGGACTTGTAGCGCTCCTCGGGCCCCAGCGGGATGTAGAGCAGCTCGCGCGCCGGGCGGTCCACTGCGTAGTGCAGGCCTCGGCGCAGCACCTGCACGGCCGCCAGCACCGCGAAGCCGGGCCACAGGGCGAGGGCGCCGAAGCCCAACAGCGTCAAGGTGGGCAGCACCAGCAGCACGCCGCCCACGCCGATCCAGCGCAGCAGCCGGCCGGTGAGGAAGAGCTGGGTCAGCAGGGTGAGGGCGTTGACCCACAGATCCAGCCGCGCGAAGGCGGCCGTGCGTTCGGCGCTGCTGGCGAAGCTGCGGGCCACGATCTCGCCCTGCGAGAGGTAGAGGAAGGTCGAGGTCAGTGCGTACAGCAGCATGTAGACGCACAGGGCCTGCAGGTAGCGGGAGCCCGCGATGGCCCGCCAGCCCTCCAGCGCCGAAGGGCCGGGTTCGCGCTCGGGCTGGGCCTGCTCCGAGAGGCCGAAGTGACGGCGCAGCGCGCCCATGCAGGTGACGGCGGCCTCCAGCGCCAGCACGGCGAGGCCCATCAAAGCCACCGGCCCGAGCTGCAGGCCCCAGCTGCCGCGGCTGAGCGCATCGGTCAGCGCGGCGCCGCCCATGGCGCCCAGCGTGCCGCCCATGGAGATCAGGCCGAAGAGACGCCGGCCCTGTTCTTCCCGGAACACATCGCTCATCAGGCTCCAGAACACCGAGACCACGAAGAGGTTGAACACGCTCAGCCACACATAGAAGGCATAGCCCAGCCAGACGGCGCCCGGCATCAGGCTCATCAGCCCCATGAAGACCAGCAGATTGCCCGCGAAGAAATGCGAGACCGCCGGGATGAAGCGCCGGCGCGGCCAGCGCGATACCAGCCTCGCATACAGCGGGTTGGCCACCAGCATCACCAGCAGCGTCAGGCTCATCAGCCAGGGCAGCTTGTCCGCGCCCTTGGCAATGCCCATGGCCTCGCGCACCGGGCGCAGCAGGTAGTAGCTCAGCAGCAGGAAGAAGAAGTAGGCCGCGGCCCAGAGCAGCGCGCGTCCCTCGCCGGGACGCACCAGCACCAGTCGCTGCAACAGGGCACGGGCAGGGTTCATGTCTGGCATTGAAGGCCCGGCGCGGCCGGATGTCCTGAAGTCATGCCGGGCTTCGCGGCGTTCTTTGATGCCATTTGTTCTCAGTGTTTTCACGATGGCCCTTTCTACAATCCAGGCCATGAATTCCTACACCGTGGGCGTGCCGCCCCGTTGCTTCGCCCTGGTGCCCGCCGCCGGCGTGGGCAGCCGCTCCGGCGCTTCTCAGCCCAAGCAGTACGTGCCGCTGGCCGGCCGCGCCCTGATCGCCCACGCCCTGGCCGCCCTGCAGGCCGTGCCTGGCCTGGACGCGACCCTGGTCGTGCTGGCGCCTGACGACGATCAGTTCGAATCCTCCGTCCCCGGCTTCGTGGGCGAGCGTGCCTGGGTGGCCCGCTGCGGCGGCGCCAGCCGCGCCGAAAGCGTCGCGGCTGGCTTGCTGGAGCTGCAGGCGCGTGGCGCCCAGCCGCAGGACTGGGTGCTGGTGCATGACGCTGCTCGCTGCCTGCTGCGGCCCGAGTGGGTGCAGTCGCTGATCGCCGCCTGCCAGGACGACGAGGTCGGCGGGCTGCTGGCCGCGCCGCTGGCCGACACGCTCAAGGACGAGGTCGACGGCCGCGTGCAGTCGACGGTGGACCGCCGCGGCAAATGGGCCGCGCAGACGCCCCAGATGTTCCGCCTGGGCCTGCTGCAGCCCGCGCTGAGGCATGTGGGCGATGCGGCCACCGACGAAGCCAGCGCGGTCGAGGCCCTGGGGCACCGCCCCAAGCTCGTGGCGGCGCCGATGGAGAATTTCAAGGTGACCTATCCAGCGGACTTCGAACTGGCCGAGCGCCTGCTGCGCGGGAGGTGTGCATGAGGCCCCTGCCTGTCTGGTGCAGCGTGGGGCTGGCCGCCGCCGGTGCCACCCTGTCCCTGCCCGCCTGGGCGCACGGCCGCGGACTGACGCTGCTCGTCATCGGCGGACCCTGGCTGCTATGTCTGGTCGCCGTGCTGCTCCTGCGCGCGGCCTTCTTCATCCCGCGGCCCTACCGTGCCCGCCTGCTGCTGGCCACCGTGATGGCCACGCCCCTGGGCCTGCTTCTTGTCATCGGTCCGCCGTTCAGCACGAGTCTGGGTGGATGGATCCTGGACTACGAGTTCGGCTGGGCTCTGGGCGCACCGCTGCTGCTGGCCGTGCTGGGCTGGCTGGCACAGAACCGATTGATCCAAGCCTACCGCTCCCTCCGGAAAGTGAAGCACCCCTTATGAATGCACTGGACCTGCGCATCGGCGAAGGCTGGGACACCCACCAGCTCGTCACCGGACGCTCCTTGATCCTTGGCGGCGTGAACATCCCGCACAGCCACGGCCTGCTGGGCCATTCCGATGCAGACGCGCTCGCCCATGCCATTACCGACGCCCTGCTGGGCGCCGCGGCGCTGGGCGACATCGGCAAGCTCTTTCCAGACACGGCGGCGGCGTTCAAGGACGCCGACTCCATGCTGCTGCTGGCCGAGGCCCATCGCCGGGTGCGCGAAGCGGGCTGGGCCATCGTGAACATCGATACGACCATCGTCGCCCAGGCGCCCAAGATGGCGCCGCACATCGGGCCCATGCGCGAACGCCTGGCTCAGGTGCTGAGCCTGCCGCTCGACCGCGTCAACGTGAAGGCCAAGACGGCCGAGAAGATGGGGCCGGTGGGCGAGGGCCGGGCCATCGAGACGCGGGCCGTCTGCCTGCTGATGCGCGCCGGCTGATGGCCGCCTGCTGAGCGCCTGCGGCCTTACTGCGCCTTGCGCAGGCGGATCTGGGTGACCAGGCCGCCGTCGTCGGCATTGCGCATGGACAGCTTGCCGCCCTGGCGCTGCACCGACTTCTCCACGATGGCCAGGCCCAGGCCGGCGCCCGTGGCCGCGGTGCGGGCTGCGTCGCCGCGGAAGAAGGGGGTGGTGAGCTTGTCCAGCTTGTCCTGCGGCACGCCGGGGCCGTGGTCGCGCAGCGTGATCAGCACCTCGGCGCCCTGCACCTTGGCGGTGATCAGCATCAAGGTGGGCAGGTCGGGCAGATGGCCGTAGCGGCGGGCGTTCTCGAGGATGTTGAGGAAGATGCGGCCCAGCTCGACCTCGTCGGCCCAGACCTTGATGTCGGCCGGCACATTGTTCTGGATGCGGATCTGCGAGGGGTCGCGGAAGCCCTGGGCTTCGCGCTCGGCCACATCGCGCAGCTTGATGGGGTGCAGGGCCAGTTCGCTGGGCCGCGCGTAGTCCATGAACTTGTTGATGATGGCGTCGAGCTGGTCGATGTCCTGCGCCATGTACTGACGGGCCTGCTCGTCGGTGACGCTCATCTCCGCCTCCAGGCGCAGCCGCGCCAGCGGAGTGCGCAGGTCGTGGGAGATGCCGGCCAGCATCACGCTGCGGTCTTCCTCCATCTTGGCCAGGTCGCGGGCCATGCGGTTGAAGCCCATGTTGACCTCGCGGATCTCGCTGGTCAGGGTGCTTTCGTCCAGGCGCGAGTCGTACTCGCCTTCGCGGATGCGGCCGGCGGCGGTGGCCAGTTCGCGCAAGGGGTGGTTGATCAGGCGCGCGATCAGCGCCGAGCCCAGGATGGTCACCAGCAGCGCGATCAGCAGCCACCACCAGTTGGCCGAGAGCCGGGCGGACATGGGTTCGGGGTTCGCGCGCAGCCAATACTGCTCGGTGTCGATGCTGAAACGCACCCACAGCCCGGGTTCGCCATTGAGACTGCCGGCGACCACGGTGTCCGCGCCCAGGCGCTGCTGCAGGGCTTCGGCCAGCTTGCGGGCGAAGCCCGTGCTGCCGTAGTCCACCCACTGGTCGGTCGGCTCGGCGACCTCGACCTGGATGTCGCGGCTGTGGGTGAGCGACTTGATCATCGCGACCCGGTTGACGCCATCGGTGGTGGCCATGGCCGCACGGCTGAGGTTCACCAGGCCGGCCAGTTGGTGAGCGGCCTGCAGCGCGCGTGGCTCGGCGTCCAACGCCCGGAAGGTCAGCTGCCAGGCGAACACGGCCCCCGCCAGCAGCGCAGCCAGCAGCGCGAACGTGCGCCAGAAGAGGTTGAAGGCGAGGATCTTGGGGGCTTGGGGCATGCGCGCTCAAGGTGCCCAGCGGGCAGCGTCAGGTGACGGCGGTCGGCGAGGGACCATGGGGCTGTGCCCCTGCCCGGGGCTGCAGCGCGGAAAGGCTCAGCTGTTCTCGTCGGGCACGAAGACGTAGCCCACGCCCCAGACCGTCTGAATATAGCGGGGCTGGGCGGGGTCGGCCTCCAGCAGCTTGCGCAGGCGCGAAATCTGCACGTCCAGGCTGCGGTCGAAGGGTTCGAATTCGCGACCGCGGGCCAGCTGGGCCAGCTTGTCGCGCGACAGCGGCTGGCGCGGATGGCGCACCAGGGCCTTGAGCATGGAGAACTCGCCGGTGGTCAATGGCAGCGGCTCGCCGTTCTTGGACAGGCGGCGCAGCGCCAGGTCGAACTCGAAGGGGCCGAAGCTCACGGTCATCGGCTCCTTGGACGGCGCCCCCGGCGCTTCCATGGCTGGGCGGCGGCGCAGCACGGCGTTGATGCGGGCCAGCAGCTCGCGCGGGTTGAAGGGCTTGGCTAGGTAGTCGTCGGCGCCCACTTCCAGACCCACGATGCGGTCCACCTCCTCGACCTTGGCCGTCAGCATGATGATGGGCGTGCTGTCGTTGGCGGCGCGCAGGCGGCGGCAGATGGACAGGCCGTCTTCGCCCGGCATCATCAGATCCAGCACGATCAGGTCCACGGTTTCGCGGGTCAGCTGCTTGTTGAGGGCCTTGCTGTCTTCGGCGAGCAGCACCTCGAACCCCTCCTGCGTGAGGTAGCGGCGCAGCAGGTCGCGGATGCGGGCATCGTCATCGACGACGAGGATGCGGTTGGCGCGGGAACTGCTGCTCATGGGGGACTCCGGGAAAATGTAACAGCGCCATTGTGAGCCTGTTCGTCCCATGAATCGCAACAGGATCAACAGTCGTTACGGTTTGGTAACAACTCGGTTCTGGCCAGGACAACGTCGCAGGCAGCGCCCTCGTTGAGCGGTCCTGGGCCCCGGCCTGCTATGGTCGGGTCTGAACCGTTTACTAGGAGGAATGCATGAACAAGCGACTGCGATGCGCGAGCCGCGCCGGCTGGGCCGGGCTCGTCCTGGGGGCTGCCGCGCTGCCCGCGCTGGCTCAGCAGGGCGGCGGCTCCTTGCCCAAGGACCGGCTGAGCCTGTCGGCCACGGCCAGTGTCGAGGTGAGCCGGGACACGCTGGGCGTGGTGTTCTCGACCAGCAAGGACGGCAGCAACGCCGCGGCAGTGCAGCTCGCGCTGAAGCAGGCGCTGGACGCCGCGCTGGCCGAGGCCCGCAAGATCGCCAAGCCGGGCCAGGTCGAGGTGCAGACGGGGAATTTCTCGCTGTATCCGCGCTACGGGAGCAAGAACGGCCAGACCTATATCAACGGCTGGCAGGGCTCGGCCGAGCTGCTGGTGGAAGGCAAGAACATCAGCGCCATCTCCGAGCTCACGGGCCGCATCGGCACCATGAGCATTGCGCGCGTGGGCTACAGCCTTTCCAAGGAGGCCCGCGAGCAGCAGGAGAGCGCGGTGGTGGCGCAGGCCATCGCCCAGTTCAAGGCGCGGGCCGCGGACTACGTCAAGCAGTTCGGCTTCAGCGCCTATGACATCGGCGAGGTGAGCGTCAGCACGCAGGACGCCGGCCCCATGCCCATGGCCGCGCCCGCACTGCGCATGAAGGCGGCGGGTGCCGTGATGGACGAGGCCCTGCCGGTCGAGGCCGGCAAGGCGACGGTGAGCGTCAGCGTGACGGGCTCCGTGGTGATGAAGCGCTGAGCGCAGCGGGCCGGGTCAACACGGCCCGGCCCTTGCTTACTGGGCGGTCCAGCCGCCGTCCAGGCTCCAGGCCTGGCCGCGCACATTGGCGGCGGCGTCGGAGCACAGGAACACGGCCAGCGCGCCCAGTTGCTCGGGCGTGGTGAACTGCAGCGAAGGTTGCTTCTCGGCCAGCAGGCGGCGCTTGGCCTCCTCGTTGTCCACCCCGTCGGCAGCGGCGCGCGCATCGACCTGCTTTTGCACCAGCGGCGTCAGCACCCAGCCGGGGCAGATGGCGTTGACCGTCACCGGGCTGGTGGCCGTCTCCAGCGCCACGGCCTTGGTGAAGCCCACCAGGCCGTGCTTGGCTGCCACATAGGCCGACTTTTGTGCCGAAGCCACCAGGCCGTGCACCGAGGCTACGTTGATGATGCGGCCCCAACCTTTCGCCTGCATGGCCGGCAGGGCCAGGCGCGTGGTGTGGAAGGCCGAGCTGAGGTTGATGGCGATGATGGCGTCCCAGCGCTCGGGCGGAAAGTCCTGCACGGGCGCCACATGCTGGATGCCAGCGTTGTTGACCAGGACGTCCACGCCGCCGAACTCGCGCTCGGCATAGGCCATCAGCTCGGCGATCTCGCCCGGCTTGCTCATGTCGGCCCCGTGGTAGCCCACCCGGACGCCCAGCGCGGCGACCTCGGCCTTGGGGCCCTCGGCGTCGCCGAAGCCGTTGAGCACGATGTTCGCACCCTCGCGGGCGAGGGCCAGGGCCATGCCCAGCCCAATGCCGCTGGTGGAACCGGTGACCAGGGCTGTCTTGCCTTTCAACATGTGAATTCCTTTCGTGGGTCTGCGGGGGCGTACGGGGTCGGGGCTTGCGTGCCGGTGCAGAATGCCGTCAACGCCCTCGCGGGCATTCGGGATCCCCGGGCGTGCCCGGCGCTTCCACGTGAGGATACAAACAATGTCTGAACCGCTGCTGAAAACCGTCCGCTGCATCAGTGCCACCGGCCTGCACCGCATGGCCTATTGGGAATGGGGTGCCCGGGACAACCCCCGCGTGCTGGTCTGCGCGCACGGCCTGGCCCGCCAGGGGCGCGACTTCGACCGCCTGGCCCGCCATCTCCGCCGCGACTACCGCGTGGTCTGCCCCGACGTCGTGGGCCGCGGCCGCAGCGACTGGCTCAAGAACCCCGCCGCCTACCAGATCCCCACCTACGTGGCAGACATGATCACCTTGCTGGCCCGGCTGGATGTGGAGCAGGTGGACTGGGTCGGCACCTCCATGGGCGGTCTGATCGGGCTGGGCCTGGCCTCGCTGCCGGACACCCCCATCCGCCGCCTCGTGCTCAATGACGTGGGCCCCAGCATCGAGCCCGCGGCGCTGCAGCGCATCGGCAGCTATCTGGGCCAGCCGCTGCGCTTCAAGACGGTGGAGGAGGGCGCCGCCTACCTGCGCACCATCTCGGCAGGCTTCGGCCCCATCAATGACGAAGACTGGCTGGCCTTGTCGCGCCCCATGTTCCGACCCGAGGCGGAGCAGCTCAAGCTGCACTACGACCCGGCCATCGCCCAGGCGGTGGCGGCGGTGACGCCCGAAATTGCGAAGATGGGCGAGCAGATGCTGTGGGCCGGCTATGACAGCCTGCGCATGCCGACCTTGCTGATCCGGGGCGCCGAGTCGGACCTGCTGTCCCGCGCCACCGCCCAGGCCATGACCCAGCGCGGCCCGCGCGCCGAACTGGTCGAGATCGCCGGGGTCGGGCACGCCCCCATGTTCAGTGACGAAGCGCAGATCGCCATCGTCGAGGAGTTCCTGAAGCGCGCATGAAGACTGGAGTTTCCGTACACCCCAACGAGCACGCGGCGCCCATCGTGGCGCTGGCCGATGCCGGCCTGCCTGCAGCCCTTCCTGGGGCGGATCCGCAGGCGCAAGGGGCGCCCCTGCTGCCCGTGGCCCGTGCGCGGGCCTTTGCCGAGCCCTTGCTGCGCGGGCAGCCGCTGGACACCGGCGAGGATGCCCTGGCCCATGCCGACGGTGTGGCCGCGCTGCTGGCCGGCGTGGGCGCCGCGCCGGCCATGCAGGCGGCGGCTTACCTGGTCTATGCGGGGGACTTTCTCAACAAGCCCGAGGAGATCGTCGCCAAGGCCTTCGGCGAAAGCTACGCCAGCCTGGTGACGCACACGCGCAAGCTGGTGCAGATCCAGCGTGCGGCGCGCGAGGCCCTCGTCGAGGAGGAGCAGCGTCAGCAGCAGACCGAGCGCGTGCGCAAGATGCTGCTGGCCTTCTCGCGCGACCTGCGCGTGGTGCTGCTGCGCCTGGCCTCGCGGCTGCAGACGCTGCGCTACTACGCCGCCAGCAAGCGGCCCTGCCCGCTGGCGCTGGCCACCGAGTCGCTGCAGGTCTTCGCGCCGCTGGCCAACCGGCTGGGCATCTGGCAGATCAAGTGGGAGCTGGAGGATCTGTCCTTCCGCTTCCTGGAGCCCGAGACCTACAAGGCCATCGCGAAGGGCCTCGACGAGAAGCGCCTGGAGCGCGAGCACAACGTCGAGTCCGCGCGCCTGGCCCTGCTGAATGAGCTGCAGGCCCTGGGCATCGAGGCCGAGGTGCAGGGGCGCCCCAAGCATCTCTACAGCATCTGGAAGAAGATGCAGGGCAAGAACCTGAGCCTGGAGCGCGTCTTCGACCTGCGCGCCCTGCGTGTCATCGTCAAGGATGTGGCGGACTGCTACGCCGTGCTGAGCCATCTGCACGAGAAGTACCAGCCCGTGGCCGGCGAGTTCGACGACTACATCGCCAAGCCCAAGCCCAATGGCTACCAGTCCCTGCACACGGTGGTGCGCGGCGCGGATGAAAAAGCCATGGAAGTGCAGATCCGCACCCGCGCCATGCACGAGCACGCCGAGCACGGCGTGGCCGCGCACTGGGCCTACAAGGAAGCAGGGACCAAGGGCTATGCGGGCGTGGCCGCTGCGGGCGACTTCGAGGAGCAGGTGGCCCAGGCCCGCAAGGCGGTGCTGCGCCAGCTGCTGGCCTGGGAGCGCGACTACGTCAGCAACGAGGCGCAAGGCGTCTTCGACGACCGCATCTATGTCTTCACGCCGCAGTCCGCGGTGGTGGAGCTGACGGCGGGGTCCACGCCGGTGGACTTCGCCTACGCCGTGCACACGGACCTGGGCCACCGCTGCCGCGGCGCCAAGGTCGACGGTCAGATGGTGCCGCTGAACACGCCGCTGCAGAGCGGCCAGACCATCGAAATCACCGCGCTCAAGGAAGGCGGACCGTCGCTGGACTGGCTCAACGCCGAGCTGGGCTATCTGCAAAGCCAGCGCAGCCGCGCCAAGGTGCGTGCCTGGTTCAATGCGCAGGCGCAGGCGCAGACGGTGGCCAAGGGGCGCGAGCTGGTCGAGAAGCTGCTGCAGCGCGAAGGGCGCACGGCCGTCAAGCTGGAAGACCTGGCCTCGCGCCTGGGCTTCAAGAATGCCGATGCCTTGTTCGAAGTGGTCGGCAAGGACGAGTACTCGCTGCGCAACATCGAGCTGCTGCTGCGTCCGCAAGAGCAACAGCCCGAGACGGACGAGCAGCTGGCCCTGCGCCGCACCAAGGCCGGCAGCAAGGGTGCGGGGCAGGGCGGCGTGCTGGTGGTGGGCGTGGATTCCTTGCTGACCAACCTGGCGCGCTGCTGCCGCCCGGCACCGCCGGACGAGATCAGCGGCTACGTCACCCGTGGCAAGGGCGTGGCCATCCATCGATGCGACTGCAGCAACTTCCGCGAGATGGCCCAGCGCGCGCCCGAGCGCGTGATCGCCGTGACCTGGGGCGAGCAATCGGGCAAGGGCGGGCAGGGCCTGGCCTATCCGGTGGACGTGATCATCGACGCCATCGAGCGCCAGCACCTGCTGCGCGACGTGCTGGAGGTCTTCGCCAAGGAGAAGCTCAACGTCACCGCGATGAACCTGCAGCCCAGCAAGCAGAGCAAGGGCTCAAACAGCTGGATCAGCCTAACTGTTGAAATCAGCGACTCCAGCCGGCTGTCAAAAGTGCTGCAGGCAGTGACGCAGGTCAGCGGTGTGCGCAGCGCGCGGCGGCGCTGACAATTGGGTGCTCGCCGGCTGCGGCGGCCGGCCGTTCTCATAGAGCGCCCCTGGAAGAAATTTGCAGAAATATAGACAAGACCAAAAAATCCATGCTATAGTGCGAAGCTCTTCAGGCGCGTAGCTCAGTTGGTTAGAGCACCACCTTGACATGGTGGGGGTCGTTGGTTCGAATCCAATCGCGCCTACCAGATTTGGAGATTGACCGAGTCAATCTCATCAGGTAGGCCCCGTTTTTGACGGGGTACCCAAAGCAAAGCCCGGTAGATCTCGGATCTGTCGGGCTTTTTGCTTTGTTTGCCGACATCGCTGAGGCATGGCAGCCGCCCGCGTGCCCCTTTGCCTGAGCTCGCGCTGCCCCCGTGGTGCGAAGATGCACGTCATTGAGACACGATGTGGAATGGGCAAGGCATGAGGCAGCATTGGACTCGCTGGGATGGTCGCATGGCGCGGCGCCGACTTCTGATGGGTCTTTGTGCCTGGGGCACGGTCTTGCCTGGCCAGGCCTTCGCAGCGCTGCCCGAGACCGTCCAGCAGCTCAAGCCTTCCGTTCTCATGGTCGGTACCCATGCGGAAACCGACACCCCGCGCTTCAGTTTCCGCGGCACCGGTTTCGCCGTGCTGGAAGGCCGCCACGTGCTGACCAACGCCCATGTGATTCCAGAGGCCGCCGCCCTGGTCGAAGGGCGGCGGCTGGTGGTGCAGGTGCCCGAGGGCAAGGGCAAGTGGAACCAGCGCACCGCCATGGTGGTTGCCCAGGACGCAAGCCGCGACCTGGCTCTGCTGAGCATCGACGGGGCGCCGGTGAAGCCGCTGCGGCTGGCGGCGGTCGAGCAGTTGCGTGAGGGCATGGACATCGCCTTGATGGGCTTTCCGCTGGCCGGTGCCGTCGGCTACACCGCCGTCACACACCGCGGCGTGCTGGCTGCCATGACCGACGTGGTGCTGCCGCCGCCGGTGGCGCAGGCGCTGTCGCCGCGCGCCATCCGCCAGTTGCGCGACGGCGGCTTCCAGGTGATGCAGCTGGACGCGACGGCCTATCCCGGCAACAGCGGCGGTCCGGTCTTCGACCCGGACAGCGGCCTGGTGCTTGGCGTGGTGAGCATGGTGTTGATCAAGGGCACGCGCGAGTCCGCCCTCAGCACGCCGACCGGTATTACCTATGCCATCCCCGCCGATGTGGCCGCGGAATTCATCCGCAGCAGCAAGCCTTGACGTAGCGGGCCCCGGCCCCGGATTGAGGGGAAAACCCGTTCGGCGGCCTCCGAGGGGCGCTCCTAGAATCCTCGATCTTGCTCTAGGAGATTCCATGGTCACTGCCCGTCGCGGCAAGGCGTCATCCGCGCAGGATCCGGCCGGCAAGGCCGGCCCGCGCGTGCTCAAGAAGTATCCCAACAGGCGGCTCTACGACACCCAGACCAGCAGCTACATCACGCTGGCGGATGTCAAGGCCATGGTGCTGCAAGGCCAGGCCTTCGAGGTGCGCGACGCCAAAACCGGCGAGGATCTGACCCGCTCCATCCTGCTGCAGATCATTCTGGAGGAGGAAACGGGCGGTGTGCCCATGTTCTCCACCCAGATCCTGGAGCAGATCATCCGCTTCTACGGCCACGCCATGCAGGGCGTGATGGGAGCCTACCTTGAGAAGAACATGCAGGCTTTCACGGACCTGCAGCACAGCTTCGTCGAGCAGAGCAAGGGCCTGCCTTTCAGCCCCGAACTCTGGGCGCAGTTCCTCAGCGGCCAGGCGCCGGCCATGCAGGGCCTGATGGGCAGCTACATGGAGCAGTCCAAGAATCTGCTGACCCAGATGCAGGAGCAGATGCAGCAGGCGGGCGCGATGTTCCCGGGCATGCCTGGCATGCCGGGCTTTGGCGGCAAGAAATAGCTGAGGCGGCGCCTGCGCTGCGCCGCGCCGCCAAGAAATCGTCGCTGGGCGTCCATTTGACGGACCAAAGGCGACCGCGACGCGGGTGCGGCGGGCGGCACCGCCTAAAATCGCGGGATGAGCGCATCCATTTCCACGGGCCAAGAGGCCGTCGCGGCCACGGCCGCTCCCAAGATCGGCTTTGTGTCCTTGGGCTGCCCCAAGGCCCTCACCGACTCCGAACTCATCCTCACCCAACTGCGGGCCGAGGGCTATGACACCTCCAAGACCTTCGCCGGCGCAGACCTGGTGATCGTCAACACCTGCGGTTTCATCGACGACGCCGTCAAGGAAAGTCTGGACACCATCGGCGAGGCCCTGGCCGAGAACGGCAAGGTGATCGTCACCGGCTGCCTGGGGGCGAAGAGCGGTGCCAACACCGACAACCTGGTGCGCGAGGTGCACCCCAGCGTGCTGGCCGTCACCGGCCCGCATGCCACGCAGGAGGTGATGGACGCGGTGCATCTGCACGTGCCCAAGCCCCATGACCCCTTTGTGGATCTGGTGCCTGCGCAGGGCATCAAGCTCACGCCCAAGCATTACGCCTACCTGAAGATCAGCGAGGGCTGCAACCACCGCTGCTCGTTCTGCATCATCCCCAGCATGCGCGGCGACCTGGTCTCGCGGCCCATCGGTGACGTGCTGAACGAGGCCCGAGCCTTGTTCGAGGCCGGCGTCAAGGAGCTGCTGGTCATCAGCCAGGACACCAGTGCCTACGGCGTGGACGTCAAGTACCGTACCGGCTTCTGGGACGGCAAGCCCGTCAAGACCCGCATGTTCGACCTCGTCGCCCAACTGGGCGAGCTGGCGAAGCAGCATGGCGCCTGGGTGCGCCTGCACTACGTGTACCCGTACCCGCATGTGGACGAGGTGCTGCCGCTGATGGCCGAGGGCCTGATCCTGCCCTACCTGGACGTGCCGATGCAGCATGCACACCCCGATGTGCTCAAGCGCATGAAGCGCCCCGCCAACGGCGAGAAGAACCTGGAGCGCATCCAGGCCTGGCGCGCCGTCTGCCCGGACATCGTGATCCGCTCGACCTTCATCGCCGGCTTCCCCGGCGAGACCGAGACCGAGTTCCAGTACCTGCTGGACTTCATGAAGGAAGCGCGCATCGACCGCGCCGGCTGCTTCGCCTACTCGCCGGTCTCGGGCGCCTCGGCCAATGAGCTGCCGGGTGCGCTGCCTGACGAGGTGCGCAACGAGCGTCAGGCCCGCTTCATGGAAGTGGCCGAGGCGGTGTCCATTGACAAGCTGCGCAGCCGCATCGGCGCCACCATGCAGGTGCTGGTCGACTCCGCGCCGGCGCTGGGTCGCAAGGGCGGCGTGGGCCGCAGCTACGCGGATGCACCCGAGATCGACGGCACCGTGCGCCTGCTGCCGCCTGAGAAGGCCAGCAAGACGCTCAAGGTGGGCGAGTTCACCCGCGCCCGCATCGTCGCCGCCGAAGGTCATGACCTGATCGGCCTGCCGATCTGAGCCTGCCGCCCTGATCGGTGCCGGCCGAGGGGCCGGCACCCCCATCCTGGGCCGGCGCCCGGTGCGTCCGGGCGGGCCCACAACACATGCCTCCTGCCCATGAAGCCCAAGCGCGCCATCGCCACCGAGCAGATCCACCATCCCTACCGGCCGCCCGAAGGCTGGGCTGCGATGCCGGTGGGGGTCTTCAAAGCCTCGACCGTGCTCTTCAAGGACACGGCCGACCTGCACCAGTACCGCCCGCGTGACGGCAAGAGCTACCGCTACGGCCTGCATGGCACGCCCACGTCCTACACGCTGGCGGCGCGTCTGGCCACGCTGGAAGGGGCGGAGCACTGCCTGCTCACGCCCAGCGGCCTGTCGGCCATTACCGTGGTCAGCCTGGCGCTGCTTCAGCCGGGGGACGAGGTGCTGATCCCGGACAACGTCTACGGCCAGAACCGCCATCTCTGCACCGGCCTGCTGCCGCGGCTGGGCATCACGCACCAGGTCTACGATCCGCTGGACGTGCCGGCCTTCGAGGCCCTGCTCAGCGAAAAGACGCGCCTGGTCTGGCTGGAGGCCGCCGGCTCCATCACGCTGGAGTTCCCCGACCTCATCGGGCTCATCCGCGCCTGCAAGGCCCGCGGCATCACCACGGCGCTGGACAACACCTGGGGCGCGGGCGTGGCCTTCAAGCCCTTCGACCTGCTGCCGGATCGCGAGCCGGGTTTGGGCGTGGACATCTCCATGCAGGCGCTGACCAAGTACCCGTCCGGCGGGGCGGATGTGCTGATGGGTGCGGTCTACACCCGCGACCAGGCCCTGCACGACCGCATCAACGACTGCCATGAGCACCTGGGCTACGGCCTGGGTCAGAACGACGTCGAACTGGTGTTGCGCGGCCTGCCGACGCTGGAGTTGCGCTACCGGGCGCAGGACGCCAGCACCCGCCAGTTGGCCCGCTGGATGCAGGCCCAGCCACAGGTCGCACAGGTGCTGCATCCGGCGCTGCCCGGCTCACCGGGGCATGCGCATTGGTGCGAGCTGAGCAGCGGCGGTGCGGCCTGCCTGTTCTCGGCCGTCTTCCAGCCGCGCTACACGGCGGCGCAGGTGGACGCCTTTGTCGATGCCCTGGAGCTCTTCGGCATCGGCTACTCCTGGGCGGGGCCCATGAGCCTGGCCGTGCCCTACAACATGAGCCGCAGCCGCTCGCTGGGATTGCCGTACGACGCCGGCCACATCGTGCGTTTTGCGATCGGGCTGGAGGCGGCGGACGACCTGCAGGCCGACCTGGCCCAGGCGCTCAAGCGGCTGGGCTGAAGCCCGCCGCCGCGAACTCGCGGTCCAGCCGGGCGCGCCAGGCGGTCTTGTCAGCGGCTGGCGCGAAGCTGGCCTGCAGGCTGTTGGCGAACAGCCGATGCCATTGCCGCAGGCCCAGCTGCGGCATGGCCTGGACACAGGCGGCGATGTTGTCCATCAGGTAGCCGCCGAAGTAGGCCGGATCATCGGCGTTGACCAGGGCGCAAAGGCCCTCGTCCAGCAGTTCGGGCAGGCAGTGCTCTTCCAGGCGCCGGACCACACGCAGCTTCACGTTGGACAGGGGGCACACCGTCAGCGGCGTGCCGGCGTGGCGCAGGTGCGCGACCAGGTCGGCGTCCTCCAGGCAGCGCACACCGTGGTCGATGCGTTCGGCATGCAGGCTCAGCAGGGCGTCCCAGATGTAGGCGGGCGGGCCCTCCTCGCCGGCATGCGCGACGCGATGCAGGCCCAGCGCACCGGCGGCGGCGAACACCATGGCGAACTGCTCGGGCGGGTGCCCCAGCTCGCTGCTGTCCAGCCCCACGCCGAGCAGGTCTGCGCGGTACGGTTTCAGCGCATCCAGCGTGTCCAGCGCCGCCTCCTCGCTGAGATGGCGCAGGAAGCAGGCAATCAGGCCCACGCTGAGCCCCAGTTTCCGCCGGGCACGCGCGATGGCCGCGTTCAGGCCCTGCATCACCAAGGACAGTGGAACGCCTCGGTCGGTATGCGTCTGCGGGTCGAAGAAGATCTCGCAGCGCACGCAGCCGTCTGCCTTGGCGCGCTGGAAGTAGGCCCAGGCCAGCTCCTCGAAGTCACGCGCCTGCAGCAGCACGCTGGCACCGGCGTAGTAGAGGTCCAGGAAGCTCTGCAGGTTCTGGAAGTCGTAGGCCTGGCGCAAGCTCTCGACGTCCGGGTAGGGCAGGGTGACGCCGTTGCGCTGTGCCAGCGCGAACATCATCTCGGGCTCCAAGCTGCCCTCGATGTGCAGATGGAGCTCAGCTTTGGGGGCTCGGCGCAGCAGGGCCAGCAGCTCGCTTGGTGGGAGGCTGGTTGGGGTCATGGCTGTCCTCAGGAGGGGGTGAGGGGGGACAGCAAAGTATGTGCCTAAGGCGGCGCCAGGAGTGTGTCCGTTGGCGTCAGTTCTTGCCAGGGCCGCTGACTTTGTGGCGCATCAGCCGCCCCTTCTCGCGCTCCCAGTCGCGCTTTTTCTCGGTTTCGCGCTTGTCGTGCTGGGCCTTGCCCTTGGCCAGGGCGATTTCGACCTTGACCCGGCCGTCCTTGTAGTGAAGGTTCAGCGGCACCAGGGTGAAGCCGCGCTGCTCCACCTTGCCGATGAGGCGGCGGATCTGTTCCTTTTTCATCAGCAGCTTGCGCGTGCGGTCGGCCATCGGGTTCACATGCGTGGACGCCGTACGCAAGGGGTTGATGCGGCAGCCGATCAGGTAGAGCTCGCCGTCCCGGATCATCACGTAGCCGTCGGGCAGCTGGACCTGCCCCTCGCGAATGGCCTTGACCTCCCAGCCCTCCAGCACGATGCCAGCTTCGTACTGCTCTTCGATGTGGTACTCAAATCGGGCGCGGCGGTTTTCTGCGATGGACATGGAGCTTCATTCGGGCCAAAAGCGGCCAATACAATCCGAGCATTGTATGAAGCACGTGAAGAAGTCCGTTCTGCTCTGGTACACGCCGCAGGAAATGCATGAGCTGGTGACCGCCATCCCCCGCTATCCGGAGTTCCTGCCCTGGTGCGACCGCGCCGAGGTGCTTGAAACGCATGCGGATGGCGTGACGGCCCGCGTGGGCCTTTCCATCGCCGGTGTGCGGCAGTCCTTTTCCACCCGCAACACCCACGTGGGCCATGAACGCGTCGCCATGCGTCTCGTGGATGGACCCTTCTCGGTGCTGGAAGGCGATTGGACCTTCCTTCCCCTCGGCGCTGCGCCAGGGCAGCCGCCGCAGGCCTGCAAGGTCGAGTTCGAACTGCACTATGCCTTCTCCAGCGCGGCGCTGGAGGCCGTCGTGAGCCCGGTTTTTGACCGCATCGCCGCGACCTTTGTGGACTCCTTCGTCAAGCGCGCCGAGGTAGTCTATGGGCCCCGCTGAGCCGGGATGGCTGCGCATCGAGCTGGTGTGGAGTCCTGTGCCTGGCAGAACCCGCTCGGAGCGCCTGCGTTTGCCGGAGGGCAGCTCCGTGGGTGAAGCGCTGGCGGCATCGCCCGCCTTCGAGTCGGACCGGGCGGTGCTGTCATCAGCGGCCGAGGGCCTGCGTGTCGGCGTATGGGGACGCGAGCTGGCGCAGGACACGCGGCTGCGCGATGGCGACCGCGTGGAAGTCTACCGAGCCCTGACCGTCGACCCCAAGGAGGCTCGGCGGCTGCGCTACCGCGCCACGGGGCGGCGCATTGTGTCGCGGCATCGGCCGCAGGCGGGGAAGGCGAGCGGCTGAGGAAGGGGTCGCGCCTGCGTACCTGGTATCAGGTATCAGCGGCACTCGCTCTTGATGATGGACTGCACGCGCTCGCGTTCGGCCGCGCGCTGCTTGTCGTCCATGAAGGCCTGCTCGCCCGCTGCGTTCAGCGTGCTGACGCGCACGCCGGAGTCCAGAAGCGTGAGATTCTGCCGGGCCCGGCTGCAGTTTTCGGCGCGGGCAGCGGCCTGCTTCTGCTCCTCGGCAGCCTTCTTGGCCTGCGCCTGTTCGGCGTCCTTCTTGGCCTTGTCCTGCTGCTCGCCCTCCTTCTTGGCCACAGCCTGGGCGGCCGCGTTGGCCGACGCAGCCGCAGCAGCGCTGGCGGCAGCAGCCTGCGCCGAGCCGTAGGGCACGACCGTGGGCTTGACGCCAGGCGGGCGCTGCAGCACGTCCTTGTCAGGCACGCTGGATGGCGGCGGGAGGTCGCTGTACTGGATCTTGCCGTTGGCGTCTTTCCACTTCCATTGCGCCTGGGCGGCTTGGCCCACTAGCAGCAAGGCGCTCAAGGACAGCAACTGGAGGCACGAGGAGAGGCGCAACGACATGTCAGTTCTTTTCCGAGTCAATCCCGCAGAGTTTAGTCCGGCCGGCCCTGGCAAGCCCAGGCGCAGGGCTCTGCAGTTGTCAGTGAATGTGAAACTGCCTTGACGCTAGGTCGGGCCTGTGCTGGTGCCAAGTTCATAGTTCACGGTCGACCGCAGATGACGGCGAAATATCGCGCGAAGTCAGGACGCTTACGCCTCGCATGGGCGCGTTTTTGCCAGCCCAATGCCAGCGCGGGCGGGACTTCCCTATAATGCCGCTTTGCGTCTGGAGCTACCCTCATGCGCCTTCTTGGAAAAGCGCTCACCTTCGACGATGTGTTGTTGGTGCCTGCGTTCTCCCAGGTGTTGCCTCGCGACACCAGCCTCGCCACCCAGCTGACCCGCAATATCCGGCTCAACCTGCCCCTGGTGTCTGCCGCCATGGACACGGTGACGGAATCCCGCCTGGCCATCGCCATGGCCCAGGAAGGCGGCATGGGCATCGTCCACAAGAATCTCACGCCGCAGCAGCAGGCCGCCGAAGTGGCCCGCGTCAAGCGCTACGAATCCGGCGTGCTGCGCGACCCCATCACCATCACGCCGGATGCCACCGTCCGCCAGGTCAAGGCCTTGTCGGAGCAGCATGGCATCTCGGGCTTCCCGGTGCTGGAAGGCAGCAAGGTCGTGGGCATCGTGACCGGTCGCGACCTGCGCTTCGAGACCCGCATGGACGCCGCCGTCCGCGAGATCATGACCCCGGCCGAGCGCCTGGTCACGGTCAAGGAAGGCGCCTCGCTGGCGGAAGCCAAGGCCCTGATGCACAAGCACAAGCTGGAGCGTGTGCTGGTCATCAACGACGCCTTCGAGCTGCGCGGCCTGATGACCGTCAAGGACATCACCAAGCAGACCAACTTCCCCAACGCCGCCCGCGATGCCCAGGGCAAGCTGCGCGTCGGCGCCGCCGTGGGCGTGGGCGAGGGCACCGAAGAGCGCGTCGAGCTGCTGGTGAAGGCGGGCGTGGACGCCATCGTGGTTGACACCGCCCACGGCCACAGCGCCGGCGTGATCGAGCGCGTGCGCTGGGTCAAGAAGAACTTCCCGCAGATCGACGTCATCGGCGGCAACATCGCCACCGGTGCCGCCGCGCTGGCCCTGGTCGAGGCGGGTGCCGACGGCGTCAAGGTCGGCATCGGCCCCGGCTCCATCTGCACCACCCGCATCGTGGCCGGCGTGGGCGTGCCCCAGATCACCGCCATCGACTACGTGGCCACTGCGCTCAAGGGCACCGGCGTGCCGCTGATCGCGGACGGAGGCATCCGCTACTCCGGTGACATCGCCAAGGCCATCGCTGCCGGCGCCAGCGCCGTGATGATGGGCGGCATGTTCGCCGGCACCGAGGAAGCGCCGGGCGAGGTCATCCTCTACCAGGGCCGTTCCTACAAGAGCTACCGCGGCATGGGCTCCATCGGTGCGATGAAGGCTGGCTCGGCGGATCGCTACTTCCAGGAAAACGACGAGACCACCAACCCCAACGCCGACAAGCTGGTGCCTGAAGGCATCGAAGGTCGCGTGCCCTACAAGGGTTCCATGGTCGCCATCGTTTTCCAGATGGCGGGCGGCATCCGTGCCTCCATGGGCTACTGCGGTTGCGCCACCATCGCCGAGATGCACGAGCGGGCCGAGTTCGTCGAGATCACCGCCGCGGGCATTCGCGAAAGCCATGTCCACGACGTGCAGATCACCAAGGAAGCGCCGAACTACCGGTCAGAGTGATGTCGGCCCCCCGCCCAGGGCGAAGCCCTGGTCGGCCCCCCGAGGGGGCGAAAGCCCGTGCGGGGAGGCCCCGCCCGGGCTTTCTCATTTCGTCCTTGGGGCGGCCCGGCGGACGAAATGAATGCGACCCCGATACAACGTGCGTTCGCCGCAAGCATGCAATGCGGATGACTCGGTCCACACACGAGGATTGCCAGTGACTGCCACATCAGCCCCTGCAGCCAGGCCGGGACGCCAGGCCGGGATGGTCTTCATCATGATCGCCGTGTTGATCGACATGATCAGCATCGGTCTCATCATCCCGGTGCTGCCGCCGCTGGTCGGCACCTTTGCCCGCACGCCGGCCGAGCACAGCCTCGCCTACCTGGCCGTGGCCTTTGCCTTCGGCATCGCCAACTTCTTCGGCTCGCCCATCCTGGGCTCCTTGTCTGATCGTTACGGCCGACGCCCGGTCATGCTGATCGGCTTCTGCGGCCTGGCCTTGAGCTTCTTCGTCACGGCCACCGCCACGGCGCTGTGGATGCTGGTCGCGGTGCGCCTGGTCAGCGGCGCGATGCAGGCCAATGCCGCCGTGGCCAACGCCTATGTGGCCGACATCAGCGCCCCGGAGGAGCGGGCCAAGCGCTTCGGCATGCTCGGTGCGGCCTTCGGCATGGGCTTCATCCTGGGTCCGGCCATGGGCGGCATCCTGGGCGACATCAATCTGCACCTGCCCTTCTTCGTGGCCGGCTCGTTGGCTCTGGTGAACTGGCTGTACGGCTTCTTCGTGCTGCCGGAATCGCTGAAGCCCGAGAACCGCCGACCCTTCGAATGGCGCAAGGCCAATCCTGTCAGTGCGCTCAGCCGCCTGGGCAAGCTCAAGGGCGTCGGCGGCCTGGTCTTCGTGCTGGGCCTCAGCGGTCTGGCCCAGCTGATTCTGCACAGCAGCTGGGTGCTCTACACCACGCACAAGTTCGGCTGGGGGCCCAAGGCCAACGGCCTGTCGCTGTTCGCGGTGGGCGTCATGTCGGTCATCGTGCAAGGCTTTCTGATGCCGAGGCTGCTGAAGGCCTTTGCAGCCCACAAGCTGGTGCTGTGGGGCCTGGCCTCCTCGGTGCTGACCAACGCCTTCTGGGGCTGGGCGACGGAGGGCTGGATGATGTACGTGCCCATCGTCGCCAACGTGCTGGGCTTCGCCGCCGGCACGGCGTTGCAGAGCCTGATCTCCAACGCTGCCGATGCCCGGACCCAGGGCGAGACCATGGGCGCGGTGTCCTCGCTCAACAGCGTGATGGCCGTGCTGGCGCCGGTGATCGGCCCTGGGCTGATGTACCTCGTGGCGGATGTGCCATCCACCGACTGGCTGTCGGGCGCGCCTTTCTACTTCTGTGCCCTGTTGCAGGCACTGTCCCTGTTCTTCGCCTGGCGTCATTTCGCACGGGCCACCCCTTCGGCCAGCGCCGCCACCGCGGCGTCGGCCGGTCAATGAGCGAGCACCACCATGCATGACAAAGTCCTGATCCTCGATTTCGGCTCCCAGGTCACCCAGCTGATCGCCCGGCGCGTCCGCGAGGCCCATGTCTATTGCGAGATCCATCCCAACGATGTCTCGGACGACTTCATCCGCAGCTTCGCGCCCAAGGCCATCATCCTTTCCGGCAGCCATGCATCGACCTACGAGGACCACGAGCTGCGCGCGCCACAGCTCGTGTGGGATCTGGGTGTGCCGGTGCTGGGCATCTGCTATGGCATGCAGACCATGGCCGTGCAACTGGGCGGCAAGGTCGAGTGGAGCGACAGCCGCGAGTTCGGCTATGCCGAGGTCCGTGCCCATGGCCATACCAAGCTGCTGGATGGCTTGCAGGACTTCGTGACACCGGAAGGCCACGGCATGCTCAAGGTTTGGATGAGCCACGGGGACAAGGTCACGGCGCTGCCGCCCGGCTTCACGCTGATGGCCTCCACGCCCAGCTGCCCCATCGCCGCCATGGCCAACGAGGCCAAGGGCTACTACGCCGTGCAGTTCCACCCCGAGGTCACGCACACGCTGCAGGGTCAGGTCTTGCTGCATCGCTTCGTGCGCGAGATCGCCGGCTGCAAGGGCGACTGGATCATGGGCGACTACATCGAGGAAGCCGTCCAGAAGATCCGCGAGCAGGTCGGTGACGAGGAGGTGATCCTCGGCCTGTCCGGCGGCGTGGACTCCAGCGTGGCCGCAGCCCTGATCCACCGCGCCATCGGCGACCAGCTCACCTGCGTCTTCGTCGACCACGGCCTGCTGCGCCTGAACGAGGGCGACATGGTCATGGACATGTTCGAGGGCAAGCTGCATGCGCGCGTGATTCGCGTCGACGCCAGCGAGATGTTCCTGGGTCAGTTGGCCGGGGTCACCGATCCCGAGAAGAAGCGCAAGATCATCGGCGGCCTGTTCGTCGACGTCTTCAAGGCCGAGGCGGAAAAGCTCAAGGCCAGCGGCCAGGGCCACAAGGGCGCGACCTTCCTGGCTCAAGGGACGATCTACCCCGACGTGGTGGAGAGCGGCGGCACCAAGACCAAGAAGGCCACCACCATCAAGAGCCACCACAACGTGGGCGGCCTGCCCGAGCAGCTGGGTCTGAAGCTGCTGGAGCCGCTGCGCGAGCTGTTCAAGGACGAGGTGCGCGAGCTGGGCGTGGCCCTGGGCCTGCCGCACGAGATGGTCTATCGCCATCCCTTCCCGGGGCCGGGCCTGGGCGTTCGCATCCTGGGTGAAGTGAAGAAGGACTACGCCGACCTGCTGCGCCGTGCCGACGCCATCTTCATCGAGGAACTTCGCAACTGGAAGGACGAGGCGACGGGCAAGACCTGGTACGACCTCACCAGCCAGGCCTTCACCGTGTTCCTGCCGGTGAAGAGTGTGGGCGTGATGGGTGATGGCCGCACCTACGACTACGTGGTTGCGCTGCGCGCGGTGCAGACCAGCGACTTCATGACCGCCGATTGGGCCGAGCTGCCCTACGGCCTGCTGAAGAAGGTGTCGGGACGCATCATCAACGAGGTGCGCGGCATCAACCGCGTGACCTACGACGTTTCGACCAAGCCGCCTGCGACCATTGAGTGGGAATGATCCCGCGTCTGGCAGTGGCTGGCATCAGCAGGCACTGAAACAACGCTAAGCCCGCGATTTTGCGGGATTTTTTCATTTTTTGAGTGGCACTGACTGGCACCTTCTGGCACGTCCAAGCAGACTTTTTTCATGGCATTTTGAATGGTACTATGTGTCATCGATGCCATGGTTGAGTCCGATACCATGCCATGAGGCTGCAGATTGGCATGGTATTGAAATCACGCAAGTGGTTGATTTGCATGGAAAAGACGGCTGAAATGAAGGCTGCCTTGAGCATGGTATCGGCGACCGATTGGGACCGAGAACATGCTGACTGATACCAAGCTGCGCAGCCTGAAGGCGCAGGACAAGCTCTACAAGGTGAACGACCGAGATGGCCTCTATGTGGCCGTCACGCCGGCGGGGGCGATCTCCTTTCGCTACAACTACTCGATCAACGGCCGGCAGGAGACCATCACCTTCGGACGTTATGGCGTCGGAGGGATCACCCTGGCCGAAGCTCGCGAGCAGCTGGCAGACGCCAAGAAGATGATCGCCAACGGTAAGTCGCCGGCAAAGGAGAAGGCGCGAGATAAGGCCCGCGTCAAGGATGCTGAGACTTTTGGCGCGTGGGCTGAGAAGTGGCTGCGCGGGTATCAGATGGCCGACTCCACCCGTGACATGCGCCGGGCGGTCTATGAGCGTGAGCTGAAGCCGAAATTCGGCAACCAGAAGCTGGTCGAAATCACTCACGAGGACCTACGGGCGTTGACCGATGCCATCGTGGAGCGCGGCGCACCGGCCACAGCCGTTCATTCCCGCGAGGTGGTGCTGCAGGTCTACCGCTGGGCCATCGAGCGCGGCCAGAAGGTCGAGAACCCGGCAGAGTTGGTGCGCCCGACCACCATTGCCAAGTTCGAGCCGCGCGACCGGGCGCTAACGCCGGATGAGATCGCGCTGATGTACCAGTACATCGAGCGCATTGGTACCACACCGTCGATTCGGGCGGCGGCCAAGCTGCTGTTGCTGACGATGGTTCGCAAGAGTGAATTGACGAACGCCACCTGGAGCGAGATCAATTTCAGCGAGGCGCTGTGGACGATCCCCAAGGAGCGGATGAAGCGGCGTAACCCGCACCTGGTGTTCCTGTCCCGGCAGGCGCTCGACATTTTCATTGCCCTGAAGACCTTTGCCGGCGGATCGGACTATGTGCTGCCGTCGCGATACGACTCGGACACGCCAATGAGCAGCGCCACGCTCAACCAGGTGCTGACGCTGACGTACAGGCTTGCGCAGAAGGAAGGGAAGCCTCTCACCAAGTTTGGGCCGCATGACCTGCGGCGAACGGCCAGCACGCTATTGCACGAGGCCGGCTACAACACGGACTGGATCGAGAAGTGTCTTGCTCACGAGCAGCGTGGTGTCCGTGCGGTCTACAACAAGGCGGAATACCGTGAGCAGCGCACGGCCATGTTGCAGGACTGGGCGAACATGATTGACGAATGGACCGTTAGACGGCCGCCACAAGAGGGCTGATGCCGGGACGCATGGCATGAGCACCAGACGACCTACGTGCCTCGATCCACTGTTCCACCTCGGCCAGGTCCCACGCGACGTTCCGACTGGTGAGGGCGATGCGGCGCGGGAATTCCCCACGCTGCTCCATGTTGAAGATCGTGCGCTCGGAAAGCGGGATCATCGCCAGCAGTTTCTTGCGGTTGATGAGTGTCTTGGTATAAACCTCTTCGATCTGCATAACTACGAATCCATGCGTTCGATAACGGCTCCAAGAATGCCGTGGCATGGAGTAAGGTGCAGCTTATTAAGTTATCGTTATGGTTGACAACTTGTCGCGCGTTCGTTGTTACACGCGCAGGAGATTGGCGATGGAAAAGCAATGCGTGTACACGGCACCGAACGACGACGATGTTGGTGCGTTTTGGGAGGATGCGCTGCCGTTGAGTGACGCGATGGCGGCGTCTGCTTGCGCACCCAGTTTTATTTTTCAGATCGACACGATGATGTCCGACATGCTGGATGGTATGCGACGACAAAGTGCGGATGCGTTACTACGCAAGGAAATTGGTAGTCGCTTGGTTTAGTCGGATGTCGGGAAACACCGGGCACGGCGTGTACACGCTTCAATTTGGTGATTTTCCGGTGCGGTCGCCGCTATGATGCGTTGCCCAGATGGTCTAACCGATATTCTTGCGGGACGGAGTGAAGGGCTTTAGAAATTGCCTGTCGTTCAATACCGAGTTGTCGTGCTACCTCGGACTGATTCATGCCCGAAGATAAGAGCGCGATGATCTCTTTTTTTCGGTCGGAAATGCGGCGATCCACGAGCATGCGCGCCTCCCACCGAAGCCGGGTTTCCAATGTGTCAAGTCGATCTGGTGGTTGTTGCTCATACGTTAGGCTACGATGAACCGATAGCAGCCGAATATATTCATCCACCGCCGGGTTTCCCGACTTGGCATAGGCCGCAGCGGTGCCAGCCCAACTTTGGCGGTCAAGCCTTTCTAACTCTTGGTCAAAGGCCCCTTGGTTGCGCTTTGCGCGCAGATAGTCTGCTCGCACTGCATCCGAGAATGCTTTCTTGGGCTTGTGTTTGCAGCAATACAGTGAACTGAGCCGCAAGCGTTGATCATCAATATCCTCCTCGGGCCAGGCGTTCCCAGCAAGATGTGCTGAAAGCTCGGTCGCCTGGTCACATAGTCGGCAAATCTCTGCGCCGCGTAGTGTGTTCACTTTCCCATGAGATTCCCGCTTGGGCTTCTTTGCCCTGCACGCAAGCGCTAATTTTCGCAGGCTGTCCAAGCTTGCGGTGAGCATGATGTCACTGGCAGTCGTACCGTCATATGCGGGGCTGGATCGAATCACGAAATAAATAAAACGATCCAGGGCATTGAAACCATACTGCTGACTGATCAAGGAAAGTGATTTGAAATCGGGGAATTCTCCGTCTGACAGAGCCGGTGAGTGTGCCTTATCTGAGGTCTCAATCAAATTACCTTCACTATCAACCGTGGTTCCTGCACGAGATCGAAAAAGCTCGTATCGAACCCACGCCGTCTTCAAGACGGAGCTAGTCACCATGGGGGATCGGGCAAGCAGTCCTTGCCAAGCAGGATCAATTTTCTCCTTCAGCAAACGGAAAATTGAATAGCGGCGCGACTGCGCAGAATACGGTCCCCACGCCCGCGAAAAAGCTGCAATCGCTTCCGCAACCTGTGGATCGCATCCAGGCCATGTAGTGATCGAAGTCGCGTCCACCATGTCAACCAAAAAGACAACTTAATAAGCTGCATCCTACTCCATGCCACGGCATTCTTCAAGCCGTTATCGAACGCATGGAATCGTAGTTATGCAGATAGAAGAGGCTTTGACCAAGCAATACGGACCGCTGTTGAGCATCAATCAGCTGGCAAAAGTGCTCGACCGATCCGCAGAGGGCCTGCGCCTCAGCCTGCGAACGAACTCTGAGTGGGCGCGGCCGATTAATGCCGCGAAGCTGAAGCTCGGCCGCCGGGTGTACTTCCGTACAGCGGAAATCGCCAAAGTCCTCAGCGGCGAGTGAGGCAGCGTCCATGTCTTCGCCGCTGTTGTCGCGATTCCCAGCCCTGGCCGCACGCGCGGCCGAGGCGCAATCGCGCATCGAAGCGCAGCGCGAGGTCATCGCACCCCAGCAGCTCTTTCTTCCTGGCCTCGAAGACTTCATGCGGGCCATGCCGAATCACATCGCAAGGTCCAGCCTATTCGCCCCGGTCGCGCGTGGCCGCAAGCGCATCCACAAGGACGTGGTCCTGATCAGCCGCGCCGATGCCGTCATCAAGTTCTGGGGCGAGCAGCTGGACGAGAGCCAGGCGGATGTATGGATGCAGGCCATGTACGAGGCCAGCCGTAGACCCCTCGGAGAACCTGTGGTCATCAAGCGAGCCGAGTTCCTGCGCAGCATCGGGCGGCAAACCGGGAACTACGAATACAAGTGGCTGAACCGGACCATGCAGACGCTGACCTTCGCGATGCTGGTCATCGAGGTTCGTACCAAGGATGGCAAGCCCAAGCTGTCGGTCGGCAAGAACCGCGCGCTGCACATGATCGAGGGCTTCGACTTTGACGACGAGGCCGAAGCGTACACGCTGCGCGTCGATCCACGCTGGCGGGTCATGTTCGGCAATCGTGAGTTCGCGCTGATTGATTGGGAGAAGCGCAAGCGCTTCGGGGCACGCCAAGACATGGCGAAGGCGTTGCAACGCCTGGCCGCCACCTCGGATGAGAGCATCCAGCGCTACGCCCTCGACTGGCTCAAGGAAAAGCTGGAATACACCGGCCGCATGCGTGACTTCGTGGACGCCCTGGGCCGCGCGATGCGCGAGCTTGAACGGCTCGAAATCATCGCCGGCGGCCGCATCGAAGTGAGCACCAAGGGACGTACCCAAGCGGTGTGGACAAAGCTATGAGCGCCATCGGGGTTACGTCGCGCCCTCATCGGGGTTACGCCGCGCTTTATCGGGGCTACGTCGCCACTTTTCGGGGTTACGTCGCGCAGCACGCGCGCAACTCATTGTCGGCATTGAGTTTTTCAGCTCGTTTTCGCCCTCTACCTTCTTTCTACCTTTCTTCTACCGGAAGAGGGCTGTGGGTAAGTGCCGTCAGCGATCCATCTTCGCCGGTTGTGCCGTCATCAAGCCGGCGAGGAATTTCATTGATGACGCCAAAAGGAGAAATAGCAATGCGCAACGCAACAGCACGCCGGGCCATCTTGGCCGCGCTCGCCGGCAGCATGGTCATGTCCACCGCCAACGCGGGCAGCGTGGCCGGCAACGGTGGGGCCACGGAAGTGACGCAGATTCTGAACAACGTCGAGCTGGTCCAGCAGTCGGCCCAGATGTACCAGCAGGTACAGCAGACGCTGCAGCAAGTTCAGATGATGCAGTCGCAGCTGAAGAACCTGCTCACAGCCCCGCAGCAGCTATGGGGCCAGGCACAGCAGGACCTGATTCAGCTGGCGCAGCTGGTGAGCCAGACGCAGGCCATCGGCTACGCGGCCGCCAACGTGGACCAGCAGTTTCGCCAAGCCTTCCCTGGCTTCGCAGGGAGCGCCGGAAATACGACCTACGGGGCCAAGTACAAGGACCTGATTACGAAGGCAATGGGCGGCCTCAATTCGGCCCTGCAGGGTGCCGGGTTGAACGCCAGGCAGTTCGATTCCGAGCGCAGCGCCATCGCGCAGATTCAAGGCATGTCGGGCGGCTCTGAAGGTGCCCTGCAGGCGGTGCAGGCCGGCAACATGATCGCCAGCCAAACGGTGGACCAGCTGCAGAAGATGCGCCAGCTGCTGCAGACGCAGACCCAAGCCGAAGCGAACTACCTGGGCATGCAGGCGCAGGTACAGGCCGACCAGACGGACGCGCTGCAAACCATGCTGAAGCAAGGCGATGGGACCGTGCGCCGGTCCGGTCAAAGCGGCTTCCGTGGCTACTGAGAGGGACATCGACCATGAAGCTCAATAACGGACAGAAGCGGGCTGCGTCCTTCGTCGCCGCCGTCCTGGTGGTCATGCTCGGCTCGATGCTCTTCGAGCCTGCACGCCAGGCCATTACTTCAACCGTCGCTGCGGCCGCCCTGCTGGGCCTGCCTGCGGCCTTCGTGTTCCTAGTCGCATTCACCAGTGGCCGCGCGAACAAGCCAACCCATCAGGAGGCTGACCATGCGTAAGACCAACATCGTTGGCGCTCTGGTCCTGATCGCCTTGGCCGCCGGACTGGCCGGCTGCGGCGACAAGGCGGCCGAGGAAGCAGCTGCACGCCAAAAGGCACAAGACGAAGCCCTGCAAATGATGCTCAAGCAGTGCGGTAACGCGCCGGCCAGTGGGACCAGCGCCCCCACCGACTGCAAGCACACCGTGCGCAAGGCCGGCGAGTCCGGCATGAAGGGGTATTGACCATGAAGCATCGCAACCTGTGGCTATTGGTGGCGGGCCTCTT
Organism: Burkholderiaceae bacterium; assembly: GCA_041913905.1. GTDB lineage: Bacteria > Pseudomonadota > Gammaproteobacteria > Burkholderiales > Burkholderiaceae_C > Roseateles_B. The sequence continues at coordinate 75,610 of JAYSEK010000015.1, read as the reverse complement.
GATGGTCCTGGCCGCTCCCGCGTTCGCCGACACCGGCGGCTATGACGTGGGCAACATCATGGACAAGTACCAAACTGCGGCCCAGCAGTTCGGTACAGCCATTTCCAGCGCGGCGCTGAAGGTGTGCTTCACGCTCTTCACGATTGATCTGCTGTGGACCGTCCTGGGCAAGCTCATCAAGGGCGGCGACACCGTTGAAATCGGTGTGACGGTCATCTTCCGCATCATGTGGATGGGCCTGGTCCTGTGGGTGATGCAAAGCCCGTCCGTACCGATGGCCTTCGTCAATGGGTTCATCCAGCTTGGCAAGACCGGGGCCAACGTCAGCGCGATCAGCCCCGGCGATGTGTTTTGGCAGGGCGTGGACCTGGTGAACGTGATGATTAACAGCTTCGCGGATAACGCCACTGTCGCCGGCGTGCCCGTGCCTGCCGGCATTGCTGCGATGGCAAACCCGTTCGCGGCGGTTCTCATAGGGACGGCGCTGCTGGTCATCATCATCTGCTATGCCATGCTGGCCGCACAGTTCGCGGTCGCCTGGATTCAGCTGTGGTTCTACATGGCCGTGTATCCGGTGCTGCTTGCCTTTGGCGTCACCAAGTGGAGCAAGGACCTGGCGATGAAGGTCTTCACGACCCCGCTGGTCTATGGCGTCCGGTTCCTGGCGATTTACTTCATCGTCGCCGTGGGGCACACCCTGGCCGCTGACTTCGGCAATGAGATTTCCGCGCTCTCGTTGACGAACCTGAAGCCGATTTGGACGGTGCTGGCCGGCTCTGTGCTGCTCTTCATGCTGACCCTGAAGGTTCCCACTTTGGCGTCTGACCTGTTGAGCGGCAGCGCGTCCTTGTCGGCGGGCGACGGCGCGGCCGGTGCCCTCGCTGCAGGCGGTGCCATCGGCGCGACGGCCGGCGCTCTGTACGCTGGCGGTTCGACGGTTGCGAATGGCCTGGCCGGTGCGATCCGCGCCGGTCAATCGGCCATCACGCAAGCCCGCGAGAAAGGCGCGACGGGCATTGTCTCGACGGCGGCCGGCGCGACGGGCGCAGTAGGTAGCGCCCTGGCGGAAGCTGCAGGCGACAAGATCAAGGGCCTTGGATCTGAATCTGCCGGCGGCCGCCTGGCTGAACGCATCGACAACAGGACCGCATCCATCCGCGAGTCCAACGCAGCGGCCAGCGTGTCCGCGCCTTCCGTCGCCGGCGGCCAACCACCGGCACCGGCAGCACCTGGCGCAGCTGGTGCAGCTGGCGGCCCCAGCGAAGGCGCGGGCAATGTGGCCGCCCCTGCAGTGCCGGCCGATAACTCGGCACCGCCAGAAGCCACGCGGCCAACGCCTGCAGCGCCGTCAGCCTCTACTGCAGCTCCTGCACAGCCTGCAGCACCGGCCAGCAGCATCATCGACACAAGCGGCGACATTGCAGCAGCCAAGGCCGCCCGCGATGCCGGCCAGGCGGGCATGCCTGCGGCCGCTGTGTCTGCGCCTGCTCCAGCTCCTGCAGCGCCTGAGACGGCACCAGCAGCCAGCGCCCCCGAGGTCAGCAGCTCGCAGCCGGCGGCACCCGGCCAGGACCAGCAGCAGCCAGAAGCGCCCAAGTCTGAAACGTCGATGGCGATGGCGGCCGCGCAAAAGGCGGTCAGCGAATTGGAGAAGACCGGCGGCCAGGCCGGCGGCAGCGTCACCGTTCACCACGGCGGGCATGAGTGAGGACGCCAGCCATGCCGAAATTCAAACTCAATCGGGCCAGCTTCACCGCTGAAAACTGCGTGGACGGCGTGCTGGTCAATCCGGCCTTGCCAAAGCTCTTCGACCAGACTCCCAACGAGGACAGGCCGCCGGCGCAAGCCAAGTGGTGGAACCTGCCCTATGTCGTCACCATGACCGTCGAAGAGTGGGACCGCATGTATGCGGAGCGCATCGACGAATACGCCGAGGCTGGCCGCAAGCACTGGGCCGAGGCCCGACCGAAGTGGATGGCAGCCTGGCCGAGTGGCACGCGCTACGAGACGCGATGCCTTGACGGTGGAGCGTGGGACCGCTCGACCAGCTGGGGCATGTTCGCAACCTTGGAAGAGGCATTGGCATGCGCTCGCGCCGGCTCAGGGTGGCGACGGTGGGGATGTGCGACATGACGCGCGGCCTTCTCCTGGTGGTTGCCGGCGCGCTGTGCGGCTTCGCGTGGGGCCACGAGGGCCTGACCTGGCCTACAGGCTTGGCGGCGCTTGTCCCGATTCTCTGGAGCCTGGCAGGTTCGCGGTGGTGGGCCGGCGCGGTAACGCTGTCCTACTACCTCGCCGCCAGTCGCGGCCTGCCGTTCGGGGCGGGCATCTTCTTCGCGGAGTCGGCCCCCTTGTGGTTCAGCTGGGCGCTGTGGTTGGTCGCCGGCGTGGTCAATGCCTTGCCCTGGCTTCTCCTTTGGAGTGAAACCCCACGCCGACAGGCGTGGACACTACCGGCCGCGCTCGCGTTGACGGCCGTGCCGCCGATTGGCTTCATCGGCTGGGTGAACCCCATGACGGCCGCCGGCGTCCTTTTCCCTGGCCTTGGATTCGTCGGCCTGCTCTGCCTAGTGGCTGGCTTCGTCCTGATCGTGCTGCGCAGTTGGTCGGCGGTCGCGGTTCTGGCCAGCATGGCAGTGGTGTCCAACCTCGTCATGCTGCAGGCGAGGCCGGCTTGGGCGGACGCCTGGTCGGGGCATGACACCACTTTCGCCCGGCTGCAGACGGCCGCCGCGCCGAATTTCCTGGCGGAAGGCCAGCGCATGGCGCAGGTCCTCATGCTGGCCGCCCAGCTCGAACCTGGCCACGTGCTGGTCCTGCCGGAAACCGTGCTGCCGCGTGTACGCCAAGGAAATGACTTCAACGCCTCGATGCTGGCCGACGTGTCGGCACAGCTCAAGGCCAAGGGAAGCACGATGCTGGTGGGGGCCGAAATGTCTATTCCCGGTCGCCCAATACGCAATGTTTTGGTCACCCTGGGGAGCGATGCCGGCCCGCTGGTCCAGCGTGTGCCCGTGCCCATCGGCATGTGGCGGCCGTGGGCTGCCGATTCCATCGCCGCCGACCCCTTTGGCGATGGCGTCGGACTGGTAGCAGGTCGGCGCATCGCCTACGCGATTTGCTACGAGCAACTGCTGACCTTTCCCATCTTGGTCAGCATGGCATATCGCCCTGATGTGATCGTTGGCGCAGCGAACGATTGGTGGGCAAGAGAAACCAGCATTCCAACCATTCAAGGTCAGGCGCTCGATGTTTGGGGGAGGTTATTCGGTTTGCCGGTCATTCGGGCGACGAACATTTGAAACGTGGTTGCCAGGGTGGATTTCTGCTGACTGTGTCAGCGTAATTGAAATGGATTTCGCTGATTCAGTCAGCACATTTTAAGGAGTTGAAATGAGGAAAAGTCAAAAGGTCGGCGGCTTCGCGGTTGAAGCCATGCCGGTCGGCTCCGGCCATCAAATTGAATGGTCCGTCTGGCTATCTGATCTGCCCTATGTCCGGGCATCCGCGCCTGACCTGGCCGACGCTAAGAAGGCGCTTGAAGAGCGTTGGAAACAGTTGGTCGCTGCCTATCGCTCTGCCGGTGAACCCGTGCCGCGTCCGGTTCGTCGGCGTGGCAATCGGCGGATTCTGGACACGCTTAGCAAACTCGACTCAAAGCGCGACTGCGCAATTTTTTGAGACCTGAGCTATGCCCGAATGCAGTGTTTTTGCAATGAAGTTGCCGTTTCCTTGCAGTGTCATGCGGTTTCACTGCACTTTCACTGCACTTTCACTGCCTGCCCACTGCAAAACGTGTCCTTGCAGTCAACTTGCTTTGCCGTTGCCAACGCTTGCCCGCTGCTTGCAGATGCTTTCGCGATGGTGGCTGGCCCTTGCTATTGCTTGCCATTGCCGCACGCAAATAGCTCTATTTGGCGTACTTCTGACGTAGTTGTGAAGCACGCTCGACGTAGGTCTGGCGCAATTGTGACGCGCCGTACAGAAACCCGGAAATGCAATGCGCTCACCCGGAAGATATTGCTGAGTGGAACATAAAGGGGTATTGCGTTGCTGGGTTGTTTTTGGGCGTTTTTCGTTGCGGGACAAGGCTTAGAAGCGTCCTGCACTTTATAGAAACGTGTTGCGTTCGCAGGACGCGCCCGCAACACAAATGAAAGGGGGCCATATGGCCGCAAAACGAACTTATTCGGTCCGGCTCGAAGATGAGCAGCGCCAACAGCTGGAGGCCCGAGCCGAAGCCATCGGCTTGCCAACCGGGCACCTCATCCGGTCGGCGATTGCCGACTTCCTGCGGCAGCAGGAAGAGAAGGACTACCTGGCCGACGTGGAGGCACGTATTGCCACTGCGATCAACCGGCTGGCTCGCCAGGTGGAGAAGGACCGCGCCGAACAGCAAATGGTCCTTGGCGTTCTCGACTACGTGCGGGAATGGCTGTCCTTCACATTGCCGCCGCCGGCGGACAAGGACGCGGCAAACGCGCTGATGAAAGAGCGGAACAAGAATTTCCTCGCTCGACTGCCGTTGCAGTTCACCACTGGCAGCAAGGCCAAGGTGACGACATACATGGAAACCAAGACAGCCGAAGCCGCACCGTGCCCTAAATGTGGTACCGGAATTCTCAGGCCGAAAGAGGGGCGGCAGGGACTGTTTTGGTACTGCACCAACTGGAATGCGTCACCGAAATGTGAGGCGACTTTTCCGGACGCTGCTGGCCGGCCGCAATTGCCAGCTGGTGATTCGAGCGGCGGCCAGGCGGCATCTTCAATCAACCAGGAGTCATGAACATGCAAACCACGATCTATTCCGCAATGGCGATGCTGACCAGCGCCACATCCATCAAACACATACTCGATGATGACGCCGAGGAATTGAGCTGCGGCCAGGTGCACTATGCCTTGGAGCTGGACGGCCGGCTTTTCTTGGTCTGGAACGACATGGACAGCGGTTCGATGATCGTTTCACCCATCGAGCGCTGGAATCTGGCGAACCTGATGGAAGCAATCGATGACCCGATACCGGTGCTGTCATTCACCGAGGTTGCCGCGCGAGTGTTGGGAAAGGTGGCGGGGCAGACGATTGCAGCTTCCGCCCTGCCTACCAAGACGGCCCATTGAATGAGTAACCGATGAAAAAGCGAATCGATGTGGATCAGCTGCCAAACTTCGATGCTGCCGTGCATCTGGCCGACAAGGTGGCCCTGGCCGCCGTCGTCACCGATCTGCTGCGGGAAGACCACGGAACCGACCTGCTGCTGTTTGCAGTGGCCGATCTGACTCGTTCTCGCGGCGCGGGCGACCTGGCAGTCGCAACGAACATGAAACCGGCCGAACTGGACGATGTGCTGCGGCCTGGTGGCACTCCTTCCTTTGATGCCGTGAGGCGCATCTTGGCCACCTTCGGCCTGCAGCTCGTGTGTCGGCCAGCTACACACGTGTAATCGCTCAGATTTCGTGCCTGTCGCCCGGCTTTACGCCGACTTGGCGAGTTGTCTCCACCGTTCAGCAAACGGTCGTTTTCGGACAGGTTCACGTGCGGCCTTTATTTCCGGCCTATGCCCTCCCGAGGTGTTCAAACTCCCGTCCATCTTTCTATGGCGTAAAAACGTATGGGAAAGTTGCGTTTGGACACAGCGGCCGGACGGAAGAGCAGGGCCGATGCTCTTCAGCTGATTTGGCAAAGAGTCCGGAGCGCAACCACCAGCCCTCAGTCGGTGTGACCAGGCAGTGTCATTTGCCTAATGAATTGCTCCGGAGTGATTCGCGGCATACGGCCGGCGTGTGCTGCTGTGAAGTGACGCAAGCCGCCCCACAGGCCCTGATCGCCGATAAGGAAACAGCGGTGCTTAGCGCGAGTGACGGCGACGTTGAGCAGGTTGGGTTTGTCCGACGCCCAACGGGCCGCCCCCGCCGTACGTTGGTCACAACCCAGAACCAGCCACACAATGCTTTCTTCCTTGCCCTGAAAGGTGTGCACAGTACCGATCCGCTCTTTGCACCAGTCGCGTAATTCTGTGATCTTGGGAGCTTGCGGGCCATGGCCTGCTGCCGAGGTCCAGGCTTCACGTCGGCCCAGCTGCTCGGCCAATGCCGTCTTAACGCGCTTGAACGGCGAGATGATGTAGACGGGCGGCAGCGTGCCGGTGCGCCTGTACAGAGATAACAGCGCCTGATGGACGAGTTCGACTTGGTTGGGTACGACCTGCTTGTCGCTCGTGGAACCAGGTGCCTGTACCCACGCACTGGAGCCAATGTCCAGGCTGTCCGATGGCGGCAGCCATCTCGCTGGATCCTTCGGGGCGAAGAAGATCATCTTCCCCTCGTAGGCGATCTCGTTAGCGATTGAGAACATGGGGTCGACGCAGCGGCGATGCACGCGCAGCGGACTGCCGATCCACAAGCTCTTGCCGCCAGATCCCACCCGTGCCCCGAGGCGGTTGGCCTCATCGGCAAGGACCTGAACGGAAGTCTTATCGGGCGAAACCTCCATGTCCTTAGGCAGAGAGCTTGTCTTCGCGAGCGCTTCGAGCAGTTTGATGGGAACCGTGAAGACCGGCTCAATCTGCAGCGGATCGCCGACGACCACCGCCCGCTGGGCGCGCAACAGCGCGCCGACCGCCGCCTGCGGTACCGCCTGGCCGGCCTCGTCGATGAACAGCCAGCCGATGGAGTTTGGGCCGAGATGTCGGAACTGGCGCGCGAAAGAGGCGAAGGTGCTGGACACCACCGGCACGATCATGAACAGGCTGCGCCAGATCGCGAGAGCGTCCTTCGGGTCCTGCAGCCGCTTGCCATCAAGTAGGTGGCAGATTGCCACGACGTTTGATCCGAAACCGGCGCCTTTCTGCAAGACCTCCGCGAGCCAGGCCTCTTGCAGCTTCAATGCCGCGACAAAGAGAGTCGAGCGCTTCTCGTTGACCACGTCGCTGTGCCACAACCCCTTGATCTGCCAGTCTTCGTCATCAAGCTCGGCCAAGCGAGCGGGATGAGCAGCCTGAGGGAACTCCCGCCTTAAGTCCTGTAACTGCTTGACCTTGTTGGCCCATTCCTGCTTCCTCGTCTTCAATGCGGTTTCCGCCTTGGCGATGGCAGCGATCGTACGGCTGACCTGTTGCCGGGCCAACTCGCGCAGCGGCTCGGCCTCGTACTGTCGGCGGATCCAGGTTGCCTGCTTACTGCTGTTCTCGGACAGCTCCGCAGTGTGCTCGCGCATGAGCTGGCGATTGGTAAGGCGGGCCCACCAACCCGGCCGACGCTCCTCGATCAGCGCCTTTTCGGTCTTGAGCAACTCGATCTGGCGCTTGCACAGCTTCCACTCGTCATCGTGCTGGGTGAACAACGAATCGGCCGCGGCATGGGCGCCGTGGGCGGCCTGGAGCTCTTGCGCAGCGACCTCGCAGAATGCCTCGACGGTCAAGCCTGTAAGTTCGCGCCAGAGCGAGGCCAAGCAGTCGAGCTGGGCTAGCGACTGGCTCACTGCAGAGTCAGCCTCCACGAACAATCGTTTGGCTTCCGCGAAGGTGAAGCTCGCGTACTTAGTTCGCCAATGCCAGAGAGACTGGTGACGGAGCGGATCAAAGCCCTTGAGCGGCTTGTCTCCGCGTTTGGGTCCAGCGGAGCTGATGCTGCGAACGAAGGTATCACGATTGCGCTTGTTGCCGAGCGCACAACTGATCAGCCCCCAAGCATCTTCATCCGACTTCGGGTGGTCATACGTCCCCTTGCTGTTCCGTTCGAGCAGGTTGCGCGCCACGGGCTGCAGGTAGCTGAAGGTCGCATCGCCCTCAGCGCTGCGCCACCCCTTCTCGCCAGACTTGGCCGGCTGGCCGAGCGACTTGTTCTTAGGCAGGTCGCGCGAGATATTCTCCACTGCGGCGTTGTTCGATGAGGCCACCACCATCTCGAAGCCGACCAGCTCGTCTTTCAGCACGGAGATGTAGCAGGGATCCTCTCCATTGAAGTTCACGCTCCGCTGACCAGCGAAGGCCGCCCCGGAGCTTGCGCAGCGCGATAACGCCCTGGCGCGCCGGACAATGTTCTCAGCGAAGACCTCGCGAAGCAGCGTGGTCTTGCCGGTTCCAGGGGGGCCGTTGACCGAGAAAATGCCGGGTCCTTGCAGTTGCTTGAAGATGCTGTTGACCGCGAACTGCTGCATGAGACTCATCGTGTGAGCCGGATTGCCTGGCCAGTGGCCGCTGTTGAGGTGCTTCGGTCGCAATTGCTCCGAGATAAGGCGCTGTCCCTGTGGCTCGTACAGGTCTTCTCGCTTGGCTTGCGGCAGCGGCGTCAGATAGGCTTGCAGCGGCACGCTGGCGGTGCCGTCCCCAAGTGCTTTGATGGCCTTGGCAATGTCCCCGGCGAAGAAACTGTTGAGGATGCTGATCTCGGTTTCGCTCACCAGCTCGTCCTCGTCGTCTTCCTCCGAGTCGATGGCGGCTGCAGTTGACTTGCCCGTTGCAGCCGCGCCTTCCGGTTTCGGCTTGTCTTCGACGCTTTTCGCCCGGATTACCAAGATTGGGTCTGAGGTATTACGGCTCGCGATGTCATGACCAGACCAAGCCGCCAGGACCTCCATCAGCCGAAGTAGGTCCGCAGGACTGCAGGGCGACGTATCCCTGTCCTTAGCAGGCGCTGTCGCTCCCACGGAGGCGCGGAAGGTTTTCACATTACGCTTGAGCGATTCCAGGTCCTGCTGGAAGATCTCGAAGTCCAGGCCACCGAGGCCCTGGTGCACGATCCTACCCAGGGCCCACGGGACCGTTGAAACCGACAGGTCGTCAAGCAGCGGTGTTCCGTCGGCGCTTATCTTGAGACTGGCGCAGCAGGTGAGTCCTTCCAGCTCGCCACGCTCGTCCTGTTCATAGGCTTCCAAATCGCTCAGGGCTTCTGCGACGACGCGACGCGTGACATCAGCGAGTTCGGCCTTGTCGAAAACGCCGAGGTACACATCGAATCCGCTGAGCCTACGTCCCTCTGGCACAGTCGCCGACCACAGAGCCTGTGTCGACAGCCGTGCCAACTGGTCCACCGAGAACAGCCGGACACTCCATTCTGCGTCCTTGGCCTCCAGCACCTGACGCTGAAGGTCGTAGGGAATGAAGAATTCGATCTTGTGCCAAAAACTGAGAATCTGGTGGTGGCTGGCCTGTGGCGAGCTTTGTTGTTTTCGTTGCAACTGACACTCCCTTCCATCTTTCTGGCGCTCTGTGTAGCGGTGCCGAGTGGTCTGCCGTGTTCCGGTGAGGAGCACTGATCACCTTCTACTTATTTCGCTGTGCAGCGAATATTGCGTTTTCATCGAATATTCGGTATATTGCGCTTATTCGCTGAACAGGAAATAACGTCCATTATGACCGAATCGACCCATATGGAACATGTCCTGATCGAACGGCTCTTGGATTCGCTCCGGGGGTTGCCGGACGTGCGTGCTGAGCTGGCTCAGTCGGAATCGCCTGTTCAGGCTACTAGCCGCGTCGACGCGAAGATTGACATGCACATTGCCGGTAGATCGATCGTCTTGCTGGTTGAGGTAAAGAAGTCCGTCTATCCCCGAGATGTGCGTCAGGCGTTGTGGCAATTGAGATCGCTGCAGCACGGTCACTACGCAGATGTGCAGCACCTGCTGATCGCCGAGTCGCTCTCACCGGGGGCGAAAGAATTGCTCAGAGCCGAGCGCATCGGCTACTTCGACAGCGGTGGTAGCCTGTTCCTGCCAGCCACCGGTGCCTACGTCTACATCGACAAGCCAGCTCCGAAGACTTTGGAAAAATCGGTGCGGTCGATCTTCTCCGGGCGACGCGCACAGGTTTTGTACGCGCTCCTGGTCAATCACGAGGAGTGGTTTGGTGTTACCGAGGTGGCCGAACGGGCGCAGGTGGCTCCATCCACGGCCTCGGACGTACTTAGTGAGCTGGAGCGGTTCGATTGGTTGGTGTCGCGAGGACAGGGGCCAAGCAAGGAGCGGCATCTGCGCGAACCAAGTGCGTTGCTCGACGCTTGGGTGAAGCAGTTCGCAGCGCAGCGCGCGCCGGTGCTGCGCCGGTATTTCGTACCCGGATTGAAATCTGATGCGCTGATTGAACGGCTCGGCCAGATGTTCGATGCGCATCATGTCGCTTACGCGGTGAGCTACGAAGCCGCTGCACAGCGCTATGCCCCCTTTTTGTCCGGCATCTCACAGGTGCGAGTTCGGCTGCTACCCAGCACCAGTGCCGAGACGGCAATGGCTGAGCTGGGTGCTCGCGTCGTCAATGAAGGGGCGAACCTCGCGGTCATCGAGACGAAGTCGGCGGGAGAACTGCTGTTTCGGCAAAACGTCGGGGGCGTTTGGTTGGCCAGTCCGGTCCAGGTCTATCTCGACCTCTTGCGCGGTGAAGGCCGCGCTAAGGAAATGGCCGAGCACTTACGCAAGGAAAGGATCGGATTCTGATGGCAAAACCTGCAACGTTCGACGGCTACAGCGACCAGTACACGGTGGACTGCGAACGCGTTCTTGTGACGCTGCTTCGCGGACTCGGGCCGTGGAAAGAGTCGGTCTACCTGATCGGGGGACTCACGCCGCGCTATCTTGTTGCCGCACGGCCGCCGGTAGTGCCGGCGCACGCAGGCACTCTGGACGTGGACATCGTGATCGACCTGCAAATCCTGGCTGATACCGAGGCGTATCACACACTCGAAGACAACCTCAAGAAGATGGGATTCGAGCGGGCCGAGAACAGCGCCGGTACAAAGCTTTCCTGGCGTTGGCAGACCCGCACTGAACATGGCGCGTTGATGGTGCTGGAACTGCTGGCGGATGCACCGGACATCGCGGGTGGTAAGGTGCAGCCATTGCCGACCGAAGGCACAATCTCGGCACTGAATATCCCATATTCCTCCATTGTTTTTGACCTTCACCAAGTTACCGAGATCCAGGCTGAACTCCTCGGCGGCAACGGAATCGCGACGGAACACATTAAGCATGCCAACCTGGTCAGCTTTACCTGCCTGAAGTCGTTCGCGTTCGATCAGCGCTTCGAACGCAAGGACGCGCACGATCTGATCTATTGCATTGAACATGCAGCCGAAGGACCGGACGCCGTAGCTGCGGCATTCCACAAGGAGTGCAACGGTAAGCACGGTGCCGTCGTCGAGGCCTCGCTGGCGATCCTGCGCAGCCGTTTCGCCGACGACGAAAAAGCCGAAGGCTATCGCAAGGACGGCCCGGTGTCGGTCGCCAAGTTCGAGCTAGGCGACGGGGACGAGCCAGAGCAACGTGAGGCGAGGGCATTGCGCCAAAGGCAAGCGAGTGACGTGATCACACAGCTTCTCGACCGGATTGCCCAAGGCGAGGTGGGCGCATGAGCTTTCCTGCCGATATCAAGGGCTGCATGAAGGACTGCATCCTGTCGCTGTTTTGGCCGCGAAAGGACATCGTAGGCTTCTTCGAGAAGCATGGCTGTACGAAGGCTGAAATAGCTTCCGTCCAGATCGAGGGGGAGGACGCTCTCAAACGGCACGAAGTCATCGACACGCTGTTCGCAGCGCTGGCTGCGCGGTCGGACAGCGGCCTTGGGCCTTTCCGCGCCATGCTCCAGTCCCTGTTGAACTGGTCGCACTTCGATCCGTACTACTTTGACAAGCTGCGCAAGCTGGATCGAGCTACTGCGACCCGGAATTTGGAGCATCTGCGCCAACTGCAGGAGATTCGGGACGCCAAGATCAAGGCAGATCGCGAACGCCGGGCTGCACAAGAAGCGGAGCGTCAGCACCCCACCACGTCGCTTGAGCAGTTGCGCACGGAATACCTTGACTTGCTCGCCAACAAGACTTCACGGCAGCAACGCGGCTATGCGCTTGAGCGGATCTTGACCGAGCTGTCCCGGCTCTCGCGGCTGGAGGCCACCGAAGCCTTTCGTGTCAACGGAGAGCAAATTGACGGCGCGGTGAAGTTCGACGGCGAACACTACCTGATTGAAGCCAAGTGGCAGGAGCGGGCTGCCAGCAATGAGCCGGTTTACCAATTTGCAAGCAAGGTGTCTGGAAAGCTGTATGGGCGCGGCCTATTCATCTCTGTGAATGGCTTCAGCCCAGAAGTTATCAGGAGTCTGGTTATGGGCAAGGAGATCCAGACACTATTCATCGACGGCGAAGACTTGATTTTGGTGTTGGAGGGGCATCTCACGTTGCGGGACATGATCGATCGCAAAGTGAAGGCAGCCCAGACGAAGGGATTGATCTACGTTCATCCGATTTCGGGTGCGGAGAAGAAATCGTAAGTGAATCGCTAAACGGAAATTCAAAGGGGGGCTCTTATGGATCGTGAGGCTATCGGTCGGCGAGCACAGGACGTTCAGTCTGGCCTGCGCGACGTTTCGGACTTGCGCGTGTCGGCCACGATACCGATCACGCGACAGATTGGTATGGCGGCGCAGCTCGCCGTGCACATCCGTGGCTTGGATACCATCGAAAACATCGTTGGGTTCCATGGCTTCTGCAGCAATCTGGGCATTTCATCGGATTCACTGCCTACTGTGCTGGGGACGCTGGAACAGATCGGCTGGATACGGGTTGTTCCGAATGCCTACGCGCCGACCCGGATCGAAGAGTCCATCCCGTACTTTCAAGAAGTCTATGGCGCGCTCGGCGAGCAATGGTCACTGCGCAAACCCGGTGAGCTTGAGCAAGCGACGATGGCCATCATCGATCGCCTCAGTGTCGCGCCGGTGCCGCTTGAAACATTGGCTTCCGAGTTGGGCCTGAAGGCGGCAGATATTCAAACGGTCGTGGACATCGGTGACCTCGGTGGTTACCTTCGTCAATACGACTCGCCAAAAGACCAGGTTCCGATTCTGTACGCGCCCCTCTTCACCGAAGAGAACCCTGAGACGTTGCTGAATTTCATCGCGAAGAACCCTGGGACGCACCAAGAGATCGAGGCAGTCTTCCGAGCAGCCAAGTCACATCCTGGCGCGCCGATCAGCGCACTGGAGCAAAGTACGCCACTGGTGCTCGAGCTGGTCAACGAGAACATCTTGCGCGCACCTGCCATCGTGTCATCGGGTGGGGCGCAGTCCTTTGCGTTCGCGCCGTTCAAGACGACGCACCCTCGTGCTATCTTGGAAAAGGCGCGGATCATCCTTGCATGCGTTCGCTACGGCGAAGGCTATTCGTCCATTACCAAGATCTCCGACCCGAGCGCCATCCTGAGGGGCCTGAGAGACAGGAAGATGATCGGGAAAACACCTCATTCGAATATTCAGTCGCAATACGCGGCGGCCGCCAATATGGGCGTTGGGTGGATCGAGCCGGAGAATGGGCGCTTCCGGTTCCGCCTCTACGATACCGAAGACAACCTGGCCGCGGTAGATCTGGCGATCGCCATGTGCTCGGGCCAGAGCGAGGACGTCGCTTCGTCGTTGCTGTTGCCAGCTGAAGTGAAGGGCTATTTCACTAGGCCCGAGCCTGGCGGATTGCTTCTCCCCGAAGCAAATCGAAAGCGCGCCCGCGACGTGATCGCCACGCGCAAATTGGACCCAAACACGCGCACTGCTGCCCGCCTAGGCCGCGCGCTGCTCGACGACCTACGAGGAATCCATCGTGTCATCAAGTGATCAAGATCATTCCTATAAGTTATTGGGCAAACGCATGGCGTGGGCCCTCGGCTATGTGCCCCTGCTCAATGTGCCTGTAACCCTTCCTGCGGACACGAACTCTCGTGCCGGCACGGACTTGACCGATGCAGATGTGCTTGGATTCCGCTTCAGCCCGAGCGGAGGCGTATCTAGGCTTTTGATCGACTGCAAGACTGCCAGTGGCCGTGCGGTTGATCGTGTCTTGTGGGTCAGAGGCTTGCAGGATGTTCTCCACCTGGAAGAGCTCTACCTCTTCAAAAAGAAGATTCCTGAAAGTGCACGTTGGCTCGCACACGAACTGAAGGTGAATTGCATCGACGAAGCGGAGCTGCATGAACTTGATACCCGACTCGGGTTGAGCCGCTTGAAGGGGCCGTACTTCGATGGAACGGGATATGACAGCATCGAAGCATTGCTCACATTTCCAAAGGGTAGCGAGTACCGCGCTTTGATGCAGTTTCTCACCACGGGCCTTTGGACGCTGAAGCCCGCGCACAGGGTCTTAACCTTGTTAAACCTTGGCCAGCAGAATCAACTGCATCGAAAGCTCCGACCGGATGATCGGACCCACATCTGCCTTGTCCTTCTCGCCACTCGTGCGCTGGCGATTAGTCTCGGCCTATTGATAAGCGAGCTGAACGTACTGGACGTGCTCAAGATTGAAGCCCGACTGCGTGAGGAGCTTCATGGCGGGGCCGAGTCATTGGCCCAAAAGGTGCGTTTTGCGGATGCCATCCACCGGCTCACCGGCGAGGCCGACTCCGAGCAGGCCATCGACCACCAAGAATTCCCACTGCTGCTCGAAGAGGTCAACCGGCTCTTAATTAGACGCTATGCACTAAACGATGCCATTCGGATCACCGATTTAGCGCTGCATTACTTTGCAGCTGGTGCTGGATCTTTACCGCGCCATTTGAGCGGTAGTGACTCGAACATCTCGGCAAAGATGGCGTCCGACATGCTCGCCCTTTTTGTAAAGAGCAACTCGCTCGAAATTGGCTTCTCTAGAACCATCATCGGGCTACTGGCTGCGACGCCAGAAGCGCCTGCAGATTCTGCAGATGAGCGGCGCACAGAGAGCGGAGGCAAGGGCGAGCAGATTCCGCTGCTTGCACCGCTGCCTCCCTTGGAGGAAAAATGATTCCGCTCTCGCGATGAGAGCAACAGCACACAGGCGCTAATGGCGACGGAAAAGATGAGTCCAACCGAGAGCCGCGTCGATGGGCAGCCTACAACCAAATAGGGAGATTGGTATGACGATCAAATGGGGAACAACGGCATCACCGCGCCGCTGCTGTGTTGTGACATATGCGATGCCCCAAGCGATGATGCGAAGGAAGGGGCTTCCGTCTTCCCTCTCGCAGCCAATGGCATGAGCAGTGAGAGAGGCATGGTATTTTTCATGGCATTTTCATTGTAGTCGCTTTTAAGCTATTGATTTGCAATGGTATTTTCTTTCAAAATACAATAGAGTGGGAGTAATGTGGACACAAAACAGTCCTGAGGACTGTTTTGTGC
>JAYSEK010000015.1:0-60379 GCA_041913905.1 Burkholderiaceae bacterium | reverse complement strand
CTCATTACTCCGAGGCGCTTGCAAGCGCCGAGGTGGGTGGTTGAAGTACGCCACTTGACAGTCCTGAGGACTGTTTTGTGCCTCATTACTCCGAGGCGCTTGCAAGCGCCGAGGTGGGTGGTTGAAGTACGCCACTCGACAGTCCTGAGGCCTGTCACCAGAATTCAAGGAGAGCTTCGGCTCTCCTTTTTTCTTGCGCGCTCCAAACCCGCCTGCCGCATGGCCGCACTTACGGGCCTCGTCATCCACGCAGCGCCGGGTGCCCAAGCCGCCCCAGGACGTCGCATGGGGGCCGGCCGCATTCTGCCTGGGCCGTGACGTGCCGTCCGCCTAAGGCGCGGACTTCTTCCTTCGTGCTACCCCGGCCACCCTTGCTGATGCACGGGTAACTACCTAGCCACCTTCTCTGGACATGGTTTTTCTCAATTCATTATATTTATCATCATAAATGTGAGTAGGAGATCTCCCATGCAGCGCCAAGATGCCAACAGGCCGTCGTCCGGCAGGAGCGGGCTAGCCGCTCGTCTGCATGACCGAGGTGTTCGCCGTGCTGCTTGAGATTGCCCTGTTCACGCTGAGCCGCGGCGCTGTCTACGCCTTGGTGGCCGTGGGCTTCGTGCTGGTCTTCTCGGTGGGCGGCGTGCTCAACCTCGCGCATGGCACGCTGTTCATGCTCGGCGGCTACTTCACCTACCTGTTCTTTGACCAGGTCTTCGGTGGACGCTGGCTTCTGGTGGCCATTGCGCTGGCCGTGCTGTCGACCTGCCTCGTGGCGGCGCTGTTCCATGCCGTCCTGTTGCGTCGGCGGCTGGCGTCCTCGTCCTATGTCATGGTCATGTCGCTGTCGGTGGCGCTGTTCGTCGAGCAGTGCCTGCGGGTGATGTTCGGCGCCACCAGCACCGGTGTACCGCCGCTGGTGCGCGGCAGCCAGCAACTGTGGGGCGTGCGCGTGCTGCATGTGGAGATGCTGCTGGTGCCGCTGTCGCTGGCACTGCTGGCGGCCTTGTGGGCCTTTCTTCGCTACACGACCCTGGGCAAGTCCATCGTTGCCGTCGCACAGAACCGGCAGGGGGCCGAGTTGGTGGGCATCGATGCCTCGGCCATCGTGGCGGGCACCGTCGTGTTCTCTGCCGGGCTGGCCGCTTTTGCCGGCGCCGTGGTCGCGCCGCTGATCACCGTGGTGCCCACGATCTGGGCCTACTGGCTCATCAAGGCATTTGCCGTTGCGATTCTGGGCGGCCTGGGCAGCCTGCCGGGTGCCGTGCTGGCGGCATTCATCCTGAGCTTCGCCGAGGTGTTGACCACCTTCGCCTTGTCCGATCAGTTCGCTGACCTGGTGGCACTGGTGATCATCGTCGTCGTGCTGATCCTGCGCCCGTTCGGCCTGTTCGCTGCGAGAAGCCTATGAAAGCGCGCGCTCTTCCCGCTCCCGTCTCGCTGGTGGGGTTTGCCTCGCTCTTCGCGGCCGCCGGCGCTGCCTTGTTCACCAGGAACGTCTATCTGCACGAGGTTCTGATCCTCGCCGTGATCTACGCGCAGTTCGCCGCGAGCTGGGATCTGCTGTGCGGCAGCACCGAGCTCGACAACTTCGGGCACGCCGTGTTCATCGGCGGCGCGGCCTACGGGTCGGCCTTGCTGGGACGGCACCTGGGCCTGGATCCCTGGCTGTCGGTGCCCACCGCCGCCGCGGCAGCGGCATTGTCGGGCGCTGCCATCGGTGCACTGACGCTGCGCCTGCGCGGCCCCTATTTTTCACTGGCGACCATCGCCTTTGCCGCGATGAGCTACAAGCTGGCCTACATCCTGTCCCCGGTGACGGGCGGGGAGGAGGGCTTGTCGGGCCTGCGCTCGTTCACGCCGGACGTGGCGACGGACCTGCTCGTCTGCCTGGCGGTCTTCTCCTTGCGCTTCCTGGCCATGCAGGCCTTCAACCGGTCCCGCTTCGGCCTGGTTCTGCGTTCGACGCGGCACAACGAGGACGCCACCAGCGCCGCTGGCTTCAACACGGCCTTGTACAAGGTGCTGGCCTTCGCGCTCAGCGGCTTCCTGGCAGGCATCGGTGGCGGCCTGTACGGCCATACGCAGATGCAGGCGAATCCGGAGCTGCTGTCGGCCGGCCTGTCCGTGATGATCGTGCTGCTGGCGACGGTGGGCGGCCGCGGCACGCTGGTCGGCCCCGCACTTGCCGCGGCGCTGCTGACGCTGCTCGGCGAATGGCTGCGGGTCGTCGAACAGTACCGGGTGGTGATCTTCACCGGGCTGCTGATCATCCTCGTCTACCTCAATCCGGCGGGGTTTGCTCAGCCGCGCCGGCAGAAGCGGCGTCTTGCTCCGCAGCGCGAGGAGGAGGTGCGATGAGCCTGCTTGTCGTTGCCGGCCTGAGCAAGCGCTTTGGCGGCCTGTATGCCGTGAACGACCTGGATTTCGAGGTCGAGGCGGGCACCCTGTTCGGCATCATCGGACCCAACGGTGCGGGCAAGACCAGCCTGTTCAACCTGTTGACGGGTTTCCTGAAGGCCGACCGCGGCTCCGTGCGCCTGGCGGGTGTGGAGATGCTGGGGCGGCGCCCCCATGTGATCGCCCGTCTGGGCCTGGTGCGGAGCTTCCAGCTCGTGCGGCCCTTCGTGGGTTTGTCGGCACAGGAGAGCCTCATGCTGCCGCTGTGCCTGCCCGGCTGTTGTGCGGACGCCGCTGAGCGCAAGAGCAGGTCCGGCGCCATGCTGGAGCGCCTGGGCCTGTCCCACAAGGCGGACACGCCCAGCGAAGACCTCAACCAGGGCGAGCTGCGTCTGCTGGACATCGGCCGGGCGATGGTGGCGCAGCCGCGCGTGCTGCTGCTGGACGAGCCGTTCGCAGGACTGGGTTCCCATGAGATTCGCCGCGTCGCCCAGAGTCTGCGCGAGCGGCGGGAAGAAGGCGGTACGACCCTCATCATCGAACACCGCCTGCGCGAGCTGATGCCCTTGATCGACCACGCCCTGGTGTTGAACTTCGGCGCCCGGCTGGCCGAGGGGCGCCCGCAGGAGATCGCTCGCGACGCCTTGGTCATCGAGGCCTACCTGGGACGGCAGGGAGCGCAGGCATGAACGGCGGCGCGAACGAGGGCCTGCAGGTCGACCGGCTCAGCGCCGGCTACGGCGGCATGGCCGTGCTGCATGAGGTCTCGCTGCAGGTGAAGCCCGGCGAGCTGGTGGCGCTCATCGGCCCCAACGGTGCCGGCAAGACGACCCTGCTGCGTGCCATCTCGGGCTTGCTGCGCTCGCAGGGCAGCGTGCGGCTGGACGGCAAGAGCCTGCAGGGCTGCTCGCCGCGCCAGATCGTGCAGGCCGGGGTGATCCACTGCCCCGAAGGCCGCCAACTGTTCCCCGACCTCAGCGTGCAGGACAACATCCGCCTCGGCGCCCATCTGCGGCGTGACCGCGCCGCGCTTGAGGCGGACTACGAACGCGTCTGCCAGCTGTTTCCGGTGCTGAAGGCGCGCAGCGCACAGCGCGCCGGCTCGCTCAGCGGCGGCGAGCAGCAGATGCTGGCCATCGCGCGCTCGCTGATGGGACGGCCGGCCGTGCTGATGCTGGACGAGCCGTCCTTCGGCATTGCGCCAATGCTCGTCGAGCGCATCTTCGAGGTCCTGCGCCAGCTCAACGCCGAAGGGCTGACCGCTCTGGTTGTGGAGCAGAACGCCCGCCTGGCGCTGGATCTCGCCCATCGCAGCTATGTGCTCGAAGGCGGGCGCATTGCGCTGCACGGACCCAGCGCAGAGCTCGCGAGCCGGCATGGCATCCGCGAGGCCTACCTGGGCTTGTGAATCCACCTCGGAGCAAGGAGACCGACCCCGTGAATACCGTGCTTGATCCCCCGACCATCGCCCCGCCGTACCGGCGCCGCTACTCGCATGCCTTTGTCGTACCTCCCAATTCGCGCCTGCTGTTCAGCTCAGGCACCGTCGGCGTTGACCCCGAGGGCGGCGTGCCGGCCGACTTCGGGCAGCAGGCCGAGCTGGTGATGAGCAATCTCACGGAGATTCTGCGCGAAGCCCAGATGAGCTGGGACGACGTCGTCAAGTTCACCGGCTATCTCAAGCCGCAGTGCGACATGGCGATCTTCGCCGAGGTCCGCCATCGCTACTTCGGCAGCATCAAGCCCGCCATGACCCTGGTGTGGGTCTCGGGGCTCGTCGATGCCCGCTGGATGGTCGAGGTGGAGATCGTCGCAGCCAAGTCCGCCGACTGAACCGGCGGCGGCCCGGCACCGAATCCCGCTTCGGAGAAGGAGAGAGAACCATGGCAGAGACAGGAACTTCCATCAGAAACGCGACGCAGCAGGCGCCCAGGGCCCGCCGGCGCCTGCATGTCGCGCTGGCCCTTGTGCTGGGCATGGCAGCGATGCTGCCGGCGCTGGCGCAGGAGACGCTGAAGATTGGCGTCATTGCGCCCTTCAATACCCCTCCTGGGGACGGGCTGCTCAATGCCGCGCGCATGGCCGCCGACGACCTCAATGCGGCCGGCGGCATCGGCGGCCGCAAGCTGGAACTCGTGATCGCCAACGACGAGTACAAGCCTGACGGCGCAGTCAATGCCTACAAGAAGCTGGCGCTGTCCGACAAGGTCGTGGCGGTCGTGGGCACGGCTTCCAGCGGCGTGGCCATGGCCGTGCTCGACCAGATGGTGCGCTACAAGGTGCCGTTCATTTCGACTGGCGCGGCCACGTTGCAGCTCTCCGAGCGCGTGGCGCAGGACTATGGCCGGTACAAGTACTGGTTCCGCGTCATGCACACGACCGAGGAGATGGCCGGTTCGCTCAGCGATTTCGCGGTGCGCTACATGCTCAAGGAGAAGGGCATGAACCGCGCCGGCATCCTCGCCGAGAACGCGGTCTGGGCCAAGGGCCTGCTGCCGGCGCTGAAGCAGAACCTCGGCGCGGCCGGCGTCAAGATCGTGGCCGAGGAGGCCTTCGATGTCGACACCAAGGACTTCAAGCCGCTGCTGAGCAAGATCATGCGGGCCGATCCGCAGTACATCATCGATTTGTCTTCGCACGTTGACGGCGCCCTCTATGTCAAGCAATGGGGCGAGCTGCAGGGGCCGCCCATGTTTGGCGTCAATGCGTCGGGCGCCTCCACGCGCTTCTGGAAGGACACCGACGGCAATGCGGTCAGCCACATGAACCTGATCGTCGGCAGCCAGCGCGTGGCCATGACGCCCAAGACCATCCCGTGGTACGACCGCTATGTCGCGCGCTACAAGGTCTCGCCCGACTACACCAGCGGCTACACCTATGACGCGCTGTTCATCCTCAAGCAGGCGATCGAGAAGGGGGGGGCCGATCCCGACAAGCTCGTCGCCGCGATGGAGCTGACCGACCTCGTCGGCGTGGCCGCACGCTGGTCCTTCGAAAAGAACCACAATGCCCGCTTCGGCCCCGGCTATCGGTCCATCCCGATCTCGCAGTGGCGTACCGATGGCGAGCGCGCCGTGGTCTGGCCGCCTGAACTCCGCACGGAGCCTGTGGCGTCACCTCCCTGGAAGCACTGAGTCCGCACCGCGTTGCACGGCGGTCAGGGGCCGTCCCGAGTCCGTGCGCCTGCACCCCTTTGCCATGCACGGACGGCCACCGATGGAGCAAGCATGTATCTGGCCAAAGCCTTCGCCGCGCAGCGTCGCGGCGAACCCCTGACCCCCTGGCAGGTCGAGCGCCGCGCGCTACGGCCTCACGACATCCTGATCGAGATCGACTACTGCGGCGTCTGCCATTCCGATGTCCACCAGGCGCGCGGCGAATGGGGGCGCCTGCTGTTCCCCATGGTGCCGGGGCATGAGATCGTCGGCACCGTCGTGCGGGTGGGGGAGGTGGTGCGCTCGCGCGGCGTGGGCCAGCGCGTCGGCGTGGGCTGCTTCGTGGATTCCTGCCGCAGCTGTCCGTCCTGCCTGGAAGGGCTGCAGCAGTACTGCGCCCAAGGCATGACGGCGACCTACAACAGCGTGGAGCGCGACGGCGTCACGCGGACCTACGGCGGCTATGCCACCGCCATCGTCGTCGACGAGGCCTACACGCTGGCGATGCCGGACAGCTTGCCGCCCGATGCCGCCGCGCCGCTGCTGTGCGCCGGCATCACCATGTACTCGCCATTGCGGCGTTGGGCTGCCGGCCCGGGCATGCGCGTGGCGGTGCTGGGCCTGGGCGGGCTGGGCCATGTCGGCGTCAAGATAGCGCGAGCCATGGGGGCGGAAGTCACGGTGCTGAGCCACTCGGCGCGCAAGCGGGAGGACGCACTGCGACTGGGCGCCCAGGCCTTCCACGACCTGGCGGATCTCACGGCCGGGCAGCGACTGCGCGGCGCCTTCGACCTGATCCTCAATACGGCCTCCACCGGTGTGGATCTGGACTCGCTGAGCGCCCTGTTGCGGCGAGACGGCGTGCTGGTCCTGCTGGGCATCTCACCGCAGCCGCATTCGATTCGCGGCTTCAGCCTGATCGGCCAGCGGCGCAGCCTGGCGGGGTCGACCATCGGGGGCATCGCCGAGACGCAGGACATGCTGGACTTCTGCGCCCGCCATGGCATCGTCTGCGACATCGAACGCATCCGCATGCAGGACATCAACGAAGCCTATGAACGCATGCTGCGTGGCGATGTGCGCTACCGTTTCGTGATCGACATGAGCACGCTGCGCGAATGAGCGGGCCTGCCATGCCGGCGTCCCTTTCGGCCGGGAGAATTCGGTGGACAACAAAAAACAGCGGCGAGTACCGGTACAGCGCGGGCTCAAGCGCGGCGATCTGGTCGTCGAGCAGATCAAGCGCTGGATCACCGAAAAGAACCTGCGCCCCGGTGCCAAGCTGCCCAAGGAAGCCGAGCTGCAGGAACACTTCAGCGTCAGCCGGGGCACGATGCGCGAGGCGCTGAAGGCGCTGGAGGTGCAGGGGCTGATCAGCCTGTCCACCGGCCCTGGCGGCGGCGCCACAATTGAGTCCGTGTCGCTGGACCGCACGTTCCAGTTTCTGCAGAACTACCTCTTCTTCCAGGACATCAGCGTGCACGACATCTATGCCGTGCGTCGCCTGCTGGAGCCCGCCCTGGCCGCGGCGGCAGTCCCGCATCTGACGCCAGCGCATTACGCCGGCATGGCGCGCAGCATCCAGATCTGCGAGCCCATCGCCGGCGTCTCGGCGTCCATGCAGCAGCGCACCGAGGATCTGCACTTCCACGACATCTTTGCCGACGCCTGTCCCAACGCTTTCCTCCGCTTTCAATGCAAGCTGATCAACGCGCTGCTGCAAACGCTGGTCATCGGCTCCGTCCATGCCTCGCCGGAGGCCTACCAGCAGCTTGGCAGCGCCGCCGTGCGTCATCACAAGAAGATTCTTGCTGCGGCCCGCGAGCGCGACGCCCCTCGGGTCGCCAAGCTGATGCTGGCCCACATCGTCGACACGGAGCGGCATCTCGAACGCGTGCAGGCGGCCCTGCGCAGCAAGCTGCTGCTGGACTCGGAAATGAAGCTGGGGCCGTCGATGTTCATGCCTGGCTCGCGGTGAACCGGGTGGCTGTTTGGCCGGGGCATGAGGCGGGCGCCGCGCATGCGAAGATGGCGGCAAGCATTGGCACGCCATTCGGATTGGGAGCACATCATGCGCGCAGCATTCAGCATCCTCGGCCTGGTCATCGTGCTGGCCATCGTGATGGTCAACCTGCGGAACTCGGCCCGGCAGCTGGCTGCGCCGGCCGCTTCCGCCCCGACGGGCTCCGGCGCTAGCGACGCGGCCGCCAGCCCGAAGACCCAGACGGAGGCGGTGCGCACGCAGGTGCAGGATTTGGTGGACCAGGCGGCCGCGCAGCGTGCCTCTGAGTTGGCTGCTCCCTGAGCGCTTCAGGCATCGGCCACGATGCACTCGGCCAGCGCCTGCACCGAGCGCGGTGCGCAGCCTTCGGCATGGTTGCTGATGCCGATGTAGACCGGCAGGCCGGCCGCAGCGGTGGCGCGTGCCACCTTGGCCAGCGTGGCCCGGGTGTCGGGGTCGGGGTCTACCAGCTGGGCATAGTCGCCGTAGCGCTTTTCTGCCTCCTCGTAGCCAAAGGGCCCATGGCTGCGGTGCAGGTTCCAGCGGCAGACCAGGGGCGAAGGCCACAGCCTGCGCAGCAGCCATAGCTGCTCGGTGATGGGCGGCAGCTTGGGATGCAGTCCGAGGCAGTAGCAGGCGCCATGGCGCTTGAGCGTCTGGGCGAAGTCCTCGCGGAGCCATTGCGCGTCGCGGACCTCAATGGCGATCAGCCCGTCCGGGCAGCGTTCGCGCAAGGCGGGCAGGGCGGTGAGCAGGGCATCCAGCCTGGCCAGGCAATCGTCCATGCGGTCCAGCCAGGACGGCGGCAAAGGACTCAGCTGGAAGACCAAGGCCCCCAGCTTCGTGCCCAATCCCTCCATGGCGGGTTGCACGAATTCCTGCACGGCCAGGCGGGGATCCAGAAAGGCAGGGTTGCTCTGTCTGCCACGACCTTGCTCGTCCCGCACCTGTGCATCGCAGATCAGGGCGGGGGCCTTCACGATGAAGCGGAAATCCTCGCCGACCTGCAGTGCGAGTTGCTCGTACTCGCCGGCGGTGAGCGAGCGATAGAAGCTGCGGTCCACGCAGACACAGCGCAGCAGCGGGTGCCGGCTGTAGGCGTGCAAGCCGCGTCGGGCCAGCAGGGACTCGGAATAGGGCTTGTCCCATACCAGGCCCGCCCAGCCCGGGTAGCTCCAGGTCGAGCCGCCCAGGCGGATTCGCGGGGACAGCGCTTTGGCCAAGGCCAACAGCTCGGCCGCCGGTGTCGCAGGAAGAATGCTGCGGCGTCGCGAGGATGGGGCCTGCTCGCCTGCAGCGGAGGCCGCGGGCGCCGACGCATGGGGGGTGGCAGGGGCTGCCGGAGCGGACGCGGGGGCGTCCTGTTCCGGGAAGAGACTCTCTTGCATGGCGCACAGCATAAGCCCCACCCGCGACGGCCGCGGGTGGGCGCAGCGGCTTGAAGACGATAGGTGATCAGCCGGTCTGCTGGAACGGGCTTGCTACACTGGATGGCTCCATGACTGACACCGCGTCCCCCCTGCAGCCGCCCACCGAGCCCATCTCGCCTGTCGACGAATACGCCATGCGCCTGGCGCTGGATCAGGCCCACAACGCCTGGCTGGTGGGCGAGGTGCCGGTAGGAGCGGTGCTCATGCGCCAGGGCCAGGTGATCGCCACGGGCTACAACCGGCCCATCACCACGCACGACCCCACCGCGCATGCCGAGATCGTGGCTCTGCGCCATGCCGCGCAGCTCTTGGGCAATTACCGCCTGCCGGAGTGCGAGCTCTTCGTCACGCTGGAGCCTTGCGCCATGTGCGCCATGGCGATGATGCATGCCCGACTCAAGCGCGTGGTGTTCGCCGCCACCGATCCCAAGACCGGCGTGGCTGGCTCCGTGCTGAACCTGTTCGGCGAGCGGCAACTGAACCACCACACCTGCATCCAGGGCGGCGTCCTGGCGGAACCGGCGGCCGCCTTGCTTCGGCAGTTCTTTGCTGAACGCCGCGAGGCGGCGCGCAAACGGCGCGAGCAGCGGCGGGCCGCCGGTGCGACCCAGGACGAATCCAGCATTCCGGTGGGCGATGTCAGCGCACTGGACTTTTCACCCAAGGACTTTCCCAGCCTATGAGCAGCAGCCTGATTCTCTACACCCCTGCCGGCGTCCTGCCCCAGGCCCAGCCTTTGCGTCGTGCGGCCAAGCGCTTGGGTGCGCTGGGTTTTGACGTCAGCATTGACGAGGCAGCGCTGGCCAAGCATCAACGCTTTGCCGGCGACGATGCCACACGGCTGGCGGCCCTGCACCGGGTTGCGAAGGCGGCACCCTCCGTGGCCATGGCCACGCGAGGTGGTTACGGCATGACTCGGCTGCTGGACCAGATCGACTGGAAGCTGCTGGGTCGCAGTGCCGAGCAGGGCACACGTTGGGTGGGCCTGAGCGATCTCACCAGCCTTCAGCTGGGCTTGCTCAAGCATGCCAAGGCCGTCAGCTGGGCCGGCCCCATGGCCTGCGACGACTTCGGTCGGACCGACGAAGACGGCGGCGTCGACGACGTCACCCAGGATTGCTTTCTGGAAGCCATGCATGGCGAACTCGAAGCCATCGGCTTTCGCACCGAGCCCGGCTTCGACGGCCTGGAGGCCCGCGGCACCTTGTGGGGCGGCAACCTGAGCATCGTCAATTCCTTGCTGGGCACGCCGCACTTCCCCAAGGTCAAGGGCGGCATCCTGTTCCTGGAGGACATCAACGAACACCCCTACCGCGTCGAGCGCAACCTGCTGCAGCTGCTGCAGGCGGGCGTTCTTGACGAGCAGAAGGCCATCATTCTGGGTGATTTCGGCGGGTGGAAGAAGTCGCCGCTGGATCGGGGCTATTCGCTGAAGTCGGCGGTGGAGGCGGTGCGATCCCGGACCAAGACCCCCATCCTGACCGGTCTGCCTTTCGGCCACGTACGCACCAAGGTCTGCCTGCCTGTGGGACACCGTGTGGATCTTGTGGTCCAGCAGCGCGACGTGATCGCCGCCTGGGGGCACTGAGCCCCAAGACGTACCGAGCCTTGCCGGGCGGCGCCCGTCGCCGGCGGCCAAGAACAAAGGCCCTGATGTTGCCATCAGGGCCTTTTTCATGAGCCTCTTCTGCCGAGGCAGAAGAGGGAAGGTCACATCGCCTGGATCAGAACTTGTGGTTGTACTGTGCCGAGAAGGTCATGGCACGAGGCGCAGTGTAGTTCTGCTCCATCTGATACAGGGCGCTGCGGGCGCCGCCGGCGGTGTTGTAGGCCTCGTTGACGGCGGTGACCGTCTGCTTGTCGAAGACGTTGAACATTTCAGCCTTCAGGGTCAGGCCCTTCAGCCAGTTGGGCTTGTACATCAGAGCCACGTCGAGGCGAGTCTCCCAGGGCAGGAAGCCCAGGCCGCCGCGGCCCGGAGCGTCCTTGCAGACATAGAAGATGGAGCCGTAACCCGAGCTCAGGTGCGCCGTGTCCTGTTCCACCGGCAGGATGGCCGAGCAGGAACGGGGACGGCCGGAAGCGATCACCGCGTTGCCGCTGACCGAGAACTGGCTGCTGAGCTCGTAGACACCCATGGCCTTGATCTGGTGACGGCGCATATTGGGCAGCGGACCGTTGCCGTTGATCATGATCTCGGGGAAGTCCCACACCGAGGTGAAGCCGACGTCAGCCTGACCATTGTCAGACTTCTGCTGGCCTTCGGTGTTGCCGGTGCTCTTGGCCAGGGTGTAGGTCACCTTGCCGTACCAGCCATTGCGCATCGGGTGTTCCAGCGAGAAGTCCAGCGCCATGTAGTTGCGCTTCAGACCTTCGGGGAAGCCCCACTCGCTCCACTTGATGCCGACTTCCTTCATGGTCTGGACGGTCTTGCCGTTGACGGAGGTCTCGCCCACCGGAACGATGAAGGTGTTGTCCTGACCCGGGTTGAACAGGCTGCCGCCCCAGTTTTCAGCAAAGTACGCGTACTCGGCTGCCGTCATGTGGTTCTTGAATGGACGGGTGTCGGACACGTCGTCGATCGAGCTGACCAGCTTGCGATAGTTGAAGCGCACGCCGCCCACGTACTCTGCCGACAGGGCCTTCTCGAAGCCGATGGCGAATTCGTCCTGGGTGTTGGAGCGGATGTCCTTCGCTGCGATCACGCGGGCGTCAGGCGGCACACCGTACTCGTTGTTGGGCGAGTAAACGTTGCTGATGGACACCTTGCCCAGCGGAGCGCCCGTCACAGGATCCACGCCGGTGTAGGTGTAGAAGTGCTGCGTGTTCAGCGAGCCGCCAGCGAAACGCACCGCCAGGTTGGCGGGGATCTGCAGGTGGTAACGGCCGGCGGTGCCATACACCTTCATGCTGGCGTCGCCGTTGACGTCCCAGGTTGCCGAGAAGCGGGGTGCCAACTGGCGCTTCTTCTCGATGATGGTTTCGCCAAGCGAGTTGTAGTTGGTGAACTGCTCATTGCGCAGACCGAAGGTCAGCTGCAGGTTCTTCGTGGCCTGGTAGCGGTCCTCGATGTACTGCGCAGCCTGCTTGACTTCCGGCGTCGCGCCTTGCAGCAGGTGGTTCTCGCTCACGTAATAGCCCAAGGCACCGAGCGGGCTGCCGGTGCTCGACGGAGCGGCAGTCATGCCGGCGGCCGGCACGTTGGGCGTGTCCGTGCGCAGGTAGGTGTAGCTGCCGCCACCTGCGGCAGAGTTGCCGTTGGCTGCCTTGATGTGGTTGGAATCGACACCAGCGCGAACGGTGTGGCGGTCGTTGACGCGGTACTCGATGTCGAGGCGATGGCCCAGGTTCTGGTCGTGGGCGTCGTCTCGCAGCAGGTTGGAAGTGAAACCTTGAACCTGGCTAGGCGTGTAATTGATGCCAGGCGCGCGCGAATCCACCGCGGCGGCGATCGGATACAAACCTGGCACGTAGTTCAGCGGGCTTTGCACGCGAACGGTCTTGCTCTTGCCGACCAGGGCCTGGACCGTCAGATCGTCGGTCAGGTAGCCGGTGTACTTGATGATGTCCAGATTGGCACCCTGCGGGGCCGACATCGCTGCGCCGGTGGCGCTCAGGAAGGGCACGCCGGCGGCGTAGTTTTCGAAATCGGCACCACCGCCCAGCACGTCGTTGCGCGTGAGCGTCGTGTAGTTGAAGCCGTAGTAGCGATCCTTGGTCTTGACCGTATCGCGGATCCCCGTGTACTCCAGGTGATGGTTGTCCGAGATGTTCCAGTCAAGCTTCAGGAAGGAGCGCGGGGTCTTGCGGGTCTGCTCCAGCCAGCCGGTCTTGCCAGCATCCACGCTGTTGGATGCAAGCCGGGTGCCTTGATGGTTCGTCTCCGTCCGCTCGGCGGCGAAGTAGAAGAACAGCTTGTCCTTGAGGATGGGACCGCTGATGGAGGCCGTTACGCGCTTCTCGTCGACGGTGTCGTCGCCGTTGTAGAAGAACAGCTTGCCGTCGGTGGCGGGGAAGGCGCCGGTGTTGCCGTAACGGATGTCGCGCTGCTTGCCGCGCAACGACTTGGGCGACCACGAACCGCCGACGCTCAGCTCCCAGTCATTGGAGCCGGACTTGGTGGTGATGTTGATCACGCCACCGGTGGAGCGACCGAATTCAGCACCGTAGCCGCCGGTGATCACGTTGGTCGAGGCAATCGCACCGAAGGGCAGCGACGAATAGCCGACCTGGAACATGCCGTTGGTGGCCGTGAAACCGTTGATGTAGATGGCGTTCTCGGACGAACCGGAGCCGCCGAAGCTGGCTGCATTGTTGCCATAACGGAAGTCGGCGCGGGTCGTGGCGGGCGCGAGCTGCACCACGGCGGCGACGTTCTCCTGCACCGGCAGGCGGGCGATGTCCTTGGAGGTGAAGGTGGCACCGCTGTTGGAACGCGACACATCGATGACCTGGCGGCGGCCGGTGACTTCGACGGTTTGCAGGGCGCTGGTGGTGGTGGCGGCGAACTTCAGTTCGAAACCCTGACCGGCCACCAGTTCGATGGTGTCAGTCGCGGTGACCTTGCCGTCGACCAGCAGCTGAGCGCGGTAGGTGCCGGGAGGCAGTGCTGCAGCCTGGAACTGGCCCTTAGCGTCAGGCGTGACACTGCGCTTGGCACCCGTCGCCAGGTTCTCCAGCTGGATGGTCGTGCCAGGCTTTGCCGCCACAGCGCCGTAGACGGTGCTGTTGGTGGTCGACTGCGCATAGACCGCGCTGGACGCCACCATCAGGCCCACGGCCATTGCGACCGCGGTGTGGCGCGCAAAGGTCAGGGAGCTTGCATTCATTCGATTTGCCATAGGAAAACCCTCGTTTGTTAGGACGACTGCATTCAGTCTTTACCCACCCTTGCGACCTTGTGGGTCGTGAAGCAAGCGCGGTCAGCAGAAACAGCGCGTCTGATTTTCAGAACTTTGTGCATGCGGACCCTTAGGGGTTAGCCCATGAGCATTAGCTCGGCTCAGCGTGACGCATCACCGTTATCGCCCGCGGCATGCGATGCCAAGCACGCGTCAGCCCAGGAGAATTGCGGGGTGCAGCCCTGCTGGCTCCCCGGCCGAGGCACTGCCTGCGTAGCACCGGCGGTGCGCGTATACCCTTGTGTTTGCCCTGCAACAAAAGGCATCCGGGGCTAAGCAAATGCGGAATGCGGCCGCCATGACCGGCGGAGGTGGTGGTGCTTCCTGATGTGACCACTAGAATACCGCTTCGCGTTTGGGCGGGGGTGGGCGAGCGCCATGGGGCGGCCTGTCCGCAAGCTCCGGGTAAGCCCGGGCCAGTCTAGAGTGGCCTCTCGCGTATCATTTCGCCTCTTTCGCATGTCCGCGGCGCACTTCGCGCGCGTGTGCCGGGAGTTGCGGTAACCCGCTTGAAGCTGGCTTCAAGCTGCTTGCTGATACATTGCCGGTCCTGCGTTGAGTGCTGGCAGGTGCTTTGGAGACTGGGCATCTGCTGAAGTGGAGATGGGTCGTCCTCCTGGGCTTCCCTGTGTGGCGCCGCGTTGCGGCGCATATTGCTGAGTGTTTCGAAGTCTTTTGAAGGAGCGCGCATGAACTTTGCGCAGGAGAACAACAGTTCGTCTCGGCTGACGGGCTTTGGCGTCGTGGTGCTGATCCACGTGCTGATGGCTTACGCCCTGGCGAGCGGGTTGGCGAAGAAGGTGGTCCAGGCCATCGCGCCGATCGAGACCAAGGTCATTGAAGAGGTGAAGAAGCCGCCGCCTCCTGTTGAGAAGGTGGTTCCGCCTCCTCCCGACATGAAGGCTCCTCCGCCCCCGTTCATCCCGCCGCCTGAAGTGCAGGTCACGGCTCCCGCGCCGACGCCGACCATCTCGACCCAGTCGACCACGCCGCCGCCCAAGGCCGATGTGCGCCCGACGCCGGCGCCGACGCCTGCTCCGGCTCCGGCTCCGGTGGCTCACACGGGCCCCAAGACTGCTGCCATGGTCTGCACCAAGATGGGCAAGCCTGAGGTGCCGTCCGTGAACTGGTCGGGTCGTGCTGAATTCAAGGCAACGGCAACGGTGAAGGCCGGCCGGGTGGTCAGTGTCGAACTGGCTGTGATCCGCGGAGCCAGCGATCGCAAGGCACAGCGGGCCATGCAGAACGCCATTTCGCAGGCCCTGGCCGACACCTACGAGTGCCCCGGCGACCACGTGTTCGAACAGGACTTCGTGTTCAACATCGAATGATGAGCCCGGGCGCCTCGCCCGGCTGTCGATACAAGAGGGGCTGCCACCCGGCCCCGATTTCTCAACTGAATATCAGTTTTCTTTGCGTAGGAGTTGACTCCATGATCTCTCGTATCTCCGCCTTGATCGCGGCCGTCGCAGTCGCTGCGACCCTGGCTGTGTCGCCGATGGTTGCCCGCGCCCAGGACCAGAAGCCTGCCGAGCAAACCGCTGCTCCTGCTGAAGCCGCTGCTCCTGCGCCTGCCGCCGCTCCCGTGACTGAAAAGTCCACCGAGAACCCCTACAGCCTGGGCAACATCGTCGCCCACGGCAATGTCGTGGACCAGATGGTGCTGGCCATCCTGGCCGTGATGTCCATGGGCTCCTGGTACATCCTGTTCACCAAGCTGTGGGACACCTCCAAGCTGGCCAAGGAAGCCAAGGAAGCTCGCGCCACCTTCTTCAAGAAGGCCAGCCTGCAAGACGGCATCAAGACCCTGAGCGAGACCGGCGCCATGCGCTACATCGCCCAGAGCGCCGTCGAAGCCTCTGACCACCACGAAGGCGCCCTGACTGAGAACATCGACCACAACACCTGGGTGACCATGAACGTCGACCGTGCTGTCGGCGAAGTCAACACCCGTCTGCAAGGCGGCCTGGGCTTCCTGGCGACCGTGGGCTCGACCTCTCCCTTCATCGGCCTGTTCGGTACCGTGTGGGGCATTCTGCAGGCCCTGACCCAGATCGGCGTGGCTGGCCAGGCTTCGATCGACAAGGTGGCCGGCCCCGTGGGCGCCGCTCTGATCATGACCGCCATCGGTCTGGCCGTCGCCGTGCCCGCCGTGCTGGGCTACAACTGGCTGGTGAACCGCAACAAGGCTGTGATGGCCCAAGTGCGTGCCTTCGCCGCCGACCTGCATGGCGTCCTGATGGGCAGCCGTCAAGTCAAGCGCTAATCCAATTCATCCCGGAGTTCCATCATGGGAATGAACGTCGGATCCTCTTCCGGCGATGATGAAGTGGTCTCGACCATCAACACCACGCCCCTCGTGGACGTGATGTTGGTGCTCCTGATCATCTTTCTGATCACCGTTCCGGTGGTGACGCAATCGGTCACGCTTTCCTTGCCCAAGGAAACGAACCTGGTCCGCGTCACCAAGCCGGAGAACATCGAAATCGCGATCACCAAGGATGGCGACATCTACTGGGCGACCGCCAACGTGCCCGACACGGACGCGCTGTTCGAACGCCTGAAGAAGGTGGCCGTGCTGAATCCTCAGCCTGAGGTGCACATTCGTGGCGACGAAAAGGCGCGCTACAAGTCCGTCGGCAAGGTGATCTACACCTGCCAGCGGGCCGGCATCCTGAAGATCAGCTTCATCACCGAGCCGCCTGCGCGCGGTGGTTGAGGCAGGAGCACAGCATGGGAATGAATGTTGGTAGTTCGTCCAGCGGGGACGAAGCCGATGTGATGATGGATGTCAACACCACGCCTCTGATCGACGTGATGTTGGTGCTGCTGGTGATGCTGATCATCACCATCCCCATCCAGTTGCACTCGGTGAACATGAACATGCCGAACAACTCTCGGCCGCCGGAGAACCCGGTCGAGCCGATCGTTGTCGAGATCTTCGTGGACTTCGATGGCACCGTATTGTGGAACGGCGAACAGGTGGACAAGAACCAGCTGGAGGCTCGACTGATCGAAGCTGCCAAGCCCGGTCCGAATCAACCTGAGGTTCACATCAAGCCGAACGAGCTGGTGGACTACGGCCGTGTGGCCATGGTGCTGGCCGCTGCTCAACGCCTCGGTGTGACCAAGATGGGCATCGTCGGCAACGAGCAGTTCGTCAAGTAAAACTTGCGTAGACTTCATGGACGCGCTGTCCGCAAGGGCCGCGCGTCTTTTCACGTCAGGAGATGAAACAATGAAAATCAAGGCACTGGCCACGGCTGCCGTCGGCGCCATGGCACTGGTACTGGGTGCCGGCCCCCAGGGGGAGATCGGTTTCTCGCAAGCGAGCGCGCAGTCCGAGGGCGTTCGTCCTGAAATCGGCAAGCCGCTGAAGGAGGCGAGCGCGCTGATCAAGGCCGGCAAGTACAAGGAAGCGCTAGCCAAGGTGAAGGACGCCGAAGGCGTGGCCGGTCGCACCGCCAGCGAAAACTACCAGCTGGAATACATGCGTGTGGCCGCAGCGTCCGGCGCATCCGACACGGATTCCATGGTCAAGGGCTTCGAAGCCCTGAAGGCCAGCGGCAAGCTGGGCGCCCAGGACCAGCTGCGCATGATCGAGTCGATCGCCGGCACCTACCTGCGCAACCGCGACCATGCCAAGGCCCTGAGCTGGGCCCAGCGCTACTTCAAGGAAGGCGGCAACAGCCCCACGATGAAGGAAGTGCTGTCGCAGGCGCAATACCTGTCTGGCGACATGGTCTCCATCATCAAGGAGACCAGCGAGGAAGTGGCGGCCGACGAGAAGGCTGGCCGCACGCCCTCGCAGAACAAGCTGAACCTGCTGCTGAACGCTGCCATGAAGGCCAAGGACAGCAACACCGAGGCCATGGCCCTGGAAAAGCTGCTGGCCTATTACCCCCGCAAGGAGCTGTGGGCCGACGTCCTGAGCCGCGTGCAGCAGAAGCCCAGCTTCTCCGACCGCTTCTCGCTGGACATCTACCGCCTCAAGCTGGCCACCGGCAACTTCAAGGATGCCAACGACTACATGGAGTCGGCACAGCTGGCCGTGCAGGCCGGTTTCCCGGACGAAGGCAAGCAGATCATCGACAAGGGCTTCGCGGCCGGCGTCCTCGGCCAAGGCAATGAAGGCGCGCGCCACAAGCGCCTGCAGGATCTGATCGTCAAGAAGGTGGCCGAGGCCAAGGCCGCTGCACCGACCGCCGAGAAGGAGGCGCAAGACGCCAAGGACGGCAACGCCCTGGTGACTCTGGGCTTGGCCTATGCCTTCCGTGGCGAAGCTGCCAAGGGTGCCAAGCTGATCGAGCAAGGCATTGCCAAGGGTGGCCTGAAGCGCCCCGAGGACGCCAAGCTGTACCAAGGCATGGCCTACTTCCAGGGCGGCGACATGGGCAAGGCCCAGGCGGCCTGGCGCTCGGTCAAGGGCACGGACGGTGTGCAGGACATGGCTCGTCTCTGGAGCGTCTACGCACGCAGCGCCAAGCGTTGATCCAAGGGCTTGGCCCAAACGAAAAGCGGCCCCACGGCCGCTTTTTTTGTGTCCGCCTCACGCGGTCTTTGAGGCCGCGGACGAGAGCTGGCGGCCTTTGAGGCCGCGGACGAGAGCTGGCGGCCCTTGGGACCGCGGATGACAGCTGACTGAAGCCCCCCCGGCAGCCCCGTCCCGCGCGGGGGAGCTGCCGGCGCTGGGCACGCTCAGCGCGGCGCCAGGCGGATGGCGCCGTCCAGACGGATCACCTCACCGTTGAGCATGTCGTTGGTGACGATCTGGTGCACCAGCTTGGCGTAGTCTTCCGGTCGGCCCAGGCGCGAGGGGAAGGGCACGCTGGCGGCCAGCGCATCCTGCACCTCCTGGGGCATGCCGAAGAGCATCGGGGTGCCGAAGATGCCGGGGGCGATGGTCATGTTGCGGATGCCATTGCGAGCCAGATCGCGGGCGATGGGCAGGGTCATGCCAACCACGCCGCCCTTGGAGGCCGCGTAGGCTGCCTGGCCGATCTGGCCGTCATAGGCGGCCACCGAGGCCGTGGAGATCAGCACGCCGCGCTCGCCCGTGGCTTCCGGCTCGTTCTTGCACATGGCTTCGGCGCACAGGCGGATCATGTTGAAGCTGCCCACCAGGTTCACGTTGATGACCTTCTGGAACAGCGACAGCGCATGCGCACCGTCCTTGCCCACCGTCTTGGCCGCGGGTGCGATGCCGGCGCAGTTCACCAGGCCCATCAGCTTGCCCAGGCTCAGGGCCTTGGCCACGACGGCTTGCGCATCGGCTTCCTGGCTCACGTCAGCCTTCACGAAAGCGCCGCCCAACTCAACGGCCAGGGCTTCGCCCTTCTCGACGTTCAGATCGGCGATCACGACCTTGCCGCCTTCGCGGGCCAGCATGCGGGCCGTGCCTTCACCCAGGCCCGAGGCGCCACCGGTGACGATGAAAACCTTGTTTGCGATGTCCATGCTTGTTGTCTCCTGAACAACTGACGTTAACGTAAACGTCAATTCTCCCGCAAAAGAAAAGCCGCTGGAAAGCGGCTTGACTGGATTTTTACGAGGCGCCTGTGGCGCCAGGCACTGATCGCCTTGAATTCGCTGGGCGCCGGCGGCTTATTACCGCGAAGCCCTGCGCCGAGTGCCTGACGAGGGCGCCGATCAGCTCAGCGCAGCCAGGGCGCGGGCCGTGATCTCGTCCACCGAACCCATGCCTTCGATGCGACGGTACTTGGGTGCCTGGGCGTCGCCCTGGGCCGCCCAGCTGGAGTAGTAGTCCACCAGAGGGCGGGTCTGGGCCTGGTACACCTCCAGGCGCTTCTTGACGGTCTCTTCCTTGTCGTCATCGCGCTGGATGAGGTCCTCGCCGGTGACGTCGTCCTTGCCTTCGACCTTGGGAGGATTGAACTTGACGTGGTAGGTGCGGCCCGAGGCCACATGCACGCGACGGCCGCTCATGCGCTCGATGATGGCCTCGAAGGGGACGTCGATCTCCAGCACATAGTCCAGCTTCACGCCGGCGGCCTTCATGGCATCGGCCTGCGGGATGGTGCGGGGGAAGCCGTCGAAGAGGAAACCCTTGGCGCAGTCCGGCTGGGCGATGCGTTCCTTGACCAGGCCGATGATGATGTCGTCGCTGACCAGGCCGCCGGCGTCCATCACCTTCTTCGCGGCCAGGCCCAACTCGGTGCCGGCCTTGATGGCGGCGCGCAGCATGTCGCCGGTGGAGATCTGCGGGATGCCGAATTTCTGGCAGATGAAGGCGGCTTGGGTGCCTTTGCCCGCGCCGGGGGCGCCGAGAAGAATCAGTCGCATTGGGTGTCCTCAATACTCAAAGGGATGCACCTGCCCGGTGCTCCGACAAACTGCCGGGGAGAATAGCACGCGACAGCCTTCGCCTGACTGACGCGCTCCCTGCTGTTGATGCGGTGTAACCCGAGGTTTCCGGCAAGCCTCAGCGCGCGCAGCCGTCTTCGATGAGTCGGCGCACCCTTTCAAGATCTTCGGGGGTGTCCACCCCGGGGCCAGGTCTTGCCTCGCTGACATGCACGGCGATGCGCTCGCCGTGCCAGAGCACCCTCAATTGCTCCAGCGCTTCGATCTGTTCCAGCGGGCTTGGCGCCAGCTTGGGAAAGCGGCGCAGGAAGCCCGCCCGGTAGCCATAGAGGCCCACATGGCGCAAGACCGCGCCGGGATGGGGCAGGGCGCCGCCGCCGGGGGCGTCGCGCCACCAGGGAATGGGCGCGCGGGAAAAGTACAGGGCATGGCCGGCCGCATCGCAGACCAGCTTCACCACATTGGGGTTGGCAAACTCCTCGGCGCTGTCGATGCCATGGGCGACCGTGCTCATTGCGCAGTGCGGGCGGCTCAGCAGCAGCTCCGCGCAGGCGCGGATCATGCCGGGCTCGATCAAGGGCTCGTCGCCCTGCACATTGAGCACCACCGCGTCGTCGGGCAGGCCCAGCAGTTCCACCGCCTCGGCCAGGCGGTCGCTGCCGCTGGGATGGTCGGCGCGCGTGAGCAAGGCCTGCACCCCATGCGCCTCGCAAGCGGCCTGCACGGACGGCGCATCGGTGGCCACCACCACCTGCTCGGCTCCGGCCAGTGCTGCCCGTTGCGCCACACGCACGATCATGGGCAGGCCCACGATGTCGGCCAGCGGCTTGTCGGGCAGGCGCGTGGATGCCAGGCGCGCCGGGATGACGATGTGAAAGCTCATGCCGGATCGGCGGCCTGTGGTGCGGCAGGCGCAGGCGCATCCAGGGCGCGTGCCTCGTTCTCCAGCATCACGGGGATGCCATCGCGGATGGGATAGGCCAACCGGTCCGCGTGGCAGACCAGTTCGCGCCGGCCGTCCTCGCGCACATGTTCCAGGGGGCCCTTGCAGATCGGGCAGACCAGCATTTCCAGCAGTCGCGTGTCCATGTTCAGCGGAGCAGGGCCTGCACGTGCTCGCACAGGGCCTGCTCGAAAGCAATCTCGGGCCTGAAGTCTAGCGCCACCACCCAGACCTCGGCTTGACCTGCTCTGGAGGCGGGCAGCTTGACGGCGTCCTTCTCCGTGAGCAGCACCGTTGCGCAAGAAGCCGGCCAGGGCAGGGTGGCGAAGTCGTGGTGGTCCGGCAGGGGCAGCGGCTGGATGTCCAGGCCTTGCTCGCGCAGCATGTCGAAGAAGGCTTGTGGGCGAGCCAGGCCGGCGGCGGCCAGCACGGGGCGCCCGCGCAGGGCATGCAAGGCCTGGAGGCTGGCCGGCTGCCCCCGCCACCAGTCCTCAAGCCGCACCGCGCCGGCCAGGCGGCGGAGGCCCACGAAGCCCGGCAGCGGTGTGCTCGGGCGTCCGCCGCTGTAGAGCAGCAGGGTGTCGTCCCGGCTCCCCGGCGGGGCTGGCAGCGGACCCGCCTGCCGCAGCGGCCCGGCAGGCAGCAAACGGCCATTGGCCAGGCCGCGATCGTCGATGACCACGATGCTCAGCTGACGCGGCAGCCGCCAGTGCTGCAGCCCGTCGTCCGCGACGATCAGCTCCAGGTCGGGGTGGGCGGCCAGCAAGGCCTGTGCCGCTGCGACGCGGTCACGACCGACCGCCACCGGGCAGCGGCTGCGCAGATGGATCAGCAGGGGTTCGTCGCCGACCGCGGCGGCCGGGCTGTCGGCCTGCACGAGCAGCGTCCGGTGCTCGTCCTGCCGACCGTAGCCGCGCGAGACCACGCCGGCGCGCAAGCCTTGCCGCCGCAGGATCTCCAGCAAGGCCAGCGTTGCCGGCGTCTTGCCCGCGCCGCCGACGATCCAGTTGCCGACGACGATGACTGGGCGGGGCAGGGTTGCGCTTTTCTTCAGGCCGAGGCGGTAGGCCCAGACGCGCAGGCGCAGCAGCGCTGCGTGCAGGGCGCCCAGGGGGCGCAGGCATTGCGCCAGCGCGTCATCGGCCAGCCAGGCGCGCTGCAGCCGGTCCTGCCAGCTCACTGGGGCACCTTCGGGCTGCGCCCCCCGGTATTCGCCCTTGGGGCGGCCCGGCGTGCTCATGATGCTCAGGGGCTGCCCGGGCCTTGTGCGGCGAAGGTCAGCCGGGCGAGGCCGACTCGGCGGGCCGCGTCCATCACGTTCATCACGGATTGATGGGCCGCCGCGGCATCCGCGGACACGGTGATGGTGGTCTCGGGATCCACGCCGTTGCTGCCCTGCGCGGCCTGCGCCAGCGCAGCGGCCAGCATCTCCACCGAGCGGCCTTCGACCAGCTGGCGGTTGACGGCGTAGCGGCCATCGGCCGACACCGCGACGATGATTTCCTTGGGCCTGTCCTTCAGCTGGTCGGCGCTGGCGGTGGGCAGGGTGATTTGCAGCTCGGTGAACTTCGAGTAGCTGGTGGACAGCATCAGGAAGATCAGGATCACCAGCAGCACGTCGATGAAGGGGATCAGGTTGATCTCGGGCTCCTCGCCCTGACGCTGGCGGAATTTCATCGCGGCAGCCCTTGCGACAGGCGCATCAGGTGGCTCAGCAGCGCGTCGCAGGACTCCTCCATCTCCAGCACATAGGCGTCGATGCGACCGCGGAAGTAGCGGTAGAACATCAGCGAGGGGATGGCGATGATCAGGCCGAAGGCCGTGTTGTAGAGCGCGATGGAGATGCCGTGCGCCAGCTGCGCCGGGTTGTTGCCGCTGGGGCCCTGGCTGCCGAAGATCTCGATCATGCCCACGACGGTGCCCAGCAAGCCCAGCAGCGGCGCCGCAGTGGCGATGGTGCCCAGGGTGTTCAGGTAGCGC
This sequence comes from Burkholderiaceae bacterium, assembly GCA_041913905.1. Taxonomy (GTDB): domain Bacteria; phylum Pseudomonadota; class Gammaproteobacteria; order Burkholderiales; family Burkholderiaceae_C; genus Roseateles_B. The sequence continues at coordinate 37,247 of JAYSEK010000015.1, read as the reverse complement.
TCCAGCTGGTGGATGGCGCCGCGGCCGGCCAGCTCGAAGGTCAGGCGCAGCTTGTTCTCGGGGATGCGAGGCTCCAGCACATTGGCGCGCAGGCCGGTGGCCAGCACCTGGCCCAGCAGGGAGCTGTCGGCCAACTTGTTCACCACGTCAGCCGGTGGGATCTGCTGCTGCGTGACGGCGATCACTTCCTCGACCAGCTTGGGCGGGGCGATGCGCTGCGGCCGCAGGCTGGCCAGGCGCTCGATGATCAGGGCCATGGCGATGATGGAACACAGAAGCAAGGGCCAGATCGGCCAGCCAGCGGCTTGTATGATCGAAAACAAAGGCTACCCCTCGACGGTTTCGCAGGTCTGCAGCAGCGAGGCTGCGCGCGGGATTATGGCGCGAAGCCACCCCGGTCGGACTCAGGTTTGCAAGTAGACGTGAGGGCTTCGCACGCCGATGCACCGTGCCGGCCGGTGCCGACGCAGTCATCCACCGAGCCTGTGGATAACTTTGTGGGCAAGCTGTCATCCGACGCTGCCAGGGCCCGTCAAATCGGGCTTCGACTCAGATTGCTGCATTTTTGGGCAGGAAAAAGGTCTTGAAAAACAAGCGTTTATGTGTCTGTGACGCAGACATGACGAAGCGAATGGCCCGGAAAGCCTTGATTGGCGCGGCTGTGGAGTTCTGGACCCGCATGGATGCTGGGCTGGCGCATGGATGAGGGCTTCAAACCCGCATCGGCACGGCTGACGTGGTCCGTCGCGGGGCTGGTGCGCGCCATCGGTGACAGCCTGGCCAACCGCTTTGCCAGCGTGACGGTGGAGGGCGAGCTGTCGGGCTTCACCCGCGCCGCCAGCGGCCACTGCTACTTCAGCCTCAAGGATGCTGACGGCGGCAACGCGCTGCTGCGCTGTGCCCTGTTCCGACGCACGGCGGCCGTGCTGGACTTTCAGCCGGCCGACGGTCAGCGGGTCGAAATCCGCGGGCGGGTCGCCTTGTATGAACCCCGCGGCGACCTGCAGTTCGTGGCCGAGGCCATGCGCCGGGCGGGGGCGGGCGCCCTGTATGAGCAATTCCTGCGGCTCAAGGCCCGTCTGGAGTCGGAAGGGCTGTTCGACGCGGCGCGCAAGCGCGAGCTGCCGGCCTACCCGCGGCGCATCGGCGTGATCACGTCGACCGCCGGTGCGGCCTTGCACGATGTGCTGACAGCCCTGGCCCGGCGCGCGCCGCAGGTGGAGGTCTTCGTCTATCCCAGTCTGGTGCAGGGCGCCGATGCGCCGGCCAGCCTCGTCGCCGCGCTGGGGCAGGCCAACCGCCGGCGCGACGCCGAACTGCTGATCCTGTGCCGCGGTGGAGGCTCGCTGGAGGACCTGTGGGCCTTCAACGACGAGCGCCTGGTGCGCGCCATCGTGGCGTCCGAGCTTCCCGTCATTGCCGGCGTGGGCCACGAGACCGACATCACGCTGGCGGACCTCGCCGCTGATCTGCGGGCGCCCACGCCTACCGCCGCTGCGGAGCTGGCCGCACCTTCGCGGCAGGAGTGCCTCGGCCAGTTGGCCCACCTGGAACAGGTGCTGCGGCGGCGCGTCCGGCGTGAGCTCGATACGGCGGCGCAGCGCCTGGACCGCGTCGCGCTGCGCCTGGCTCGCCCGGCGGACGGCCTGGCGCAGCAGCGTCGCCGCGTGGAGCTGCTGGCGCAGCGCTGGGGTCAGGTCTTGCCCCGCTGGCTGGCCCTGCAGTCCCAGCGCCTGCAACACCTGGGCCTGCGCCAGCGCTCGGCCGCGCCGCAGCTTCTGCGCAGCGGGCAGCAGCGACTGGACGCGCTGGGCGCGCGCCTGGCTGCACTGGATCCCAAGCGCGTGCTCGCCCGCGGCTACGCATGGCTGGACGACGGGCAGGGGCGGGCGCTGAGCTCGGTGCAGCAGCTGCAGCCAGGCCAGCAGCTGCGCGCGGTGCTGGCGGATGGCGAGGCGGCGCTTGAGGTGCTGTCGCTGCGGTCGGATGAGACGAAGCCCAAGGGCAGAACGCGCGCGGTCAGGGTTCGCGGCGAAAAACCAGCCAAACCTTGAGCCGCGTCAATGCGCCTGGGCCATCCAGGGTCTTGGCGGCTCTGCCTACAATGCCCCGGCACCCTGTTCGCGGACCGTGGCGCCCTGCCGCCGCGCAGCCGCTTCATCATCGACAAAGAGAGGATTCACCATGGAACACACCCTGCCCCCCTTGCCCTATGCCAAGGACGCCCTGGCCCCCCACTACAGCGCCGAGACGCTGGAGTACCACCATGGCAAGCATCACAACGCCTACGTGGTGAACCTGAACAACCTGCAAAAGGGCACCGAGTTCGAGAACAAGACTCTGGAAGAGATCGTCAAGACCTCCAGCGGCGGCATCTACAACAACGCCGCCCAGATCTGGAACCACACCTTCTTCTGGAACTGCATGAAGCCCAACGGTGGCGGCGCGCCCACCGGTGCCCTGGCCGATGCCATCAACGCCAAGTGGGGCAGCTTCGACGCGTTCAAGGAAGCCTTCGTCAAGAGCGCCGTGGGCAACTTCGGCTCGGGCTGGACCTGGCTGGTCAAGAAGGCTGACGGCAGCGTGGATATCGTCAACACCGGTGCCGCCGGCACGCCCCTGACCACCGCCGACAAGGCCCTGCTGACCGTCGACGTGTGGGAGCACGCCTACTACATCGACTATCGCAACCTGCGCCAGAAGTTCGTCGAGACCTTCCTGAGCCACCTGGTCAACTGGGAGTTCGCTCAGGCCAACTTCGCCTGAGCCTGCGGACTGCGCCGCGCGGCGCCGTCATCTTGAAGAACTGGCCTGCGGGCCAGTTTTTTATTGCATGAGTCCGGTCATGAATGACGTTATGGATCCCTCATTCGGGTGTGAACGTGGCGCCGCAATGGGTCTGCTGCGACCGCATTCGAGACGGCCCGCCAGGGCCTCGCGGGGCTGCATCGCACGTCTTCATCGAATGTCCGCTCCATTGTCAGGTTGGCAATCCGGGGATGCACCAGCAAGCCGGCCCCACACCGATGGTTGCGAAGAGCGAACTTTTCTTCATGGGGCACCCGGGATCTGGCGGGACACTGCGCCCGTCGAGGTCCCGGGCGCCTGAGCGCCCACTGCCGCACCGTGCCGGCTGCGGTGGCGGGCAGCCTGGACAGGCTGTACTCGATGAAGAAAAGAAGCCCCGACCCCTTGCGTCGCATGTGCCTGCGCAGGCGAACCCCGGGGCGATCAGCCGCCGTTGCGGCGGCCACGTTCGTTGGCAAGCTTTCGAGGAGATCCCCATGTTCAAGCGTGCGGCCATGGCCGCTGCGTTCTACGCGTTCACCGGTGCGGCATCCGCCAGCCCCCTGCTGTTTTCGGAAGGGTTCGACGATGTGTCAGCCCTGGCCAGCCATGGATGGACCCTGCTCAACAAGAGCGCCAGGCCTGTTGACGGCAGCCAGCCGTGGATGCAGGGCAATGCCGCCTTGTTCTCCGCGCGCGGCGGCGCAGGCGCCAGCTATGCGATGGCGAACTACACGAGCAGCGTCGACGGCACGCTGGCGCAAACCGGCTCGGTCGAGAACTGGCTGATCACGCCGACGCTGTCCTGGACAGGTTCCGTCGTGCTGGAGTTCTTCGTCCGCGGGGAGGGGCAGCCGGGCTGGGCCGATGGCCTGGAAGTGCGCGGCGGTCGCTTGGATGCCGTGACGGGCCAGGTGGTCTTTGACACGCTGATCGGCGCAATCAACCCGCTGCTGCAAGTCGATGGCCTGCCGGCCGACTGGACGCATTACAGCTTCAACGCCAGCTTCGACACACCGTTCAACGGTCCCCTGGCCTTTGTCCACCGTGCCGATGGCGCCGACGCCAACCTGATGGCGCTCGACTAGCTGTCCATCCGTGCCGTCCCCGAACCCGCCTCGCTGGGCCTGCTCGGCCTTGGCCTGATGTCCTTCGCCGCCGCCCGCCGGCGCCACGCCGCCACCTCCGGAGTCACCGCATGAAACTGCATCTACTTGCCGCCGCCTTGGCGACCTGCCTGAGCCTGCCTGCCTTAGCGGCCTGCAAGAGTCCTGGCCAGACCCCTCGCGCGGACTGCGAGCTGCCGGGCTCCCGTCCGGCAAGCGCCGCCGCGGCGAAGCCTGGAGCGCCGGCCGCGCAGGCCAGCCGGATCTTCATCGACCCGGTGACCGGCGAGCAGCGCGAGCCCACGCCCGAAGAAATCCGCGCCTTGCAGCAGTCCGGCGCCAAGACGCCGCTGGCCCGCGCTGCCGCGGCAAGGTCGCGAGCCCGGGCCGTGGCGCCGCGCGAGATGGTCAATGCAGACGGTGCCGTGGGGGTCGATGCCAGCGACGAGCAGGCCAGCTTCGTGGTGGCGACGCAGTTGGCGGACGGCACGGTGCAACAGCACTGCGTGCAGGGGCCGGCAGCGGCCAAGGCCGCCACGCGCAAGTCACCGGGACGCAGGTCCGCCAACCCCAGCCAGGAATGAACGAGTCATGAGCAAACAAACGCCCCTCACCGCCGCGCTGGCCGGGCTGACGCTGGCGCTGTGCAGCGCGCAGGTCCAGGCTGCCGCCGAGATCCGCATCCACAGCCGTGACGCCGCCGGTGTCGGCTTCAACGACCCCACGCCGGTGGAGCCCGTTGGCGGCAATCCGGGCCGCACCCTGGGCGAGCAGCGCTGGAACGTCTACCGCCACGTGGCGGAAATCTGGTCCAGGCAGCTCGACAGCACCGTGCCCATCACCGTCAATGCCGGCTGGGAGGCGCTCAGCTGCACCGCGACTTCCGCCACGCTGGGCAGCGCCAGCGCGTCCGGCTACTGGCGCAATTTCACCGGTGCACCGCAGCGCAACGTCTGGTACCCGCGTGCGCTGGCCAACAAGCTGGCCCAGGCGAACCTGATCGAGAAGAACGGCAGTGACCCGCTGCTGCCGGCGAACATGGACATCAAGACCCAGTTCAACATGAACCTGGGCAAGAGCGACTGCCTGCCGAGCAAGCCTTTCTACCTGGGCCTGGACAACAACGCGCCGGCCAATGCCACCAACCTGATGAGCGTGCTGCTGCATGAGCTGGGCCACGGCCTGGGCTTCTCATCGGGGACCAACGGGCAGACGGGGCGGCGCATCAGCTCCTCGGGCGTGGGCTATCCCTCGGTCTGGGAGCAGTTCGTGCTGGACAACAACAGCGGCAAGACCTGGCTCCAGATGACCGACAGCGAAAGAGCTGCGTCCGCGGTCGGGGCCAATCTGGTCTGGGCCGGGACCCATGTGGCGGCGGCTGCACCGCAGGTCCTGGGTGCCCTGCCAGTGCTCACGGGCGTCACGCCGGCCAGCGTCGCCGGCCGCTACAAGATCGGCACGGCCAGCTTCGGCCAGCCGCTGAGCAAGCAGGGGCTGACGGGCGAGCTGATGCCCGTGGTGGACCAGCCGGACGGCGTCACCGGCCTGGCCTGCAACCCGCTGGGGGCTGCCCAGGCCCTGGCCGTGCGCGGCAAGCTGGCCTTGGTCGATCGCGGTGCCTGCGCCTACGTGGTCAAGGTGAAGAACGCACAGGACGCCGGTGCGATCGGGGTGCTGGTCGTCGACAACGTGGACGCCACCGTGCCGCCCGGCATGGGCGGCACCGACGCCTCGATCACGGTGCCTGCCGGCAGTCTCATCAAGGCGGACGGCAGCCGGCTGAAGTCGGCCCTGAAGGCGCGCACGCGCACACGCTCGGGTGTCTTCCTCACCCTGGCCCTGGACGCCACCGCACTGGCCGGCAGCGATCTCGCCGGGCGCACGATGCTGTACGCGCCGACGGTCTACAACCCCGGCTCCTCGGTCTCGCACTGGGACACCTCGGCCACGCCCAATCTGCTGATGGAACCCTTCAACACGCCGGGCCTGAGCACGGTGCTGACGGTACCCAAGGACCTGACCTTCCCGCTGCTGCGGGACATCGGCTGGTAAACGGCCTGCGGGCGGCACTTCAGCGCACAATCCGGACTTCCTCCGAAGCAGTTGATGGTGTGCGATGCGAGTGCTCCTGGTCGAAGACGATGCCGCCCTGGGCCTGGGCGTGGCCCGCGCGCTGGAGCGCGAGGGCTGGCAGGTGGATCTGCTGCAGGAGGGCCGTGCGGCGCTGGCGCCCGGCATGATGGCCCAGTTCGACCTGGCGGTGCTGGATCTGGGCCTGCCCGGCGTCGATGGCATGAGCGTGCTGCGGGAGTGGCGGGCTCAGGGCCTGAAGCTGCCGGTCCTGCTGCTGACGGCCCGCGACGAACTGGCCGACCGCGTGAGCGGGCTCAATGCCGGCGCCGACGACTACCTGGTCAAGCCCTTCGACCTCAGCGAGCTCATCGCCCGGCTGCGTGCCCTCAAGCGCCGCGCGGAAGGGCGCACCAGCGACTGCCTGGTCCTGGGTGCGCTGAGCCTGGATCTGGCGCACAAGGAGCTGAGCCACAAGGGCGAGATCGTGCGGCTGAGCCCGCGCGAGTATGCGCTGACCGAGATGCTCATGCAGCGGCCTGGCCGCGTGGTCAGCAAGGACGCCATCGTGGCCCGCCTGTCCAGCTGGGAGGCGGACTTCAGCGAAAACTCGGTCGAGGTCTACGTCTGCCGCCTGCGCAAGCGCTTCGCCGCGCTGGGTGTGGCCATCCGCACGGTGCGGGGCTTTGGCTATGCGATCGACCAGGTGCAGCCCGGCGAGACGGTCAGTGCCGACGCCTGAGCCCGTCGCCCCCATGCCCGGACCGCGCCGGGCCCGCAGCCTGCGCGCCCAGTTGCTCAGACCGCTGGCCTGGATCTGGTCATTGGGCCTGGCGGTGGCGGCTTTTGGTGCCTACGAGCTGGCCGTGGTGGCGGGGGATGCTGCGTTCGACCGCGGCCTGCAGGACTCGGCGACGGCCCTCGCCGGCAAGGTGGTCTGGACCGATCGCGGCCCCTTGCTGGACGTCAGCCGGCAGTACTTCGAGCTGCTGACCTGGGACCGGACCGAGCGCAGCAGCTACGTCATGCTGGACGAGCAGGGCCAGGTGCTCGCCGGCGACGCTGCCGTGCCGGCGCCCCGGCAGCGGGTCTCGCGCCGGGCCTTCGAGCGGCCGATGCTGTACGACGCCCGCATGGGTGACGAGGCCGTCCGCGGTGCGCTGTTCTCCATCGCGTCACCCATGCTGGACCGCCATGTGAGCATCCTGGTGGTGGAGACCCTGCACAAGCGCCAGCGCCTGGTGCTGGATGTGCTGACTGTGATGGCCGTGCCGACGCTGGGCCTGGGCTTTCTGACCCTGTCGCTGCTGGCCTGGGGCATACGGCGCGGCGTGGCCCCCTTGCGAGCCGTCGCCGCGGAAGTGGCCAGCCGCGAAGCCAGTGATTGGCGCCCCCTGGCCGTGCAGGGCGTGCCGGCCGAGGTCCTGCCCCTGATCGAGCGCATCAACAGCCTGCTGGCCAATGTGGAGGAGTCCGTGGCCCTGCAGCGGCGCTTCGTGGCCGACGCTGCGCACCAACTGCGCACCCCGGTGGCGGGGCTGCGCGTGCTGAGCCAGGAGCTGGCGGCCGAGCTGCGCGGGCAGGGCGCGGCGCTCTCGGGGCGCACAGGGCCGCTGCTGGACGGCCTGCAGCAGTCCAGCGAACGCATGGGCAAGCTGATCGCGCAATTGCTGAGCCTGGCCCGCGCTGAGGCCACCTTGATGCAGATGCAAGGTGTCGAGCCCTTGGCCCTGGGGCCCTTGATCCACGAGGCGGTGGAGCCGCTGGCGCTGGAGGCCGTCCGGCGCGGCCGAGAAATCCAGTTGCAGCTGGACGAGACGCCGCAGCATCCCATCGAGGCGAGAGCCCATGCCCTCTGGCTCAGCGAGGCGCTGAGCAATGCGCTGGACAATGCCCTGCGCTATGGCGGCCGCCACATCCGCGTGCACCTGCGGGCCGAAGACGGCTGGGCCTGCATCCGCATCAGCGACGACGGGCCGGGCGTCCCGGCCGAGGATCTGCCCCGCCTGGGCCAGGCCTTCTGGCGCGGCGAGCGGGCCGATGTGCGCGCCCAGGACGGCACCGGGCTGGGGCTGACCATTGCGCATGACGTCATCCGTCGGCTCGGCGGACGCTGGGAGGTGCGCAGCCGGCCGGACTTCCCGGGGCTGGAATTGACCTGGCGACTGCCCCTGCTGCCGGCGCCTTCCCCGGCGTAGAACTCGCGCAGCGGCGCCCATCGGCAGGCTGTGGCGTTGACGAGGAATCTGGCCCCATCCGGAGCTCGCCTTGATTTAAGTCATGTCGCGCTGGGCTGGTTTGGCTAGATTGGGGCCTGTCGGACTTCGCCGGAGTCCGCGCCCCTCCAGACCCAAGAGCAGGACCGTCACAGCCCATGAGTGCCACGCTGCGCGCCGCCGCGCCGCCCCCATCCACGGGTCCTGCCGTCGGTGCGCCTGCTGCATCGGATGCGGCTTGCGACGACGCGGGGCAGCTGGCGCGCTACACCGAGTGGCAGGAGCGCGGCGGCCGGCGCCTGGGGCGGTCGCAGCTACAGCTCTCCGGCATGCATTGCGCGGCCTGCGCGGGCATCATCGAGCGAGCGCTGGGTGCTGAGGCCGGCGTGGTCGAAGCACGCGTCAACAGCGCGGCGGAACGTCTGCAGGTGTTGTGGGATCCAGGCCAGACGCGGGTCTCCCGGCTCATCGCCGCCATCGAGCGTGCCGGCTACGGCGCCGCGCCCGACCTGGCCGCGCCGGCCCGCCAGCTGCGCGAGAAGGAGCACCGCCAGGCCCTGTGGCGGCTCTTCGTGGCCAGCTTCCTGATGATGCAGGTCATGATGCTGGCCACGCCCATCTACCTGGCCGGCCCGGGCGAGATGGAGCCCGACCAGCGCAATCTGCTGCAGTGGGGCGAGTGGGTGCTGAGCCTGCCGGTGATGTTCTTCGCCGCGGGCCCCTTCTTCAGCGCGGCCTGGCGGCAGATCCGCAGCCGCAGCCTGGGCATGGACGTGCCGGTAGCCCTGGGCCTCCTGGTGACCTTTGTGGCCAGCACCGGTGCCGTCTTCGACCCGGCCGGCATCTTCGGCCACGAGGTCTACTTCGACTCGCTGACCATGTTCATCAGCTTCCTGCTGGGTGGGCGCTACCTGGAGCTGCGCGCGCGGCACCGCGTGGCCCGCTCGCTGGAGCTGGCCGGCGAGCGCCTGCCCGAACTGGTGCAGCGTCAGCAGCCCGACGGCCAGTTCCTGGCCGTGGGCCTGTCCGACTTGCGGGTGGGGGACCGGGTTCGCGTGCTGGCGGGCCAGGCCTTTCCGGGCGATGGCGTGCTGGTCGAGGGGGCGAGCGCGGCGGATGAATCGCTGCTGAGCGGCGAATCGCTGCCAGTCGACAAGCGGGTGGGCGACACGCTGGTGGCGGGCAGCCTGAACCTGCAGGCGCCCGTGCTGATGGAGCTGCATGGATTGGGGGCGGACACGCGCTACGAGTCCATCGTGCGGCTCATGCGCAGCGCGCTGACGCAGCGTCCGACCCAGCTGCGCCTGGCGGACCGGGCGGCCGGCCCCTTCCTGTGGGGCGTGCTGCTGCTGGCGGCCGGGGCGGCCCTGGTCTGGAGCTGGATCGATCCGGCGCGCGCGGTCTGGGTCGCGGTCTCGGTGCTGATCGTCACCTGTCCCTGCGCCCTGTCGCTGGCTGCGCCGTCAGCCTGGCTCGCTGCAACCGGCCTGCTGGCGCGCCGCGGCGTGCTGCTCGCCCGGCTGGACCTGCTGGAGACCCTGGCCCAGGTCGACACCGTGGTGATGGACAAGACCGGCACGCTGACCGAGGACCGCATGCGCCTGGGCAAGACCTGGCCCCCGTCGCCCGATGCCCACGTGCTGACGATGCTGCAGGCCCTGGCCCGGCAGTCGCTGCACCCCTACGCGCGGGCGGCTGAGGAGGCGGCACGCGAGCGGCTGGGCGAGGGCGCGGTGCCAATGCCACCGCTGCACGAGGTCCGCGAGCATCGGGGCCAGGGCATGGAGGCGCAGGATGCGCAGGGACGCCGCTGGCGCCTGGGCGCAGCCGGATGGGCCGGGGAGCTGCCTGCCGAACTGCCGTCGGCCCAGCTGCTGCTGACATGTGACGATGCGATGGTCCTGGCGCTCCAGTTCGAGGAGGCCTTGCGGCCGGATGCCGAGGCCGCCGTGCAGGCCCTGCATGCGCTGGGCCTGCGGGTGGAACTGCTGTCCGGCGATCGACCTGGGCGCGTGCAGGCCGTTGCGAGAGCCGCAGGCATCGCCCGGGCTCTCGGTGGTGCGACGCCCGAAGGCAAGCTGGCCCATGTCGAAGCCCTGCAGGCGAAAGGCCGCAAGGTGCTGATGCTGGGCGATGGCATCAACGACGCCCCGGTGCTGGCGCGGGCCGATGCCAGCGTGGCCATGGGGCAGGGCGCCTTGATCGCCCGCACGCAAGCTGATGCCGTGCTGTTGTCGGGCCGCCTGTCCGAGCTGGCCCGCATGCGCGGCTTGGCACTCAAGACGCGCCGCGTGATCCGGCAGAACCTGGCCTGGTCCGCGGTCTACAACGCCGCCTGCATTCCGCTGGCGCTGGCGGGCTGGCTGCCCCCTTGGGCTGCAGGCATCGGCATGGCCGGCAGCTCGCTGCTGGTGATCCTCAACGCCCTGCGTCTGTCGCAGGAGAGCAAGACCTGACCCTCGCGGCCAAGGTGCATGAAATGGACATTCTCTATCTGCTGATCCCGATGTCGGTGGTGCTGGTGCTGGTGATCGTCGGCGTCTTCGGCTGGGCCATCAACAGTGGCCAATTGGACGATCTGGAACGCGAGGGCGAACGCATTCTCGAAGACGAATCTCAGGGGGTTGATGGCGATCAAGCCATGGACGAGGTAAACCCCTAAGAATCCCGGGGTCAATCAAGTGTGAAGGAGCACGTCAATGGCAAGTGTCGCTCAGCCGGCCGGGCCGGTTTATGAGGACGGGGTCGTACGAGCGTTTGCGCTCGCGGCCGTCCTGTGGGGCATCGTGGGCATGCTGGTGGGGGTGGTCATCGCCGCCCAGCTCGCGTGGCCCGAGCTCAACCTCGGAATTCCCTGGCTCAGCTACGGCCGATTGCGGCCCCTGCACACCAACGCGGTGATCTTCGCCTTCGGCGGCTGCACGCTGTTCGCGACGGCCTACCACGTGGTGCAGCGCACCGGCCAGACGCGCCTGTTCGCGCCGGGCCTGGCCTGGTTCACCTTCATCGGCTGGCAGCTGGTGATCCTGGCCGCGGCGCTGACACTGCCGCTGGGCATCACCTCCGGCAAGGAGTACGCCGAGCTGGAGTGGCCCATCGACATTCTGATCACGCTGGTCTGGGTGTCCTTCGCCATTGTGTTCTTCGGCACCGTCGGCACCCGCAAGATCCGCCACATCTACGTGGCGAACTGGTTCTTCGGGGCCTTCATCATCGCCGTGGCGCTGCTGCACCTGGTCAACAGCGCCGCCGTGCCGGTGAGCCTGTGGAAGAGCTACTCCGCCTATGCCGGCGTCCAGGACGCCATGGTGCAGTGGTGGTACGGCCATAACGCCGTGGGCTTCTTCCTGACCGCCGGCTTCCTCGGGATGATGTACTACTACATCCCCAAGCAGGCCGGCCGCCCGGTGTACAGCTACCGCCTGTCCATCGTGCACTTCTGGGCCCTGATCTTCACCTACATGTGGGCGGGCCCCCACCATCTGCACTACACCGCGCTGCCCGACTGGGCGCAGTCGGTGGGCATGCTGTTCTCGCTGGTGCTGCTGGCGCCGTCCTGGGGCGGCATGATCAACGGCATCATGACCCTGTCGGGGGCCTGGCACAAACTGCGTGACGACCCGATCCTGAAGTTCCTGATCGTGTCCCTGTCCTTCTACGGCATGTCGACCTTCGAAGGTCCGATGATGTCGATCAAGACGGTGAACGCCCTGAGCCACTACACCGACTGGACCGTCGGCCACGTGCACTCCGGTGCCCTGGGCTGGGTGGGCCTGATCTCGATGGGCTCGCTGTACCACCTGATCCCGCGCATGTTCGGCCGCACCGAGATGTATTCGAAGCGCGCCATCGAGCTGCACTTCTGGGTCGCAACCCTGGGCATCGTGCTCTACATCGCCGCGATGTGGATCGCCGGCGTGATGCAGGGCCTGATGTGGCGTGCGGTCAATCCGGACGGCACCCTGGTCTACACCTTCGTCGAAAGCGTCAAGGCGACCTATCCCTTCTACGTCATCCGCCTGGGCGGCGGCCTGCTGTACCTCGGCGGCATGGTCATCATGGCCTGGAACGTCGTGAAGACGGTCGGTGTCGGCAAGGTGGAAGCGCAACGCATCCCCGCTGTGGCGGCGCACGCCTGAGGCAAGGGAGAACTCAACATGGCTAACAACAACCACGCCGTTTCCGGTCACGAGAAGATCGAGACCAGCAACTTCCTGATGATCGTGCTGGTGCTGCTGACGGTGGTCGTCGGCGGCATCGTGGAGATCGTGCCGCTGTTCTTCCAGCGCTCGACCACGCAGCCGGTCGAAGGCCTGAAGCCCTACACCGCGCTGCAGCTGGCCGGCCGGGACGTCTACATCCGCGAGGGCTGCTACAACTGCCACTCGCAGATGATCCGCCCCTTCCGCGCTGAGACCCTGCGCTACGGCCACTACTCGACGGCCGGTGAGTTCGTCTACGACCACCCCTTCCAGTGGGGCTCCAAGCGCACCGGTCCCGACCTGCACCGCGTGGGCGGCAAGTACAGCGATGAATGGCATCGCATCCACCTGAACAACCCGCGCGACCTGGTGCCCGAGTCCAATATGCCGGCCTACCCCTGGCTGACCAAGGCCTCGGTCAACCCGGCCGACATGGCGCCCAAGATGAAGGCGCTGCGTGCGGTGGGCGTGCCCTATACCGACGACGAGATCGCCAAGGCCGGCGATGAAGTCAAGGGCAAGACCGAGATGGATGCCGTCGTCGCCTACCTGCAGGTGATGGGCACCGCCCTGAAGAAGTAAGGAGGCCGACCATGGACGTCAACGACTTCCGCATCGCCTTCACGCTGTTCTCGATGGTGATCTTCCTGGGCATCGTGTCCTGGGCCTTCTCCAAGCGGAACAAGCAATCCTTTGACGAGCTGGGCGGTCTGCCCCTGATGGACGATCAGGCCCCCGGCGCAATCTCCTCCCAAGGAGGCCGCAATGAGTGACTTTTTCTCCAGCGGCTGGTCGACCTTCGTCGCAGCCGCCACCATCGCCGGGCTGGTGCTGTGCCTGGTCCTGCTGATCATCGCCAGCCGCCGCCGCGTGATGGCCGACGACAACACCACGGGCCACGTCTGGGACGTGGACCTGCGTGAGATGAACAACCCGCTGCCGCGCTGGTGGATGGGCCTGTTCGTGATCACCGTGGTGTTCTCGGGCATCTACCTGGCCATGTATCCGGGCCTGGGCAGCAGCGAGGGCAGCCTCAAGTGGACCAGCGCCGGCCAGTACGAAGCCGAGCAGGCCAAGGCCCGCACGGCGCTGGAAGGCGTGTACGCCAAGTACAAGGCCATGGATGCCGCCGGGCTGTCCAAGGATCCTTCGGCCATGGCCATCGGCGAGCGCCTGTTCGCCAACAACTGCGCCGGCTGCCACGGCTCCGATGCCAAGGGCTCCAAGGGCTTCCCGAACCTGACGGACAACGACTGGCTGTACGGTGGCACGCACGAGGCCATCGTGCTGACCATCGGCAATGGCCGCAACGGCATGATGCCGCCGATGGCCGCGGCCGTCGGTGGGCCGGAAGACGTGAAGAACGTGGCCAACTACGTGCTGAGCCTCTCGGGCAGCCCGCACAACTCGATCGCTGCCCAGCTGGGCAAGGCCAAGTTTGGTGCCTGCGCGGCCTGCCATGGTCCGGACGGCAAGGGCAACCAGGCCCTTGGCGCACCCAATCTGACGGACAAGGTCTGGCTGCACGGCTGGGGCGAGGAGGCCGTCATCGCGATGATCAACAACGGCAAGAACAACGTGATGCCGGCCCATGCCTCGCGCCTGAGCCCGGAGCAGATCCATGTGCTGGGTGCCTACGTGTGGAGCCTGTCGCAGGGCACCGCCGTTGCCGCCAAGTAGGCGCCGTCGCAGCAAGGACTGATCCCCCATGAGCCGCAGCGACACCGCCTCAGCCTCAGCCGCAGCCCCCGCCCAGCCGGGCGAGGACGCGGCGCGCGAGATGGTGTCGCTCTACCAGGCTCAGAAGAAGATCTACCCCAAGGCCGTCAGCGGATGGTTCATCCGCTGGCGCTGGGCCTTGGTCTGGTTCACGCAGCTGCTCTTCTACGGGCTGCCCTGGCTGGAATGGAATGCACGCCAGGCCGTCTTGTTCGACCTTGGCGCGCGCCGCTTCTACATCTTCGGCCTGGTCCTGTATCCGCAGGACTTCATCTACCTCACGGCGCTGCTGCTGATCTCGGCTTATGCGCTCTTTCTTTTCACCGCAGTCGCCGGGCGGCTGTGGTGCGGCTATGCCTGCCCGCAGACGGTCTACACCGAGCTCTTCATGTGGGTGGAACGCAAGTTCGAAGGCGACCGCGCGGCTCGCATGAAGCTGGATGCGGCGCCCTGGTCGCTCCTGAAGTTCGCCCGCAAGGGTGGCAAGCAGCTCGTCTGGGGCGCGCTGGCCCTGTGGACCGGCTTCACCTTCGTCGGCTACTTCACGCCCGTCAAGATCCTGGCGGCCGAGGTGGCCGCCCTGGGGCTGGGCCCCTGGGAGCTGTTCTGGGTGCTGTTCTACGGCTTTGCCACCTACCTGTTCGCCGGCCACATGCGCGAGCAGGTCTGCAAGTACATGTGCCCCTATGCGCGCTTCCAGAGCGCCATGTTCGACAAGGACACGCTGATCATCAGCTACGACGCCGAACGCGGCGAGCCGCGCGGGTCACGGGGCCGCAAGATTGACATCAAGGCGGCGGGGCTGGGAGCCTGCATCGACTGCAATCTGTGCGTGCAGGTCTGCCCCACGGGCATCGACATCCGCAAGGGCCTGCAGTACGAGTGCATCGGCTGCGCGGCCTGCATCGACGTCTGCAACGGCGTGATGGACAAGATGAGCTACCCGCGCGGCCTCATCCGCTATGACACGCAGAACGGCCTGAGCGAGCACCTGAGCCGCGCGCAGCTGATTCGCCGCATGTTCCGTCCGCGGGTGCTGGTGTATGCCGGCATCCTGGTGCTGATCTGCGTGGCCCTGTTCTGGCACTTGCTGACCCGCACGCCCTTCAAGGTCGACGTGGTGCGCGACCGCGCCTCGCTGGCCCGCCTGGTGGAGGATGGCTATGTCGAGAACGTCTACCGCCTGCAGGTCATGAACGCGACCGAACAGACGCAGTCCTACCGCGTGACGGCGCAAGGCCTGCAGGGCCTTGCGCTGGCGCAGCCGCTGCGGCTGACCGTGGGGCCCGCCGAGGCCCGCTGGGTGTCCCTGGCCCTGCGCGTGCCGCCTCAGACGGCGCAATCGGCGGGCAGTGGCGCCCATGAGATCCATTTCAGCATCGTCCGCGATGCGCCGCCTGGCGAGGCCCCGAGCCTGCTGGTCGAAAAATCTACCTTTGTGGTTCCGCACTAGGAGCAAGACATGGCTGACCTTCAATCTTCCTCGCCGGCTCCGCGCGCCTGGTGGCGTGAGCGCATGATGTGGCTGGTGGTGGGCGGCCCCGCGGCGGTGGTGCTGGCCAGCTTCGTGACGCTGGGGATGGCGCTCAAGCACCCGGACCCGGTGATCGAGACCCACCAGCGCCTGGCGGCCGACAGCGCCGCCGATGGTCCGCAGGCTGCGGCTCTGGCGCCGGCCGTTGCGGCGCGCAACCACGCGGCCACCGGCGGTCCGGCAAGCGGCAAGTAGCCCTTCGCAGACCGTCGTGGAGGATCGCGGGATGGGACTGATCGGCGAGCAGGCGGGCCCGGCGCGCCAGGCCATGCACGTCCTCTGGCCGGCCTTCGTGATGGCCGGTGTGACCGAGGCGCTGGTGTTTGCCATGGTTGATCCTCTGGACCTGAGCTGGTGGGGTGGCGCGCCCGTGCTGTTGAGCCGCGAGGCCATCTACAGCCTGGCTTTCGTGGTGTTCTGGTTGCTCTTCAGTCTGGCCTCGGCGCTGACGCTGCTCCTGTCCTCGCAGCCCATGGAGCAGCCGGGGTCGTCTCGCCGGCTGCGCTGAACGCGGCCCCTGCTTTGTCCGCCGCCCGCGTCGTTGGTCCGGGGCGTTCTGCAGTTCGTCGGCTCCGCGCTGCGGCAGCGAAATGGTCTGCAGATACTGCGCGTCACCTGACTTCAAGGAGACGCGCAATGAACAAGTACCCACGCACCCAGTTCCTGCGACCGCTGCTGCTGTGCAGCCTGCTGGCCATCAGCCACGGCGCCCTGGCCGCGCAGCCGACGCTGAACCTCGACAAGGCACGGATCGATGCCGTGTTTTCCTCCCAGACCTCCGACACACCCGGCTGCGCGTTAGGCCTCAGCCGCGAGGGGCAGATGCTCTACGGCAAGGGCTATGGCCTGGCCGAGCTGGGCCTGGGCGCGCCGATCACGACCCGGACGGTGTTCGACATCGGTTCAGTGTCCAAGCAGTTCACCGCGACGGCCGTCCTGCTGCTGGTGCAGGACGGCAAGCTCAAGCTCAGCGACACGGTGCAGCAGCTGCTGCCGGAGCTTGCGCCCTTGTGGAAGACGCCGATCACCGTGGAGCAGCTGCTGCACCACACGGCAGGGCTGCCGGACTACGCCGTCCTGATGCTGCTGCAGGGCGTGCCCGGGGAAAACGTCACCGGGGATGAGGAAGCGCTGCAGGTGATCAAGGCCGTGCCGACCTTGAACTTCGCGCCCGGCAGTCATTTTTCCTACAGCAACACCGGCTATTTCCTGGCTGGGCAGATCGTGCAGCGCGTCAGCGGGAAGACGCTGGATGAGTTGCTGCAGGCGCGGGTGTTCAAGCCCTTGGGCATGGAGGCCACGCATGTGCGGACGGACCATACGCAGGTCGTCAAGCAGCGCGCCACCGCCTATTCGCCGGGCGCGAACGGCTTCGTCATCGATATGTCGAACTGGAACCAGGCCGGCGATGGTGCGGTGCAGAGTCATGTCGAGGATCTCGCTCGCTGGGCGGCTGAGCTGAGTCACCCCAAGGTCCTCAGCCCAGCCTTGGTCGAGCAACTGGCACGAGTGGGCCGGACCGACAGCGGTGCGCCTACCGCCTATGCGATGGGCCAGTTGGTCGACAGCTACCGGGGCCTGCCGCGCCTCCACCATGGTGGTGTCTGGGCCGGCTACCGCGCGATACTGATGCGCTTTCCCGCGCAGGGCCTGGACATTGCGCTGACTTGCAACCGTGGCGACGTCCCCATGCAGCAGCTGGCGCAGAAGGTGGTGGACGTGGTGCTGGAGCCGCTGCTGCAGCCCGTCGCCGAGGCGGCCGCCGCGCCGCCCGGCTTCAAGCCCGAGCTGCTGCAGGGCAAGTATGTGAACGCTGACGGCACCGCCGTGCTGCATGTCGTACCGGGCTCGACGCCGGGCAGTCTGCAGCTGCGGCTGGGCAACAGCGCTCCTTTGCAGGTGCTGTCGGAACGCAGCCTGCGCACACCGGGCGGCACGCAGCTGGACTGGAGCGCGGACATGAAGCAACTGACCCTGAGGCAAGCCGCCGGGGCCGTCACGAACAGCTGGCAGCGCGTTCAGCCGGAGCCGATTGCACCGGAGCTGCTCAAGACCTTGGCCGGCAACTACCGCCACGCCGGCCTGGCGGCCAGCTGGACCCTGCGTGCCGAGGGGCCCACAGGCCTGGTGCTGCAAAGCAAAGGCAGCCCAGAGATGCCCTTGCAGGCGCTGGACGCCAATACCCTGATCGTGCCGGGTGCGCTGCTGCACGTGCAGCGCAACGCAGCGGGGCAGCCGCTGGCTCTGGAATACCGCAGTGACCGCGTTCGCGGCTTGATGTTCAAGCGGCAGTAATCGTTGCAGTCTGCCGGAACCTGGTCACGGAGCCGCCGCGTCATTCGTCTCGATGCGCCATGGCACGCCAAGACCGGTTCCGTCAGCACGCCGCGGGACGAGGTCAGCGGGCAGGGCGCCCGGCTTGGAACTCAGGTGCAATGCGCCGTGTTCACCAGCTTCTGCAGCCCGTTCTGGTCCAGAATGCGGATCTGCCGCTGCTTCACTTCGAGCAGGCCTTCGTCCTGGAACTTGGAGAAGGTGCGGCTCACCGTCTCCAGCTTCAGGCCCAGGTAGCTGCCGATTTCTTCGCGGGTCATGCGCAGCACCAGGGCCGAGGCCGAGAAGCCGCGGGCCTGCAGGCGCTGGGTGAGGTTCAGCAGGAAGGCCGCCAGGCGCTCCTCGGCGCGCATGGAGCCCAGCAGCAGCATCACGCCATGGTCGCGCACGATCTCGCGGCTCATGATCTTGTGGAACTGGTGCTGCAGATCGGTGAACTCGCGGGACAGCTCCTCGAGCTGGGTGTAGGGGATCACGCAGACCTGGCTGTCTTCCAGCGCGACGGCGTCGCAGGAGTGCCGGTCATTGCTGATGCCGTCCAGGCCCAGCAACTCGCCGGCCATCTGGAAGCCCGTGACCTGGTCACGGCCGTCTTCGGAGGAGACGCAGGTCTTGAAGAAACCCGTGCGCACGGCGTAGAGCGACTGGAACGCGTCTCCGGTGCGGAACAGGGGGTCGCCGCGGGCCACGTTGCGGCGCGTGGCCACCAAGGTGTCCAGCTGATCCAGATCCGATTGGGACAATCCCACCGGCAGGCACAGCTCGCGCAGATTGCAGCTGGAGCAGGCGACCTTGAAGGGCTCGATCTTGATCGGGGTCTGGGTGTTCATGTTGCTCATTATGGGCTGGGTCTGCCGGGGCGGCGAAGGAATGTCAATGGCCGTAGCCCGTGCGGTGGGTGGGTTCAACATGACGCTCCTCAAGACTGGAGCCATTGTTTACCCGTGCCTGTCGATCAAGCTTGATACAGGTCAATCAGTGCTTGTGCAGGCTTGGCACAGTGGCGGCATGCAAACCATGAATACTGCCGCCCTGCCGGGCATCACCGAGGACGTGCTGCGCCGCTTCGATGTGTCAGGTCCACGCTACACCTCCTATCCGACGGCCGATCGCTTTGTCGAGGCCTTTACTGTGGAGCAGTACAAGCAGGCGCTGAACCAGCGTGCGCAGGGGGGCGTGGTGGGCGGTGGCGCGCCGCTGTCGCTTTACATTCACATTCCCTTTTGCGAATCGGTCTGCTACTACTGCGCCTGCAACAAGGTCATCACCCGGCACCATGAGCGCGCCGGCGAATACCTGGAGGCGCTGGTACAGGAGATGGACCTGACCGTGGCCCACCTGGGACGCGTGCAGGCGATCTCGCAGCTGCATTTCGGTGGCGGTTCGCCCACCTTCCTCAGCGACGCGGAGCTGACGCGCCTGATGGAAGCGATCAAGCAGCGCTTCAAGCTGGCGCCGGGCGCCGAGGTGTCCATCGAGGTGGACCCGCGCACTGTCACCGAGGCCCGCCTGCAGCACCTGCGCGGCCTGGGCTTCAACCGCCTGAGCTTTGGCGTGCAGGACTTCGATGCCGAGGTGCAGAAGGCCGTGCATCGCGTGCAGAGCTACGAGATGGTCGAGGCGCTGATGCACCAGGCGCGCGCCTTGGGCTTCGAATCGACCAACGTGGACCTGATCTATGGCCTGCCGCAGCAGACGCCGGAGAGCTTCCAGCGCACCATCCAGCAGGTGGCGGTATTGCGGCCGGACCGCATCGCCCTGTACGGTTACGCCCATCTGCCGACTCGCTTCAAGCCCCAGCGCCGTATCGACGCCAGCCAGCTGCCGGCTGCCGCCGCCAAGCTGACCATGCTTTCCTCGGCCCTGAGCGGCTTCGTCGGCCATGGCTATGCCTACATCGGCATGGACCACTTCGCGCTGCCCAACGACTCCCTGGCCGTGGCCAAGCGTCAGGGCCGGCTGCATCGCAACTTCCAGGGCTACAGCACGCAGCCGGACTGTGACCTGATCGGCCTTGGCGTGTCGGCCATCGGCCGCGTGGGCGCGACCTACAGCCAGAACGCCAAGACCCTGCCCGAGTACTACGACGCCATCCGCCAGGGGCAACTGCCCATCCAGCGCGGCCTGGCGCTGACCCGCGATGATCTGGTGCGCCGCGCCATGATCATGGCGCTGATGTGCCAGGGGCGCGTGGAGTTCGAGTCCATCGAGCTGGCCCATCTGATCAAGGTGCGCGACTACTTCCGCGCCGAGCTGGCGCAGCTGGCGTCGATGCAGGAGACGGGGCTGGTCGTGCTGGAGCCGGAAGCCATCCAGGTCACGCCGCTGGGCTGGTACTTCGTCCGTGCGGTGGCCATGGTCTTCGACCGCTACCTGCAGGCCGACCGCACCCGCGCGCAGTTCTCGCGCATCATCTGAGACCAGCGCTCGCATTTCGCGCATCATTCCCGCCTATGGATGCTGCCCTGATCGGCTCGGCCCTGTTGATGGGCCTGGCGGGAGCCCCCCACTGCGCCGTCATGTGTGGTGCGCCCTGCGCCGCGCTCAGCCAGGGCTCCACGCGCAGCGCCGCGCATGCCGGCTTTCAGCTGGGCCGTCTGCTGAGCTACAGCGCTGCAGGCGCCGTGGCGGCGTCCAGCGTGTCCCTGATGGCGCACTGGGGCCAGACAGTGGCCTGGTTGCGCCCCTTGTGGCTGCTGCTGCACCTGGCCGCACTGGCGCTGGGTCTCTACCTGCTGTGGCGGGCGCGGCAGCCGGCTTGGTTGTCGGCCCTGGGCCGCGACGGCAGCCGCGACAGCGTGGTGCCTCTGACGGCGCTGGCCGCAGGCGGTGGGCCCGCCTTGGGCATGGTTCAGCGACCGCGTTGGCGCTCCTTGCTGGCCGGCCTGGGCTGGGTGGCCTGGCCCTGCGGCCTGCTGCAGTCGGCCTTGCTGCTGGCGGCGCTGGCCAACGGGGCGGCGGGTGGCGCCGCCGTCATGGCGGCGTTTGCGCTGGGCTCCGGACTCGGGCTCGTCCTCGGGCCGGCGCTGCTGTGGAAACTGCTGGGGCTGGGACATGCGGAGGAGGGGCGCGGCATGCGCTGGGCCACGCGCCTGGGCGGGCTGGGCCTGGTACTCAGCGCGGGCTGGGCGCTGGGGCATGGCGTCTGGGCGCAGGTCCAGGCTTACTGCAGTTGAAGGCTGCAATCGACGACTGCAATCGACGACCGCAGCCGAGCCCTTGCGGTCGCTCAAGGCATGAAGCGCCTTCTGGGCCCAAGCTGTCTCAAGGCGGCTGCGGCCACCAAGGGTGAAACCGCATTGAAACCCAGAACCAGCCAGCGTATCAGGCCCGTGAAAGCTGCGCTGGCATAGAATCGATTTCTTTATGGCGGCACGCCGCCGCATCCAACCTCGCGACTAGCGGAGACGACAACACATGTACCAACACATCAAGGTGCCCGAGGGCGGGCAGAAGATCACGGTCAACGCCGACTTCTCCCTGAATGTGCCCGATCAGCCGATCATTCCCTACATCGAGGGCGACGGCACGGGGTTTGACATCACCCCGGTGATGATCAAGGTCGTCGACGCTGCCGTGGCCAAGGCCTATGGCGGCAAGAAGAAGATCCACTGGATGGAGATCTACGCCGGCGAGAAGTCGACCAAGGTCTACGGCCCTGACGTCTGGCTGCCGGAGGAGACGCTGCAGGTCCTGAAGGACTATGTGGTGTCCATCAAGGGCCCGCTGACGACCCCCGTCGGTGGCGGCATCCGCTCGCTGAACGTGGCGCTGCGCCAGGAACTGGACCTCTACGTCTGCCTGCGCCCGGTGCGCTACTTCAAGGGCGTGCCCTCGCCCGTGAAGGAACCCGAGAAGACCGACATGGTCATCTTCCGCGAGAACTCGGAAGACATCTACGCCGGCATCGAATTCGAAGCCCAGAGCGACAAGGCCAAGAAGCTGATCTCCTTCCTGCAGACCGAGTTCGGCGTCAAGAAGATCCGCTTCCCCGAGACTTCGGGCATCGGCATCAAGCCGGTCTCCCAGGAAGGCACCGAGCGCCTGGTCCGCAAGGCCATCCAGTACGCCATCGACAACGACAAGCCCAGCGTGACCATCGTGCACAAGGGCAACATCATGAAGTTCACCGAAGGCGGCTTCCGTGACTGGGCCTACGCCCTGGCTCAGAAGGAATTCGGCGCCGAGCTGATCGACGGCGGCCCGTGGTGCAAGTTCAAGAACCCGAAGACCGGCAAGGACATCGTGATCAAGGATTCGATCGCTGATGCCTTCCTGCAGCAGATCCTGCTGCGCCCTGCCGAGTACTCGGTGATCGCCACGCTGAACCTGAACGGCGACTACGTGTCTGACGCCCTGGCTGCGCAGGTCGGCGGCATCGGCATCGCCCCGGGCGCGAACCTGAGCGACTCCGTCGCCATGTTCGAAGCCACCCACGGCACGGCGCCCAAGTACGCGGGCAAGGACTATGTGAACCCCGGTTCCGAGATCCTGTCGGCCGAAATGATGCTGCGCCACATGGGCTGGCTCGAAGCTGCGGACCTGATCATCGCCTCGATGGAAAAGGCCATCCTGTCCAAGAAGGTCACCTATGACTTCGCCCGCCTGCTGGACGGTGCGACGCAGGTGTCCTGCTCCGGTTTCGGCCAGGTCATGATCGACCACATGTGATCAAGTCGCCGGGAGGCCCCCGGCCATGCTTGTCAAAGCCCCGCTCCCTGTGAGGACCGGGGCTTTTTTGTTGCCTGATCTGTTGCCTGACCTGTTGCCTGACGCCAACCCTCTGCTCAGACCCTGCAAGCCTTTACAGGTTGGCCGTGGCAGAGCAGAAATGACACAGCTGAAACGACAAACGCCCGCAACACACCCCTGTTTCCAGGGGCGCGCTGCGGGCGCCATGGGGCGGCGGAATCAGCTGGATGGGGTCTCGCCGGCGATCGGCGTGATGTTCTGGGCCAGTTGGCCCTTGGGCCCCGCGACCAGCTCGAAGCTGACCTTGCTGCCCTGCTTCAGGGTGCGGAACCCCTCCATCTGAATTGCCGAGAAATGGGCGAACACGTCTTCGCCACCTTGTTCCGGTTCAATGAAACCAAAGCCTTTGGCATCGTTGAACCACTTCACGGTTCCTTGTTGCATTTTCCTTCTCCATCCCGGTGTCTAGCGCACCGAGGCGGATTCTCAAAGCTCTGTCGCCTGCGTGTCAATGCGGGGCCTCCCCCGAGCTGCTGAGGGTTCGAAATGAGGGGTGCCGTGGCATATGGCGCGAATAGGGTGGTGGGGGCCCCCGCTCATCACTTTTTCAAGCCCTGGTCCTTGAATCATGATCAAGCCAGCGCCATGTGTGGCCATGTGGCTGTCTATAGAATTGGTTCATGCCTGATCTTCCCAACAAGCCCCCCGTGCCGCCGGGCCAGACGCCCGGCGCGGTGCCGGGCCGTGACGATGCGGACGGGACCGTCATCCTCGAGCGAGTACCCCAGAAAACCGAGCCGCCGCGCCTCTACCAGGTGCTGTTGCTCAACGACGATTTCACGCCCATGGAGTTTGTCGTGATGGTGTTGCAGGAATTCTTCCGCCATGACCTGGATACGGCCACCCAGATCATGCTCAAGATCCATCACGAAGGCCGCGGCGTCTGCGGTGTGTTCACCAAGGACGTGGCCGCGACCAAGGTCGAATTGGTGCTGGCCGCCTCACGGCGTGCCGGCCATCCCTTGCAGTGCATTATGGAGGCCGCATGATTGCCCAAGAACTTGAAGTCAGCCTGCATATGGCCTTCGTCGAGGCGCGTCAGCAGCGCCACGAATTCATCACCGTCGAGCATTTGCTGCAGGCCCTGCTGGACAACCCGTCGGCCGCCGAAGTGCTGCGCGCCTGCTCGGCCAATATCGATGACCTGCGCAAGAGTCTGTCGCAGTTCATCAAGGACAACACGCCCACGGTCGGTGGCACCGAGGAGGTGGACACGCAACCCACGCTGGGCTTTCAGCGTGTGATTCAGCGCGCCATCATGCACGTGCAGTCCACCGGCAGCGGCAAGAAGGAAGTGACCGGCGCCAATGTGCTGGTCGCCATCTTCGGCGAGAAGGATTCGCACGCCGTCTACTACCTGCATCAGCAGGGCGTGACCCGCCTGGACGTCGTCAACTACATCGCCCACGGCATCAAGAAGAGCGAGCCGCCCGAGCCGCCCAAGGGTCAGGATGGCCAGGGCAGCGGCACCGAGGCGGAGCGCGAGGAGAGCGAAGCCGCGGTCGGCGGCGCCAAGGGCTCGCCGCTGGAGCAGTTCACACAGAACCTGAACCAGCAGGCCAAGGACGGCAAGATCGACCCGCTGATCGGCCGCGAGGCGGAGGTGGAGCGCGTGGTGCAGGTGCTGTGCCGTCGCCGCAAGAACAACCCGCTGCTGGTGGGCGAAGCCGGCGTGGGCAAGACTGCCATCGCTGAAGGCCTGGCCTGGCGCATCACCGAGGGCGATGTGCCCGAGGTGCTGGCCGAGGCGCAGGTCTACGCCCTGGACATGGGCGCCCTGTTGGCCGGCACCAAGTACCGCGGCGACTTCGAGCAGCGCCTCAAGGCGGTGCTCAAGCAGCTCAAGGACCAGCCCAACGCCATCCTCTTCATCGACGAGATCCACACCCTGATCGGCGCCGGTGCGGCCTCGGGCGGCACGCTGGACGCCAGCAACCTGCTCAAGCCCGCGCTGAGCTCCGGCGCGATGAAATGCATTGGCGCCACCACCTTCAGCGAGTACCGCGGCATCTTCGAGAAGGATGCAGCGCTGTCTCGGCGCTTCCAGAAGGTCGATGTGGCCGAGCCTTCGGTGGAGCAGACCATCGAGATCCTCAAGGGGCTGAAGTCCCGCTTCGAGGAGCACCACAGCGTGAAGTACGCGCTGGGCGCCCTGCAGGCGGCTGCCGAGCTCTCGGCCAAATACATCAATGACCGCCACCTGCCGGACAAGGCCATCGATGTGATCGACGAGGCTGGCGCCGCGCAGCGCATCCTGCCCAAGAGCAAGCAGAAGAAGACCATCACCCGCGCCGAGGTCGAGGACATCGTCGCCAAAATCGCCCGCATTCCGCCGGCCAGCGTGTCCAGCGACGACCGCGGCAAGCTCAAGAGCCTGGATCGCGACCTCAAAAGCGTAGTCTTTGGCCAGGATCCGGCCATCGACGCCTTGGCCGCCGCCATCAAGATGGCGCGCTCGGGCCTTGGCAAGCCGGACAAGCCCATCGGCAGCTTCCTGTTCTCGGGCCCCACCGGCGTGGGCAAGACCGAGGTGGCCAAGCAGCTGGCCTACATCCTGGGCATCGAGCTGATCCGCTTCGACATGTCCGAGTACATGGAGCGCCATGCGGTGAGCCGCCTGATCGGTGCGCCTCCGGGCTATGTGGGCTTTGACCAGGGTGGGCTGCTCACCGAAGCCATCACCAAGAAGCCGCACTGCGTGCTGCTGCTGGACGAGATCGAGAAGGCCCATCCGGACGTGTTCAACGTGCTGCTGCAGGTCATGGACCACGGCTCGCTGACGGACAACAACGGGCGCAAGGCCGACTTCCGCAACGTCATCATCATCATGACGACCAATGCGGGCGCCGAGATCATGAACAAGTCCACCATCGGCTTCACTACCCAGCGTCAGCAAGGTGACGAGATGGCGGACATCAAGCGCCTGTTCACGCCCGAGTTCCGCAACCGGCTGGATGCCATCGTGTCCTTCCGTGCGCTGGACGAGGAGATCATCCTGCGCGTGGTCGACAAGTTCCTGCTGCAGCTGGAAAGCCAGTTGGCCGAGAAGAAGGTGGAGGTGACCTTCACCGACGCGTTGCGCAAGCACCTGGCCAAGAAGGGCTTCGACCCCTTGATGGGTGCGCGGCCCATGCAGCGCCTGATCCAGGACACGCTGCGCCGTGCGCTGGCTGACGAGCTGCTCTTCGGTCGCCTGGTGGATGGCGGCCGCCTCGCCGTCGATGTGGACGCCGCCGGCGAGGTGCAGCTGGACATCCAGCCCAGCGCCAAGAAGTCCGACAGCAAGCCGCCGAAGGCGGAGGCCGCCACCGCGGGCTGAGCACCGCTGCCGCTCAGGTGAAGCGCGCTCTTGAGGGGCGCGCTTTGCTTTGTGCAGCGCCTTGCGTGGAGCGCTTCCGTGAAACGCGAGGGCGCCCCGGTCACCATTCGCGCATCGAGGCCACCACGCGGCCCACGATCTGGACATCCGGCGTGTTGGCCAGATCCACGTCGTAGGGTGCAAAGGCCGGGTTGGCGCTGGTGACCCGCAGCACGCCGCCCGGCAGCATCTGGCAGTACTTCACCAGCAGCTCATCGCCCTGCCGCAGTGCGTAGATGAAGCCGCTGCGGGGCTTGGCGTCCTGCTGGTCGACCAGCACCTGGTCGCCGTCGGAGAGCACGCCGTCCATGGACGAACCACGCACCGTCACCACCGTCAGCTTCGCGGCTGAGAGCTGGCGCGCCGTGAGCCAGTCCTTGCTGAAGCACAGGCCGCCTGCTTCATAGGCGGCAGCGTCCTCGTTCAGGGCGGCAGGGCCGGCGCTGGATTGGGCTTCCAGCGCGGGAAGCTTCACATAGCGGTCCGTGTCGCGGTCATTCTTCGTGCCGGTGACGACAAGCAGCACATCCAGCCCGAGGTCTGCCGCCTTGTGCAGGTAGCGCGCATCCGGCATGCGCTCGCCTGCTTCGTAGTTGAACTGCGTCGTCTTGCTGACCCCGACGGCAGCCCCGAAATCGCCCTGCGCATAGCCCAGGCGCAGCCGTTCCGCCCTGAGGCGCTCACCAATGCCAACATTTGTGGAATCCATGTCGCGAGTTCGCTGCATCACTGTGAATTGACGGTGGGATTGTCGCCAGTGTCGCATCAACAAACGAACAGGGATAGTCCTCCATTTGTCATCAAATGGGGGGATCTATCGGTCCTGAATCTCACTATTTGACACAAATTGCTGATTTTGCCTCTGGAGTGACTTCTTTGTTTAAATATCATTGATGCAGGTTCAATAAAACTCTATTGACTGCCATGAACAATCCGCACGAAGGGAAAGAAGAGGACGGGAAAAGTGCGGAACGTAAGAAGCACTATCTCAGTCCTCAGGAATCGCCCGCCGCTGCCAAGCGAACCCTGCAGATGCAAGGCATCACGCTCAGCGAGTTCGCCCGCCTGCACGGTTTCAAGTACCGGACGGTATCGGAGGTCATCCGTGGCGTGAGCAAAGGGCTGTACGGCGAGGGGCACCGCGTGGCGGTGGCCCTGGGGCTGAAGAAGGAGTCATAAGCATGCTGCCTGCGTCTTCCTCGCTGCCCGCACCGCCTCGGATGGATCATCTGGTGCTGCGGGTGGCCTTGGCCTACGACGTCCTGCCCTTCGAGGTGTTCCAGCGCTTGCGCGCCTCGCTGGCGGGCGACCACAACATCGCCCAGGCCCTGGACACCGCCCGCGAGCTCGTCGCAGTGCTTGGCGCCGACGACCTGGCCTTTGTGCTGGCCCGCCTGCTGGTCTGCACGTCGGACTGCATCGATCCCATCGAGGGGCCGCGACCCCCAGCGCTTGATCCAGCTCCGTGATCCAGGCCAGTCCAGTCCAGGCCGGGGCGGCCAAGCCAGCACACGGCCGGCCTTAGCGCTTGGCGGGATCCTGGCGGTAGAAATCGGCGAACAGCGCGTACAGCGCTGGATGCGCCTGCTGCATCCGCAGCGGTTCGACGAAGAAGGCCTCCGAGGCGACGGCAAAGAACTCCTCGACGGACTCCGCGCCATAGGGGTCGATCAGCGTGTCCTCACCTGCATCGACGCACTGGCAGAACTGCGCCCATTCGTCGTCAATCACCTCGATCCAGGCTTCGGTGGCCTGGGCGGAAGGCAGGGCGGGGACGCCGTCCGCGGCGCCGTTGGCCATGTCCAGCACATGGGCGAACTCGTGGATCACCACGTTGTAGACCGGCCCAGCGGACAGTGCGGGATCGGGCTGCAGCTCGCTCCAGGCCAGCATCAGGGGGCCGCCTTCCATCGCCTCGCCGGCCAGCTCTTCCTCGTATTCGTGGACGACGCCATCCTCATCCATGAATTCGCGCGGCGCCACCACCTGGGATTCATGCATCACGATGCCCACGAAACCGTCGTAGGCGTCCAGGCCCAAGGCCAGCACTGGCAGGCAGGCCTGCGCGGCCACGGCCACAGCCACGTCGTCGGTGACCTCAAAGCCGCCCACGCCATGGAATTCCTTGCGAGCCAGGAACAGCGAGCTGAGACGCCGCAAGGACTCGCGCTCGGCCTCGCTGCGGCGGGCGATGAAGGGATAGCGCGCCAGTGTCAGCGCCCAGAGCGCGTCCGGGATCGCATGGCGGGCCAGTTGGGCCCGCTCGCGCCGGGTCTTCCAGGCTTGCAGCCAGCGGCTCAGCATGCGTGGGCGACCGCGGCCTGCAAGGACAGCCGTTGCAGGCCCTGCGGGCTCAGGCGCAGCACCTCGGCCCGCGCCGCGTCGTGGTCCAGGTCCCAGTCGCTCAGAACCTCCCGGCAGAGTCCTCCGCCCAGTTCATGGTGCGCGGGGCGGTGCGTGTGACCGTGGATCAGTGCGGTGCAGCCGTGGGTCTGCAAGGCGGCGCGGACGCTGTCGGCATCCAGATCGGCCCACAGCTCCGGGCGTTCCGCGTGGACGGCTTTCTGCGCCATGCTGCGCTCGCGCAGGGCACGTGCGATGGCGCGGCGTTCGGCCAAGGGTTTGTCCAGGAAAGCCTGTTGCCATTCGGGGGAGCGCACCTGGACACGAAAGGCCTGGTAGTCCCGGTCTTCCAGGCACCAGGCGTCGCCATGGCTGAGCAGATGGCGATGGCCGAAGGCCTGCAGCACGCAGGGGTCGGCCAGGCGTGTCAGGCCTGCGTCGGCCGCCATGGCGGCGCCCAGCAGGAAGTCGCGGTTGCCCGCCATGAAAAAGAGGGCGCGGTGCGGGACGCGGGCGGCGGCTTGCGAGAGCATCGCCAGCAGGCCGGATTCGTAAGCCTGGTGCCGGGCGTCGTCGCCGATCCAGACCTCGAAGATGTCGCCCAGCAGGAAGATGGCGTCGGCCGGCGTGTGGTTCAGGTAGTGAGCCAGCGCGGCCTGCGTGGCCGGCGTGTTCTCGGCCAGGTGCAGGTCCGAGATGAAGTCGATCGCCCGCCACTGTGGCGGGGCGATCCACTCGTCTGGCAGTGCTGCCAGGCAGGGCAGGGTGTCAGCCCTGGACTTCAACAGCCTTCTCGATGATGACGGGTTCCTTGGGCACGTCGCCATGGCCGTTCTTGTTGCCGGTGGCGACCTTCTCGATCTCGGCCACCACCTCGGTGCCGGCGACCACCTTGCCGAACACGGCATAGCCCCAGCCCGAGGCGGACTCGGACTTGAAGTCCAGGAAGTCGTTGTTGATGGTGTTGATGAAGAACTGGGCCGAGGCCGAGTGCGGTGCGCTGGTGCGGGCCATCGCAATCGTGTACTGGGCGTTCTTCAGGCCGTTGTTGGCCTCGTTCTGGATGGGGGCGTCGGTGGCCTTCTGGTCCATGTCGGGCGTGAAGCCGCCGCCCTGGATCATGAAGCGCTTGATCACACGGTGGAAGATCGTGCCGTCGTAGTGGCCCTTGTTGACGTAGTTCAGGAAGTTCGCAACGGTGATCGGGGCCTTGACCTCGTCCAGTTCCAGGCGGATCACGCCCTTGTTGGTGGTCATTTCGACAAACTTGCTCATGGCTTGGACTCCACAGTGGCCTTGTTGATGAAGATGGGGGTGGTGGGCAGGTGCTGGAACGCGCCCTGCGGTGCAACGGGCGTGGCGCGGATCTTGTCCACGACCTCCATGCCCTCGACGACGCGGCCGAACACGGCATAGCCGCGCCCGTCGCGGGCGTTCTCGGCGTCCAGGCCGAAGTTGTCGGCCACGTTGATGAAGAACTGCGCCGTGGCCGAGTCGGGGAAGGCGGTGCGGGCCATCGCGATGGTGCCGCGTTCGTTCTTCAGCCCGGACTTGTCTTCCAGCGGGATGGGCGGGCGGGTGGGCTTTTGCACCAGCTTGTCGGTGAAGCCGCCGGTCTGGACCATGAAGCCGTCGATCACCCGGTGGAAGATCACGCCGTTGTAGTGGCCGGCCTTCACGTACTGCAGGAAGTTGGCGACGGTCTTGGGCGCCTTCTCGGCATCGAGCTCGACGCGGATGTCGCCCTGGCTGGTGGCCAGCTTGACGACCTGGGCTTGTGCGCCCAGCACGGTCAACAACAGGACGCTGGCGCCCAGCAGGCGGCGCAGCGGCGTACGAAGCGAGGTGGCAAAGGCCATGGCGAGAAGACTCCCTCGGTGAATGTTCAAGGATGAAGGCAAGCGGGGCCGCTGGCAGCGGCCAGGAGCCGCATTCTCCCTCAGCGCGTCAATGGGCGGGGGTGTTCAGGCCGCGCAGCAACTCCTGGGTGCGACGAAGCTTCAGGCCGGCATTGATTGAGCTCTGCGGTCCCGGCTTGGCGGCCACCGCATAGGCGCGCGCGGCCAGTTGCAGCAGCACGTCGCCCAGGTTCTCCTGAGCCTGCACATGCTCGGGCTGCAGCGCCACCGCACGCTGGAGGGCGTCCAGTGCCGCGTCCATGTCACCGCGGCCAGCCAGGATCACCGCCAGGTTGTTGAAGGGATCGGCCAGATCCGGGAAGTCTTCGGTGAGGCGCCTCAGCAGCGTCTCGGCCTGCGCCGTTTCGCCGGACTCCATGCGCATCAGCGCCAGCGAAAAACGCATGCGGGCGTTGTTGGGATCCTCGCCCAGGGCGGCCTCCAGCGTCTTCTTGGCGTCGGCCTGGCGCCCTTGCAGCCATTGCTGCTGCGCCTTTTCGAGCTCGCCTGCCGCCTGCGAGGGCGCGCTCAGGCACAGGCCGGCGGCCAGCAGGAGGGGGGTCAAACGGCGGAGGGCGTGGGAGCGGGGATTCATGAAGCGGGGCAGGGATGGCTGGAGCCCAATCGGTATACTGAAGGATTCTATAAGCTGGGCTCGGCCGGCCTCGCCCTTCGGGGGTGATGTCCTTGCTTGACACGCTCTCTTTCGCCCAGCGAGCCCCATTCATTCGCCCTGCGAGCCCATGTCCCTGCGCATCTACAACACCCTGACCCGTGCGGTCGAGCCCTTCGCCCCCATCGAGCCTGGCCACGTGCGCATGTATGTCTGCGGCATGACCATCTACGACCTGTGCCATGTGGGCCATGCCCGCATGATGATGGCCTTTGACGTGATCCAGCGCTGGCTCAAGGCCTCGGGCTACCGGGTGACCTATGTCCGCAACATCACCGATATCGAGGACAAGATCATCAAGCGCGCATTGGAGCGCGGCATCAGCATCCGTCAGTTGACGGACGAAATGATAGCCGCCATGCACCGCGACATCGGAGCGCTGGGCGTGGAGCGGCCCACGCACGAGCCGCGCGCCACGGAGTACGTCGGCCAGATGCTGGACATGATCGGCCTGCTGGAGGAGAAAGGCCTCGCCTACCGCGCCAGCAACGGCGACGTGAACTATGCCGTGCGCAAGTTCCCGGGCTACGGCAAGCTCTCGCGGCGCAACCTGGACGACCTGCGCGCCGGCGAGCGCGTGGCCGTGGACGAAGGCAAGCACGACCCGCTGGATTTCGTGCTCTGGAAGGCCGCCAAGGACGACGAGCCTGCAGACGCCAAGTACGAAGGGCGCTACGGCCCTGGCCGCCCGGGCTGGCACATCGAGTGCTCGGCCATGAGCTGCGCCGTGCTGGGCGAGACCTTCGACATCCACGGTGGTGGCATGGACCTGCAGTTCCCGCACCATGAAAACGAGATCGCCCAGAGCGAAGGCGCGCTGGGCAAGCCCTTCGTGCGCTACTGGCTGCACAACGGCTTCCTGAATGTGGACAACGAGAAGATGTCCAAGTCCCTGGGCAACTTCTTCACCATCCAGGACGTCCTCAAGAGCTACGACGGTGAGACGGTGCGCTTCTTCATGCTGCGCACCCACTACCGCAGCCCCATCAACTACAGCGATGCCGCCCTGGATGATGCGCGCCAGGCGCTGCGCCGCCTGTACACGGCGCTGGACGGCGTGGAGGCGCCGGCGCTGGCCATCGACTGGACCCACCCGGTGGCAGCGGCCTTCAAGGCGGCGATGGACGAGGACTTCAATGCCCCGGCCGCGCTGGCCGTGCTCTTCGACCTGGCCTCCAGCCTGAACCGCAGCCGTTCGCCCGAAGAGGCGGCCCTGCTCAAGGCCTTGGGCGCCACGCTGGGCCTGCTGCAGCAGGTGCCGCGCAGCTACCTGCAGGCTGGCAGCACGCTCGATGAGGCCGCCATCCAGGCTCAGATCGAGGCGCGCGCCGCGGCCAAGGCCGCCAGGAACTTCGCCGAAGCCGATCGCATCCGCAAGGCGCTGCTGGACGCCGGCATCGTGCTGCAGGATTCGCCCACCGGCACGAGCTGGATGAAGGCCTGATGGCGCGCTCGGCTGCCGCCGGGGTGACCCCGGACTATTGGGATGAGGCCTGCAAGCACCTGGTCAAGCGCGACCGGGTGATGAAGAAGCTCATCCCGCAATTCGGCGAGGCGCGGCTGCAAAGCAAGGGCGACGCCTTCACGACCCTGGCGCGCTCCATCGTGGGGCAGCAGATCTCCGTGAAGGCGGCGCAGTCCGTCTGGGACCGGTTTGCGGCCTTGATGACCGGGCCTGCCCATCGCGTCCAGCCGGCGGCCGTGCTGGGTCTGGAGCTGCCCGCGCTGCGCGGGGCTGGCTTGTCGGCACGCAAGGTGGAATACCTGCGAGATCTGGCGGAGCATTTCGAAGCAGGTCGCGTACATGTGCGCCAATGGACGCAGATGGACGACGAAGCGATCATCGAGGAGCTGGTTGCGATCCGCGGCATTGGCCGCTGGACGGCGGAGATGTTCCTGATCTTCCACCTGATGCGGCCCAATGTGATGCCCCTGGACGATCTGGGCCTGCTCAAGGGCATCAGCGAGAACTATTTCTCTGGCGAGCCGGTCTCGCGGGCCGAGGCGCGGGAAGTCGGGGAGGCCTGGGCCCCCTACCGCTCGGTAGCCACATGGTACATTTGGCGAAGTCTCGATCCGCTACCGGTGGAGTACTAGCCCACCCCATACCGGCACTCCAGCCCCCCACGAGGGGGTGGCCAGCAGGCGCGGTTCTGCCGGCGCCATGCCGCCATGAGGGCCTTGCGCGGTGGGCTTTTTGAAATCAGGACGACTGATGAGCAAGAAACATTTCCTCGAATTCGAGCAGCCCATTGCCGAACTCGAAACCAAGATCGAAGAGCTGCGCTACGTGCAAAGCGAGTCGGCTGTCGACATCTCCGAGGAGATCGACCGCCTCTCCAAGAAGAGCCAGCAGCTGACCAAGGACATCTATTCCAGCGTCGCACCGTGGCAGACCTACCAGGTGGCACGCCACCCGCAGCGTCCGCAGACCCTGGACTACTGCAAGGACGTCTTCACCGAGTTCCAGGAACTCCACGGCGACCGCCACTTTGCCGATGACGCCGCCATCGTCGGCGGTATTGCGCGCTTCAACGGTCAGCCCTGCGTCGTCGTTGGCCACCAGCGCGGCGCCGACGCCAAGGAGCGCACGCTGCGCAACTTCGGCATGCCGCGCCCCGAGGGCTATCGCAAGGCCCTGCGCCTGATGAAGCTGGCCGAGAAGTTCGGCCTGCCCGTCTTCACCTTCATCGACACCATGGGGGCCTATCCCGGCATCGGTGCCGAGGAGCGCGGCCAGTCCGAGGCCATCGGCCGCAACATCTTCGAGATGGCGCAACTGGAAGTGCCGGTGATCGCCACCGTGATCGGCGAGGGCGGCTCCGGCGGCGCCCTGGCCATCGGCGTGGCGGACCAGGTGCTGATGCTGCAGTTCTCGGCCTACTCGGTGATCTCGCCGGAAGGCTGCGCCTCCATCCTGTGGAAGACGTCGGAGCGTGCGTCCGATGCGGCCGAAGCCCTGGGCATCACCGCCCATCGCCTGAAGGCCCTGGGCCTGATCGACAAGATCGTCAACGAGCCCGTGGGTGGCGCCCATCGCGACCCGAAGCAGATGTGCTCCAACCTCAAGCGCGCTCTCTCTGACGCGTTGCGCCAGGTCTCCGATCTGAAGACCTCGGAGCTGCTGGATCGCCGTTACGAGCGCCTGCAGGCCTATGGCCGATTCAGCGACACCAAGAACCGCTGAGTCTCCATCCCTAGGACTTGCTGGCGGCACGCCTGCCGCCTGCGTGGCCGTCGCCTGGAGCGGCGGCCGCGACTCTACCGCCCTCATGCATGCCACGGCGCGCTGCGCGCAAGCCCTGGCGCATGAGGGTTTTGCTTTGCGGGTGCTGGGCCTGCATGTGCACCATGGGCTGAGTCCTCAGGCCGACGCCTGGTTGGCGCAGCTGCAGGAGCAGGTGCAGGCCTGGAGCGCCCAGGGGCTGCCGGTGGCGCTGCGCTGGCATCACCTGGACGGTGCGCCGGTGGCGGGGGAGAGCGTGGAAGCCTGGGCACGCGCAGGTCGCCACGCGGCTCTTCAAGCCATGGCGCAAGCCGCAGGTGCGTCCTTGCTCCTGCTGGCGCATCATCGACGCGACCAGGCCGAGACCTGGCTGCTCCAGGCCCTGCGCGGCGCAGGCCTGCCGGGCCTGTCCGCCATGCCGCGGCGGCAGTCACGAGAGGGTGTGGTGTGGGCCCGTCCCTGGCTGGACCAGCCGCGCGAGCGCATCGAGCGCTATGGGCAGGCGCTGCTGCTCGCGCACGTCGAGGACGAAAGCAATGCCGATCCGCGCTTTGCCCGCAACCGTCTGCGCCTGCGGCTGTGGCCCGTGCTGGAAGCCGGCTTTCCGGGGGCGGAAGCCGCCTTGGCGCAGTCCGCGCAGTGGGCCCAGGAAGCCCGTGAGCTGGCCGAGGAACTCGCGCTGCAGGATGGCCAGGCCTGGATTCGGCCCAATGCCGGCCTGAACCTGCAGGCCTGGACGACGCTGTCCCGGCCTCGGCTGAGCAACCTGCTGCGGCATTGGCTCCAGGCCTCGCTCGGGCGTGCGGCGCCGGCCAGTCTGGTGACACGGTTGCTGGATGAGGCGGCGGCCGCGCCCCATGGCGCGTCCTGGCCGGCGGGGGCCCAGGTGATTCAAAAGCACCAAGGGATGCTGCTGGCCCTGCCTGTGCCCGTGGCCGCTGCCCTGGCGCCGGCGGAGCTGCACATGGACTTGAGCTCGCCGGGGCGGTATGCCTGCCCTGCTTGGGCCGGGAGCTGGGTGGTGGAACGGGTGGGCCGGGTGGAACTGGCGAAATTGGCTGATGAGCCTTCGTCGCCAGGCATAGGCTCATCGCTATTGCGCAATGTGATCTTGCGTCCGCGCGAAGGCAGCGAGCAATTCCAGCGCGCGCCCGGCACGCCACCGCGGTCCTTGAAGAAGGCCTGGCAGGCTGCGGGCGTACCGGCGCTGGGGCGTGCCGGCCCCCTTGTTTTTGCCGCATTTCCCGGGGAAACAGGGCCCGTGGAGCAGTTGTTGTGGGCTCCGGCGCTGGGCCTGGATGCGCGCTGCTGGGGGCAGGGCGAGGGGCCGTTGCTGCGCTTGACCTGGTGTCCGGACGGCGCCTGAACACGGCTTTGCCGCCATGGCCGCCGGCGCCGCGGGGCTTCGTGCAGCGCCAAGGCCAACCGTAGAATCGGCCTTCAGCGACCGCGGCGCAAGAAACCCCCTTCAACTCCGCGCAATTTCACAACCATGGCATTGATCGTTCACAAGTACGGCGGCACCTCGATGGGCTCGACCGACCGTATTCGCAACGTGGCCAAGCGCGTCGCCAAATGGGCGCGTGCGGGCCATCAGATGGTGGTGGTGCCCTCGGCCATGAGCGGCGAAACCAACCGTCTGCTGGGCCTGGCCAAGGAGCTTTCGCCCGCCAGCACCAGCCCGGCGCTCATGCGCGAGCTGGACATGATCGCGGCCACCGGTGAGCAGGTCTCGGTGGGCTTGCTGGCCATCGCACTGCAGGCCGAGGGTCTGGAAGCCGTCAGCTACACCGGCTGGCAGGTGCCCGTGGCCACCGATTCGTCCTACACCAAGGCCCGCATCGAGAGCATCGATGACCAGCGCGTGCGGGCCGACCTCGCCGCCGGCCGCGTGGTGGCCATCACCGGCTTCCAGGGCATTGACGAGAACAACAACATCACCACCCTGGGCCGGGGCGGGTCGGACACCTCGGCCGTGGCCATCGCCGCTGCGATGAAGGCTGACGAGTGCCTGATCTACACCGACGTCGACGGCGTCTACACCACCGACCCTCGCGTCGTGCCCGAAGCTCGCCGACTGAAGAGCATCTGCTTCGAGGAAATGCTCGAAATGGCGTCGCTGGGCTCCAAGGTGCTGCAGATCCGCTCGGTGGAATTTGCCGGCAAGTACCGTGTGCCGCTGCGCGTGCTCTCCAGCTTCACGCCCTGGGACATCGACATCAACGAGGAAGCCAAGTCCGGCACCCTGATCACTTTTGAAGAGGACGAAAACATGGAACAAGCCGTCGTGTCGGGCATCGCGTTCAACCGCGACGAAGCCAAGGTGACGCTGCTGGGCGTGCCGGACAAGCCCGGCATCGCCTTCCAGATCCTCGGCCCCGTGGCAGAGGCCAATATCGACATCGACGTCATCATCCAGAACGTCTCGCACGACGGGAAGACCGACTTCAGCTTCACCGTGCACCGCAACGACTACCAGCGCACCATGGAGCTGCTGGAAAAGACCGTGGCCCCGGCCACCGGCGCGGCCAAGGTGCTGGGTGATCCGCGCATCTGCAAGGTGTCCATCGTGGGCATCGGCATGCGCTCGCACGTGGGCGTGGCGTCCAAGATGTTCCGCTCCCTCAGCGAGGAAGGCATCAACATCCAGATGATCTCCACCAGCGAGATCAAGACCAGCGTCGTGATTGACGAGAAGTACATGGAACTGGCCGTGCGCGCGCTGCACCGCGCCTTCGATCTGGACCAGGAAGCCGCCTGATCCTCGCCCGATAAAAAAATCGGGAATTTGTAGCGGAGGCTGAAAAACCACTGCTATACTGCGAGGCTCTGCTGGAGACGTGACCGAGTGGCCGAAGGTGCTCCCCTGCTAAGGGAGTATGTGGGCAAAACCTGCATCGAGGGTTCGAATCCCTCCGTCTCCGCCAGACAGCATTGAGAAACCCGCCCAAGCGAGCTTGCGGCGGGTTTTTTCTTGGTTCATCACCGATTTCCGGGGAACGCCGCCCGGATCTTGAGGAAGAAGTAGG
>JAYSEK010000014.1:0-124055 GCA_041913905.1 Burkholderiaceae bacterium | reverse complement strand
ATCGCCGCCCCCGTCTTGGATGTATCGGGGCGACAACTATTCTGACGCGGGGGGACCTCCCGGGTCTTGACAGGTAAGTGGTTAGCATGCCGCTGCCCAATTGAGGGTGACAACGTAACTTGAAACATGACATCCGATCGTATTTTTCTTCGTCAAGTGGCCGTTGAACTGTCTCCGGAAGACACAGATCAAGTGGTAGGTGGGACGCTGTCAGACGAAGGTGGTGACGGCCTGTCTGTGTGGACCGCTGCGAGCTGCACGACGTGTGGCGACACGGATTGTGTCAAGGACCAGTGAGCGGCATGAGGTTCTAGTTTCAGCGCGCCCAATGCATCTGCGCAAGCAGCAATGTCGTAGTCAATTAGGGTGCCTTAGAGGTGATGCTGCGAAGAGCTAGCCCCTTGACGCTGACAGCCTCGTTGGCCGAGATGCCATTTTGCATAGGTATTTGTCGTCAGCGCGCTGTACGATGAAAACGGTGAGTAGAGCCTTGATTTCTCCTGCAACAGCTCGTCCGCCGAAGGAACGCCCATGAGCCAGCTTGCTTTTGGGCGTTTCGTCTTCTTCCTGGGCCGACGGTGGGCTATTTCTCGGTCAGGAAATGTGTGCATGCTTGCGCCGTTTGATCTGTATCTTGGTTCCTGATTTATGGCAAAGATATTCGTGCCGATCATCGCAAATGACATTCATGGAGTTGCAGTTTCCATGGCTTTGCGCGACTTGGGGCATCATGTTTATGTAGACTATGTCGCTGATCGGGTGGCTCAAAACAGAATTTCTATTCTCCAGGAACGGAGCGGTGTTCAGCGAGTTCGCCTTGCAGTGGGGGATGTCACGCATGAGCTCGACGTGTTTGATGTGTTTTGGAATCGGCGACCAAGTATGCCGAGAATACGTGGAATCGAAATAAATGCATCTGACAAAAAGGTGGCGGAAGACGACTATCGCAGCACGTTCAATCATGTATACCGTCGACTGAGTCGGCAGTGCTTCGCAGTAAACGGGTTTGATGAAGCTCGGATCGCGGAGGATAAGCTAATACAGCTAGATGCAGCAAGGGCCGCAGGCTTCGACATCCCCGACACGCTTGTCTCTGACAATCGATCGCATATTGTCGAGTTCATCAAGGAAGCTAATGATAAGTGCCTCACCAAGCCGCTCAATGGTGTGGTGTGGAAGTGTGCCGGAGGAGGATTCGCTACAAGCTTCGCCTCTAAAGTGACACTTGCGCAGCTTGTCGAATTTGATGGTATTCTGACGCCGCAAATTTATCAAAAGTACATTGATAAGAAATATGAGATCAGGGTCACTTGTATGGGTGATCATGTTGTGGCTGTGCGAATTGACTCGCAGGCGGATCAGAATACTATGGTTGACTGGAGGCGTGCCGATTTTAGAAAACTGAAGGCAGAGGAGATTTGTCTTCCTCTTTGGGTTAAAGAGGCATGTATAAGGACGCTCCGGCATTTAGGTGTTTTGTTTGGCTGCATCGATTTGATTTATACAAAGACTGCGGAGTATGTGTTTTTGGAAGTGAATCAGATGGGGCAGTGGCTGTGGTTGGAGAAGCTGCTTCCTGAATGCGACTTGCTGCGGAAGTTCTGCTCCTTCCTACTTTCGAAGGATCCTTCTTATGATGGGACGATTACAGTTCCCGCGGTATCATTCGCTGCATACGAAAAATCAGCCTATCGCCAGATACGCGCGGACGCTGATCAATTGCAGCTGTGGGAGGATCCAGACTACGTGGTGATGGATTGAATATCGACCGTTTTTCATGAATGGAGGCGCAGTGAGCGGATTTCACCCTGCAGGAAAGGAGCGTCAGATCGCTCCAGAAATTCGATTCTCCTTAGGTTTTCTACTCGCCTGCGGCGTTTTCTTGCATGCGTACGCTGCTGAGCCAAAGACCTGCCAAACCAGCTTCCAAGCCGCGGCGAAAGTGCTTCCCGCCCAATCCTGGCAGGAGTTCGACCAGAGTCCGGAACAAGGCTGGCGCAGTCTGGACGCCATGGGCTGCCGGGCCGAATCCGTCCGGCTCATCCAGCGCTTCATAGCGATCGAATCGTCGCGCCTGAACACCGTGCGATGGCATCTGGCGCAAAACCTGGCCCTGCTGGGGCGCACGGCAGAAAGCCTGGATGCGGCGCGGCAGACGCTGATGCCGGCCGACGAAGCCGCCAGCGCGGCCGCTGCCGGATTCGACTGGAATGCCTATGTGCTGGGCACCATGGCCTTTCTCGAAGGCCGGTTTGACGAGCTGCCCGCCTTGATCGAGCGGCTGGAGCGCCATCCCAACAACCGTGCCAATGCCCTGATCCTGCGCCGGCTGCGGCACTGCGCCGGCAAGAGCTACCAGGAAGCCCTGGAGTCCGAGGTCTGCCAGCCGCCCAGCTTCTGAGCGCGGCGAGAGCCTAGCGGGCCTGCAAGGACCGCATGGCCTCGCGCACGATGGGCATCAGCGCGGCCATGTCTTCATGCCCTGCCTCCAGCGCCCCGAGGAATTCCCGCCGCATGCGCGGCTCCCAGAACTTCTGGATGTGCAGGGCGATGCCCTCGAGGGCTTCGGCGTGGTCGGGCATGGCCTGGAAGAAGGTGCCGATCTGGTTGGCCATGCGGACGAGTTTTTCGATGTCCATGATGCGTCGGAATGCGGGTGTTCAGTGCGAGGGCTTGCCGGCGCCCTCGGGGCCCAGGTCCAGCCGCTCGGGATGGCAGTAGACCACCAGGTCCTGGCCGCGGGCAAAGCCCACCAGGGTCATCCGGGCCTGCGTGGCGGTGGCCACGGCGAAGCTGGTCGGTGCGGAGACGGCGGCCAGCAGGGGCACGCCGGCCATGGCCGTCTTCTGCACCATCTCGAAACTGGCGCGGCTGGTGACGGCGATGAAGCCCGCTCGGGCGTCGACGCCCATGCGCGCCAGCGCGCCGACCAGCTTGTCCAGCGCGTTGTGGCGGCCCACGTCCTCGCGCAGCCAGCGCAGCTCGCCCTGCGGGCTGCACCAGGCTGCGGCATGCACGGCGCCGGTGGCCTGCTGCAGGGTCTGTTGCTCGCAGAACTGGCTCATGGCGTGGGCGATGGCTTCGCGGCGCAAGACCTGACCCCGCTCGGGTGCCGGCAGCTGCGGCAGGTCGCGCGCCACGTGCGCCAGGCGCTCCGTGCCGCACAGCCCGCAGCCGGTGCGGCCCGCCAGCGTGCGGCGGCGCTCCTTCAGGCGGGCAAAGGCGGCGGCGGCGATGTCCAGCTTGAGCGTGATGCCCTGCGGCCCCGGCATCTCCTCCACACCGTAGAGCTCGTCAGGGCTTTGCACAATGCCCTCGCTGAGCGAGAAGCCCAGCGCGAAGTCCTCCAGGTCCAGCGGCGTGGCCAGCATCACGGCATGGCTGATGCCGTTGAACTCCAGCGCCACCGGCACTTCGTCCGCCACCCAGTCCAGCAGCTCGGCGCTGTGCCCGCCGCGCACGCGGCGCACCGGCAGGGCGCGGGCGCCTTCGCAGAAGTCCAGGGCCGGGGCCGGCGCCTGGGGCGCCGCCGTCGGCTTGGGGGCAGGCTTCATCGCGATCTCACTTGCCGCCATGCACGGCTTCCTGCTGCTGCGCGGGGTGCTGCGCCGCCTGCAGCAGCTCGTGCTGAAGGGCGTCGAAGCGGCTGAACTCGGCCTGCCAGGGCGAGAGGTGCTGGGCCTGCATCACCTTGACCACCTGCACCGCCGTCACCTTGTACTCCGGGCAGTTGGTGGCCCAGTCGGAGTTGTCGGTGGTGATGACGTTGGCACCCGACTCGGGGAAGTGGAAGGTCGTGTAGACCACACCCGCCTGCACCCGCTCGGTGAGCGTGGCGCGCAGCACGGTCTCGCCGGCACGGCTTTGGATGCCCACCCAGTCGCCCTCGGCGATGCCGCGCTCCTCGGCGTCATGAGGATGGATCTCCAGCACGTCCTCGCTGTGCCATTGGCTGTTCTCGGTGCGGCGCGTCTGGGCACCCACGTTGTACTGGCTCAGGATGCGGCCGGTGGTCAGCAGCAGCGGGAACTTGCGCGTCACCTTTTCGTCGGTCGGCACGTACTGGGTGATGATGAAGCGCCCCTTGCCGCGCACGAACTTGCCCACGTGCATGATGGGCGTGCCGGCTTCTTCCGTGCTGTCGTTGCAGGGCCACTGCACGCTGCCCAGACGCTCGATCTTTTCGTAGCTGACGCCGGCGAAGGTGGGCGTCAGTGCGGCGATCTCGGCCATGATGTCCTGCGGGTTCTTGTAGTCCATGGGATAGCCCAGGGCCTGTGCGAGCTTCTGCGTCACCTCCCAGTCGGCATAGCCGCCCAGCGGCGGCATGACCTTGCGCACGCGGCTGATGCGGCGTTCGGCATTGGTGAAGGTGCCGTCCTTTTCGAGGAAGCTGGAACCGGGCAGGAAGACGTGCGCGTACTTGGCGGTCTCGTTCAGGAAGATGTCCTGCACCACCACGCATTCCATGGCCATCAGCGCGGCGGCCACGTGCTGGGTGTTGGGGTCGGACTGCACGATGTCCTCGCCTTCGCAGTACAGGCCCTTGAAGCTGCCGGAGAGCGCGGCGTCCAGCATGTTGGGAATGCGCAGCCCCGGTTCGGGGTCGAGCGTCACGCCCCAGGCGGCTTCGAACTGGCCGCGCACGGTGCTGTCGCTGATGTGGCGGTAGCCCGGCAGCTCGTGGGGGAAGCTGCCCATGTCGCAGCTGCCCTGCACATTGTTCTGGCCGCGCAGCGGGTTCACGCCCACGCCCTCGCGGCCCACATTGCCGGTGGCCATGGCGAGGTTGGCAATGCCCATCACCATGGTCGAGCCCTGGCTGTGCTCGGTGACGCCCAGACCATAGTAGATCGCGGCATTCGGCCGCCGCTGGACGGGGGCCGTGCCATCGCTGGCGCCGGTCGCATACAGCCGCGCGGCGGCGCGCAGCTCGGCCGCCGGCACGCCGCTGGCGGCTTCCAGCGCCTCGGGCGAGTTCTCCGGGCGGGCGACGAAGTCACGCCACTGGGCGTAGCTCTTGGGGTCGCAGCGCTCGGCCACATAGGCGTCGTCGACCAGGCCCTCGGTGACGATCACATGCGCCAGCGCGCTGATCACCGCCACGTTGGTGCCGGGCTTGAGCTGCAGGTGGTGGGCCGCCTCGATGTGCGGGCTCTTGACCAGGTCGATGCGGCGCGGGTCGATCACGATTAGCTTCGCGCCCTCGCGCAGCCGCTTCTTCAGCCGCGAGCCGAAGACCGGGTGCGCCTCGCTGGGGTTGGCGCCGATGACCATGATGACGTCGGCCTGGTCCACCGATTTGAAGGTCTGCGTGCCTGCCGAGGTGCCCAGGGTCTGGCCCAGGCCGTAGCCGGTGGGCGAGTGGCAGACGCGGGCGCAGGTGTCGACGTTGTTGTTGCCGAAGGCCGCGCGCACCAGCTTCTGCACGAGGTAGGTCTCCTCGTTGGTGCAGCGCGAGGACGTGATGCCGCCGATCGAATCGCGGCCATGCTTGGCCTGGATGCGGCGGAACTCGCTGGCAGCATGCGCGAGCGCGACCTCCCAGCTGACCTCCTGCCAGGGATCCTGGATGCTGGCGCGGATCATGGGCTTGGTGATGCGGTCGGGGTGCGTGGCATAGCCCCAGGCGAAGCGGCCCTTGATGCAGCTGTGGCCCTCGTTGGCCTTGCCGTCCTTCCACGGCACCATGCGCACGACCTGGCTGCCCTTCATCTCGGCCTTGAAGGCGCAGCCCACGCCGCAGTAGGCGCAGGTGGTGATCACGCTGTGCTCGGGCTGGCCGATCTGGATGACGGTTTTTTCCTGCAGCGTGGCCGTGGGGCAGGCCTGCACGCAGGCGCCGCAGCTCACGCATTCGGATTCCATGAAGGGCTGGTCCTGGCCTGGCGAGACGCGGGCCTCGAAACCGCGGCCGCTGATCGTCAGCGCGAAAGTGCCTTGCGTCTCTTCACAGGCGCGCACGCAGCGGTTGCAGACGATGCACTTGCTGGAGTCAAAGGTGAAATAGGGATTGGACTCGTCCTTGGGCAGGTCGCAGTGGTGCGCCCCGGCCTTCTCTCCCACGCCATAGCGCACCTCGCGCAGGCCCACGACGCCCGCCTGCGTCTGCAGCTCGCAGTTGCCGTTGGCGCTGCAGGTCAGGCAGTCCAGCGGGTGGTCGGAGATGTAGAGCTCCATCACGCCCTTGCGCAGCTGCTGCAGCTTCGGGCTTTGCGTCTTCACCTTCATGCCGGCTTCGGCCGGCGTGGTGCAGGAGGCCGGGAAGCCCTTGCGGCCCTCGATCTCCACCAGGCACAGCCGGCAGGAGCCGAAGGGCTCCAGGCTGTCGGTGGCGCAGAGCTTGGGCACCATGATGCCGGCCTCGGCGGCGGCGCGCATCAGCGAGGTGCCGGCGGGAACGGAGATGGCCTGGCCGTCGATCTCCAGACTGACTTCGCGTTCGGATTCGCGGCGCGGGGTGCCGTAGTCGATCTCGGTGTGGTTCATGGTCATGCCTCCTGCGCTGCAGTCGAGCCGCAAGTCAGGCCGAAGTCCTGCGGATAGTGGTTGAGGGCGGACAGCACCGGGTAGGGCGTCATGCCGCCCATGGCGCACAGCGAGCCGTGCAGCAGGGTGTCGCAGAGGTCGCGCAGCAGGTGGACCTGCTGCTCGCGGTTCTGATCGGCGCGGATGCGGTCGATCACCTCGACCCCGCGCGTCGAGCCGATGCGGCAGGGCGTGCATTTGCCGCAGGACTCGATGGCGCAGAACTCCATGGCGTAGCGCGCGAGCTGGGAGAGGTCGGCCGTGTCGTCATGCACGACGATGCCGCCGTGGCCCAGCACCGCGCCCATCGCGGCATAGGCCTCGTAGTCGAGCGGCACATCCCATTGCGACTCGGGCACATAGGCGCCCAGCGGGCCGCCCACCTGCACCGCCTTGATGGGCCGGCCGCTGGCCGTGCCGCCGCCGAAGTCGTAGAGCAGCTCGCGCAGCGTGAGACCGAAGGCCTTTTCTACCAGCCCGCCCTGCTTGATGTTGCCGGCCAGCTGGAAGGGCAGGGTGCCTGACGCAAAGCCCCCAGAGCGGGCGCCGCCCGCTCTGCCCCCCGAGGGGGCCAAGCCAGCTTGGGACGGCCCGGCGCTGGCTTGCGCAAAGCCCCCAGAGCGGGCGCCGGCCGCTCTGCCCCCCGAGGGGGCCAAGCCAGCTTGGGACGGCCCGGCGCTGGCTTGCGACCGACCCACGCCGTGGTCCCGATAGAACTGCGCGCCGCGGGCCAGGATCAGCGGAGCGGCGGCGAAGGTCAGCACGTTGTTGATGACGGTCGGCTGGCCAAAGAGCCCCGCGACGGCCGGCAGCGGCGGCTTGGCGCGCACCACGCCGCGCTTGCCCTCCAGGCTCTCCAGCAGCGCCGTTTCCTCGCCGCAGACATAGGAGCCTGCGCCCTTGCGCACCTCCAGATGGAACGCGCGGCCCGAGCCCAGCAGGTCCGTGCCGAGGAAACCGGCGGCCGTGGCGCGGGCGATGGCTTCGTTGAGCACGGCAATCGAATGCGGGTACTCGGAGCGGACGTAGACGTAGCCGCGG
Source organism: Burkholderiaceae bacterium (assembly GCA_041913905.1). Classification (GTDB taxonomy): domain Bacteria; phylum Pseudomonadota; class Gammaproteobacteria; order Burkholderiales; family Burkholderiaceae_C; genus Roseateles_B. The sequence goes on along the minus strand of JAYSEK010000014.1, from coordinate 116,486 downwards.
TCGGCACCTACCGCCAGGCCGGCGATGGCCATGCCCTCGATCAGCATGTAGGGGTCGCCCTCCATGACCATGCGGTCGGCGAAGGTGCCGGAGTCCCCTTCGTCGGCATTGCAGACGATGTACTTCTGCTTCGCTTCGGTCTGCAACACGGTGCGCCACTTGATGCCTGCCGGAAAGGCCGCACCCCCGCGGCCGCGCAGGCCGGAGTTCGTGATCTCGGCGACGATGCCGGCGCCATCGAGCTGCAAGGCCTGGCGCAGGCCCGCCCAGCCCTCATGGGCCTCGTAGTCGGCCAGGGATAGCGGGTCCGTTACGCCGACGCGCCGGAAGCTCAGGCGCTCCTGCCGCGCGAGGTAGGGAATCTGCTCGGTGAGGCCGTGGCACAGCGCATGTGCGGCGCCCTGCAGCAGGCCGGCGTCGAGCAGGCCGGGGATGTCCGCCGCCTCGACCGGGCCGTAGGCCACGCGGCCCCGCGGTGTTTGCACCTCGATCAAGGTTTCCAGCCACAGCAGGCCGCGCGAGCCGTTGCGGACCAGCTCGACGGCCAGCCCGCGGCATTGGCATTCGGCGATCAGGGCCGCGGCGACTTCATCGGCGCCGACGGCGAGCGCGGCGGAGTCCCGCGGGACAAAGACTTTCACGGCGGACATCAGAGCCCCTCCTTCTCAAGCAGGGCATCGAGCTTGGCTGCATCCATGCGCGCATGCAGGCGCTCATTGAGCATCAGGGCCGGCGAGGAGGCGCACAGGCCCAGGCAGTAGACGGGCTCCAGCGTCACCGCGCCGTCGGCCCGCGTGCTGTGCGAAGCGCAGCCCAGGCGCTGCTCGGCATGGGCCATCAGGGCCGCGGCCCCACGCGACTGGCAGGCCTCGGCGCGGCAGACCTGCAGCACCGTGCGGCCGGGCGGCTGCTGGCGGAAGAAGTGGTAGTAGCTGATCACGCCGTGGACCTCGGCGCGCGAGAGGTTCAGGTGTTCGGCGATGGCCGGCACCGCTTCGGGCGGCACATGGCCCAGGCGCTCCTGCAAGGCGTGCAGCAAGGGGAGCAAGGCCCCCGCGGTCGGCGGGTGGGCGGCCAGCACGGCGGCCAGGGTGTCGTTCAATGGGGTGTCCATGGCGATGAGTCGGGCAGTCGGCGCTGCAGTCGAGGCATAGGAGACGCTGAGGGCGAGCAGCGCGAACAAGCATTGTCCCTTCCGGGATTGTCGTGGACGCCGGCCCGGCCTGCCAGCCGCGGGCGATCCACGGTTCCGCGGGCAAAAGCGAGCTGCGGCACTGTCCGGGATCAGGCGAACTGGGCTGGATCAGCCCACAGCTCACTGCGATGCAGCGGCGTGGCCGCGGGCAGGAAGGGGTTCTTGAGAGGCAGCTCGCGGCGTTCGGGCAGGCGCAGGGGCTTCAGCATGGGGTGGATGTGGCTCATGAAGAGCTTGTGCAGGCTGCCGTCATCCAGGGCGCGTTCCAGGCCACGCTGCACCTCCGCCGCCAGCTGCGCGTTCTGGCGGCTGACGAAGAAGTAGTTGGCGGTCGGGTAGCGCAGCATCAGCCCGGGCGCAATCATCAGCTCGTTGGCGGAGCCGTACTGCCGCATCTCTTCCTGGATCTCCAGCACGGAGCGGGGGAAGTAGTCCACCCGTCCCCGCGCGAGCATGGTGAACAGGCTGTCATAGACGCTGGTCGTGCCCACCGCCAGCCCGTTGGCACGCAGGATGGCGGTATCCGGCCAGTCGTAGAGCTGGCCGGCGCTGAGGTCCCGCAGGGCGTCCAGGCTGCGGACGGCCGCGAAGCGCTCGGCGTCGGTGCGCCGTACCAGCAGCAGCCGCCAGCCCATCAGCCCGCGGTCGATGGGGATGCGTATGGGCAGCAGCAGCTGCTCGCGCTCCTCGCTGGTCATGCTCCAGAGCAGGCCCAGTTCCGAATGGCCGCCGGCCAGCTCGCGTATCGCCCGCCCCTGTCCCACGGGCTTGCGCAGGGGCTGCAGCCGGTACTGGCCGCCGCTGCGCTCCAGGGCCAGCCGCAAGGCCGCCAGATGGTAGCGGTGCAGGGGGTCCTGGGCGTCGGCGTCGCTGTAGCTGGGATAGACGAGCACGGTCAGCGCTTCGGCTCGGGAGGCGGCCGTGGCGGCGAGGGTCAGGAGCAGGCTGCGGCGGTCCATCTGGGGCAATCGGGTCTGATGCCCATTGTGTGCGCCGGCCTCGGCGCTGTCACTTGTCGCCCGTCAGCTCGCGGCGGGTGATGAATGCGTCGGGACGGCATGGCCTTCTTGTCCTACGGGGTTCGCCCATGAGAGGGCTTGCGCGGCGGGCGGGACGGCGCTGCAATGGCGGGATGAGCCCAGTCCTGCATACCGATCTGCCCCGCTTCGTCGCATTCGGCGAGGCCTTGACGGATCTCATCTGCACGGGCCTCGATACCTGGACCAGTCGCTGCGGCGGCGCGCCCTGGAACGTGGCGCGGGCGCTGTCCACGCTGGGCGAGCTGTCGGCCTTTGGCGGGGCCATCAGCTGCGACGTCTTCGGGCAGGCCCTCTGGCAGGAGAGCATGGACGCCAACCTGGATCCGCGCTTCCTGCAGCAGATCGAGCGCTCGCCGCTGCTGGCGGTGATCCACGAGACCCATCCCCCGCGCTATTTCTTCGTCGGTGACGACAGCGCGGACCTGCACTTCCATCCCAGCGGCCTGCCCCAGGGCTGGCGGCAGTTCGTGCGCTGGGCGCATTTCGGCGGCATCAGCCTCAACCGCGAGCCGCTGGCGGGGCGCTTGGTCGAGCTGGCGGAGGGGCTCAAGGCGCAGGGCGTGATCATCAGCTACGACCCCAACTACCGCCAGGGCATGGACAACCGCTACGACGACACCCTGGAGCGCATGAGCCGTCTGGCCGATGTGATCAAGGTGTCCGACGAAGACCTCTGCGGCCTGTTCCGCAGCGCGACGCCGCAGCTGGGCCTGGGTCAGCTGGCGGCCTGGAATCCGCATGCCCGCCTGCTCTACACCCGGGGCGCGCAGGGTGCGACGCTGTATCGGGGGGCGCAGGAATGGTCTGCCGCTGCGCTGGACGTCGAGGTGGTGGACACCGTGGGCGCCGGGGACGCCGCCATGGCGGGCTTCATCTACGCCTGCCTGCACCATGACAGCGAGGAAAGCCAGCTGCGCTACGCGATCGCCGCCGGCGCGGCCGCCTGCCTGCAGGCCGGGGCGAGTGCGCCCAGCCTGGCCCAGGTGCACGAGCTGGCCGGGCGCGTTCAGCTGCTGGGCTGAGCGTTCCGCGCTGGGGGCACGGGCCAGTCCCGCTGCCGATCGGCCAGCAATCCTTCCAGCTGACGACACAGGCGCAGCACGCCGAGGTCATCGAAGCGGTGGCCGACCACCTGCACGCCGATGGGCAGCCCCGCCGCCGTGAATCCGGCATTGAGCGTCGCGGCCGGCTGCTCGCTCATGTTGAAGGGCAGGGTGAAGGCGATGTGCTCGAAGGGCCGCTGCGGATCGTGGATGGGGCTGGCCCACTCGGCCGGGAAGCTGGGAACCGGGCACGTGGGCGAGATCACGAAGTCGAAGGGCTGGCAGGCCGCGATCGCGGCATCGCGCAGGGCCGCCATCTGGCTGTAGCCTTCGAAGAGCTCGGTGGCCGTCAGCTGGGCGCCGCGATCCACCCAGGCGCGGATGTAGGGCAGCACGCGGGCGCGGCGCGCTTCGGGCAGGGCGGAAATGTCCAGCCACGATCGCATGCGCCAGAAGGCGTCCAGGCCGTCGATCATGGTCCGGGTGGAGCAGGGTCCGATGGCGGTCACGGCGCAGCCGGCGTCGGCCAGGCGGCGGGCGACTTCATCCACCGCCGCCGCCACCTCGCCGTCCACCGTCAATCCCCAGCCGGCATCGCGCATCAGGCCGATGCGCAGGCCGCGCAAGTCCAGGCGCAGGTCCAGCCAGGGGAAGTCCTGGTGGGGGAGGCTCATGGCGTCACGCCAGTCGGGGCGGGACAGGGCGGCCATCAGCAGGGCCGCATCCTCGACCCGGCGCGTCATGGGGCCGGCCACGCGGCCGGCATAGGGCGGCTTGATCGGGATGCGCCCCAGGCTGGGCTTGAGGCCGAACAGGCCGCACCAGCCGGCAGGCAGGCGGATGGAGCCGCCGATGTCCGTGCCCAGATGCAAAGGGCCGTAGCCGGCGGCGGCGGCGGCTGCGGCGCCGGCGCTGGATCCGCCCGGGTTCTTGCGCAGATCCCAGGGATTGCGGGTCAGCGGATGAAAGCTGGACAGGCCGGAGCTCAGCATGCCGTAGTCCGGCATGGTGGTCTTGGCGAAGAGCAGGGCGCCGAGTTCGCGGGCGCGGGCGGCGGGCGGGGCGTCTTCCGTCGCGGGCCGCAGCTCGGTCGCAGCCGTGCCCAAGGGCATGGGCGTGCCGCGGGTGGCGATGTTCTCCTTGAGCGTCATCGGCAGGCCGTCCAGGCTGATGCGCTGCCCGGCCACGCCAATGGCCAGCGGCTGGCCGCGCCGCCAGCGGGCTTCCGAGGCCCGGGCCTCGTCGCGGGCGCCTTCGAAGTCGGGGGCATACAGGGCCTGCAGCTGCGGCTCCCAGCGCTGCACATGGGCCGCCAGGCTGTCCAGAACCTCGACCGGGCTGAGCTCGCCGGTCTCGTAGGCCTGCAGCAGGCGCAGGGCGGGCCATTCGTGGATGGCGGCGTTGGCGGGGGTCAGGTCTTGCATGCCGGCGTTCACTCCCAGCGCAGGGCGGCCAGATCGTTGACGAAGATGGGCATGCGGGTCCACAGGCCCTTGAGCCGGGCCTGGGCCACGGTGATCCATTGCGGCTGGTAGAGCCAGGCGGCCACGGCGTCCTCGGCGATGCGGCGCTGCATCTCGCCCAGCAGCTTCAGGCGCTCGGCTTCGCGGGCCGTGGCCAGGTAACGCTGCCAGAGCTCGTTGAAGGCCCGGCTTTCGTAGCCCCAGTAGTAGCCGGGCTTGGCGAAATTGCCCAGGTCATGGGGCTCGACGTGGGAGATCAGCGTCAGATCGTAGTTGTGCGCGCCATAGACGGAAGACAGCCACTGCGCCCACTCGATGTTCTCCAGCTTCAGCTGTACGCCCACCTGGGCCAGCTGCGCCGCGATGAGTTCGCCGCCCTGGCGGGCGTAGGGCGCCGGCGGCAGCTTGAGGGTCAGCGCAAGCTCCTTGATGCCGGCCTCCTTCAGCAAGGCGCGGGCCCGCGTGGGATCGTGGGCGTTGATGCCGGTGAGGTCCACATAGCCCGGCGCGTCGGGCACGTAATGGCTGCCAATGGGGAGCCCGAAGCCGTCCGCGGCGACGGTGATCACGGCCTTGCGGTCCAGGGCCATGGCGATGGCGCGCCGCACCCGCACATCGTCCAGCGGCTTGCGCCGGTGATTCATGGCCAGCAAGGTCTTGGCCCGGGATCCGGCGATGATGACCTGGAAGCGCTGCGGCTGCCGCCTGAACTGTTCCAGGCTGCGCGCTGCGGCCACGCGGGGGAAGGCGTCGACGTCACCCGAGAGCAGGGCCGCCACCTGCGCGGCCGGGTCGGCGATGAAGCGGAAGCTGGCGCGGCGAATGGGCGGCAGGGGCAGGCCGCGCTGCGCGTAGCCCTCGAAGGCCTTGAGCTGCAGGCTGGCGCCGCGCACCCAGCCGGCCAGTTGGTAGGGGCCCGTGCCCACCGGCTGCTGGGCGTTGCCGCCGGCACTCCTGGGCTCGACGATGGCGGCCGTGGCCTGGCCGAGCAGGAAGAGGAAGTCCGGCTCGATCTGCTTCAGGTTGATGACCAGCCGATCGGGCTCGGGGTTGGCGATCAGCGCGATGTTGGCGAAGACGCGCTTGTCCTTGTTGGTGCTGGACTCGCCGCCCGCGCGTTCGAAGCTGAACTTCACCGCGGCGGCAGTGAAGGGTTCGCCGTTGTGGAAGTGCACGCCGCGGCGCAGGCGGAAGGTGTAGGTGCGCAGGTCGGGCGAGACCTCCCAGCTCTGGGCAAGACCTGGCCCCACCTGGCCGTCGGGGCCGATGCGGGTGAGGGTCTCGAAGACGTTGTAGTGCACGACCTCGGCGATGGCGGAGGCCGCACCCACCGTGGGATCCAGCCCGGGTGGCTCCAGGGTCATGCCGATCACGACGGCGTCCCGGCTGCGGCCCTGACCCAGCGCGGGCAGCGCCAGGGTGGCCCCCAGGGCAGGCAGGGCGTGGAGAAGATGGCGGCGATGCATGGCCGCCATCATGGCATGGGCGGGCAGCCTCAGCTGCGCGGGTCCAGCCAGTCCCGCAGGCCGTCGGCGAGCAGCTGCAGGCCCAGCACGGACAGCATCAGGCAGAGCCCGGGCAGCAAGGCGAGTTGCGGCGCTTCGAACAGCCAGGTCTGGGCCTCGGCCAGCATGCGGCCCCAGCTGGGGGCGGGCGCCTGCGTGCCCAGGCCCAGGTAGGCCAGCGAGGCCTCAGCCAGCAGGGCCAGCGCGAACTGGTTGCTGGCCAGCACCAGCAGCGGCGAGGCGATATTGGGCAGCACGTGGGCGCGGGCGATCTGCCACTCGGGACGCCCGAAGGCGCGCGCCGCGCGCACATAGTCGCGCTGCCATTGGACCCGGGCCGCCGAGCGCACCAGGCGCAGGCAGGCCGGCACGCCATGCAGGCCGATGGCGAGCATGGCCACGCCCATGCCGGGCCCCAGGCTGGCCGCCATCAGAATGGCCAGGAGCAGGGCCGGGAAAGCCTGGCCCAGGTCGCTGACGCGTCCGATCAGGCGGTCGACCCAGCCGCCTTGCGCTGCCGCCAGCAGCCCCAGCGGCAGGCCCAGGCCCAGTGACAGGCTGACGGCGATCAGTCCCACGCCCAGCGCATTGCGGGCGCCACCCAGCAGCAGGGGCGCCAGGTCTCGGCCCAGAGCATCGGTGCCCAGCCAGTGGCCGGGCCCGGGCGCCTGCAGGCGCCGAGGCAGGTTGGCGGGCAGCTGGCTGGCCTCGGGCGCAAGCAGGCTGGCGGCTGCCGCCAGCAACAGCGCACCGCACAAGAGCAGGCCGACGAGCAGACGCGGGCGGCCGAGCAGGCGGCTGCCGCGATCGATTGGCAAGACCTGGCCCTCCTCATGCATGGGCGATCTCCGGACGGCGCAGGCGCGGGTCCAGCCAGGTGCTGAGCAGGTCCACGGCCCAGTTCAGCGCCAGCACCAGCGCCACCAGCAGCATCACGGCGTTGCGCACCACGACCAGGTCGCGGTTGGCAATGGCCTGGGCGATCAGCTGGCCCAGGCCGGGCAGCTGGAAAAGCGTCTCGACCAGCACGGCGCCCGCCAGCAATCCGGCGAACTGCGTGCCCAGCTGGGTCAGCACCGGCACCAGGGCATTGCGCAGCACGTGGCGCAGCAGCACGCGGCGTTCGGACAGGCCTCGGGCTCGCGCGGCGCGGACGAAGTCCTCCTGCAGCACGTCGAGCAGGCTGGCGCGCAGCAGCCGGGCCAGCAGGGCGGTCTGGGTGAGCGCTAACGCCAAGGCTGGCATGAGCAGGGCCTGCAGAGCGGGCCCAAGGCCGCCGCCCAGATCGGCATCCCAGCCCGGGAAGCCGCCGGCCGGCAGCCACTGCAGGTGCACCGCAAACAACCACAGCAGCCCCATGCCGAACCAGAAGGAGGGCAGGGCCAGGCCCAGTTGACTCAGTCCCTGCAGCAGCGCGTCCACCCAGCGGCCGCGGCGGGCGGCCGCCAGCACGCCCAGCGCCAGCGAGGCCAGCACGGTGAGCAACAGCGCCAGGCCGCTCAGCGGCAGGCTCAGCTGCAGCCGCTCGGCCAGCATGGGACCGACCGGCGTGCGATAGGCGTAGGACTGGCCGAGCTCGCCCTGGAGCAGTCCCCGGATCCAGTCCGCATAGCGCAGCCAGGCGGGCCGATCCAGCCCCAGCTCGCGACTCAGCGCCTGGACCGCCTCGGGCGAGGCGTCCGGCCCGAGCATCAGGGCAGCGGCGTGGCCAGGCAGCAGTTCCAGGCTGGCAAAGATCAGGACCGAGGCCAGGGCCAGGGTCAGGATCAGCTGCAGGCTGGGGCGCAGCAGGGATTGCACAGCTGGGGAGGGACGCGCAGACATGGTCGGATTCTGCATGGACAAGGCCTTCGCAAGACATCGACGGTCGAACGTGGCCTGGCGGTGGCGGCAGTGGGGGGGTTGATATCACCCACTAGCAGGTTAGACTCGCCGCCATTCGAACATCCGCCGCTCCCGGCAGACCGGTCAAAGATTGGAGGACCCCTTGCAAGCGTCACGACTTTCCCCGTTCTTGCGTTCCTTGACAGGCGCGCCCGCCAGAATGCGCGGTTCGGCTCGGTGGCTGGGCATGGCAAGCCTCTGTGCCGGCCTGCTCACGGGCTTGGGCGGCTGCGGAGGCAATCCCGGGGCGGAGATAGTCGATGCCTTCGCCTGCGGCATGACCAACTGCAAATCCTCCGTCGATGTCGCAGACCAGGATCTTCGGATCGGCGGCAGCCTGATTCGCGAAGAGGGCCGGGTCAGCGCGGAGCTTGGCTTGAGCTACCGCGCCAACCTGCTGACCGTGGTGCGGCTGGCGTCGCCGGATGCCATCTGGTTGATGCCCGGCCAGGTGCCCTTGACTCCCGTCGCCGGACCCAGCGGTGCACTGGAGGCGCAGACGGCCAGCACGCAGGACGGCTGGACCATCCGCCTGTCACGCGCCGTGCAGACCTTCGACAACGCCCTGCAGCTGCCGCCCGAGGTGCAAATCCGCACGGCTGCCCCCTCGACGCTGAGCCGTTCGCAGCAGCAGTTCAGCTCGACGCTATCCGGGCCGGGCAGCGGGGTTCCGCAAATCCGGCTGGCTGAGGGCGACTGCAAGCTCGCGGATGGGCGCTCGGCGCGCTGGACGGGCTACAAGGGCGGTCCAGCGCCGCGGCTGGCCGCGAGCAACGGCGACCAGACCCAGTACACGGTCAGCATGGACGCCCTGCAACGGAGCCTTGACGAGGCGGCGGCTGCGGTCCTGTCAGCGAACGGCACCCCAGGCGTGCTGGTGAAGCAGTGCCGCTTCGGCCTGGTCTGGGCGCTGGTGAGCAAGGCAACGATCGCGCCGGGCTTGTCGCGGTACAGCCTGATTGAGGGCTACAGCCAGGCCCGCCAGGTGGTGGACTACGTCAACGACCGCTGATCAGGCAGTGGCCGCGTCCCGCGAGGCCCGCAGGCGGCGGTGGGCTGCGCGGGCGTGGGGCACCCAGTCCTGCCGCGCCCAGCGCCGCCACATCAGCAGGCCGCGCAGCCATTCGTCGGCTGCATAGGCGATCCAGACGCCCACCAGCCCCAGGCCCAGGAACTGGCCCAGGAGCCAGCTGCCGCCGGCCAGCACCAGCAGCATGGAGCCGCTGCCCACGATCACCGGGTAGCGTGCATCGCCTGCGGCACGCAGGGCGTTGATCACCACCAGATTGAAGGTGCGTCCCGGCTCCAGCAGCACGGTCAGCCACAGCAGGGTGCAGCCGGTCGAGATGATGGCCGGATCCTGGGTGAAGAAGCGCAGCAGCCAGGGCCCGGCCAGCGCAAAGCCGCCCGCCACCAGCACGGACACCAGCAAGCCGCGCGCCATGGCCCGGCGCACCAGACGATGGGCGGCATGCAACTGGCCCGCGCCGATCAGGTGGCCCACGACGATCTCCGCCGCGAAGCCCGTGGCCAGGCCAAAGAGCAGGATGAAGTACATCAGCTGCGATACATAGGCATGCGTGGCCAAGGCCTGTGCGCCCATGTGCCCCACCACGGCCACGCTGGCCATGAAGGCGAGCCGGTAGGCGATGTTCTCGCCGGCGCCAGGCAGGCCGATGTGCAGGATGGCGCTCAGTTCGCGGCGCGGCAGCTGCCACCAGTCGGGCAGCTGCGGGCGCAGGCCCAGGCGAACCCGCCACAGCCACAGGTGCAGGCCCAGGCCCAGCAGGCGGCTCGCGATCAAGGCCAGGGAAAATCCGCTGAGGCCCAGCCGCTGCATCAGCGGCACGGCCAGGGCCAGTTGCAAGGCCTGCATGGCCAGCAGCACGGCCAGGGTGTCGCGGGCGCGCAGATGGGCGCGCATGACGCTGGCCATGGCCGCGTTCCAGGCATCCAGCAGCATGGCCGGGCCCAGCAGCACCAGGAAGGGCACGGCCAGCGGCAGCACTTCGGCTGGCGCGCCTAGCACTTGCAGCAGCGGTCGGGCGCCCAGCATGGCCCCCAGACCCGTCAACAGGCCGATCCAGCTGCTGGCGCCCACCGCGGCGCGGGCCGTGGCATCAGCGATGTCGCGTCGCCCGCTGCCCAGCGCCTGGGTCATCACCACGCTGATGCCGGCCCCAATGATGCGAAACAGGATGAACAGCGTGCCCGACACATGGTTGGCCAGCGCGAATGCGGCGCCGGCGCTGTCCGACACCTTGGCTGCCAGCAGGGTGCCCAGCAGGCTGACGGCAATGCCCAGGCCCATCTCGAGCAGCAAGGGCCAGGCCAGGGCGAAAAGGCGAGGAGCGCCGGTGAGACGCTCTTTTGGGGGTGTCGGAAAATTTGTCACTGGATGTCAGTTACGCGTTCAGGTGTTTGGCTGGCGGGCGATAGCTCCGATGCAATCGGTGTTGGCATGGATATTGCATTTGTATATCGGCTTTTGTTACATAAACGTATCAATTTCAACAAGTTGAGGGTTCTCGTATGTTTTTCCGCAAGTTGGCTACGGCCACTGCCGCTCTGGTGACCTGTTCTGCCGCCCTGGCGACCCCGGTCGTGACCCAGTCCTCCAACGCCCTGGCCCTGGCCACGGCCATCGGCGGCTCCGGCATCAGCATCAGCAACGCCGTTTTCAGCTCGGACATCGGTGCAGGTTCGGCCGGTACCTTTACCGGCGGCGCCAGCAGCGTCGGCTTCGACAAGGGCATCGTGCTGACCACCGGCACCACGAACTGCGTGGCCGGCCCGAACAACAAGGGGAACTGCGGCAACAGCGCGGGTACTTACTCTTCGCTGAAGTTTGACTTCAGCTCCGCGACCGGTGCCGTGTTCTTCCGCTACGTGTTCGGCTCGGAGGAATACAACGAGTACGTCGGTTCGCGTTTCAATGACCGCTTCGAGCTGCTGCTCAACGGCGTGAACATTGCCAAGCTGCCGGGCAGCGGCACCGAAGTGGCGATCAACAGCGTCAACTGCGACATCAACAGCGCCTTCTACCGCAACAACAGCGCCATCCCCAGTTGCGCCAGCAACAACCTGGACATCCAGTACGACGGCCTGACCACCGTGCTGTCGGCCTCTGCCAAGGTGCTGGCCGGCGCCGTCAACACCTTCGAGTTCCGCGTGCTGGACGTGGGCGACAGCGCCTACGACTCGGGTGTGTTCATTGAGGCGGGCTCCTTCTCGGGTAGCAGCACCGTGCCGGAACCTGGCTCGCTGGCCCTGGCCGGCCTGGCCCTGGCAGCGCTGGGCCTGGGTCGCCGCCGTCGCGCCTGACGCTTGCCCTGCGCATGAAGAACCCCGCCAAGGCGGGGTTTTTTTTGGTTCTCTCGCCCATCGCCTGCTGGCCGGGCGGGCGGTGTCAGTCGCCGCCGCAGCCGCTGCCGCAGGCGCTGCCGCAGCTGCTGCCGTCGCCGCAGGATCCGCCGACATCGGTGCTGCCGCAGCTGCTGCCCGAGCTGCCGGCGTCGGTGTGCTGGCGGGCATTGCCGAGCATCTCCTGGCGCCGCAGGTGCTGGCCCCAGGCCGTCTGCTCGCTGCTGCTGAGCAGCCCCAGTCCCAGCAGGCTGGCGCCATGGACGGCATGAAGCTGCAGTCGGCCGCGACGGTCGCCGTCGGCGTCCAGCACCTGGTGGCTGAGGCAGTGCAGGCGCTTGTGCCAGGCGTAGTGCCAGCCTCCGGGCATGCGCAGGCGCCCGTCCAGCTCGAAGACCAGCGGTAGACGCCCATCCAGCGGATTGAGCCGCTCCTGCCGGCAGCAGGCGGCATAGCAGCGGCTCAGGGCGTGGTCCAGCGGGCCGGGGAGGCGGGGCTCTTCCAGGTGCGGGATCTCGCGTCCCAGCCACTCGCGCTGAAACGCTGCCAGGCCGTCGGCATCCCAGCGCAGCCAGGCATGCCAGACGGCGTCTGCGGCGCGGCTGGGCAGGGCGCAGGGGCCGTCGGCCGTGGCCGCCGCCAGGAAGAATTGCAGCAGGCCGGTGGATGCCAGCAGCCAGGCACGCTCGCCCTGGGGCAGGCCGGGGAACTCATCACCGGCATGGTCCAGCCAGGCCTGGCGCAGGCCCGCAGGCAGGCGCTCCTGCAGGCTCAGCGCCTTGGCGCAGCGGCGCCGGAGCCCGGCTCGCGTGCGCAGGGCGTCGCGCGCGTCGCGCCAGATTGTCCAGCGCTGGAGCAGGGAGGGAAGTGGGCGTGCTTCGGGAGCGCTCATGGGCATGGCGGTTGCTGACGGTTCAGCTGCGCGCATGATGACGTGTAGGGCCCACAGGCTGCCCCGTGTTTTCCCTCGGTTGGCAGATCGATGGCCCCATGGCTTCCGGCCTCCATGGGGGCGACTTCCACAATGCCGGCATCTCGTACCAGCCCACGCCTCAACACCATGCGCCTGCCTGCCCTTCCTTGCCGCCCCACCCGCCTGGCCCTGCTCACCGGGCTCCTGCTCAGCCCGATGTTCGCCACGGCCGCCGAAGGCATGTGGACCCTGGACAACCCACCCACCGCGCGCATGCGCCAGGAGCTGGGTTATGCGCCGGACGCCGCCTGGCTGGCCAAGGCCATGCGCGGGTCGGCCCGCCTGGCCGGCGGCTGCTCGGGCAGTTTCGTTTCGGCCGAAGGTCTGGTGCTGACGAACCACCATTGCGTGGCCGAGTGCGTGGAGCAGCTCTCCAGCGCCGGCAAGGACTACATGAAGAACGGCTTCCTGGCCCAGACCCGCGCGGAGGAGCAGACCTGTCCCGCCATGGAGGTCAACCGCCTGGAGGCCATCACCGACGTCACCGACAAGGTCCGGGCCGCCACGCGGGGCCGCGAGGGCGAAGCCTTCACCAAGGCCTTCAACGCGATCAAGGCCCAGCTGACGGCCGATTGCGTGGGCAGCGACAGCAAGACCCAGCGCTGCGACCTCGTCGACCTCTACCACGGCGGCCAGTACAAGCTCTACCGCTATCACCGCTTCCAGGACGTGCGCCTGGCCTTTGCGCCGGAGCAGGCCATCGCCTTCTTTGGCGGCGATCCGGACAACTTCAACTTCCCGCGCTACGACCTGGACATGGGCCTGCTGCGCGTCTATGAGAATGGCCAGCCTGCCGCGGTGAAGGACTTCTTCCCGGTCAACGCCCAGGGGCCGGCGGCCGGCGAGGCGGTGTTCGTGACCGGCCATCCCGGCTCCACGCAGCGCACGCTGACGGTGGCGCAGCTGGAGCAGCTGCGCGCCCGCCGCCTGCCCGAGACCTTGCTGGAGATGGCGGAGTACCGGGGCCGTCTGGCCCAGTACCGGAGCCAGGGCGAGGAGCAGGCGCGCACGGCCAACGCCGAGCTGTTCTACGTGGAGAACGGGTTCAAGGTGCTCAAGGGGCAGCTGTCCGCGCTCAACGAGCCGGCCCTGCTGGCCGCCAAGCGGGCGGAGGAAGCCAAGCTGCGCGCCTTCGTGGCCGGCAAGCCGGCGCTGAAGCAGGCCGCGGGTGCCTGGGATGCGATCGCCACGGCGCTGCAGAACTACCGCAGCTACCGCACCCTGAACGACCAGCTGGAAGGCGGCCATGCCTTCAACAGCCAGCTTTTCGGCATTGCACGCACCCTGGTGCGCGGCGCGGCCGAGCGGGTCAAGCCCGATGCTGAGCGGCTGCCCGAGTTCGCGACGGCCGGCCTGCCTGCCGTGGAAGCCCAGCTCTTCTCGCCGGCGCCGATCTACCCGGCCTTCGAGAAATTCAAGCTGGCGTTCTCGCTGGAGAAGATGCGCGAGCACCTGGGCGCCGACGCCCCCCTCGTGCACCAGGTGCTGGGCAAGGACTCGCCCGAGCAGGTGGCCAGCCGCCTGATCGATGGCAGCCAGCTGGCCGATGTCGCCCAGCGCAAGGCCTTGTGGGAAGGCGGCATGGCCGCGATCAGCCAGAGCCAGGATCCCTTCATCCGCCTGGCGCTGGCACTGGACCCGCAGGCGCGCGCGCTGCGTCAGCGCTTCGAGCGCGAGGTGGAGTCGGTGATCCAGAAGAACTCCGAGCTGATCGCCCAGGCCCGCTTCGCGATGACGGGGCCCAAGGTCTATCCGGACGCCACCTTCACGCTGCGTCTGTCCTACGGCAAGGTCGAGGGCTGGAAGGAGGGCGACGCGCTGGTGCCGCCCTTCACCACCCTGGGTGGCACCTACGAGCGCGCCACCGGCGCCGAGCCCTTCGCGCTGCCGGCGTCCTGGCTGGCGGCCAAGGGCAAGCTGGACCTGGCCAAGCCCTTCAACCTCGTCAGCACCAATGACATCATCGGCGGCAACAGTGGCAGCCCCATGCTGAACGCGCGGGGCGAGCTGGTGGGCCTGGTGTTCGACGGCAACATCCACTCCATCGGCGGCGCCTATTGGTTCGAGGCCGAGCGCAACCGCACCGTGGCCGTCAACGCGGCCGCCATTGTCGAAGCGATGGACAAGGTCTACGGCGCCCAGTCCCTGCTGAAGGAACTCAGGGGCCGTTGAGCCTTGCCGGTTCTGCCGCGCGGCAGAACCCCTGGACAAAGAGAGAAATCCTCGCTCGGCAGGTGCTGGGCTATGCTTGGGGCACGTTGTCCAGGTCCACCGCATGGTTTCGCGCCGCCAAGCCGCTTTCCTTCTCGCCTGCTGCAGTTCGACCCTGGCCCGCGCCGGGGAGCCGCAGGCCATGCGCATCTCCACGCTGCTGGAGCAGGATCCCGCCACCCTGGTTGCCGAGCGCGTGATGCGCGAGGCCTACCGGCAGCTGGGCCGCGAGCTGCAGGTGCAAAGCATGCCTGGCGAACGCTCGCTGATCAGCGCCAACAGCGGCGACACCGACGGCGAGCTCTACCGCCGGGCGGGCATCGACCGCCTCTATCCCAATCTGCTGATGGTGCCGGTGCCGCTGCTGCAGTACGAAATCGTCGTGTTCTCCCGGCGCTGGAATTTCAAGGTGCAGGGCTGGGAGAGCCTGCGCCCCTACCGGCTGGGCTTCGTCAAGGGCATCAAGATCATCGAGGAGAACACGCGGGGCATGCTGCTGGAGACGGTGGCCACGATGCAGCAGGCCTTCGTGAAGCTGGAACTGGACCGCACGGACCTGGTGCTGGCCAACCGCCTCTCCGGCCTGGCCAGCCTGCGCCAGCACAATGTGCAGGGGGTCTTGCAGTTGCAGCCGCCGCTGGCCGTCTTCCCGGTTTTCCACTACCTGCACAAGAAGCATGAAGCGCTGCTCGCGCCGCTGAGCGAGGCCTTGCGCGAGCTGGAGCGCAGCGGCTTCATACGCCGCACCGGCGAGGAGGTGGCGGCGCTCTACAAGGACACGCGCGACGGTGCCGCCCCCTAAAAGGAGTGAGGCGTGGCCACGACAGGGCGACACCCGGGGCACGCACAATGCGCGGGCGCGGAATTCCCCGCCATTTGTGGAGCCCAACATGAACAAGAAACTGGCCCTGAGCCTGCTCGCCGGCCTGCTCGCCGGCCTGCTCGCCGCCCCCGCCTTCGCCGCCGTCAAGCCTTGCGAAGAGCTGAAGACCGAAATCGCCGCCAAGCTGGACGAGAAGGGTGTCAAGAACTACACGCTGAACGTGGTCGAGGCCGACAAGGCCGGCGAGGCCAAGGTGATCGGCAGCTGCGAAGGGGGCAGCAAGAAGATCGTCTACGAGAAGAAGTGACAGAAGTGACCGGCGCCGGCAGTGAGCCTGCTGCCGGCAGGCACAATGCGCCGGCTGAATCCCGCCGGAGCCTCTGAGTGCCATGACCCTGCGCAAACGCGACTTCCTGCTTTCCCTGCTGGCCGCCGGCTTCGGCCCGGCCCGGGCCCAGCGCATCGCCCTGCCCGTGTGGGGCGTGGCGGTGGTCAAGGCCTATCCGCACGATCCGGGGGCCTTCACGCAGGGCCTGGAATGGCATGAGGGCCATCTCTATGAAAGCACCGGCCTGGAAGGGCACAGCAGCCTGCGCCGGGTGAACCTGGCGGACGGCAAGGTGCTGCAAAAGGCCGACGTGCCGGCCGAGCATTTCGGCGAGGGCATGACCATCGTCGGCGACGAGATCTTCAGCCTGACCTGGAAGTCCCAGCTCGGTTTCGTCTGGGACCTGAAGACGCTCAAGCGCAAGCGCGAGTTCCGCTACGCCGGCGAGGGCTGGGGCCTGACGCACAACGGCGAGCACCTGATCATGAGCGACGGCACGGCCCAGCTGCGCTTCCTCGATCCCGCGACGATGAAGGAAGTGCGGCGCGTGTCCGTGAGCGCTTTGGGCCGCCCGCTGGACCAGCTCAACGAACTCGAATGGGTGGACGGCCAGGTCTGGGCGAACGTCTGGCAGCAGGACGTCATCGCCCGCATCGACCCGGCCAGCGGCCAGGTGCGCGGCTGGATCGATCTGCGCGGCCTGCTGCCGCCGGCGCAGGCGCGCCAGGCCGACGTGCTCAACGGCATCGCCTACGACGCCGTAGCCAAGCGCATCTTCGTGACGGGCAAGCTCTGGCCGCAGCTCTTCGAGATCCGCCTGGTGCCGAGGGCCTGAGAAGCTTGCGCTAGATCTCCCAGTAGGGCGGGCTGCCGAAGGCCGACCGGAGGCAGTCGGTCAGGGCGCGCAGCTTGGCCGAGGCCGTGCGCCCGCCGGGATGCGCCACGTAGAGATGCTCGTTCGTCGATGCGGCGTCCATCTCGATCACCTGCAGACCGCCGCTGCGCACCGTCTCGCCGACGATGAAGGTGGGCAGCAGCGCAATGCCCAGGCCGGCCAGGGCGGCATCCAGCATCAGGTCGCCGTTGTTGACGCGCAGGGCCTGGGCGGCACGCACGTTCTGGACGCCGTCCGGCCGCTCGAAGCGCCAGTCGGCGGCACCCCGGTTGGTGTAGAAGATGCCGCGGTGGGTCTGCAGCTCGTCCAGGGAGCGGGGCAGGCCATGCCGCCGCAGATAGTCCGGCGCGGCCACCAGAACCCGGCGGCTGGGCGCCAGCGGCCAGACCACCAGGCGCGAGTCGTCGATGAGCCCGTGGCGGATGACGGCGTCATAACCTGCAGATGATGCGTCCACGCGTCGATCATCCAGGTCCAGGATCAGCTCCAGGCCTGGATGGGCACGCAGGAAGGGATAGAGCGCCGGACCCAGATGCATGCGGCCGAAGGTCACCGGCGCCGATATCCGCAGGGGGCCGCTGAGCGTGCCGCGGCGCTCGGCCAGATCGTTGGCGGCCTCCTGGAGCTCATGCAGGATGCGGACCGCCCGCTCGTAGAACGCGGCGCCGTCCTCCGTCAGATGCAGCTTGCGAGTGCTGCGATGAAGCAGGCGCGCGGACAGCTGCTGCTCCATGTCGGCCAGGCGTTCGCTGACCACGGACTTGGAGACATGCAGGCGCCGCGCGGCCGCACTGAGCGATCCCGCCTCCACGGTGGCGACGAAGCAGGCGAGGGCTTCGGTCTTGATCATTGTTCGCGATTCCCAAATTGCAGTTCCGGGCTTTGTCGGCTTCCGCCTAACAAAGAGCCTCACCATACTGCAAACGAACCCGACCTCTGTCGCCGCGGCGCGGCATGGCGGGCGATGCAAGGCAGGGGCTAGGCCTCACACCGTCGCGCCTGTCGCGGCTGCCTGGTTTGCTTTGCGCCCCCGGGGCGCATCTGGAGATTTCAATGGGACGTTTGAGTGGAAAAGTCGTGGTCGTGACCGGCGCCAGTGCCGGCATTGGGCGCGCCGCCGTGCAGCTGTTCGCCGCCGAGGGTGCCCAGGTGGTGGCCGGCGCGCGTCGCGGCGCCGAGCTGGATCGCCTGGTGAGCGCGGTGACGGCGGCGGGGGGCGAGCTGGTGGCGCTGGCCGGCGATGTCCGGGACGAACGCTACGCCCAGGCGCTGGCGGACCTGGCCATCCAGGCCTACGGGCGCCTGGACCTCGCCTTCAACAATGCGGGCGTCCTGGGTACCCCGGGGCCCAGCACCGAGCTGTCCCAGGCGGCGTGGGATGAGGTCCTGGCGGTCAATCTCACGGGCGCCTTTCTGAGCGCCAAGCACCAGTTGGCGCACATGGCGAAGCAGGGCAGCGGTGCCGTGCTCTTCACCTCGTCCTTCGTGGGCTACAGCGCTGCATTCCCGGGCGTCGCCGCCTACGCCGCCAGCAAGGCCGGGCTGGTCGGCCTGACGCAGGCCCTGGCCGCCGAGTTCGGCCCGCAGGGCATCCGCGTCAACGCCCTGTTGCCCGGCGCGACCGACACCGACATGTACCGCGGCATGAACAGCACCGTGGAGGCGCAGTCCTTCGTGAAGGGCCTGCATGCCCTCAAGCGGGTGGCCAGCCCTCTGGAGGTGGCGCAAGCCGCGCTGTACCTGCTGTCGCCGGACGCCAGCTTCGTCACCGGCGCGGCGCTGCTGGTCGACGGCGGCGTTTCCATCACCAGGACCTGAGGCCGCCGGCTCAGCCGTTCTTCTTCGCGACCAGCGTCAGGATGTCGTAGCTGGCGACCAGCTCGCCGCGCTGGTTCATCACCTGCACGTCCCAGGCCACGACGCCTTGCGGCGGCTGGTCCGGACGGTTGCCGCGGTCGATGCGGCGCTTGCAGGTGAGGCGGGCCTGGATGGTGTCGCCGATGGCCACGGGGTTCACGAAGCGCAGGGTGTCCAGGCCGTAGTTGGCCAGGACCGGGCCCGGCGCGGGCGACACGAACAGGCCTGCGGCGGCCGACAGCACGAAATAGCCGTGGGCGATGCGCTGGCCGAACTGCGTGTCCTTGGCGGCGACTTCGTCGAAGTGCATGTAGAAGTAGTCGCCCGAGACGCCGCCGAAGTTGACGATGTCGGCCTCGCTGACCGTGCGGCGGTGCGTGAGCAGGGAATCGCCGACCTGGATCTCCTCGAAGTACTTGCGGAAGGGGTGGACCACGTCTTCCTGCACCTTGCCGCCGCGCTGGTACTCGCCGGTGATGGCGGTCAGCATGGTGGGCGAGCCCTGCACGGCCACGCGCTGCAGATAGTGCTTGACGGCGCGGATGCCGCCCAGCTCCTCGCCGCCGCCGGCACGCCCCGGGCCGCCGTGCTTGAGCATGGGCAGGGGCGAGCCGTGACCGGTGGACTCCTTGGCGGCTTCGCGGTCCAGCACGTGGATGCGGCCATGGAAAGCGCCCGCATGCATCACGGCCTGCGCGGCCAGCGCGGGGGTCTTGGTAATGACCGAGCCCACCAGGCTGCCGCGGCCCTTGGCGGCCAGGTGCAGGGCCTCGTCGAAGTCCTCGTAGGGCATCAGCGTGGACACGGGGCCGAAGGCCTCGACGCTGTGCACCGTCTCGTTGGCCAGCGGGTGGCGGCACAGCAGCAGCGTCGGCGCGAAGAAGGCGCCTTCGGCCGCGCCCTCGCCCACGGGTGCGAAGCCGTCGCGGGCGCTGAGCAGCACCTCGTTGCCTTGCGAGAGCAGGGCCACACGCTCGGCGACGTCGCTCTGCTGCTCACGCGAGGCCAGCGCGCCCATGCGCACGCCCTCGACGGCGGGGTCGCCGACCTTGATCTTGGCCAGACGCTCGCGCAGCTTCTCGCCGACGGCATCCACCAGATGGCGCGGCACGATGGCGCGGCGGATGGCCGTGCACTTCTGGCCGGCCTTGGCGCTCATCTCCTTGGCGACTTCCTTGACGAAGAGCTCGAACTCGGGGTCGTCCGGCGTGACGTCCGGGGCCAGGATGGCGCAGTTGAGGCTGTCGGCCTCGGCGTTGAAGGGGATGGAGCGCGCGATGAGGTTCTTGTTCACGCGCAGCATGGCGGCGGTGTCGGCCGAGCCGGTGAAGGTGACGACGTCGGTCTCCTCCAGGCGGTCCAGCAGGTCGCCCGAGCCGCCGATGATCAGCTGCAGCGCGCCCTCGGGCAGCAGGCCCGACTCCTGGATCAGCCGCACGCAGGCCTCGGCCACATAGCTGGTGGCAGTGGCCGGCTTGACGATGCTGGGCATGCCCGCCAGGAAGGTGGGGGCGAACTTCTCCAGCATCCCCCACATCGGGAAGTTGAAGGCGTTGATGTGCACGGCCACGCCGCGCTTGGGCACCAGCACGTGGCTGCCCCAGAAGTGGCCTTCCTTGCCCAGCTGCTGGGCCGGGCCTTCATGCACCACATTGCTGGAGGGCAGCTCGCGCCGGCCCATGGAGGCGTAGGCGAAGAGGGTGCCGATGCCGCCCTCGATGTCGATCCAGTTGTCCGGCCGCGTGCCGCCGGTGTGCACCGAGATCGCGTAGAGCTGCTCCTTGCGCTCCATCAGGTAATTGGCCAGGGCCTTGAGCGTGGCGGCGCGCTGCTGGCAGGTGAGCTTCAGCAAGGCAGGCAAGGCCTGACCCCGGGCGTAGGCCAGGCTTTCGCCGAAGTCCAGGCTCTCGGCGTGGGTCTGGGCGATGAGGCGGCCGTTGAGCGCGCTGTGCAGGCCGCGTGCGGCCTGGCTGCCGACCCAGCGGCCGGCGATCAGGCTTTGAAGAACAGGGACGTTGGCGCTCATGGCGGCTCCTCGCGAATCGAAATGAAAGGGTGAAAGAAAGGCCCCGCTGGGCGGGGCTTCTCGGGGTGGCGTCCGCCAGGCGGTGCCACCGTCAGACGTGGGCGCTCAGGGCTGGTACTTCCAGCTGCCGTTCTCGATCTTGACCATCACGCGGGCGCGCTGGTCCAGGCCCAGGTGGTCCTTGTCGGACATGCTGAACACGCCGTGCGCGCCGGGCATCTCCTTGATGGCCTCCAGCGCGTCGCGCAGTGCCGCGCGGAAGGCGGGCGTGCCGGGCTGGGCCTTCTTGACCGCGGCGGGGAGGGCGGCCTGCAGCAGCTGGCCGGCGTCCCAGGCATGGCCACCGAAGGTCGAGACCGAGCCTTTGCCGAAGGCGGCTTCGTACTTGGCCACATAGTCCAGCGCGCTCTTTTTCACCGGGTGGTCGGCCGGCAGCTGCGTGGCCACCAGCACGGGGCCGGAGGGCAGGAAGGTGCCTTCCACATCCTTGCCGCCCACGCGCAGGAAGTCGTTGTTGGCCACGCCATGGGTCTGGTAGAACTTGCCGGCGTAGCCGCGCTCCTTGAGCGACTTCTGCGGCAGCGCGGCCGGCGTGCCGCTGCCGGCCACCAGCACGGCGTCCGGCTTGGCGGCGAGGATCTTCAGCACCTGGCCGGTCACCGAGGTGTCGGTGCGGTTGTAGCGCTCGCTGGCAACGATGCTCAGACCCTTGGTCGAGGCGACCTTGTTGAACTCGTTGTACCAGCCCTCGCCATAGGCGTCGGCGAAGCCGATGAAGCCCACCGTCTTCACGCCCTGGCTGGCCATGTGCGAGGCGATGGCCAGGGCCATCATGATGTCGTTCTGCGGGGTCTTGAAGACCCAGCGCTTCTTGGCGTCGACCGGCTCGACGATGCGGGCCGAGGCGGCCATGGAGATCATGGGCGTCTGGCTCTCGGCCACCGCGTCGATCATCGCCAGGCTGTTGGGCGTCACGGTGGAGCCCACGACCACGTCGACCTTGTGCTCGGTGATCAGCTTGCGGGTGTTGGCCACGGCCGTGGTGGTGTCCGAGGCGTCGTCCAGCACGATGTAGTTGACCTTCTGCCCGGCGATGGTGGTGGGCAGCAGGCTGATGGTGTTCTTCTCGGGAATGCCCAGCGAGGCGGCGGGGCCGGTGGCCGAGACGGTCACGCCTACATTGATGTCGGCCAGAGCCGAACTCACGAGCGCGGCGGCGCCGGCCAGGGCCAGCAGGGTCTTCTTCATCAGCTTCACGGTGTCTCCTTGTCTTGGTCTTGCCAGTGGATGCAGGATGCGGATCCTCGCGCGGTGATCGTCGGCGCGAAAGCCTTCACGAGGCTTGCGACGTCCCGACGGCGCCGAGGCCGCCGAAGAAGAGGTCGGCCACCATGGGCGCGACGGAGTCATAGCTGAGTTCGCCATCGGGCCTCAGCCAGGTGAAGGTCCAGTTGATCATGCCGAAGAGCAGCATGGTCAGCGGCTTGTGCAGCTTGGCGGCCTGCAGCTCCGGGCGGACGGCGGCCACCGCCTCGGCGAAGGCGTTGACCACCTGGCGCTCGACGGCCAGCAGGCGTTCCTGGTCGGCGCCTTCGAGGAACTTGACGTCCTCGGTCAGCACCCGGTGCTCGTTCTGCGCCTCGCCGTAGGCCTGCATGAAGCGGGTGATCAGCGCGCGCAGGTGCGCCTCGGGGGTCAGGTCTTGCGCCTGCACCTCGGCCACCAGGGCGGCCAGGCCCTGCACATGCGCCTCGCAGATCTGCACCAGCAGCTCGTGCTTGTCCCGCACATAGTGGTAGAGCGTGGGCTTGCTCACCGCGCAGGCCTCCGCCACCTGGTTCATGGAGGTGCCGGCATAGCCTTGCGCGGCGAACAGCCGCGCCGCCTGCGCCAGGATCTGGTCGCGGCTGGCATCGAATCCGGGGGCTCTGCCTCTGGCCATGGGTCAGTCTTGTCGTTGGGTTGTGAAGGCCGACATTCTCAGCGCTCGTCAAAGGAGATCACGACGCGCGGGGTCAGCGCATGCGCCTGGCAGCTCAGAATGAACCCGGCCGCCACCTCGTGCTTCTCCAGCGCGAAGTTCTTGTCCATGCGCACCTCGCCCTCGATCAGCTTGCAGCGGCAGGTGGAGCACACACCGCTCTTGCAGGAGAAGGGCACGTCCATGCCGGCGCGGGCGGCGGCGTCCAGGATGCTGGGATCGCTCTTGCTGACGCTGATCTCGCGCGAGAGGCCGTCGCGGATCACCAGTACCGTGGCCAGCTCGGCATCGCCCTCGCGCACCTCGTGCGGGGCGGGCTGGCCGGTGAGCATCTCGGGCGTGCCGAAGCGCTCGATGTGGATGGACTCGGGGCTGACGCCCGCGCCCAGCAGTGCGGCCTCGGCCTCGTCGTTCATCTGGTAAGGGCCGCAGATGAAGGCATGGGCTATGCTGGCGGGCTCGATCAGCGCGTCCAGGAACTCGGCGATCTTCTCGCGGTTCATGATGCCGGCCATCAGCGGCGAATCCACCACCTCGTCGCTGAACACATGGTGCAGGGAGACGCGGGTGAGGTACTGGTTCTTCAGATCCTCGATCTCCTCCTTGAACATGGTGGAGGCCTGGCGGCGGTTGCCGTAGATCAGGGTGAAGCGGCTGCCCGGCTCCTTGGCCAGCACCGTCTTCATGATGGACAGGATGGGCGTGATGCCCGAGCCGCCGGCGATGCCCAGGTAGTGGCGCTGGCTCTGCGGCTCCACCGGCACGAAGAAGCGGCCCTGAGGCGGGAAGACCTGGATCACGTCGCCGGCCTTGAGCTCGCGGTTGACCCAGTTGGAGAAGCGGCCGCCCAGCACCTTGCGCACGCCCACCCGCAAGCAGCCGTCGTCGACGCCGGCGCAGATGGAGTAGGAACGGCGCAGATCCTCGCCATCGACATCGGCGCGCAGGGTCAGGTATTGCCCCTGGGTGAACTTGAACAGCTCGGCGGATTCGGGCGGCACGTCAAAGCTGACGATCACGGCTTCTTCGGTGTCCGGCCGGACTTCGCGGACGCGCAGGGGGTGGAAGTTGAGGCTCATATCAGTGATCCATCGTTGAATGCGGCAGAACCGCCGCTGGAACGGCATGCATGCCCGAGCGAGGTCCGGGGATCCGGCTTTGCCGGGCCCGCGGACCTGCCCCCTCGAAGGGGGCTGGCGAAGCCAGTAGGGGGTGGGCCGTCATATGGGTTTGAAGTGTTCGAACGGTTCACGGCAGGCCATGCAGCGGTAGAGCGCCTTGCACGCGGTGGAACCAAAGGCGGACAGGCGCTCGGTCTGCTTCGACCCGCAGCGCGGGCACGCAAGCTTGGTCAGCGAGGCGCGATGCACCAGGCGGATCGGCTGCTCGGCGCCCGGGTGCGCCGGGCCGGGCGGCGCAATGCCATAGGCCTTGAGCTTGGCCCGGCCTTCCTCGGTGATCCAGTCGGTGGTCCAGGCCGGCGAGCGCTGCATCGTGATCGTGACTTCGCCGAAGCGGGCCAGGGCCTCGCGCACGTTGTCCTGGATGAGTTCGGTGGCGGGGCAGCCCGAGTAGGTGGGCGTGAGCACCACCTCCAGGCCATCGGCCGTCTCCTTCAGGTCGCGCACGATGCCGAGCTCGCACAGGCTCACCGCCGGAACCTCCGGGTCCGGGATCTGGCGCAGCACCTCCCAGGCAGCACCCAAGCGACCGCAGGCTTGATCGGAAGAGGGCATCGGCGCGTTCATTGCGTCACCAGACTCCGTTCGGATACGCGCGCTGGAGGTACTGCATTTCCGTCAGCATGTGCCCCATGTGCTCGCTGTGGATGCCCACGCGGCCGCTGGGGATGTAGCGGCTGTCGGCGGGCGCCTGCAGCGTGGCCGTGGTCAGCACCTCGTCCATGGCGGCACGCCAGTCGGCGCGCAGGGTGTCCCAGGCAGGACCCAGGCCCGTGGCGGCGGCGTGCGCGTCGATGTCGTCGCTGGCGAAGAGCTCGTTGGTGTAGGGCCACAGCGTCTTCAGCGCTTCTTCGATGCGGCGGCGCGATTCCTCGGTGCCGTCTCCCAGGCGCTCGGTCCAGTCGGCCGCGTGCTGCTGGTGGTAGCTGGCTTCCTTGAAGGCCTTGGCGGCGATGGCGGCCACCTCGGTGTCGGAGGACTCCTGCAGGCGGGCCCACAGCAGGCGCAGCCAGGTGGCGGCGGCCAGGTTGCGCGCGATGGTGAAGGCGAAGTCCCCCGGCTTTCCAGGGCCGTTCGGCAGCTCCATCAGCACCGGGTTGAAGTACTGGCGCTCGTCGCGCAGGAAGGCCAGCTGGTCTTCGTCGAAGCCCTGGCCGTCGAGCTCGCCGGCGCGGGTCAGCAGGCCGCGGGCCTGGCCGATGAGGTCCAGCGCCATGTTGGTCAGCGCGAGATCCTCCTCCAGGATGGGGCCGTGGCCGCACCATTCGGACAGGCGCTGCGAGAGCACCAGGCAGCTGTCGGCGATGCGCAGCAGGTAGCGCACCTCGGGCTTGTCACCCACCTTGATCGATTGTTGGCTCATCAATTTTCTCCCGCCACACTCGCCGGCATTTCCCAGCGGAGCCCGGAGATCCGGCTTTGCCGGGCTCTCGGGCTCGCCCCCTGGGGGGCGCGCGCAGCGCGTAGGGGGGGTTACATGTGGTTGACGGAGTCGGGCAGCTCGTAGAAGGTCGGGTGGCGGTACACCTTGTCTTCCATCGGATCGAAGTACATGCCCTTCTCACCGGGGTCCGAGGCCACGATCTGGCTGGACAGCACCACCCAGATGCTCACGCCTTCCTGGCGGCGGGTGTAGACCTCGCGGGCCATCTGCAGGGCCAGCTTGGCGTCCGGTGCGTGCAGGCTGCCGCAGTGCTTGTGGTCCAGGCCGGCCTTGCTGCGCACAAAGACTTCCCACAGGGGCCATTCGTTCTTGGGGCTCATGTCTGCATCCTTTCGTGTTCGGTGTTCTGGCCGCGCGGAGCCCGAAGATCCGGCTTGGCCGGGCCTGCGGGCTCGCCCCCTTCGAGGGGGCGCGCGCAGCGCGTAGGGGGTGGGCCGTCAGGCTGCCTGCGCTTTTGTTGCTTGCTTCTTTGCATGGGCCAGCGCGGCTTCGCGAACCCACGCGCCCTCGTCCCAGGCCTTGACGCGGGTGGCCAGGCGTTCGCGGTTGCAGGGGCCGTCGCCACCCACCACGCGCCAGAACTCGTCCCAGTCGATGGCACCGAAGTCGTAGTGTTCGCGCTCGGCGTTCCACTTCAGGTCCGGATCCGGCACGGTCACGCCCAGCACCTCGGCCTGCGGGATGGTGGCGTCGACGAACTTCTGGCGCAGATCGTCGTTGGAGATGCGCTTGATGCCCCAGCGCATGGACTGCTCGGAGTTGGGCGAGTCCTTGTCATGCGGGCCGAACATCATCAGCGAGGGCCACCACCAGCGGTTGACGGCGTCCTGCACCATGGCCTTCTGCTCGGGCGTGCCCTTTTGCATCATCACCAGCAGGCTCTCGTAGCCCTGGCGCTGGTGGAAGCTCTCCTCGCGGCAGATGCGGATCATGGCCCGCGCATAAGGCGCATAGGAGCAGCGGCACAGCGGCACCTGGTTCATGATGGCCGCGCCGTCGACCAGCCAGCCGATCACGCCGATGTCGGCCCAGGTCAGCGTGGGGTAGTTGAAGATGGAGCTGTACTTGGCCTTGCCCGTGTGCAGCGCGTCCAGCATCTGGTCGCGGCTGGTGCCCAGGGTCTCGGCGGCGGAGTAGAGGTAGAGGCCGTGGCCGCCCTCGTCCTGCACCTTGGCCAGCAGGATGGCCTTGCGCTTGAGCGTGGGCGCACGGGTGATCCAGTTGCCCTCGGGCAGCATGCCGACGATCTCGGAATGTGCGTGCTGGCTGATCTGGCGCACCAGGGTCTTGCGGTAGTGCTCGGGCATCCAGTCCTTGGCCTCGACGAACTCGCCCTCGCCGACGCGCGCCTCGAAGGCCTCCAGCCGTTTGGCCTCCTCCGCGCTCTGCACCTTGGCCGCCTGGTCCTGCGGCCCGACGCTCATCGCTTGTGTGTACATGAATGGCTCCTTGTGGGAATCCGGGGGTTACTTGGGTCGCTTGTCGATGACGCGGCGGGCCTTGCCGACCAGCGTGCGCTCGATGCTGTCCGGCGCGCCGATGTCGATCCGGGTGGAGACGCCGATCAGCGTCTTGATGCGGTGCTGCAGATGGCGGGCGATGCCGTCCCTGGCGGAGACGTCGCCCATGTCGGCGCCGGGCTGCATCTCGCAGCGCACCAGCACCTCGTCCAGCGGGCCTTCGCGAGTGACGACGATCTGGTACTGGCCCGAGAGCAGCGGCTCCTGCAGCACCAGCTCCTCGATCTGCGTGGGGAACATGTTGACGCCGCGGATGATGAGCATGTCGTCGGAGCGGCCGACGATCTTGCCCATGCGGCGCATGCTGCGCGCGGTGGGCGGCAGGAGGCGCGTGAGGTCGCGGGTGCGGTAGCGGATCACCGGCAGGGCCTGCTTGGTGAGCGAGGTGAACACGAGCTCGCCCTCGGCGCCGTCGGGCAGCACCTCGCCGGTCTCGGGGTCGATGATCTCGGGGTAGAAGTGGTCTTCCCAGATCACCGGGCCGTCCTTGGACTCGATGCACTCGTTGGCAACACCTGGCCCCATCACCTCGGAGAGGCCGTAGATGTCCACGGCGTCGATGCCGGCCTTGCCCTCGATCTCGCGGCGCATGGCCTCGGTCCAGGGCTCGGCGCCGAAGATGCCCACCTTCAGCGAGCTCGCGCGCGGGTCCAGGCCCTGGCGCACGAACTCCTCGATGATCACCTGCATGTAGCTGGGCGTGACCATGATGGCGTCGGGCCGGAAGTCCTGGATCAGCTGCACCTGCTTCTCGGTCTGTCCGCCGGACATGGGGACGACGGTGCAGCCCAGCTTCTCGGCGCCGTAGTGCGCGCCCAGGCCGCCGGTGAAGAGGCCATAGCCGTAGGCGACGTGCACGATGTCGCCGCGGCGCACGCCGGAGGCGCGCAGCGAGCGGGCCACGAGATCGGCCCAGGTGTCGATGTCCGCCTGCGTGTAGCCCACGACGGTCGGTTTGCCGGTGGTGCCGGAGGAGGCGTGGAGGCGCACGACCTGCTCGCGCGGCACGGCGAAGAGGCCAAAGGGGTAGTGCTCGCGCAAGTCCTTCTTGGTCATGAAGGGGAACTTGGCGAGGTCGGACAATGCTTTCAGGTCCGCGGGATGCACGCCCTTTTCGTCGAACGCGGCCTTGTAGTGCGGCACGTTGTCGTAGGCGTGCTTGAGCGTCCATTGCAGGCGCTGCAATTGCAGGGCCTGCAGCTCGTCGCGGCTGGCGGTCTCGATGGGCTCCAGATCGCCCGGGGCGGGGTGCTTCACGGTCATGGGGTTCACTCCTGCGCGGCACCTGCGGTGAGGCCGGGGACCACGGACTTGCCCTTGATGCGATAGGACTTGCCGCGGAACACGGCCACCAGTTCATCCCGCTGGTTGCGCACGTTCACGTCATAGACGCCGGTCCGGCCGGCGAGCGAAACCTCGTGGGCGACGGCGGTCAGCACGTCGCCCTGCCGCGCGGGCGCCACGATGTCGATCGTGATGCCCGAGGCCACCGTCAACTCGTTGTACGCGTTGCAGGCGAAGGCAAAGGCCGAATCGGCCAGGGTGGTGATCAGGCCGCCGTGGCAGATGGCGAAGCCGTTGAGCATGTCCTGCCGCACCGTCATGGCGATCGTGGCGCTGCCGGGGCCGACGGCCAGGATCCGCATGCCCAGGTTCCGGGAGGCATGGTCCTCGCGGAACATGGCGTCGCGGACGGCTTCGGCGAGGGCTTGCGGGCTCAGGGTCGTGGACATGCGGGAGGCTTTCTTGGCGGCGGCGGGACTCTCGCGGCAGGACGCCTGCTCAGCGGTCCTTGAAGGCGGGGCTGCGCTTTTCCAGGAAGGCGGCGGCGCCCTCCAGGTAGTCGTGGGCGAAGCCGAGCTGGCTCTGCATCACGGCTTCCAGCTTGAGTGCGTCCTCGAAATTGAGACTCAGGGCTTCGTCGAAGGCCTGGCGCGTCTCGACCAGGGCGCGGGTGGGCATGCCGGCCAGGCGCGCGGCCAGGGCCTGGGCCGTGACGGCCAGCTCCTCGTTGGGCACCACGCGGGCGATCAGGCCCAGGCGGGCCGCCTCGGCGGCGGGCAGCTTGTCGCCCAGCAGGGCCAGCTCCATGGCCTTGGCGCGGCCCACCAGGCGGGTCAGCAGCCAGGTGCCGCCGCAGTCGGGGATCAGACCGATCTTGGAGAAGGCCTGGATGAAGCTGGCCGACTCCGCGGCGATCACCAGGTCGCAACCCAGCGCCAGATTGGCGCCGGCGCCTGCGGCCACGCCATTGACGGCGGCAATGACCGGCACAGGCATGGAGCGCACGCGCAGGGCCAGGGGGATGTAGTAGTTGTCCAGCAGGTGGCCGATGTCCTTGGGACGGGCGTCGGCGCCGAATTCGGGCTTGATCAGCGGGTCGGAGAGATCCTGGCCGGCGCTGAAGGCACGGCCCATGCCGGTGATCACCACGGCGCGCACGCTGTCGTCCTCGGCGGCCTCGTCCAGCGCCGCCCGGGTCTGGGCCAGCAGCTGGGCGGTGAAGGCGTTCAGCGCCGCGGGGCGGTTGAAGCTGAGGGTGCGCACGGCACCTTCCTGGCTGATCAGCAAGGAAGCGTCGGCTTCGGCGGTGGCAGGCGTTTGGGACATGGGGGCCTCGTCTGGCAATGCGGTAGGTCAAGGCATCATTACTCTTGACCGACCGGTCGGTAGATCGTAAGGTGATGCTTGATCTGGCACAAGCCGGGATAACCTGGCGTAAACCCTGATGCAAACGCTGATGCCGGCGTCGCTGACGAGGCCGGAATCCGTGACGGACGGGATGCCGGGGCCCGCGTACCCGCCGCCTCCTTTGACAATGAACCTTTTCCATCCCGCGCGGAGTTCCGCGAGGAGCAGTCATGCCTTGCTACGCCATCGACGGGGTGATCCCTGTTGTCCATCCCAGCAGCCATGTGCACCCGACGGCGGTGCTGATCGGTGACGTCCATGTGGGTCCGGGCTGCTACGTCGGGCCCAATGCCAGCCTGCGCGGCGACTTCGGCCGCATCGTGTTGCACGAGGGCGCCAATGTGCAGGACTGCTGCGTGATCCACGGCTTCCCGGCCTCGGAGACCGTGGTCGAGCGCAACGGCCATGTCGGTCACGGCGCGGTGTTGCATGGCTGCGTGATCCGCCACGATGCGCTGGTCGGCATGAAGGCGGTGGTGATGGATGGCGCCGAGCTGGGGGCCTACAGCATTCTGGCGGCCTGCGCTTTCGTGAAGGCCGGGGCGCAGCTGCCGGAGAAGTCGCTCATTGCCGGCCTGCCTGCCAAGGTGCTGCGCGCGCTCAGCGAGGACGAAATCCGCTGGAAGCTGGAAGGCACGCACACCTACCAGCAGCTGACCGTGCGTTGCCTGGACAGCCTGGTGGAGGTGCAGCCGCTGGCCGCCCCTGAAGCGCAGCGGCCGACGCTCGCCGTCGGCGCTCATCAGCCTTTTCATTCAGCGAAGTCTGAATGAAAACCGCGCGAAGCCAGGACTTCTGCACGGCTCGATGAGCTTCTGGCGGCCTTGACCTTCGTAGGCATGGCATCCAGGCCTTAGGCTGCACGGCAGGGCCGACATGTTGTCTTTGTTGTCGGCCGGGACGTCGTGCATGGAACCTTTGCTGATACCCGCATCTCAAGCTTGCGAGCAATGGCTCGAGCGCGCGCGCCAGGCGCTGGCTGAGCAGCGCATGCGCGATACCCTGGAACTGCTGTCCTCGGCCCAGGCGGCCTGCGAGGCGGCGTCCATGCCGGCGGCATCGCGCTGCGAGATCGGGCAGATGCAGGCCCGTGCCGGCTGGGCGCTTTACGATCTGCCGCAGGCCTATGCCGGCGCCAGCCTGGCGCTGAATCTGCTGGCACCCGAAGCGCGCGCCGAGCGCGTCGAGATGCAGGACATCGCCGTGCTGTGTCTCAGCGGGGCCGGCCTGCTGGACGAGGCTCTGGATATGGCCCGCGAGGCGGTGGAGCTGGCGGCCCAGCCGCCGCAGCTGCATGCCATGCTGCCGCGCGCGCTGGGATCGCTGGCCCATGTCTGCGCCCATCTGGGGCAGTACGACGAGGCCGAGATGCTGCACATGCAGGCGTTGTCGCGGGCGAGGGAAAGCCGCGAGCCGCACGCCATGACGCGGGCCTACACCAATGCCTTGCTGGCCGGCGCCCTGGCCGTTGACGAGTTGCGCCGCCGTGGCGAGCACCTGCATGCCGACGCCATGGCCCAGCGGCAGCTGCGGCTGGCCTTCCAGGCGCGCTCGCAGCTCAACGCGCCCGAGATGAACCCGCGGCAGCGATCCACCCTGCATCTCAACATCGGCATCGCCATGATGCATGGCGGGCGTCTGGATCTGGCCCAACTGCTGTTCGAGGCCGGTCAGGCGCTGATCCGGCAGAACGAGCTGCCCCACGCCTGGGCCTCGCTTCAGCATGCCCAGGGCGAATGCGCGCTGCTGGCGGGCGACCTGAGCCGGGCCCGCCTCTTGCTGGAGCCGCTGCTGCTGCCGGCGGCGCTGGCGGCCTATCCCTTCATGCGGGCGCCGCTGCTGCGCAATGCCTTGCGCCTCTACGAGGCGAGCGGGGACGCGACGCGGGCGGCCCAGACGGCGCAGCGTCTGCAAGCGCTGCAAGAGGATCAGCAAAAGCAGCGCCAGCAGGCCGGCGAGGCCTTGCGCTCGTTGCGCCGGCAGACGCCGCAATGGCTGTCGCCTGGTCCCGGGGATCCCATGCGCTAGGCTGCCAGGGGCCTGGTCACTCCCTGATTGAGCCCTGCACGCATGAACAGCCCCGAATTTCTTGACGCTTCCCAGAGGCCGGCGCGATCGCTGGCCGCCGAGCTGCCGTTGCGCTCCAGCGCGGGCCGCGTGCTGCTGCGGCGCATGTGCCTGGGCGACCTGGCGCGCTTCCACGCCTACCGCAGCGATGCCGAAACCGCGCGTTTCCAGGGCTGGGCACCTGCCCAGGACACGGCGCAGTCCGAGGCGTTTGTGCGCGAGATGAGCGCGGCGCCGATCGGCGTGCCGGATCGGTGGGTCCAGCTGGCTATTGCCGACGCGATGGATCAGCAGCTGATCGGCGACATCGGCCTGTGCCTGCGCGCCCTGGCCCGTGGTGAAGGGGCGGTTGAGGATTCGCGCCCGCGGGCGGCGTGGATGGGCATCACCCTGCATCCGGACGCACGTGGGCAGGGCCTGGGGCGCGAAGCCTTTCTCGCCCTGCAGGACTGGCTGCTGGACGCCGGTGGACTCCTGGAGATCGAGTGCTGGGTGGATGCCCGCAACCAGCCTTCCATCCAGCTGCTGCAAGCCTGTGGCATGCACCGCTTCTGCACGGAGCGGCGCGAGTTCCGCGGCGCCCTCTGCGAAGAGCACGGCTACCGGCGACGGCGCGAGGTTTAGTACGGGATGGCTACGGCAGACACGCCTGCTTACAAAACACGAGGCTTGACCCGCCTATTCGAGCGGGCGGCCCTGTGCAATCCCCAGTTCGGCGCGCGGGCGGCGGTGGTAGATTCCTGCGGCATCCGCCCAGCCCTGCCGGCAGCGCCGCCGGCGTGGAGAAATTCCCCATGCCTTTCCAGTTGCCTGACCTCCTGGGTCCCTACCTGCTGCCCCTGCTGATCGCGGTGCCTCTGGCCATCGTCGTGATCCTGATCAGCATCCGCAAGGAGGACGAGGAGGTCCGTCAATTCCAGGAGTCGCAGCTGCCGGCCAGCCTCAGCGGCCCGGGCGCAGCGAGCCGCTTCCAGCCCAGCGTGCTGCCGGAGCAGGGGCCGGTGCCCGTGCTGGTGGTGGACGATTCAGCCGTGGTGCGGGCCAAGCTCGGCAAGCTGCTGGAGGGCGCCGGCTATCTGGTGCTGCTGGCCCGTGACGGCGTCGAGGCCCTGGAAGTGCTGGCCCGCCATCCGGTGCAGGTCATGATCACCGACCTGGAAATGCCCAACAAGAACGGCTTCGAGCTGATCGCCGACGTGCAGGGCGCACTGGAGACCGAAGATCTGCCCATCATCGCCATCACCGGTCATGAGGAGTTGCAAGGGCGGGTGCACCAGATCCAGGGCCTGTACGGCATCTTCAAGAAGCCCTGGAGCGACCGTGAGCTGCTCAAGCGCATCGAGGCCCTGACCCAGCTGCGCCAGCGCGGGCCGCGCGCCACGGCCTGAGCCGGTACGGCCCCGGCAGGGCCGGCGCGCCTGCTGCAACTGGCGCCTTGGCGCTTTGCGCTGGCGCAATGGGGAGCTGTCCTGGCAGCAAGTTCACGAATTACTGCGCGCCTGGGGTTTTCCTTGATGGGGACATTCCCATATCTGCTGACATAACGCAATTTTCCTGCGCCAAAACTGAGGCGGCCGCCTCGAAACGCAAGCCTTTTGTGCGCGAAACGGCCTACAGTTCATCCCACGAAAACGAGGGGTGGCCCACAAGATGGGCCGGAGGGGCGGATGAGGAGGTCTGAGCACACTCATCCGCATTGAGCTGGCAGCCCGCTGGGGCCCGCCATGCACCGCGGTACTGCGCGGATGATCGGGGCTGATGGACTTCGCGGGCCATCAGCCCTTTTCATTGCAAAGTCCACACGGCCCAGGGCTCGCCGCCATCGCGCTTGCGGAGGGCCCACGCTGCTCCCTAGCTTGGGGCTGCAGGCCCGCGCCAATCCCGATGCGCGAGCCCTTGCCCTGTGCTGCAATGCATGCCCGTTCTGGAGTCCGGTGTATGGCTGCACGCATTCTTCGTCTTCGTTCCTTGCTCCGGCTGCTGCTGGGCGTGCTGGTTCTGGCCCTGCTGGCGGCCGGCCTGCACTGGCGGGCCAAGCTGCCCAGGCGCGAAGGCGAGTTGCAACTGCAGGGTTTGAGCCAGCCGGTCAAGGTGCGTTTCGATGCCTGGGGCGTGCCACATATCGAGGCCGCCAACGAACCGGACCTGTACCGTGCACTGGGCTATCTGCATGCCCAGGACCGGCTCTTCCAGATGGAGATGGCGCGCCGCCTGGCGCGCGGCGAACTGGCCGAAGTGCTGGGCGAGAAGCTGCTGCCCACCGACCGGCTCTTTCGCGGCCTGCGCCTGATCGACTTCGCGCAAGCCCGCGCGAAGGCCGAAGCGGCTCATCCTGCCGGACCGGCCCAGCAAGCCCTGCGGGCCTATCTGGACGGGGTCAACCAGTACCAGGCGACGCGCCCCGCGCCTATTGAGTTCGAGCTGCTGGGCATTCCCAAACGCGACTTCACGCCCGTGGACACCTATGCGGTGGCCGGCTATCTGGCCTACAGCTTCGCCTTGGCTTTTCGAACGGAGCCTGCGCTCACTTACGTGCGGGATCAGCTGGGGCCGGACTATCTGAAGATTTTTGACCTGGACTGGAAGCCCGAGGGCGCCCTGGCGGCACGCGCGCGCATGGTGGCTCCGGCCGCTTCGGTGGCCATGGCCGGCGCCCGCCTGCAGCCCTCGGACTGGCAGGCCCTGGCCCGGATCGGGCAGCTCAGCGACAGCCTGGGCACCGGTCTGGCCCAGTTGGAGGGCAGCAACGCCTGGGTGATCGCCGGCGGGCGCACCCGCAGCGGCAAACCGCTGCTGGCCGGCGATCCGCACATCGGTTTCTCGACGCCGGCCGTCTGGTGGGAGGCCCACCTGAAGGCCCCGGGCTTCGAGCTCTACGGCCATCTGCAGGTGCTCAATCCCTTCGCCCTGATCGGTCACAACCAGCGTTTCGGCTGGAGCCTGACCATGTTCCAGAACGACGACATCGACCTGATCGCCGAGAAGACCGATGCCAGCCATCCCGGTCAGGTGCTGGTCAAGGGGGCCTGGGTGCCGCTGGAGTCCCAGGAGGCGCGCATCAAGGTCAAGGGCCGGGCCGACGAGGTCTTCCAGCTGCGCCGATCACCGCATGGCCCCATCGTCAACGACGTGGTGCCCGGCGACCCCGGCAAGACGCCCATCGCGATGTGGTGGACCTTCCTGGAGAGCGACAACCCCATCGTGGACGCCTTCTACCTGCTCAACCGCGCCGATACCCTGGGCGCCGCGCGCAAGGCGGTGCAGGGCATCCATGCGCCGGGCCTCAATGTGGTGTGGGCCAATGCGGCGGGAGACATCGGCTGGTGGGCCTCGGCCCGCCTGGCACAGCGGCCCGCCGGTGTGAATCCCAGCTTCATCCTGGACGGCAGCACGGCCGAGGCGGACAAGCCCGGCTTCCTGCCCTTCTCGGCCAACCCGCAGGAGGAGAACCCGGCGCGCGGCTACATCGTCTCGGCCAACCACCAGCCGGCTTCCCCGCAAGCGCTGCCGGGCTATTACAACCTGCCAGACCGGGCCTGGCGCCTGGAGGAGGGCCTGCAGGCCAGTGCCACGGGATGGGACCAGGCCCGCGCCCAGGCTCTTCAACTGGTCGATGACACGGGCTACGGCCCGCGGGTGCTGGCGCCACTGCTGCCCCTCCTGCGCCAGCAACAGGAGGGGGCGGCGCTGGTCGCACTGCTGGCGGACTGGAAGGGCAGCCATCGCCTGGAAGACCGGGCGCCGGTGCTGTTCCACCAGTTCGAGCACCAGCTGATCCATGCGGTGCTGGCCGACAAGATGGACGAGGCCATGATGGCCAATCTCACGCGCTCCCGACTGCTGGACCACGCGCTGCCGCGCCTGACCGCCGACCCGGATTCGCCCTGGTGGGACCGCAAGGCCACGCCCCAGCGCGAGACCCGCGAGCAAATCGTGGCCGAGGCCTGGCGCGCCGCGCTGCAGCACCTGCGGCGCAGCTTTGGCGAGGATCCGGCCCAGTGGACCTGGGGCCGGGCGCACACGGTCACTCACAAGCACCCGCTGGGCGAGGTGAAGTGGCTGGCGCCCATCTTCAATGTCGGGCCTTTCCCGGCGCCTGGCGCGCAGGAGGTTCCCAACAACCTGGCCCAGCGCACGGGCAATGCGCCCTGGAGCGTGGTCTACGGCCCTTCGACCCGTCGCGTGATCGACTTTGCCGCGCCGGCGCAAAGCCAGGGCATCAACCCGGTCGGGCAGAGCGGCGTGCTGGGCGACCGCCACTACAGCGACCAGGCGCGGGACTACCTGGCCGGCCGCTCCCGCGCCCAGTGGCTGGACGCGGCCGACGTGCAGGCGCAGGCGCGCAGCACGCTGATCCTCAAGCCCTGAGTGCGTCGAACATGATCATGCAACGCTCCATGCACGCGCCCCGCATCCTGCCGGGACTCCTGTGCGCAGTGATGACGGCCGGGGCCCTCGCTCTGCCGCTCCCGGCCCGGCCTGTGGGGGCGCCGGTGCAACTACCGGACCCGGCCCTTGCCGCTCGCGGGGGGCCGGCGCCTGGCCAGGTGACGGTGCTGGAGCCGCATCTCTCGCGCCCCGGGCAGCCGGTGCATGTGAACTACCGCGGCTGGCCGGCCCGGGTTCTGCTGGACCAGTGGCTGGGCAAGGGTTGGGACCTGGGCGACGCCGAACTGGAGTTTCGTGCGCTGGACGGCTTCGTGTCGCGCATCCCGGTGGACCGCTTCCGCCGGCACAGTGCCTGGATCGTCACCGCCCGCGCTGACGGCCAGGCCTTCCAGGTGGACAACCATGCCCAGGGCGAGAAGCAGGTGCCGCTTGGTCCCTACTACCTGGTCTGGGACAACCTCAAGGAACCGGCCCTGCAGGCCGAAGGCGGCGCGGTCTGGCCGTATCAGGTGGCCAGCATCCGCCGCACGCCTTCCAGCCGTGCGGCCCTGCTGCCCGGCACGATGGCCGGCCGCTACGGCGCCCAGGCCCAGGCCTTGCAGACCCATTGCCTCAGCTGTCACCAGGTGAATGGCTATGGCGGCGACAAGATGCCCCTCAACCTGGCGCGCCGGGCCCGCGAAATCAGCCCCGAGCGCTGGCGCCAGTGGCTGCTGCAGCCCGCCCAGCTCAAGCCCGGCACCACCATGCCGCCGCTGTCCGAGGGTTTGCCCCAGGCCGAGCGCGAAGCCCTGGCGCGCCAGCTGCACGATTACCTGAGGCACCTGCCCCTTCAACCTTGACGAATTCCTCGCTCGACGCGGCAGAGGCGCAAGCAGTTGTTACATCTTGCGGAGAAGCGACGTCCGCAATGCAACTGATCCGCTACGCTTCGACCCTCGCACGCCGCATCCTGCCCGTCCCTGAACCCCGCACTCGCGTTACCGCCCGGTCATGATGTCCGACGCCAGCCCCGATCGACGCGCCGCCGCCTCCTCGGCCGCGCCCAATGCCCTGCCCGCCGGCACACGCTTCGGCGAGCTGGAAATCCTCAGCACGCTGGCCGTCGGGGGCTTCGGCATCATCTATGTGGCGCAGGACCATGCCCTGCAGCGCCAGGTCGCCATCAAGGAGTACATGCCCTCGATGCTGGCCCAGCGCAATGCCAAGTCCAAGGTCTCGGTGCGCTCGGGTTCGCAACAG
Source organism: Burkholderiaceae bacterium (assembly GCA_041913905.1). Classification (GTDB taxonomy): domain Bacteria; phylum Pseudomonadota; class Gammaproteobacteria; order Burkholderiales; family Burkholderiaceae_C; genus Roseateles_B. The sequence continues at coordinate 79,365 of JAYSEK010000014.1, read as the reverse complement.
GAAACCTTTGACGCCGGCCTGCGCTCCTTCGTGAATGAATCGCGCCTGCTGGCGCGCTTCGACCACCCCTCGCTGCTCAAGGTCTACCGCTTCTGGGAGGCCAATGGCACGGCCTACATGGTCATGCCCTACCTGCAGGGCCAGACCCTGCGCCAGGCCCGCCGGGCCATGAGCCAGCAGCCTGACGAAGCCTGGTTGCGCCGCCTGCTGACCGCCTTGCTGGAGGCGCTGGAACTGCTGCACACGGAATCGATCTGGCACCGCGACATCGCGCCGGACAACGTCTTCCTGCCCTATGGCGGTGCTGCGCCGGTGCTGCTGGATTTCGGCGCGGCGCGCCAGGTCATCAGCGACCGGGCCGAGGGCCTGACGGCCATCCTCAAGCCCAGCTATGCGCCCATCGAGCAGTACGCCGAATCGCGGCAGCTGCGCCAAGGCCCCTGGACCGATCTCTACGCGCTGGGCGCGATGGTCCATGAACTGATCCTCGGCCGCACGCCGCCAGCGGCCACCGCCCGCAGCCTGGGCGATGACTATCAAAGCCTGGTGACGCTGGCGCCGCCGGGCTACAGCCCCGAGCTGCTGGCCTGTGTGGACTGGATGCTGCGCGTGCATCCGCAGGACCGGCCGCAGTCGGTGGCGCATCTGCGCGCCGCACTGGAAGGCCGCCTGGCACCGCCCGAGGCGCGTCTGGCCGAGACGACGACCGTGCCGCCGCCGGTGGGTTTCGAGGACACGCGGCTGGCGAACGACTCCGAGTTTGCCGAGACGCGCCAGCTGGGGGACAGCGATTTCCTGCCCACGCGGGCCATGGACGTGCCGGACCTGCTGCTGGAGGACGCCCGCATCGCCTCGGCCCCCGTGCCCTTGCCCGAGCCGACACCGGAGAGCCCGCGCCCGCCCGCGATGCGCCGCAAGACGCCCGCCTCGCAGCGACGCTGGCCCTGGACCTTGGGTCTGGCGGCCGCAGGCACCGGTACCGCCTTGCTGGTGGCCATGGTGCAGTTGCTGATCCACCGCCCCTCGCCTTCGCAGGCGGAGCTGGCCATGGCGGCCGATGCGCCGGCTTCGGCGGCCAGCAAGGAGCAGACGGAGGCGGCCGATCCGGTCCTGGCACTGGTGCAATCCCAGCAGGCCGCCCTTCATGTGCAGCCTGCGAGTACGGTTTCGAATCCGCCATCGAGTTCGAACCCGGTGGCGCCGGCGCCCAGCGCGGCGGTGCTGCAGGCTGACAAGACTGCTGACAAGACTGCCGACAAGCGCGCCGGCATGGAGCCGCCCCGCAAGCGCAAGGAGGCCTCACCGAGCGCTGCGCCCGCGTCCAGTGCGACGCCAGCGGCGCCAGCGCCCGTGGAGCGCGCGCCCATCGCGGCTGCGCAGCCGAGCCCGGCCAGCGCCGTCGCCGCACCGGACCACGACCTGCCCGCCAGCCCCTCAGAGGCTTGCGGCAAGCGCGTGTTCCTGGCGCGTGCGCTGTGCCTGGACGAGCAGTGTGCCAAGCCCCGCTTTCATGGCCATGCCGAGTGCGTGGCCCTTCGCGAGGCCCGCGAGCAGCGCCAGCGCAACAGGAATTGAGACCGCGGGTGACGCGCGCCGGCTCTTCTGGACGCCTCCCGGCCGCGGTCACCGCCCAGGGCCTGCCATGAGGTGGCGGGTCCGTGGGTGCGTGTGGCTCAGTAGTAGTTGATCACGCCGCCATCCTGCGCACGCACGCTGGCGATCCGCGCCGCCATGCGAGCCTGGACGGCCACGGGCAGCGGCGCGAAGCCGGTTTCCGCCAGCAGGCGATCGCCCGATTGCAGGGTCCAGTTGATGAAATGCAGCGCCTCGCTGGCGGCCGCGGCCGACTTGGGGCGGGCGTCGACCAGGATGTAGGACGTGACGGTAATGGGCCAGGCTCCCTTGCCGGGGCGCTGCAGCAGGCTGGCGGATTCGTCGCCGGCCCGGCCCATGGACGAATTGCGCACCGCTTCGCGGAAGCCGGCTTCGCTGGCGGCGACGAAATCGCTGCCCTCGGCATTGCGCAGCAGCACGCCGCTGAGCTGCGCCTTCTGCAGGCGATCGTAGGAGACATAGCTGATGCTGCCGGGCGTGCTCTTGAGCGTCTGCGCGATGCCGTCATTGCCCTCGGCGGCGACGGCGCCTTCGGGCCACCTGGGCAGCATGCCGGCGCCGATCTGCTCGCGGAAGGCGGGCGAAACCAGGCTCAGGTAGCGGCTGAAGGCATCGGTGCTGCCGGATTTGTCCTTGCGCACCACGCGCGTGATGGGCAGGGCGGGCAGCGTCACGCCGGGATTGAGGGCGGCGATGCGCGCATGGTTCCATTGCCGGATCTCGCCGCGGAAGATGTCGGCCAGTGTCGGCCCGTCCAGGCGCAGATGGGCCAGACCCTTGAGGTTCACCGCCGGCACGATGCCGCCCACCAGCATGGGCAGCTGCACCAGCTGCTTGCTGGCCAGCTCGGCCTCGCTGAAGGGCACGTCGCTGCCGGCGAAGTCCACCGTGCGGGCCAGGATCTGCTTCTGCCCATCCCCCGAGCCCGTGGGCTTGTAGCTGACCTTGCGGCCGTGAGCGCGGGCGTATTGCTGGGTCCAGGCCTGGTAGACCACCGAGGGGAAGCTGGCGCCCACGCCTTGCACGTCAGCCAGCGCGTGGCTGGGGCTCAAGGCCGGCAGCAAGAGACTCAGGACGGCCAGGCGCAGGGCATGGCGGCGTTGCGGACGAGAAGCTTGGGGGAGGGGCTTGGCGCGTGACATGCCCCGCATTGTGAAGACTGTTTATGACAGTTCTGTTCCAAACTGGGCCAGCGTCCTCAGCTCAGCGGACGGCAGTCACCTCGATTTCCACCAGCCAGCCCGGCACCACCAGGCCGGCGACCTGCATCACCGAGCGCGCGGGCAGGTTGGGCTGGGCCACCGTGCCGAAATGCTCGGTGTAGGCGGACATGAAACCGTCAAAGTCCATGCGGCCGCCCTTGGCAGGATCGCCCACCAGGAAAACCTGCATCTTCACCACCTGGCCCATGCCCAGACCCAGGCCCTTGAGCTGGCGGTCGATGTTGGCCAGCACGCTGAGGGTCTGGGTGCGCGTGTCGCCATAGGCGGCCAGGCTGCCGCGTTCGGCCTTGGGGTCGGCCACGGCCGGCACTGCGCCGCTCAGGAAGACCAGGGTCTTGCCGGCGGGCACCTCCACGGCGCTGGCGATGGGGAAGTTGGAGCCAGGCGTGCGGTGGCGGGTCACGTCCGCGCTGCTGCCGGTCGGGGTCGGCGGCGTTTGCGTTTGCGTTTGCGCCTGCGCGGCAAGCGCCAGGGGCAGGAGGCAGGCGAGGGCCAGTCGTTTCATGCGGTCTCCGGGTTGAGCGGTTGGGGCAGGAGGCAGTCGGCGGCGCGCTGCCAGGCGTATCAATGCGCGGCGGACGGACTGGCCTGCTGCGCCTTGCGCAAGGCGGCGGACTCTTCCGGCGTGACGCGCGCGGCGTCGGCAGCGAGGCCGCCAAAGCGTTCGCGGACGTGGCTCAGCACCGCGGCGACCTGTTCGTCGCTCAGCTGGCGGCCGAAGCCGGGCATGGCGCGGTGGCCGTTCAGCACCATGTGCAGCGCATAGGACGTGGCGGCCAGACGGGGACTGCCTTGCAGCGGCGGGTAGGCCGCGGCGCCCTGGGCGCCGCGGCCATCCGGCATGTGGCAGGCGGCGCACAAGGCCGCATAGAGCGCCGGACCACTGCGCTGTTCGAAGCGCCAGCCGCTGGAAAAACGAGGTTCGGCGCCGGCCGGCGGTTCTTCGGCCATGGCCAGCGCCGGCAGCGCGGCCACCAGGAGGGTCAGGACGGCTTTCATGCGGCGCGGGCCTTCTCGTGCAACTGGGTGATGGCGTGGCGGGCCGACAGCACGGCGCCCTCCTGCCAAGCGGGCAGCAAGGAGGCGTGCTCGCCGGCCAGGATCAGCCGCCCATCCATCTTCAGCAAGGTGGGGTAGTGGCGCTCACGGGCCACGCGGCTCCAGTCGCCAAAGCAGCCCAGGGTGGCCGGATGCCGGTGCCAGCCCACAGCCATGCCGCATTCATACTCGGCGGCGGCCTGCGGGTGGATCACGCTGTCCATGCGCAACACCTCGCGCAGGCGCTCGTCGGGTGGCAGCGCGGTGAACTCCAGCGCCTGGGTGGCGAAGGCGTAAGCGCCCAGCAGCACGCCCTTGCGGCCTTGCAGGTCGTGGTTGGGGTAGCCGATCAGCCGGATGGGCAGCTCGGTGCTGCTCATGCCGCCGAAGATGGCTTCGTCCTCCTCCCAGAAGCGGCGCTTGAACTGCAGGCCGGCCTTGAAGGCGGAGAAATAGGGCACGGCATCGATGGCGTCGCGCAGGGCCGGGCTGCACTGCAGCTCCAGCTGGGACAGCACGGACAAGGGCAGTGTGCAGACGCACCAGTCGGCCTGCAGGGTCTGCGCGGGATGGCCCGGCTGGCTGAGGTCCTGCACCTGGACGCGGACGCCGCGGGCGTCCTGCTGGATGGCACTGACCCGCCGCTGCAGGCGGATGCGCTGCCGCCCGACGGCACGGGCGAGGGCCTGGGCGATGTGGTCCATGCCGCCCACCGGCTGGAACAGCGGCGTCTGGTATTCGAAGCTGGCGCCCTGGCCCAGCTGGCCCCACAGGCCGGAGCGCAGCAGGGCCTGCAGGCCTTGCGGGGCGGTCTCGGGCGGATGGGCGGATACGCCCATACCCGGGTAAGGCTCGAAGCCGCGCCGGTCCGCAGCCGCTTCACCCGCGCGGTAGCGGCCTTCGCGGTCCAGACCGCCGAATTGCTGCAGGGCCTGCAGCAGGCGCTCGCGGTCTTCGGCGCTCAAAGACTCGTCCAGCGGTTGTTGACGCACGAGCTTGGCCAGCAGTTCGGCGACGTCGCCATTGAAATCGGCCTGCACTTCGCGCAGGCGCTGCGGCCGGCCGCCAGCCACGCGCGGGCTGTGCACATAGGCGTTGTGATTGACCTGGACGAAGGGTTCCAGCTTCACGCCCAGCTGGCGGCAGTAGTCCAGCACGCCATGATGGTGGTAGGGAATGCGCCAGGGGCCGGGGTTGAAGTACTCGCCACGGTCGAACTGGCAATGCTGGCTGGCGCCGCCCAGCTCCGTGTAGCGGTCGCCGCCGCGCAGGGTCCAGCAGCGGCCGCCGATGCGGTCCTGGTACTCGAGGATCTCGACCTCGTAGCCCGCGCGCAGCAGCTCCAGCGCTGACACCAGCCCCGCAATGCCGGCGCCCAGGATCAGCACCCGCTTGCCGCGAGCCGGGGCGGGGCCCAGGCGGAAGTTCGCCTGCGCTGGCGAGGCCTGGGCCAGGCCCCAGGCGCTGAGGGCGGTGTAGACGGCGCCGCTGCCGGCCAGGGCGCCCAAGCGCTCCAAGCAGGCGCGCCGGCTCACGCGGCGGACAGGGGAAGAGAGGGTCGGCATGGGCAGACCATAGCAAGCCGCGTGCGGGGCTTGCAGAGGGTCTATGCCGGGTGTCTTTGGTGATGGTGATTCAGCGGGGCGGACCTGGGTCGCAGAGCCCATGTCAGACCGGTGCCTGCAGATGCTGGTCCTCGGCCCAGGACAGCAGACGCAGGCCGTCAGCCGTCCAGTGCAGCCGGTTGATGCCGGCGTTGGGAATGGCGCAGGCCCGCGGTCCGCTCAGGGGCAGGCCTTGGGCTGCGCGCCAGAGCATGTCCAGGGCGCCGCCGTGCGTGAGGACCAGGACTCGACCCCCGCGATGATGCCGGGCCAGATGATCCGCCGCGGCCAGGATGCGGGCCGAGAACTGGCGGCGGCTCTCCGCTCCGCCGGGCAGGGCATAGTCCGGATCATGACGCTGCCACTGGGCGTGCAGCTCGGGGTGCTCGCTGCGCAAGGCGTCCACGCTCTGCCCCTCCAGCACGCCGAAGGCCTGCTCGCGCCAGGCGGCTTCGCTTTGCAGCTGCAGGTCCAGGAGCTGGCAGACCGGTTCCGCCGTCTGGCGAGCGCGGCTGAGGTCGCTGCTGACGACGGCATCGAAGCGCAGCCCCTCGGCATGCAGCTGGCGCGCCAGACGACGTGCCTGGTCCCGCCCCCGCTCATTCAAAGGCACGTCGATCTGGCCTTGGAAGCACTTGCGCAGATTCCAGTCGGTCTCGCCGTGGCGGACCAGGATGAGCTCGGTCGTGTGCATGGCGGTGGGTTCAGACATAGGGCGCCTGCAATCCTTCCGCCGCCCACAGGGCCTGCACGGTGGGCCTGTCCAGCATGCGTTGGACATAGCGGCCCAGATGCGGCAAGTCGCGTGCCGGACGCCGCATGCCGCGGGTCCAGCGGCACATCATGAAGGCGAGGGGGTCGACCGCGCTGAACTGCTCGCCCAGCATCCAGGGGCCGCCGTGGCGGGCGAACTCGGCGTCCAGGATGTCCAGCAGCTCGCCGGCGCGTTGCTCGGCCAGGGTCTTGAGCGTGGCGATCGCCTCCGGGAACTGCGGCGGCAGATGGCGCTCGGGGTAAAAGTAGCGCCCCATCGTGGGCTGCAAGCCGGTATTGAGCCAGCACAGCCATTTGTAGGCCTGCGCCCGCTCGGGGCTTCCCAGCGGCGGCAGCAGGCCGGCCTGCGGGTGGCGGTCGGCGAGGTGCAGCAGGATGGCGACGGTCTCATAGAGCACCAGATCACCGTCCACCAGCACCGGGATCAGGCCATTGGGGTTGAGGCGCAGGTAATCGGCGCTGCGCTGGGCGCCTTGGTCGCGATCGACCAGGACCAGCTCGAAAGGCTGGCCCAGCTCCCGCAGCAGCAGGTGCGGCGCGAGGCTGGCATTGCCGGGGGCGTAGTAAAGGCGAAGCATGTCGGTCGTCCTCAGGCAGGCAGTGTCGCCGCAGCATCGGCAGGGATCCGCGGATCGGCAACGAATCTTTACAATCGGCTCGATCCCCTGTGGCCCAAGGGACAGCGGCGACAGACCGACTGTATCGGCCCAGGCGGCATGGGTGGCAGCGCGTGAGCTTGGAGGAGTGTGGTGATGTCGATTTCGCTGAAGGCGGCCCTGGCGCAACCAGGCTTGTGCCGCAAGGACAGGCTCAAGCTGCGCCTGGGGGCGTTGCTGTACCCGGGCGCCACACGCCGCTGGCTGCAATACATCCACGGGCAGCCCTTGCTGGCCCAGGCCTGCAGCGCCAAGCTGCTGACCAAGGCCTTCCGGCCCTATCTGCGCAACAGCCTGCGCTGCCCCGAGCGGGTCGACACGCTGATCAACCACTACGACACCCTGGGTGCGCTGGGGCTGCTGCCGCTGGCCTCGGCAGCCGCGCTGCAGCCGCAGATCCTCTATGCCGGGCTGAGCAAGTCGGGCCTGCCTTTCAGCCTGGAGCTCAATGCCATCCATGACGGGCACCGGGAAGGCGAGCTCTGCCTGCGCCTGCGGCTTGACGGCACGTCCCTGTTCGGCCTCAGCTTCGTGCTGCAGCAGCGTGGCGGCCAGCTGCAGATGCTGGTGGGCCGCTTGCAGGGGGAGTGCGGCGAGGCGGCCCGCGAGCAGGTCCGTGTGGCGACCAAGGAGTTCCATGCCTGCCGGCCCGCCACGCTGCTGGTGACGGCGGCCCGGCAGCTGGCGCAGGTGCTGGGCTGCGACAGCGTGCGCCTGGTCTGCAACAAGGAGCGGATCGCCATCAATCTCTGGCGCCGCTGGCGCATACGCGCCGACTATGACCAGAGCTGGCAGGAGCTGGGCGCCCAGCGCGGCGCCGACGGGTTCTTCGAGCTCGCTCCCATGGCCCTGCAGCAGCTGGACTACGAGCAGATCCCCTCCAAGAAGCGCTCCGAGGCGCGCAAGCGTGCGGCCCTGCTGGATGCCATTCACGAAGGGCTGCAGGTCCGGCTGGGCAAGCCGCAAGCCGGCTTGACCTCGGCGCCATAAGCGGCCGAGCCGGCGCGGCGGCATGCGCGGAGGTGGCGCCCCCGCGGCTCAGGCGTGGCAGATCCGGTTGCGGCCCGCGTTCTTGGCCCGGTAGAGCTGCGCGTCGGCCTGCTCCAGCAGCGCGGGCGCACTGCCCGCCGCCGCATCGGCCGCCAGTCCCATGCTGAGGCTCACCTGCAGGCCGGGTGCGACCTGGCCCCAGTCCTGCGCCGCCACGCTGGCCCGCAGCTGCTCACACAGTGCCGCGGCTTCGTTCAACGAGGTCTCGGGCAGCGCCAGCACGAACTCCTCGCCTCCGTAGCGGGCCAGCAGCTGGGCGGCGTCGATCTGGCGTGCCAGCAGGGCGGCGACACGCCGCAGGACTTCGTCGCCGACGGCGTGCGAGTACTGGTCGTTGATGCGCTTGAACCAGTCGATGTCGGCCAGCACCAGGGTCAGGTCGTGCCGATGGCGACGGCTCTGCTCGAACATCTGGCGCACGGACTCGTCGAAATGGCGGCGGTTGTACAGCCCCGTCAGCGCATCGCGGATGCTCAACTCCTTCAGCTGGCGGGCCTGCTCGCTGATGGTTGCATGCGAGCTGCGCAGCTCCGCGTCGCTGCGCGCCAGCGCCTCGCTCATGCGGTTGAAGGCCTGAGCCAGGGACTCGATCTCTGCCCCGCCGCGCGTATCCACCCGCTGCCGCAGTTCGCCGGCATGCATGCGCTGCACGGCCTGGGTCAGCCGCCGCAGACTGGCGCTGAGGCCCGTGCCCAGCACCAGACCCAGCAGCGCCGCGAGCACCGCCGCCGCGAGGGCGCCCACAGCCAAGGCCTGGCGCATGGCCGCCAGATAGGCCAGGTCCTCCTGACCCGGGCTCAGCACGCCCTCGGTGGACACATAGGCCCGCACCTGCCCGTCCACCAGGACGGCCTGGGCGAAGGCGCGCTGCGCCTGGGGCAGTACCTCGCCGGGCGGATAGCTGCCAGCGCCCATCAGCACGCGGTACTGCGGGTCGGTGAGGATGAAGCGAAACGGTGGCCGCTGCCCTGCAGGGGGATGCGGGCGCGGGCCTGGCGCAAATCCCGCTTCCTGTGGCGGGCCGGGTGGACGATCGCCCCAGGGCCCGGGCTCGGGAGGTGGGCCGCGCCGGTCCCCGGGAGGCAGCGCCATGGCGGGCGGCGCCGCAGCGCCGGCAGGTGCCAGGCCTCGGGGCCGGGCCAGATAGTCGCCCAGCGACTGACCCAAGGCCGCTCCGCGCTCGAAGCTGCCGAACTCGCTCAGGTACGCGGCTACGCCGGAGCGGAAATGCTCGGTGGCCTGCTGCGCGGCGCGGGAGCTGAACTTGCGCTGCAACTCCAGATAGGCGACGCCGCCCACCGTGAGGACCACGGCAAGGCCAGCCAGCATCAGCGCAAGAGTGAGTTGGAGGCGCAGGGACAGCGGGCGCAGCAGCATGGGATGGACAGGCCAGTGGCGCAGTGAGGGTGGTGCGCCGCATTGTCTCTGGGCTGCCCCGTGGATGGCGAGCCTGCGGTCCGTCACCTGTTAGGCTTGCGCGCCATGAGTGACCTGAGCCTGCATCGACCGCAACGGGCGGACCTGGATGAATTGCTCGATTTCGAGCGCCGTGAACGTGCCCACTTCGAGGCCTGGGTCCATGCCCGGCCAGCGTCCTTCTACAGCACCGAGGGCGTGGCGGCGCATTTGGCGGAGCTGCTGGACGCTGCCGCCGCGGACCGGGCGCATGCCTTCCTGATCCGTGCTGAAGGCCGCCTGGTCGGGCGCATCAATCTGCACCATGTGGAGCGCGACCGGCACGGCCGGGCTGAGCTGGGCTATCGACTGGGGGCGGATGCGCAAGGTCGCGGATGGGCCAGCGCAGCCGTGGGGCTGCTGCTGCCCATCGCCTTCGAGGAACTGGGTCTGTGGCGGCTGGAAGCGACGGTGCGCCCTGCCAATGCGGCATCGGCACGGGTGCTGGAGAAGAACGGCTTCCATTGCTGGGGCCGCAGCCGCCTGAGCGTGGAGCTGCATGGCCAGTGGCACGACCTGCTGCACTTCGAGCGCCTGAGCCCGGCGGCGCAGGCGCTGGCCGGGCAGGCTTGAACGCGCGGTGACGGGGCATCCCGGTCGACGGCGGCCGGCTTGTTCGTGTCGTGCTGCGGCGGTGCTGTCACGCGCGCTCACCGATGCTCACCAGCTGAAGCCGGTGGGTCCGTCAATCCGTAGCCATCCCGACTAAAATCCTGCACTTTGCCGCCCGGCCTGCGCCGGGACGCCGCTGCAGGATGGTGCAGGACGCTGCGAGTGGGCCTTGATGGCTGCCGCGTGTCCGGGCCCAGGATCTGGGCCGTTCCAGGGTCATGCAGGGGCCGAGGCTGCCAGAGGCGTTCCTGGCCGGGAACGGCTCTTGCCAGACCGCGCGGCGATCCATTCATCAACGACGAACAAGACGCTGTCGGCTTTGGGCTGACGGCCTGCTGTACCCATGTCCGCTGCCAAGACCCGCTTGCTGCATATCGATGCGCTGAAAGCCCTCGCGGCCCAGATCATCGTGCTGCACCACCTCTCGGTCTACGGTCCGCTGGCCGAGGCGCTGCACAAGGCATGGCCGGCGCTGGGCGGCTGGCTGTTCCACTACGGTCGCATGGCGGTGCAGGTGTTCCTGGTGGTGGGCGGCTACCTGAGCGCCCGCGCGCTGTCGCCGCAGGGTGGCCTGCTGAAGGCGGCGCCGCTGGAGTCCTTGTGGCGGCGCTATCTGCGCCTGGCACTGCCCTTCATGGCGGCCGTGGCCCTGACCCTGGGCTGCGCCTGGCTGGTGCAGCCCTGGCTGCCAGAGTTCCTGCCGCAGCAGCTGAGCCTGGCGACCTTGCTGAGCCATGCCACCCTGACCCACGGCCTGCTGGGGCACGAGTCCATCACCGTCGGGGCCTGGTATGTGGCCATCGACCTGCAGCTCTACGCCTTGATGCTGGGCCTGCTGTGGCTGGCGCGGCGCAGCCGCCTGCTGCCCCATGCCTGGCGCATGGTGCTCGGTCCGGCGCTGGTGCTGGCGCTGTGCGGCCTGTCCCTGCTGGCCCTCAATCGCGTGCCGGAACTGGACAGCTGGGGCCTCTACTTCTTCGGCGCCTACGGACTGGGTGCGCTGGTCCACTGGTTCTCGCTGAGCCGCTGGCCGCGCCTGGGCCTGCTGCTGCTGCTGTGGCTGACGGGTCTGGCCCTGTGGCTGGACTTTCGTGAGCGCCTGGTGCTGGCCCTGGCCACCGCCTTGCTGCTGGGCCTGTGGCAGTGGCAGGTTGGCCCGCTGGCCGGCTGGCTGCGGCAGCGCGTGGCCGACGTGGTGGCGCACCTGGGCACGCATTCCTACTCGCTGTTTCTGGTGCATTTCCCCGTGCTGGTGCTGCTCAACGCCTGGTATGACCAGCAAAGCGAACAGCCCTTGCTGCTGACCTATGCCCTGGTGCTCGCGGCCTGGGGCTTTGCCAATCTGGCCGCCCTGCCTTTTCACCGCTGGGTGGAGGCGCCCAGCAGCCGCTTGCGCTTCAACCCGCTGCGCTGGCTGATCCCGCAAGGCAGCTTCGGGCGCTGAGGGCGCCAGCCGGGCGCAGGCAGCGCCTAGGTCCAGCCCTCGGCCCGCTGCATGTCGGCCAGGGTCTTGCCGGGCTCGTCCCGGAAGCGTTCGTCCAGCACTTCGAGCTGCTGGATGCGGTCGACACGGAAATTGCGGAAATCCTCGCGCAGCTCGCACCAGGCGGCGAAGGTCCAGACAGGCCCCCAGAAGAAGCAGCCCAGCGGTCTCAGCACGCGCTCGCTGGCCGTGCCGCTGAGATCCAGGTAAAGCACGCGCAGCTTCTGGCGCTGCTCGGTGGCCAGGCGCAGCTGCTGCAGCCGCTCGCGCGTGGCCTCGTCCAATCCGCCCAGCGGGGCCCACAGCGCCAGGCTTTCGGCGGCGGCGCGGGCGGTGCCGGGCAGCACGGCCAGGATCTTGTAGATGGCCTCCTCGCCGTGCCGGGCCAGGGCGCTGTCCATCTGCGGCTGGGCCATGCGCAGCGCCGCAACCAGGGCCTGGGCCTCTTCCTTGCTGAACATCAGCGGCGGCAGGTCAAAGCCGGCCCGCATGCGGTAGCCCACACCGGCCTCGCCATCGATGGGGACGCCCTGCTGCTGCAGGGCCGCCACGTCGCGGTAGATGGTGCGGGGGGAGACTTCCAGACGCTGGGCCAGGTAGTCGGCGGTGGAGAGTCGGCGTCCACGGATCAGCTGGACGATCTGGAACAGGCGGTCGGCACGGCGCATCCAGCCATTGTCCGCGATAGGCCAGAATGCATCGGCACAAGACAACGAGGAGCGTGGCATGAGCCTGGAGCAACTGAGCCCCGAGTGGCAGGCCTGGGTGCGGGAGAACGTGGCGCGCGGCTGCTCGCCTGAATCCATGCTGCCCATGATGGTGCAGGGCGGCCTGCCCCGCGCCCTGTCCGAGCGCGTGCTGCAGCAGGCGCACGGCAGGGGCCGGGCCGTGGACACCGCGGGTGAGTCCACCCAGGCCTCGGTGCTGGCCGAGCACGCGCAGGCGGCGGCCGGCTTGGCAGAGGGTCAGGTCTTGCGTCAACGGCCCTGTCCACGCCTGACGGGCAACCGCTTGCGGCTGAGCGATGGCTGCGAGCTGCGCATCGTGGCCCAGCTGGACCACCCGCAGGTGCTGCTGTACGAGGGTTTGCTCAGCGAGGCCGAATGCGCCGAGATGATGGCGCTGGCCGAGACGCGCCTGAGCCGATCGACGGTGGTCGACGAGCAGCTCGGCGAGGCCCGCCCCCACGAGCACCGCACCAGCGCCGGTGGCTTCTTCCAGCGCGGCGAGCATCCGCTGGTGGCGCGCATCGAGGCGCGTCTGGCCGAGTTGCTGGACTGGCCGGTGGAAAACGGCGAAGGCCTGCAGGTGCTGCGCTATGGCGTCGGCGGCGAATACCGCGCGCACTTCGACTGGTTCAATCCCAGTCATCCGGGCAGCGAACGCCATCTGCGCACCGGCGGGCAGCGGGTCGGCACCTGCATTCTTTATCTGTCGGACGTTGAGGACGGTGGCGGCACGCGCTTCCCCAACCTGGGCCTGGAGGTGAGGCCGCGACCCGGCGCCGTGCTGTACTTTGCCGACGTGGATTCGCGCGGCGTCGAGGACCCCAGCACCTTGCACGCCGGCGTGCCGGTGCTGGCCGGCGTCAAGTACATCGCCACCAAGTGGCTGCGGGAGCGGCGCTACGGGTGACATCGCGCCGGCCCCCATTCAGCGCGGCGCCAGCCCCATGGCGTCCAGGCGCAGCAGGATTTCCGTGCGGCGTTCCCGTGCAATCGTGCGCCAGTCCAGGTTCTCCTGGGCGCCTATCAGCGCGTAGAGCAGGTTGAGGCTGGCGCCGGGCCAGCGCGCCTTGATGCGGGCGTACAGGGCGAAGGCGTCTTCAGCGCGGAGCGCCGCTTCGCTGGTGATGCCCAGAGCCGCGAGCTGCTCGCGGCTGCGAGGGCCGAGTCCGCGCAGCGATGCCGTCCCATCCATCGTCTTGCCCTCTCAGCCGCCCATGGGCGTGCACAGCTCGACCAGGCAGCCGTCCGGGCAGCGCACGTAGGCGACCACCTGGCCCCAGGGCTTGGCGGTCGGCGCCTTGAGGCCGACGGCGCCGGCCGCAAGGGCGCGGGCATAGGCGGCGCCGACATCGGCGCAGGCCAGGCCTACTTCCATGCCCAGGGGTCTTTCGCTGCGGGCAGCTTCGACGAAGTCGCCACCCAGGCTGTCGCGGGCCACGTCCAGCTGGGCGAAGGCCAGCGCGGTGGCGCCGGTCTCCAGCTCGCCATAGGCATGGGATTCGTGCAGGAAGCGCGTCTGCAGGCCGAAGGCGTCATCGAAGAAGCGCAGCGAGGCCGGCACATCGGCGACATAAAGGATGGTGTAGGCGTAGTTCATGGCGCGATCTTCGGCGCGGGCTGCTGCCAGCGTCATGGCAGGAACCCGCGTGCCAGACCCTACAATCGGCTGCGTCATTGGGGAGTAGCCGCCGCGCTGGATGCGCGGGCCTGCGTCAACACACTTGCCTGGGCTTCGTCCCGGCATGGCGCTGGCAGTTCCCGCCCCGCCGTCCTGGCGGGGCCTGTCCCTGGCAAGACCTTTGACCGCTCGTTCTCGGCAACCGGCCGGAGAGGGGCGGTCATGGGTGTCTGCAGCCGGCCGGGGAGTCTCACATGGAAGCTTTTTTCGTCTCCACCGGCCTGGTGGCGCTCGCCGAAATCGGTGACAAGACCCAGCTGCTGGCCTTCATGCTGGCCGCGCGGTTTCGCAAACCCCTGCCCATCATCGCGGGCATTTTGATCGCCACCTTGCTCAACCATGCCGCCGCGGGCGCCGTGGGCGCGTGGATCACGGCGCACGTGGCTCCCGCAGTCATGCGCTGGTTGCTGGGGCTGGGGTTTGTGGCGATGGGGCTCTGGACCTTGGTGCCGGACCGCATCGACGAGGAGGATGCCGGCGGGCGCGGCCTGCGCCTGGGCGTGCTGGGCACGACCCTGGTGGCCTTCTTCCTTGCCGAGATGGGCGACAAAACCCAGATCGCAACGGTCGCACTTGCAGCTCAGTTCAAGAGCCTGCCGGCCGTGGTGGCGGGCACGACGCTGGGGATGATGGTGGCCAATGTGCCGGCCGTGCTGCTGGGGGACCGTCTGGCGCATCGGATCCCCGTCCGTCTGGTGCATGGGCTGGCCGCCTTGATTTTCATCATGCTGGGCGCCCTGGTGCTGGGGGGCTTTGCGCAAAGGCTGAGCCCGTGAAGAACGTCATCACACTCACGGGTGTGTGGACTTGCTCGCCCTGGGGGCTTGGCTTACTCTGAGAGTTCGGACAGGGTATTCCCTGCTGTCATCAGGGCACCCAGATCCAGGAAAGAACAGAAAAGGCGCCGCCGCTGCTGCGCCATCGTGACCGAGGGATGTACATCGAGATCGACCCGGCAATAGGGAGTGACGAGATGGATGAACGGTCAACACGGCAGCGGGGCGCTGGGACGCCCCGCCAGGTACCTTCCGGCATTGCTGCCCGAAGGACATCGGCATCGGGGAGCTGAAGCGCGCTGCTTCGTCGCGTGACGGCTGCCATGGAAAAACCCCAAGGTCCGGACGTCCGGGCGGTCGAAGCCGCCCTGGATGCGGCTGACCGACAGCAGGGCATCGAGGCCTTCCGCGCCGCGATGGATCGGCGCGTCGCGCGCGGCGCGGCGGTGCTCCTGGTCCTGGTCATGCTGGGGGCGCTGTTCCAATTGGCCGCCACCGCCCTGGAGGCCGGCTACAGCTGGCCGCAGCGCCTCTCCCGCATGGGCACGGGCACGGGCGTGCTGGTGGTGGCCGCCACGGCCTGCCTGCTGGCCTGGCACGGGCATGTGCGCAGGGCGGCGGCCTTCTTCGCCATCACCACCATGCTGACCTTGATGGTGATGGCGGCCGTGCATGGCAACGGCATCATGTCTTCCGGCCTGGGTGCCTTGACGGCACTGGTCGTGATTCTGGGCTTCATGGTGGGGCCGCAGGCGGCCAAGTGGGGCGCCTTGGCCGGGCTGGGCGGCCTGTCCCTGCTCTTCACGGCCGAGCGCGTGGGCTGGATCACCGGCCTCAATCCCAGCAACACGCCGCCGCATGCCAGCTACCTGGTCGTGCAGCTTTTCAGCTGCGGCCTGGCCGGTTGGCTGATGCTGCGCTACGGCACCCTGTACTGGGATCTGACCCGCTCGCTGGACAGCTCGCGCCAGTTGCTGGCCAACACGCTGCGCGCCCAGCAGCAAAGCGCCCAGGACCTCCTGAGCAGCGAACGCCGTCTGCGCCAGCTGCTCGAGGCCTCGCACATGTCGGTGCAGATCTTCGACGGCGAGACCGGCGCGCTGCGCTATGCCAACACGCATTGCCTGCAGCGCTTCGGCGTCGCCTCAAGGGAGGCTCTGCGGCCCGAGCTGAACTTCCCGGGCGGGGAGTTCAGCCCGGCCCGCGCGACGGCGCTGGTCCGGCGCACTCTGGAGGAAGGCAGCCAGACGCTGGAGTGGCAGTCCCGGCATGTCGATGGCAGCCCGATCTGGTGGGACGTCAAGCTGGACCGCTTCGAGATGGATGGCCGCGTCTGCGTGGTGGCCTTTGCGCACGACATCACCGATCGCGTGCAGGCCGAGCAGTCGCTGGAGCTGCATCGCCAGCATCTGGAGGAGCTGGTGCGCGAACGTACGGCCGAGCTGCACAAGCAGCAGCAGCAGGTGCAGGAGATCCTCGAGGCCCTGCCCATTCTGCTGAGCATCCGCGACGGCGAGGGGCGCTATCTGCAAGTCAATCGGGGCTTCGAGCAGGCATGCGGGCGGTCCCGCGATCAGGTCATCGGGCAGTCGGTCCACACGCTGTTCGGGCCGGAGCTGGCAGCCGAGTTGCGCGAGAGCGATGCCATCGTGCTGCAGCGCGGCCTGCGGCTGGACCACGATCGGCAGATGCAGCTGGCCGACGGCCAGCATGACTTCCTCGTGACCTCCGTGCCTCTGCGTGACGAGCTGGGGCAACCCTATGCCGTGCTCAACCTGAGCACCGACATCACGTCCTTCAAGCAGCTGCATCGTGAACTGGCCGCCGCGCGCGACGAGGCGGAACGCCTGGCGCGGGCCAAGAGCCAGTTCCTGACCAATATGAGCCACGAGATCCGCACGCCGCTCAACGCGGTGCTGGGTCTGGCCCAGCTGGGCGAACAGCGTGCTGCGGATCCGCGGGCAGCGGCCGACAGCTTCCGCCGCATCGTGCGCGCGGGGCGGCATCTGCTGGGTGTGATCAACGATGTGCTGGACTACGCCAAGCTGGACAGCGGCAAGCTGGACTTGGACTCGCGGCCTTGCGACCTGGCGCAGCTGGTGAATGACGCCATTGAGCTGGTCGGCGAGCGAGCCCGCGCCAAGGACCTGCGTTTGAACGCCAGCATCGAGGGCGTGCCGCCATGGGTGGTGATCGACGCCCTGCGCCTGACGCAGGTGCTGGTGAACCTGCTGGCCAACGCCGTCAAGTTCACCAAGCAGGGTGGGGTGAGCCTGCACGTGCATGCCGCCAACGTGGGGCGCTGCCTGGTCTTCGAGGTGGAGGACAGCGGCATCGGCATCGCGGCTGAAAAGCTGGACAGCATCTTCACGCCTTTCGAGCAAGCCGACACCTCGGTGACCCGGCTCTATGGCGGCACGGGTCTGGGCCTCAGCATCAGCCGGCGGCTGGCCCGCCTGATGGGGGGTGACATCCAGGTCCGCAGCACGCCTGGCAAAGGCTCCTGCTTCACGCTGGAGCTGCCGCTGTTCGAGGCCGAGGCGCCATCGGCGGACCTGCCCAGCGCCATGCCGAGGGCTGAGCCCGCTCTGCGCAGCCTGGCTGGCTTGCGCGTGCTGATCACCGACGATGTGGACATCAATCGGGAGATCCTGCATGACATGCTCAGCGGCGCTGGCGCCCATGTGATGTCCACGGACAGCGGTGAACAAGCCGTGGCGCGTGTGCAGGAGCAGGGCATGGGCGCCTACGATGTGGTGCTGATGGACGTGCAGATGCCCGGCATGGACGGCTATGAGGCGACGCGCCAGCTGCACCAGATCGACCCAGCCCTGCCGGTGCTGGCGCTGACGGCCCACGCGCTCAGCGAGGAGCGTCAGCGCAGTCTGGAAGCCGGCATGAGCGGCCACATCTGCAAACCCATTGACCAGGCCGAGTTGCTGAGCACCCTGGCACCCTTCCCGCGGCGCCAGCGCACCGATGTCAGTACGCCCTTCGTGGCGCCGCTGGCCGGCAAGGCGGCGGTGCGTCCCGTGGCGGATGCCGCATCCGTCTGGCCCTTGGTGCCGGAGGCCAACTTCGAGAGCGCCGTGCTGCGCTGCGCGGGCCGGACCGAGTTGCTGATCAAGCTGCTGGGCAGCTTCGCTCGGCAGTACGAGCAGCATCTGAATGCGCTGGAAGAGGCGCGTACGGCAGGCCCGCTGTCCGTACGCGCTTACGCACACCGCCTGCGCGGCGTGGCGTCGAACCTGGGCCTGGACGGCTTGGCGGCCACGGCCAGCGCGCTGGAGCAGCAGGCGCTCACGGCGGCCGAATCGGAGCTCTCCGTGCTGATCATGGCCACCAACCGCGCCCTGGCGGCCCACCTGCAGGCCATCGCGGCTTGGGAGGTGTCGCGGCTGTCGCAAGCCGCGTGATGGGACCACCCCCTGCTGGCTGCGCCAGCCCCCTCAAGGGGGCGCGCCCGTAGGACCGGCGCAGCCGGATCCTCGGGCGCCGCTGGGGGCGGCAGCCTGCGGCCCCGCATCCATCGGTCTGGCCGGTGGACCATCTCGTGCTGGCTGCGCCCGCCCGCTCAAGGGGACGCGCCCGGAGGACCGGCGGAGCCGGATCCTCGGGCGCCGCTGGGGGCGGCAGCCTGCGGCCCCGCATCCATCGGTCTGGCCGGTGGACCATCTCGTGCTGGCTGCGCCCGCCCGCTCAAGGGGACGCGCCCGGAGGACCGGCGGAGCCGGATCCTCGGGCGCCGCTGAGGGCGGCAGCCTGCGGCCCCGCATCCATCGGTCTGGCCGGTGGACCATCCCCTGCTGGCTGCGCCCGCCCGCTCAAGAGGGCGCGCCCGTAGGACCGGCGCAGCCGGATCCTCGGGCGCTGCTGGGGGCGGGAGCCTGCGGCCCCGCATCCCCACGGCCCCTCAGCCGGCGATGGTCTGGCGGACGGCGCGCTCCCAGTCGGCCATGCGTTCCAGCGCGCGTTCGCGGGGCAGGGTGGGGTGGAAGATGCGTTCGGCCTGCCATTGCTCGCCCAGGGCCTCCAGGCCGCTGTAGAGGCCGGCGCTCAGGCCGGCGAGGTAGGCGGCGCCCAGGGCCGTGGTCTCGATGATCTTCGGGCGTACCACCGGGATGCCCAGCAGGTCGGCCTGGAACTGCATCAGCAGGTTGTTGACGCAGGCGCCGCCATCCACCCGCAGCTCGCTGATCGGCGCCGCACCGGCGGCCACGGCGTCGCGGCTCATGGCCTGCAGCAGGGCTGCGCTCTGGAAGGCGATGGATTCCAGGGCCGCGCGGGCGATGTGCGCCATGGTGCTGCCCCGGCTCAGGCCCACGATGGCGCCGCGGGCGTCGGGCTGCCAGTAGGGCGCGCCCAGGCCGGTGAAGGCGGGCACGAACATCACGCCGCCGGCGTCGGGCACGCTGGCAGCCAGGCTTTCGACATCGCTGCTGCTGGGAAAGGCATGCAGGCCGTCGCGCAGCCATTGCACGACCGCCCCGCCGATGAACACGCTGCCCTCCAGCGCGAACTCAGGGCGGGCGCTGGTCTGGGCCGCGCTGGTGGTGATCAGGCCGTTGGCCGAGGTCTGGAAGTGCTCGCCCAGGTGCATCAGCGTGAAGCAGCCGGTGCCGTAGGTGTTCTTGGCCATGCCGGCCTTGAAGCAGCCCTGGCCGAAGAGGGCGGCCTGCTGGTCGCCCGCCACGCCGCCGATGGGCAGGGCTGCGCCCAGCCATTGCGGGTCCATGCGCCCGAACTCATGCGCGCTGGGATGCACCTGCGGGAGGACTTCGCGAGGGATGCGCAGCGCGGCCAGGATCTCGTCGTCCCAGTCGTTGCGGTGCACATTGAAGAGCAGGGTGCGCGAGGCGTTGCTGACGTCGGTCGCATGGATGCGGCCACCGCTGAGGCGCCACATCAGCCAGCTGTCCACGGTGCCGAAGGCCAGCTCCCCACGCTGGGCCTGCTCGCGGGCGCCGGGAATGTGGTCGAGCAGCCAGCACAGCTTGGTGGCCGAGAAATAGGCGTCGATCACCAGGCCCGTGCGCTCGCGGATCAGCGGGGTCAGGCCTTGCTCGCGCAGCCGGGCGCACAGGGGCTCGGTACGGCGGTCCTGCCAGACGATGGCGTGGTGCAGCGGCGCGCCCGTGCCGCGGTGCCACAGCACGGTGGTCTCGCGCTGGTTGGTGATGCCGACGCTGGCGATCTGTTCCGGGCGCAGGCCCGACAGCCGCAGTGCCTCGCGGGCCGTGGCCAGCTGGCTGGTCCAGATTTCCTGCGGGTCATGCTCCACCCAGCCAGGCTGCGGGTAGATCTGGCGGAATTCCTGCTGCGCCTTGGCCAGCTGCCGGCCGTCGCGGTCGAAGACGATGGCGCGGGAGCTGGAGGTGCCCTGGTCCAGTGCGATTAGGTAGCTCATAGGAATCCGGCAGGTTAGAGTGCCTCGCGAGGAGCGCGGAGATGGCTGATTTTGACGTAATGGTGGTGGGCGGTGGCATCAATGGCGTGGGCATTGCGCGGGACCTGGCCGGCCGCGGCTGGCGGGTGCTGCTGGCCGAGCGGGACGACCTCGCTTCGCACACGTCCTCGGCATCGACCAAGCTGATCCACGGCGGCCTGCGCTACTTGGAGTATCGCGAGTTCGGCCTGGTGCGCAAGGCGCTGCAGGAGCGCGAGCGGCTGATGCGCGTGGCGCCCCACCTGATCCACCCGCTGCGCTTCGTGATGCCCCACCACCCCCAGATGCGGCCGGCCTGGCTGCTGCGCCTGGGGCTCTTTTTCTACGACCATCTCGCCGCGCGCGAGCTGTTGCCGGCATCTGCCGGGCTGGACCTTCGCGGGCATGCGCTGGGCGAGCCGCTGCAGCCCCAGTTCCGGCGGGGGTTCCTGTATTCGGACGCCTGGGTCGACGACGCCCGGCTGGTGGTCGCCAATGCCATCGATGCCCGCGAGCGCGGCGCCCAGATCCTGACGCGCAGCCCCTGCACCGAGGCCAGGGTGGAGTCCGGCGAGTGGCGGGTGCGGCTGCGCACGGCCACGGGCGAGCGGCGGCTCAGCGCTCGCTTGCTGGTCAATGCAACCGGCCCCTGGGCGGCGCGCTTCGTCGAGCAGGCGCTGCGTGGCGCGGGCGGGCAGGTGCCGCCGGCACGCCGCCTGCGCCTGGTCAAGGGCAGCCACATCGTCGTGCCGCGCCTCTACGGCCACGACCATGCCTACTTGCTGCAGGGGGCGGACGGGCGCATCGTCTTCACCATCCCCTACCAGCAGGACTTCACCCTCATCGGTACCACCGACGTGGAGCTGGACGTGCAGGACATCGAGGGCGGCCGTGCGCCGGGCATCAGTGAAGCGGAAACGGCCTATCTGTGCGACCAGATCGGGCGCTACTTCCGGCAGACCGTGCGGCCCGCCGACGTGCGCTGGAGCTATGCCGGCGTGCGGCCGCTGCTGGACGACGACGCCGGCACGGCAGCGGCGGTGACGCGCGACTATGCGCTGGACGAGGACGCCAGTGCAGGCGCACCGCTGCTGCATGTCTGGGGCGGCAAGCTGACCACCTTCCGCCGGCTGGCCGAGGAGGCCGCCGATCGCATTGATGCCACGCTGGGTGGTCGCCATGGCCCCTGGACGGCGCAGGCACCCCTGCCAGGAGCGGACGTGTCGGCCTGGGCTCCGGGTGTCGGCGCGGGCCCGGCGGCGCTGGAGGGCCTGCTGCGCGCCGTGCAGGCGCGCCATCCGCGCCTGCCGGCGCCTTTGCTGCGACGCCTATGCCTGGCCTATGGCGGCCGTGTCGATCGCGTGCTGGGCTCGGGCGAGCTGGGCGCGGAAGTCGCGCCGGGCCTGTTCGAAGCCGAGCTGCGCCATCTGCAGCGCGAGGAGTGGGCGATGCGCGCCGAGGATGTGCTGTGGCGGCGCAGCAAGCTGGGCCTGCGCTGCTCGGCAGACGACGCACAGCGCGTGGAGCGCTGGCTGCAGCAGGCGGGCTGACGCGCAGGTCCATCCAGACCCCTGTCGACAGGGGTCAGGTCTTGCCATGACCCAGTGCACATGCCTTTGGACAGCACGGCCGGGGCGGCTGTGACGCCTGGCATGTGTGGGCCGTCATGACCCGATTCCATCGGCATTTGCGGCTCATCCGGAGACGTCGCAGTTCGTCCGACCCGGAGGTACTTCAGACCCTTGAAGCAGCGTTCGATCGAAGAGCGGGAGCAATCCTGCGAGGAATTTCCCAAACTGGACTTGTCTCTTCCCCGGTCCTTCCCTCGACACCCAGCCGCTTGCCGCGGCACCTGCATTCAAGGAGTCCATCATGAACAAGTCCTTCCGCATTGCACTTGCCGCCACCGCCCTGGGCCTTGGTGCGCTGAGCGGCATGGCTTACGCCGACGAGCCCACGGTACTGGAGCCCGTCAGTGTCCAGAAGCAGATGCCGGCGCCCCTTGTGAGCGGAGGCACGAGTCTGCTGAGTGGCGCCTACCTGCTGGAGGATGGCCGTGACCTGCGCGTGGACGGCCACGGGCTGCGCCTTCGCATCACCTTGGGTGGCCAGCCTGTCGTGACGCTGGTGCCCTCGCCAGGCGGCGTCTGGCACAGCGCCAATGGCGAGTTGCACATGAGCTTCCATGGCGAAGCGTGGGGCAGGCCGGACACCGTCGTGCTGACCATGCCGCGCACGAACTGGCGCATGAGCGCGGTGAGCGTGCGCTGAACGCCGACGGGCCCGGCTGTGCCATCATGGCCGGGCCATGTCTTCAGACGTCCTCATCCGCTTTGAAAGCCCCGAGGATCGCGCGCTCTACCGGCGTCCGACCGACCGGCCCGGAGTGGAGTTCTACCGGGCGCGCATCCGCGAGCATCGCTTCGAGGCCCACAGCCACGAGGCCTACGGCCTGGGCGTGATCACCCAGGGCCTGGGCCGCTTCCGCTGGCGCGGCAGCGAGCACCTGGCTCCGCAGGCCAGCCTGATGCTGATGAATCCTGAAGACCTGCATACGGGCCAGTCGGCAGATGCCGGCTGCTGGGCGTATCAGATGGTGTACCTGGACGAGGATCTGCTGCCGGCCTATGGCGGCGACCGCGGCTGGCGCTTCGACGCGGCCATCAGCGGCAGCGCGGCGCAAGCCCAGGCGGTGGCGCAATGCATGGTCGCGCTGTGGGAGGCGCGCGAGCCGCTGGCGGTGGACAGCCTGCTGCTGCAGCTGGTCGAGCTGATCCGTCCGCAGGCGCGTGTGCAGCGCCGGGCTGGCGAGGCCCCCGGCCGCTTCGAACCCGTGCTGGACTTCATGCGCAGCCACCTGGATCAGGCCCTGAGCCTGGAGCAGCTGGCTGCCGTGGCGGGCCTGAGTCCCTTCCATTTCCTGCGCAGCTTCCGGGACCGGCACCATGCCACGCCACAGCAGGTGCTGATGGCGTTGCGCAGCTTCGAGGCCAAGCGCCTGCTGGCGCGGGGCCTGGCACCGGCGGAGGTGGCCGCCGCTGCCGGCTTCAGCGACCAGGCACACCTGACCCGCAGCCTGCTGCGCCGCTACGGCATCACGCCGGCGGCGTATCAACGCCAGCTGGGTCTGCCACGCCTGCGCTGAGCTCAGCGCAGGCCCTGCCTGGCGGCGGCCAGCACGGCGCGCGTCACGGGCTCCAGCAGCGGCCAGGCCTGGCCTGCCGCCTGCCAGAACAGCGGCACCTCCAGCGGCTCGGGCGCCAGCGGCTGCAGTCGGCCTGAGTCCAGCTCCGGCTGCACCAGGCGCTGCGGACACATGCCCCAGCCCATGCCGCTGCGGCAGGCGGCCAGGTAGACGTCGTTGGAGGGCAGCCAATGACTGGGCAGCGGCGGGCTCTCGCCCAGCACCTGCTGCACCCAGCGCGACTGGAGCTGGTCGCGCCGGTTGTAGCTGAGGCAGGGCGCCTGCATCAGGGCCTGGACCTGCAGCCCCTCGGGGAAATGGGCGCCGATGAAGTCCGGCGTCGCCACGGCCAGATAGTCCATGCGACCCAGGGACAGGCTGCGGCAGCCGGGCAGGGGATCGGCCAGGGCCGTGACGGCGGCCAGCACGTCGCCCTCGCGCAGGCGTTCGGCGGTGTGGTCCTGGTCGTCCAGGCTCAGGTCCAGCAGCCATTGCTGGCGGGACAGCTCGGCAGCGGCGGGCATGAACCAGGTGCTGAGGCTGTCGGCGTTCACCGCCAGACGCAGGCTGCCAAGGCAGGCCTGCCCGCCCTGCGGCGAAAGGCCGGCCAGCAGCTCGCGCTCCAGCAGGTTCACCTGCTCGGCATGGCGGCACAGCTGCAGCCCGGCGGGCGTTGCCCGGCAGGGGCTGTCACGGATCACCAGCACCTGGCCCAGGCGCTGCTTCAGCAGCTTGACCCGCTGCGAGACCGCCGAGGGGCTCAGGTGCAGGCTGCGGGCGGCGCGCTCGAAGCTGCCCTCTCGGATGACGGCGGCCAGCGCGGCGATCAGGGGGTAGTCGAGCATGGGCGGGCAGTGGATTCAGCGGCGCTGAAGGCGCTTCAGCAAGTCTAACTGGGCGTCCCAGGCCGTCCCCGGCATGCTGCGCGGCATGAATTCTCTTGCTGCATTTCTCCAAGGGCTGGCGCTGGTGGCCGGCCTGATCGTCGCCATCGGCGCCCAGAACGCCTTCGTGCTGCGCCAGGGGCTGCTGCGCCAGCATGTGGGCCTGGTCGTGCTGTTCTGCGCGCTGGCCGACGCGGTGCTGATGGCCCTGGGCATCTGGGGCTTGGGCACTGTCGACGCCCGGCTGCCAGGGGTAACGGCCTTGCTGCGCTGGGCCGGCACGGCTTTCCTGCTGGTCTATGGCCTGAAGGCGCTGCTGCGGGTGCTGCGGCCGGCCGCACTGCAGGCCGGTGGCGGCGGGGCGGCCTCCGCCCGGCGCACGCTGGCGCAGGCGGCGGCCTTCACCCTGCTCAATCCCCATGTCTATCTGGACACGGTTCTGCTGGTGGGGGCCATCGGCACGGCACAGCCGCCCGCCCAGCGCGCGCTCTTCTTCCTGGGGGCGATCAGCTGCAGCCTGTTGTGGTTCACCGGCCTGGGCTATGGGGCCCGGCTGCTGGCGCCGCTCTTCGCCCGCCCGCTGGCCTGGCGGATGCTGGACTTGCTGCTGGGCCTGATGATGCTGGCCCTGGCCTGGGGGTTGTTCAGCGCCTCGGCCGGATAGAACCGCGGAGCAATCCTGTACAAGCCGTGAGGCTTGCGGCACCGCATCATGGCCGCATGTGGACAGGTGTTTTCTTTGCTTTGGCTGCCGGGCTCATGTGGGGCCTGGTCTTCGTCGCGCCGCAGATGCTGCCGGACTACCCGGCCGCGCAGCTGATGGCGGGCCGCTACCTGGCTTTCGGGCTGATCGCGCTGCCGATGGCCTGGCTGGACCGGCGCGCGCTGCGCGAGCTGGCCTTGAGCGACTGGTGGGCGGCGCTGAAGCTCAGTGCCGTCGGCAACTTCCTCTACTACCTCTGCCTGGCGGCGGCCATCCAGCACGCGGGCGGCCCGCTGCCGACCCTGATCATCGGGACCTTGCCGGTGCTGATCGCCCTGGTGTCCAACCACCGCAACCGTGACCGCGACGGGCGCCTGCCCTGGGCGCGGCTGCTCATGCCGCTGGGCCTGATCGGCGCCGGCCTGCTCTGCGTCAACCAGGCGGAGCTGCAAGCCCTGGCCGGTCAGCCCGCCCAGCGGCTGTCCGCCTATGTGCAGGGTGGTTTGCTGGCAGTGGGCGCGCTGGCCTGCTGGACCTGGTATCCCATCCGCAACGCCGACTGGCTGCGCGAGCACGCGGACCGCAGCCCCCGCGCCTGGGCCACGGCGCAGGGCCTGGTGACCCTGCCCCTGTCCTTGCTGGTGCTGCTGGGCCTGGCCCTGCTGCAACGGAGCGGGCAGATCGAGGTCGACCTGCCCTTGGGGCCACGCCCCTGGCCTTATGTGGGACTGATGCTGGCGATCGGCCTGCTGGCCTCCTGGGCCGGCACGCTTTGCTGGAACGAAGCCAGCCAGCGCCTGCCCACGACCCTGGTCGGCCAGCTGATCGTGTTCGAGACCCTGGCCGCCCTGGCCTATGCCTATCTCTGGCGCCAGGAATGGCCAGCCGCGCTCACGCTGCTGGGCATCTCCCTGCTGGTGATCGGCGTGCTGGGGGCGTTGCGCGTTCGGCCGCAGCGCGAACCGCGGACGGTGGTCGACGCGGCGTGAGCGGGGGATGAGCGCTCAGAGCTTGGGGATGCGGATGCGGCTCACCATCAGCGAGCCGGAGACGGCGAACAGCAGCACCAGGGGATGGAAGTTGAAGCCCGCCAGTTGCAGCCGGCCGCCCCACATCAGGTCGCCCAAGGCGCCCTGGGCGGCCGCCACCCACAGCAGGATCACCAGCACCAGCGAGGTGGGGATGGGCGTGCCTTCGAAGTATTTGACCTTGTCGCCGCCCTCGGAGAGCTTTTCGGCGGTGATGTTGAAGCGCGCCAGACGCGAGACGCCGCAGGCCACGAAGAACACCAGGATGATGCGGTCATAGAGACCTTGCATCCCGCAGCCGTAGGCGATAGCTGCGGGGGCGACGCCGAAGGAGATCACGTCAGCCAGCGAGTCGAGTTCGCGACCCATGGCCGAGCTTTTCTGGCGCCAGCGGGCGATGCGGCCGTCGAGGATGTCGAAGACCAGGGCGGCGGGAATCAGTGCGCAGGCATAGAACAGGTGCAGCACCTCGCGGGTCTGCAGATAGGTCATCACCGAGAACAGGGCGCCCATGCCGCAAAAGGCGTTGGCCAGGGTGAACCAGTCCGCCAGATGGAACTCGCGGATCATGGAAAAAGGTTTGGGTCGGTTCATGGGCGGCAAGAATACAGGAGCCCGGTGGCGCTGCCACGGCGCGCGCCAAGCGGGCACGGTCCGAACTGCGTCCCCGGTTTGAGCGTCCGGGGCGGCCGTTCGGGCCCCCCCTGGATGCGCGGGTGAGGCGTCCAGGGTGCTTGCGATAGTGTCAAATACGGGTCGACTGGCAGGCTGGCCGGGCATGCCGCATGCCCAAGCGCCGCGCGACGACACCGGCAGTGCCTGTCATGACGGGGGCTTCAAGGCCGCGCCGTCTCGGTTTTCTCAATGAGCTCTCAGGACTGTAGAGGTTCGATATGGACAAGCAGCGTTCGACCGTGGATCAGCAGGCAGCGCAGGACCCCCTGGTGGCTGCCCGCGGCCTGTCCGCCGAGGCGCTGGCGCGTCGTCGCGTGCTGCTCAAGACCGCTGGAACCGGCGGTGCAGCGACCCTGGCAGCCCTGAGCCCCATGCGCGCCATGGCCGGCGGTGTGACCTTGGCGGTCTGCAACAGCGCCACGACGGGCAAGGCGGTGATCTGCACCATTTCGGGCGTCCAGTCGGCAGCGCATTCCTTCCATGGCCAGAACTATCCCAACGCCTGGGGCTACAGCCCGGGTTGGTGGGGACAGTCGACGACCGGCGCCGATGGCAAGCCGATGCCCCGGCGGACTTGGCCCTGCGATTGGCGCGTCACGGTGGGTTCGCTCCTGATCCGTGCCAGTTCCACGACCAAGAATCTCACGCTGTTCACGCTGATGAGCAACCCGACCTATGCCAGCACGCCTGAGCGCCACTGGCTCGGTGCCTACCTCAACGCCCTGGCCTACGAGACCAACACCGGCTGGGCCGTCGGCCGCACGGGCTATGCCTTCCCCTACAGCTCGACCGACGTGATCAATTTCTACCTGAGCAACAACACGGCGGCGTACAACTTCTTCGTCACCTACCTCGAGAAGTGAGCCAACGCCCCCCGCGTGGCTGATCCCGTCGCATCTCCTGTGCCGGACGCGCCGCCCGTGCACCATGGGCGCTGGTCGCTGGCGCCGCTCGCCGAATTCCATTGGCGCTGCTGGGGCGAGGACTGGGTGCTGTTCGACAACGGCAGCGGCCAGACCGTGCAGATCGACGCCCTGCTCGCCGCGGCCCTGACCGAGCTGGAGCAGTCTCCCGCCACCTTGGCCGACCTGCAGCAGCGCCTGCCGCTGTTGCTGGAGCGTTCCTTGCCCGACGAGGTCTGGCCTGGCCTGATGCAGGGCCTGGACTTCCTGGTCGAGCAGGGCTTGCTGCGACACTCCCCGCATGAAACTTGAGCAGTTGCCGCCGGCGGCGTTGCGCGAGCGCCTGCAGCGAGGCGACCTGGTCCTGCAGGCCGGGGTGTTCCGCTACCGCCTGCAGAGTTCTCTGGCCTCGATCGAGCAGGGCCTGCGCCAGCTGTATGGCGGCTACCCCTGCCTGCCGCCTGAGTGCCATGCCGACTTCGCCCTGCGCCTGGACCCGGGCCGCGGCCTGCATCGCTGGTGGCGGCCCCAGGTGCGCTTCAGCTCCGATGGCGAGCGGCCCTTTGAGCCGCTGCCGCAGTCGCACGCCTTCGCCCAGATGGAATGGGCGATGAACTGGTGCGTCAGCACCCGCGCGCACCAGTACCTGATGCTGCACGCGGCCGTGCTGGAGCGCGGCGGGCAGGCGCTGCTGATGCCGGCGCCGCCGGGCTCGGGCAAGAGCACGCTGTGCGCGGCCCTGACGCACAGCGGCTGGCGCCTGCTGTCCGACGAGCTGTGCCTGCTGGGCCTGGACGACCGCCGCCTGCATCCGGCCGTGCGGCCGGTGAGCCTCAAGAACAATTCCCTGGACGTGATCCGCCGCTATGCGCCGCAGGCCGAGTTTGGCGCGGTGACGCGCGGCACCACCAAGGGCGATGTGGTGCACATGAAGGTGCCGCAGGCGCAGGTCGATCGCATGGCTGAGTGCGCGCAGGCGCGCCTGATCGTCTTCCCGCGCTATGCAGCCGGCGAGCCGACCCGCATCCAGCCCCTGCCCAAGGCGCCGGCCATGATCGAGCTGGGCAAGAACTCCTTCAACTACCTGATCCTGGGCCTGCAGGGCTTCGAAGCCCTGGGCGCGCTGCTGGAGGACTGTGATTGCTACGAGCTGCGCTACGCCGATCTGCATGACGCCATTCCCCGTCTGGCCGCGCTGATGGACGGGCGGCCCGGGCTGGAGGCCGGCGCATGAGGGCCTTGCTGCGTCTGCTGCTGCGAAACGAGCTGCCCCAGGGCTTCCAGGGACGGGATTGGGAGCAGCTGCTGGGCGAAGCTCGCCAGGCGCGCCTGCTGGGCCGCCTGGCTTGCCGCATGCAGGACCAGGGCTTGATGCCGCAGTTGCCGCAGGCCGTCCAGCAGGCCCTGCTGGCCAGCCTGCGGGTGCTGGAACGCCATCGCCACGAAGTGCGCCACGAGCTGCTGGCGGTGCGCGAGGCGCTGCAGCCGCTGGGC
This sequence comes from Burkholderiaceae bacterium, assembly GCA_041913905.1. GTDB lineage: Bacteria > Pseudomonadota > Gammaproteobacteria > Burkholderiales > Burkholderiaceae_C > Roseateles_B. Next base: position 50,379 of record JAYSEK010000014.1, on the reverse strand, counting down.
CAGCCGGTGCTGTTGCTCAAAGGCGCCGCCTATCTGCTGGGCGAGCTGCCACCGGCTCGCGGCCGCATCTTCTCGGACATCGACCTGCTGGTGCCCGAGGCGCAGCTGGCAGCGGTGGAATCCGCCCTGATGGCGCGCGGCTGGATCAGCGAGGAGCGCCAGGCCTACAACCAGCGCTACTACCGCCAATGGATGCATGAGATCCCACCGCTGCGCCATGTGCAGCGCGGTTCGGTGCTGGATGTGCACCATGCGCTGGCGCCGCGCAGCTCGCGCTTCTATACGCCGGGAGCCGAGCTGATCGCACGGTCGCAGCCGCTGGGCGCAAGCGGTTTTCGCGTGTTGCAGCCCACGGACCTGGTCCTGCACACGGCGCTGCATCTGTGCCTGGATGGCGAGATGGATCATGCCTGGCGCGATCTGCTGGATCTACAGGATCTGCTGAGCCTGCTGCCACCGGGCGACGGCGCCACGGCCCTGCTGGACCGGGCTCGCCAGCTGCGCCTGCTGCCGGTGCTGGGCCAGACCCTGGCGCCCTTGCTGCGCGTCCTGCCCGAGCAGCCCCTGCTGCAGGCGCTGGCCGCCGGCCTGGACGAGGCCGCGCCGGGCTGGCGTAAGGCGCCGCCGGCGCGTTGGATGTGCACGGCCCTGGGCCTGGACGCCACCGACACGCCGCAGCGCCGCCGGCGCGCCTGCATGCGCCTGTACTGGCGCGCCCACCTGCTGCGCATGCCGCTAAGGCTCCTGCTGCCGCATCTGCTGCGCAAATCCTGGATGGGGCTGCGCGAACGGCTCCGGCCTGCGCCCACGCCCTGAGCCCATGCTTGGGCGAACTCCGTAGCGACCCGGCTTGGCGGGCCAGCCCGCATGCCGGATGATGCGCCGCATTTCCGACACTGCAAAAGGCAGCGAACGCATGAGCTTCTTCCTCCGCACTTCCTCGTCCCTGGTGGCCCTGGCTGCCCTGAGCGCTGCTGCATTCGCGAGCCCGCTCGCCCAAGCTGCCGAGCCCGTGACCACGGCCACCGGCCTGGTTTACGAAGAGCTGGTGGCGGGCAGCGGGGAGCAGCCCACGGCTGCCGACCGCGTGCGCGTCCACTATGTCGGCACCTTTGCCGACGGCAGCGAGTTCGACAGCTCGGTTCGCCGCGGCCAGCCCGCCGAATTCCCGCTGGGTCGGGTGATCAAGTGCTGGACCGAAGGGGTGCAGCGCATGAAGGTGGGCGGCAAGGCCCGCCTGACCTGCCCGGCAGCCATCGCCTATGGGGACAAGGGCGCGGGCGGCGTCATCCCGCCCGGCGCCACGATCTATTTCGAGGTCGAGCTGCTGGGCGTCAGCAAGCCGTGAGTCCCGTGACGAGTCCGTCGCCTGCACGCTGCTCCCGAGGAGTTTGACGCCATGAACGAGATGGAGCACAGCGCGGGCCAGGCGCTGGGGAAGATGCGCACCTTGCGCTTGCTGTGGCAACTGCGGGCCGTGCTGTGGTCCGCAGTTGGGCTGCTGGGGCTGGTCCTGGGGCCGCTGTATGTGGTCGACGAGGCGTGGCCCCGGTCCTGGTTGCTCGGTGCAGTCCTGCCGGTCATGCTGCTGAGTCTTTGTACGGGCCTGATCTACGGCGCGTGGCGCTACCAGGCCTATGGTGCCGTCCTGCATGCCGGTGAAGGGCTGGTGCTGCGCCACGGGGTCTGGTGGCGCACGGAGAGCTGGGTGCCCATCGCCCGGCTGCAGCACCTGGACCTGCAGCAGTCACCGCTGGAGCGACTGTGGGGCATGGCGCGGCTGGTGCTGCACACCGCCGGGCAGCATGACCACAAGACGGCGGTGCACGGCCTGCCGCTGGCCGAAGCACAGGCGCTGAGGGAGGCCCTGATGCCGCGGGTGCAGGGTCGCCATGAGTGAGCCGGAAGCGAGCCCGCTGGTGCAGGGCGCGTGGCAGCGCCTGCATCCGGCCTCGGCCCTGTTCGTGGCAGCGCATCTGCTGCGCCACGTGGCGCTGCCGGTGCTGGCCGCGCTGGTCTTCGGGCGCGGGGCCGGTTGGGAGCACTGGGCCATCCTGCCGCTGGGCCTTGCGGCGCTCTGGGGCGTGCTGGAGGCCAGCCGCTACCGTTATGCGCTGCAGGGCGCGGAGCTGGTGATCCACGAAGGCGTGCTGGGCCGCCGGGTGCGCCATGTGCCGCTGGCGCGCATCCACAACAGCAGCCGCACGCGCAAGCTGCCGCACCGCCTGCTGGGCGTCGTGGAACTTCGCCTGGAGTCGGCAGCCGGCGGCAAGCCGGAAGCGGTGATGAAGGTGCTGGGACTGCCGGCGGCCCTGGCGCTGGAGCAGGCCTTGCGTGGCGCGCCGGCCCCGGCATCGGACGCCGCCGCGGCCGCCGCGGTGGTGGAAGCGAGGGCTGCCGTGTCTGCGTCTTCTTCCTCTTCCGCGTCCCGCCTGCTGCATCGCCTGGGATCCTGGGACATCCTCAAGCTCGGGCTCATCTCCAATCGCGGCATGGTGATCGTGGGCGCGGTCTTCGCCGCGGTGGCCCAGAAGCCGGAACTGCACCGCCGCTTCTTCGGCTGGCTCGGCGTGCCGGTGGTCTGGATTCGCGATGTCATGGTGCGCCTGATCGAGTCCGGGCACTGGCTGTGGCTGGCGGTGGAGGTTCTGCTGCTGGTGCTGGTCTTCCTGGTGTTCGTGCGCGGGCTGTCGGTCGTGCTGGCCTTTTTTCGCTACCACGGCTTTCGCCTGGAGCAGGAGGGCGAGAAGCTCGTCGTTCATCGCGGCCTCAGCACCCAGGTGAGCGCCACGGCGCGCCTGCCGCGACTGCAGCGCTGGGAGCTGGTCGAGACCTGGCTGCATCGCCGCTTCGGTCGCTGCCGGCTCGCGGTCAGCGTGGCGGGGCATGAGGCGCACGACCAGGACCACGGGCTGGACCTCGGGGCACGTTTCGACGAGCTGGCCCCCATCGCGACACCGGCCCAGGCGCAGGCTTTGCTGAAGCACTGCCTGCCGGCGCTGGACTGGGAGCGCCTGCCTTGGCAGGCCTTGCCGGCCCAGGCCTTCTGGCGGCAGCTGTGGGGCAAGGGCCGCTTCATGCTGATTGCGCTGCCGGCGCTGCTGGGCCTGGACGCCGCACTGCACTGGCTGCTGCCGCCCATGGCGCTGCTGGCCGTCATGGCCGTCCTGGGGCTGGGCCTGGCGGCCTATTGCAAGGCCTGGGTGCGCTTTGCCGCCTACGCCGAGTGGGGTGAGCTGCTGCTCTACCGCCATGGCGTGCTGACACGGCGCTGGGTGCTGGTCGCGGGGCCGCGGTTGCAGCAGCTGAGCCTCTACAGCTCCGCCCTGGACCGCAGCCTGGGCCTGTGCCATCTGCGCGCCGACAGCCAGGGCAGCGGCAAGGCGGGTCGCGCCCTGGACATCCCCTGCCTGCCCCTGGCAGAGGCGCAGCGCCTGCGCGCCCGGCTCTGGCAGCAGGTCCTGCAGCCCTATTGACGGCGTGCTGACGGCCCAGCGGGCTTTGGGTCGACAATGCCGGCCTTTGCGCCCAGCCTTTGCGCCTCCAGGACCGCCCATGCAAGCCCTGCTCGATGCCATCGCCACGATGGCCCTGCCCACCGAGGCCCAGCGCCTCTTCCATGGCCGCGGGGGCCTGCATCCCGGCTGCGAGCACTGGGTGCTGGACTGGTTCGATCCGGTCTGGGTGCTGACCAGCTTCCAGGCCGTGCCGGAGGACGAGCTGGCCCGGGCGGGTCAGGCCCTGGCGCAGCGCTGGGCCCTCATCGCGCCGGATCGGCCCTTGAACTGGGTGTTCCAGTGCCGGCAGGAAAACCAGGTCGAGACGCGGCTGATGGCCGGCAGCGTGCCGGATCCGCATGTGGTGACGGAGCAGGGCGCCCGTTACGCCGTCCACGTGCTCAAGGGCCAGAACCATGGTCTCTTCCTGGACATGGCCGAGGGGCGGCGCTGGGTGCGCGAGCGGGCGGCTGCCCAGCCGGGGCTGCGCGTGCTCAACCTCTTCGCCTACACCTGCGCCTTCTCGGTGGCGGCGCTGCAGGGCGGGGCGGCCGAGGTCGTCAACGTGGACATGGCCTCCGGCGCGCTGTCCATCGGCCGCCGCAACCACGAGCTCAACGGGCTCGGCAAGGAAGCCCGGGGCCGGGCCAGCTACCTGGCGCACGACATCTTCAACTCCTGGGCCAAGCTCAGGCGCGGTGGGCCCTATGGCCTGGTCATCCTGGACCCGCCCAGCTTCCAGAAGGGCAGCTTCGTGGCCACCAAGGACTACGCCCGGCTGATGCGCCGGCTGCCCGAGCTGCTGGCGCCCGGCGGTGAAGCGCTGCTGTGCCTGAACACGCCCAAGCTGGGCACGGCCTTCCTCATGGACCAGATGGCCGAGCTGGCGCCGATGCTGCAGTTCGTCGAGCGTCTGGCCAATCCGCCGGCCTTTGCCGATGCGGACCCGGAGCGGGCGCTCAAGGTGCTGGTCTACCGTGCAGCGCAGGCCTGAGCGGCCTCAGGCGAGGTCGCGCTCGACCTGCTCGGCGATCTGCGCCCATTCCTCGTCGTTGAACAGCCGCGAGCGGGTGTGGAAGGCCAGGCCGGTCGAGCCCTCCAGCGAGAAGGTGCCACCATGGCCTTCGACGACGTCCAGGATCAGCTGCGTGTGCTTCCAGTACGCGTATTGCAGCTTGCCGATGTAGAAAGGCACGCCGCCGACCTCGCCCAGGTGCACGTCCTGGGCGCCGATGGTGAGGTCGGAGGGCAGGTAGCAGTTGGCGGCGCTGTTGTCGCAGCAGCCGCCGCTCTGGTGGAACATCAGCGCCGGGCCGTGCTCGGCCTGCAGGCGGCGGATCAGGTCCAGCGCGGCCGGCGTGGCCACGACGCGGGGGATGGCGGTGTCTGCCATGGCGGGCTCCCTGTCTTTTGCAATGACAAAGGGAGCGGATCGCTCCGCTCCCTGGCTCACGGAATGAGCGACCCCGGCTTCAGAAGAAGCCCAGCTTGTTCTCGCTGTAGCTGACCAGCAGGTTCTTGGTCTGCTGGTAGTGGTCCAGCATGGCCTTGTGGGTCTCGCGGCCGATGCCCGATTCCTTGTAGCCGCCGAAGGCCGCATGCGCCGGATAGGCGTGGTAGCAATTGGTCCAGACCCGTCCGGCCTTGATGGCGCGGCCCATGCGGTAGGCCACGTTGCCGTTGCGGCTCCAGACGCCGGCGCCCAGGCCGTAGAGCGTGTCGTTGGCCAGGGCCAGGGCCTCCTCCTCGGTCTTGAAGGTGGTCACGGCCAGCACCGGGCCGAAGATCTCCTCCTGGAAGATGCGCATCTTGTTGTGGCCCTTGAAGACGGTGGGCTGGATGTAGTAGCCGCCGGCCAGCTCGCCGGTCATCTGCGCGGCTGCGCCGCCGATCAGCAGCTCCGCGCCCTCCTGGCGGCCCAGGTCCAGGTAGGACGTGATCTTGCTCATCTGCTCCTTGGAAGCCTGGGCGCCGATCATGGTGTCGGTGTCCAGCGGGTTGCCCTGCTTGATGGCGGCGATGCGCTCCAGGCAGCGGCCCATGAAGCGGTCGTAGATGGATTCGTGGATCAGCGCCCGCGAGGGGCAGGTGCAGACCTCGCCCTGGTTGAAGGCGAACAGCACCAGGCCTTCGATGGCCTTGTCGAGGAAGGCGTCGTCCTTGTCGGCCACGTCGGCGAAGAAAATGTTGGGCGACTTGCCGCCCAGCTCCAGCGTCGCGGGGATCAGGTTGTTGGCCGCGGCCTGCGCGATCACACGGCCCGTGGAGGTCGAGCCCGTGAAGGCGATCTTGGCGATGCGCTTGCTGGTGGCCAGCGGCATGCCGGCCTCGCGGCCGAAGCCGTTCACGACGTTGAGCACGCCGGGCGGCAGCAGGTCGGCGATCAGCTCCACGAGCACCAGGATGCTGGTGGGCGTCGATTCCGCTGGCTTCAGCACCACGCAGTTGCCCGCACCCAGGGCTGGCGCCAGCTTCCAGGCGGCCATCAGGATGGGGAAGTTCCAGGGGATGATCTGGCCGACCACGCCCAGGGGTTCGTGGAAGTGGTAAGCCACGGTGCTGTCGTCCAGGTCGGACAACGCACCCTCCTGGGCCCGCACGCAGCCGGCGAAATAGCGGAAATGGTCCGAGGCCAGCGGGATGTCGGCATTGAGCGTTTCGCGGATGGGCTTGCCGTTGTCCACGGTCTCGGCGTAGGCCAGCAGCTCCAGGTTGGCGTCGATGCGGTCGGCGATCTTCAGCAGGAGATTGGCGCGCTCGGTGGGCGAGGTCTTGCCCCAGCGTTCCGCGGCGGCGTGGGCGGCGTCCAGCGCCAGCTCGATGTCCTCGGCGGTGGAGCGGGCGGCCTGGGTGTAGACCTGGCCCGTGATGGGCGTGATGACGTCGAAGTACTGGCCCTTGACGGGCTCGCGCCACTGGCCGCCGATGAAGTTCTGGTAGCGGCTCTTGTACTGCAGCTTGGCGCCAGGGGCGCCGGGCGGGGCGTAGATCATGGGATGTCTCCTGCTTGTGAAGGTGATGGCGCGCGGACCGGGCCGGCTCCGCCATCCGCATTGCAAAGGCGATGCCAGTTCGCGGTGCGGGCTGCGGTGCGTGCCGCAGCGCAGGCAAGTGCCTGGCAGGCAAGGGGTTTTGGGTTCGATCCGGGTCAACCCGGGGGCGTGGCACGGACCGGCATTTCTGTCACCGCTGTCCGCCTGGTGTCAGCGACAGCTGTCACTAATTGCGACAGTCGCGCAGCCGTCCGTCGGCCGGTGCCGCGCCTGCGGCCAAGTCCTCCTAGACTCGGCGCCACAGACCGCGGGACCACCCGCGCACGGAGACAAGCATGCGTTCCCACCCCCTCGTGCCGGCGCAGCAATTGCGGCTCGCCCGGCAGCGGCTGACCGAGCAGGGCCTGACCCAGTCCCCGGGGGTCGACGCGCTGCTGGCCCGCTCCTGGCAGCGCAGCCTCACCGCGGGGCTGTCGCCCGTCGGCCGCCTCCATTGCCAGGACCGGCTGGATGGGCCGGACCTGCGGCGCTGCCGGGCCTTGAGCCATGAGCTGCTCAGCCACTCCGAGCCCGTGATGGAGCATCTCTTCGAGCAGGTGCGGCACAGCCACAGCATGGTGATCCTGGCCGATCCCCAGGGTGTTCTGATGCATACCCGCGGCGATCTGGACTTCCTGAGCAAGGCCGAGCGCGTGGCCCTGACCTGCGGCGCGAGCTGGGCCGAATCGCAGCGCGGCACCAATGCCATTGGCACGGCCCTGGCCGAGGCGCAGGAGGTCGAGATCCACGGCGCCGAGCACTACCTTGAGCGCAACGGCTTCCTGACCTGCGCCGCGGCGCCCATCTTTTCAGCCCAGGGCCAGCTGATGGGCATCCTGGACATCTCGGGCGAGCAGCGCAGCCGTCATCCCCACACCCTGGGCCTGGTGGGCACGGCGGCGCGCATGATCGAGAACAGCCTCGTGATGGCCAGCTGCCGCCATCAGCTGGTGCTGCAGTTTCATGCGCGCGCCGAGGGCATCGGTTCCGTTGCGCAAGGCCTGCTGGCCTTTTCCGAGGACGGCTGGCTGCTGGGGGCCAACCGCAAGGGCCTGGCCCTGCTCGGTCTGGGCGTGGGCGACCTGCAGCGCAGCGCCTGGTCGCAGCTCTTCGAGCGCGAGATGCAGGCCTGGCTGGGCAGCCAGCGCCAGTCCGGGGGACGGCCGCTCCTGCTGCGCACGCAGCGCGGCGACGCCTTCTATGCGCAGCTGCAGGGCCGCGGCCCGGCCGTGTTGACGCTGACCGGCTCAGCCGCTGTTGCAGGTGCCCCAAAGCCGGCCAGGAGTCAGGCGCCGGGCGAGGACGCCTTGCAGCGCCTGGACAGCGGCGACCCCCGCTGGCGTGCCGCCGCGGACAAGGCCCGGCGCGTGCTGGGCAAGCACATCCCGCTGCTGATCCTGGGCGAGTCCGGCGTGGGCAAGGAGCTCTTCGCCAAGGCGCTGCACGAAGTCAGCGAACGCCGCGGCAAGCCCTTTGTCGCGCTCAACTGCGCGGCCTTGCCGGAGTCCCTGATCGAGGCCGAGCTGTTCGGCTACGCACCCGGCGCCTTCACCGGCGCGCGCAGCCAGGGCGCCCCCGGCCGTCTGCGCGAGGCCCAGGGCGGCACGCTGTTTCTCGACGAGATCGGCGACATGCCCCTGACTTTGCAGACCCGCCTGCTGCGCGTGCTGCAGGAGCGCGAGATCCTGCCGCTGGGCGGCGGTGCGCCGGTGGCGCTGGACGTGCAGTTGCTGTGCGCCACGCACCAGTCGCTGGCTCAGGCGGTGAGCGAGGGGCGCTTCCGGGCGGACCTCTACTACCGCATCAACGGCCTGTCCCTGCAATTGCCGCCGCTGCGCGAGCGGACCGACCTCGACGCCCTCATCGATCGCCTGCTGGAATCCCTGGCCCCGGACCAGGGCCTGATCCTGGAAGCCGGGTTGCGCGAGGCCTTGCGCGGCTATGCGTGGCCTGGCAACTTGCGTCAGCTGCACCAGGTGCTGCGCACCGCGGTGGCCCTGCTGGCGCCGCAGGAGAGCTGCATCGGCTGGGCGCATCTGCCGGACGACCTGCTCGCCGAGCTGCAGCAGCGACAGCGCATGCCCGCCAGCCAGCGGCCCGCACAGAACCTGCGTGAACTCTCGCAGCAAGCCATCGCCCAGGCCCTGGAGAACACGCGGGGCAATGTCTCCGCTGCGGCCCGCCAGCTGGGCATTGCGCGGCAGACGCTGTATCGCCGGTTGCAGGCGGGCCTGCGCTGAATCGGGGATGCCCAAAAGGGCGCCTGCCCTTAAGCATTGGCCCTCAAGCACCGGCCCTCAAGCATCGGCCCTCAAGCGCCGAGCTGTTGCGCCGGCAAACTCCCGCCCGCCGATGCGCTCCCAGGCGACGCCATCATGAAGCGGTTGCGGCCGGCGTTCTTGGCTTCGTACAGGGCCGTGTCGGCTCGGCGCACGACGTCTTCGTACGAAGCGTCTGCGGCCTCGGCCTCGGCCACGCCGATGCTGACCGTGACATAGCCCGCCCCCTTGAAGGCCCGTTCGCGGGTCAGCTGGCACAGCTTGGCGGCCAGCGCGGCGGCACCGTCCTGGGTGGTGCCGGGCAGCAGGGCCAGGAACTCCTCGCCGCCGAAGCGGCCGACGAAGTCGCTCGCCCGCAGCGAGGACTTGATCAGGGCGGCGAACTCCATCAGCACGGCGTCGCCGACGGCGTGGCCGTAGGAATCATTGATCAGCTTGAAGTGGTCGATGTCCATCAGCAGCACGCCGTAAGGCTGGCGGTGGCGCTGGTAGCGCGTGAATTCCTCGCGCAGCCGGGCGTTGAGATGGCCGCGGTTGTGCAGGCCGGTCAGGGCGTCGGTCTGCGCCACGCGTGCCAGCTCCGCATTGGCGCGCAGCAGCTCGCCGGTGCGCTGCGCGACCCGCGCCTCCAGCTCCTGCGCATTGCGCTCCAACTGCTGGCGCTGCTCGGCCAGGCTCTTGTCGCGCCAGTGCAGGGCCTCCAGCAGCTCGTCCATCTCGCGGGTGGAGCCCAGGTCTTCGCGATCGGGGGCGGCCACGGCCTGGCGACCGCGCAGCAAGGCGGCCAGGCGCTCGACGGGCCGGCTCAGGCCCACCGCCACCAGATAGGCCAGCGCCATGGTCGCGATGGCGCCGGCACCCCACAATAGCCACAGGCCCTGCGCCAGCTGCTGCGAGGTGGCCAGCAGCTGCGCCGTGGGCTGGCGCACCAGCACGGTCCAGCCCAGGTCCTGGCCATGTTCGGCCGCCGGCAGGGCGGCGCCGACGAGGAAGTAGCGCTGGTCGCGCATGAATTCATCCACCACGGCCTCGCGCTCCAGCCGCTGCAGGATCTCGTGCACGGAGTCGTCGTACTCGGCTTCGGGGTAGATCAACTGGCCGTCGCGGCGGGCGATCAGCACCTCCATGCCGGGCGGGATCAGGCCGGCGCCGTCCATCTGCTTCAGCCGCTGCGTGAACCAGCGCCAGTGGACCTGCGCGCCGACCACGCCGCGCTGCTGGCCCTGGCTGTCGCGCAAGGGGGCGGCGAAGTCCAGTGCGCGCAGCGCTTCCCGCGGCGGCGGCGATCCCAGGGACAGCGACTCGGCCACCTCATGCAGGTCGCCCACGTAGGCGCTGCTGCGGGTGCCTGCGAACCAGGGGAGCCGGGAGACGTCGGCGCCTTCCAGCACCCCGTCGCTGGCGATCACCACGCGTCCCTGAGGGTCGGCAAAGCCTATCCAGGCGAAGTCTTCCGGGAAGCTGGCCCGGAGCTGGCTGAGCAGCGCACGCAAGGCGCGCTTGTCGCGGCTGGCCTCCAGCGTGGCCGGCAGGGTGGCGATGAAGTCCAGCTCGCGCTGGCGTTGCCGCATGTGTGCGGACAACTGGGCGGCGACGGCACGCGCGCTGCTGTGCAGGCTGCTGGTGCGCTCCTGCATCACATGCCGCGCGAAGACGATGCCGATGTACGACTGCATGCTCAGCGCGACGATCACGGCCAGCAGACCGAAGGTCAGCGCCATGCGGAACCGCAGGCTGCGCCAGGCATGGAAGAGCCACATGGCCTCAGTGTCCTTGTTTGATCCTCATCCCCTTGCCGCTGCGTTTCTTGTTTCCTCTGCAGGCAGCTTGCGCAGACGGGTGGCGTGGCGGCCGGCAACGCAGGCCCGTCTGTCGGCATCGAGACACCCCGATCTTGCCGGACCCGGGGCTGGTCGCAGCTTGATCGAGGTCAAGGTCGCCAGCATCCGGCCCAGGCGCTTGCGTGATGCCAGCGGCCGGCCAGGCCGCGTCAGGGCTTCATGCCCGGCACTGGCAAGACCTGACCCTGCGACTGGCGCGGCGCCGGCAGCCCGAGCATGCGCGCCAGCGTGGGCGCGATGTCCGCCACCACGACGGGCTGCCTGACCTCGCCCTGTCCCCACCAGGCCGGCCCCCAGGCCAGGATCGGCACCTGGGTGTCGTAGCGGTAGGGCGAGCCGTGCGTGGTGCCGGTGTTCCTGCTGCTGACCATCCAGCCGGGCTTGACCACGATCTGCAGCGGCGCGGCCACGCCGGGGTACCAGGACAGGCGCATGCGTTGCAGCGTTTCCGGCCCGGGCTCGCTGCCGGCCAGCTGCGCGCGCGTGTAGGCGGCGGCAACGCCGGGCTGCTGTTCGGCCAGCCGCGCTGCAGCCGCATAGACCACGTCGGGATCCAGCCCCCGCGAGCGGATGCGCGCCTCGTCAAACAGCAGGCCGGTGGCGGACCAGGTACTGACCCACGGCCCTTCGCCAAACTGGCGGGCCAGGCCTTCGTTGACGGCGGCCAGCAGCGCCTTGGGCGGGATGCGACCGGCATCCCGGCCCTGGCTTTGCGCCCACTCGGGGGTGTCCATGAAGCCATGGTCGGCCGTCAATACGACCATGTAGCGATCACGGCCGATGCGCTCGTCCAGGGTCTTGAAGAAGGCCTGGAGGTAGCGGTCCAGGTGCAGGAAGTGGTCATGCGAGAGCCGCGACTCGGGCCCGAAGGCATGGTTGACGTAGTCGTGGCTGGAGAGGCTGATGCTCAGCAGGTCGGGGATGGCGTCCTCGCCCAGGTGCTCGCCGCTGATGGCGGCGCGGGCGAAGTCCAGGGTCAGCTCGTCGGCAAAGGGCGAGGGCAGCAGATTGGCCCAGAAGGCAGGCCCGGGTGCCGCCATGCCGGCCCCCACGACGGCGGGCAGGCGGTTGCCATTGCCGCCGGTCGGCTGCCAGGGCTGGCCGTCCGGCACGGACCGGGCGTAGGCCTGCGGATCCTGCAGCAGAGGCTCCCAGGCGCGGCCGAAATAGCGGTCCGCCGGACGGGCGCCGTTGAAGGCCTTGACCCATGCCGGCAGCTCTTTCATGTAGTAGGTGCTGGTGGAGAAGCCACCGCTGCTTTGCATGTAGATGTAGGCCGTGCCCTTGTGCCCGCTGGGCAGGATGGCGCCGCGGTCCTTGCCCGAGATGCCGATCACGTGGGCCTCGGGATGGGCGCTGCGCAGCACGTCCCCTACCGTCTCGACCCGGTAGTTGCGCGGGCTGGTGCCGGCCAGAGGCGGCGTGGGGTGGTCCAGGTAGTGGTGCTCGGGGTCGTCGGTGTTGTAGCGTTCCTGGCCCGTCTGCGGGTCCACCCACTCATTGCCGATGATGCTGCTGCGCTGCGGGTAGGCGCCGCTGAGCATCACGGAATGCCCGGCGGCCGTGACCGTGTAGCCATGCCCATGGTGGGCGTCCGAGAACCAGCGGCCCTGGTCCAGGAAGCGTCGGAAGCCGTCCGGCGCCAGCTGGTCGCGATACGCCAGGACCTGGCGCATGGGCAGGCCGTCCACAGCCATGAACACCACCAGGCGCGGCGGCGCCACGGGGGCTGGGCTCTGCGTCGTGGAACAGGCCTGGAGGAGGGCGAGGGTCAGGAAGGCAGTGAGCGGGCGCAGGCGGGCGGCGACGTGCATGGCGGCGGTTCTGAGGCGGATGCAAAGGCTGGCAGTATGCGCCAGCACGCCTCAGTCCGGCCACGCGGCACTGGCGAGGCCGCGCTGCTGCTGCGCGGGCCGCCTGCGGCGGGGGCATCAATAGTCCGGATAGCACTGCCGGCTGGGGTTCTGCCAGCTGCAGACCCAGGTCCACTTCACCTGGGCCTGCTCGACCAGGCCGACCCCGAAGGAGAAGGCCGGCGAGCTCAGGCTGAGATCCAGCACATTGCCGACTTCGGTGGTGGTGCCCGGCTCGCCGCCGAACTTGGGCCTGGGCTGCGCGCCCTGGCCCAGCTTCAAGGTCAGCTGGCTGTTGCCGATCAGGTAGGCCAGGTTGTTCTGGAGGTACTGTCCCAGCGCGAAGCTGCTGCCATTGGGCAGGGTGATGACCTTGTCCACCGGCACCAGCTTGTTGAGGCCGCTGAGGAAATTGGCGCCGCGGTCGAACAGCAGCTTGTCCTTGATCTGGCCCAGCGACGCCTGGATGCCGGACACGATGCGTGCGTCCACTCGGGAGGTGATCTGCCCGACGATGAAGTCTCCGACAAAGGGCAGCATCCAGCTGAGGTTGGAGTCGCACTCGGTGTTGGACGACACATCCGCGGTGCTGCCGACCTTGTCCGTGATCATCTGCCCATTCTGCGAGCCGTACTGGGCCGTCACGCTGAAATTTCGCAGGCTCAGCGTGTTGACGCATTCATAGCTGATGACGCCCCATTTCTTGCCGGTGAAGCGCGTGCTGGCCGTGTAGCTCCAGCCGCCGAGGCTGATCAGCGTGGCGCCGCTGCTCTGCGGCGCGATGGTGACGGTGGGGTCTCCGCTGAGGCTGCCGCGCAGGAAGCTGGCGCCGGCGCTGGCAGCCTTCTCGGCCAGCACGGCATTCAGGGCGTTCTGGACAGCCCCCGGCACCTGCTTCATCGCGCTGGCCACGTCGGCCAGCGGGCCGTTGCCGTAGCGGTCTTCGCTGTAGCTGATGCTGGCGCCGTTGTATCGCGCCGTCGCAAGGTACTGGCTGCTCAGCACCGACGGCACCACGTCCGCATGTGCGAGCGCCATGCTCAGGCCCAGTACGGCAAACGAGAGGGTGTTTCTCATGATGAATGGGAATGATGGGTTGAAAGGGGATGGCGACATGAAAGTGCCAAGCGGCGGCCGGCGCGGGTGCCTGTGCTGGATTGACAATCAGCCTTGGTGCTTGTGGATGGAGTCTAGATGCCTGGTTAGGTCAGCGTCCAATACTTTGTCAAATGCTTGCAGCGCGTCGGTGTTTTGCATTGAACGGCAGGGCGACGACAGGCCTGTGACAGCAGATCGCCGACCCTCGGTGCACGCCAGTGCGCAGATCGCCCCACTACGACGTGCCAGGAGCCTGTGCGTCAAGGCGGCGCCGCTGGCGCAATCGCCACGCTGAGGCCTGCGCGCGAAGTTCGTCGCCCGCGGTCCGCGAAGGCATCGCTGGGTTTGCAATGCCGGGGGCGGGCTGCATTCAGGGCTGGCGCGCCGCCAGCATGACCCCGAAGGACAGCGAGGACGTCGTCGCGCTGACGGGGTTGATGCTGACAAAGCAGCGGCCGCCGTCGACCGACCAGTCCGCCCGGGCGGCCAGGCCCGCGAAGCCGGTGTCCCGGCTCTTGAGCGAGCTGCTGGCCTCCGCGCCGTACCTGCCGCGGATCAGGGCGGCCAGACGCGTGTAGGCCGGCAGGTTGACCTCGTTGCCGCTTACCTGCAGCTGGCCGCTGCCCTGTTCACCCACGCGATCCGCGGTGACGGACACCAGTTGCCGGGCCTGGTCGAACTGGTAGGTGACGACGAAGGACATGCCGGCCAGGCTCAGGTCCCGCTTGCGCAGCAGTGGCACCGGGCTGTTGCCGGATTCGTCGTCGGCGTCGGTGATGCGCCGTACCTGCTCGGGCGTCATGCCGCGCCGCAGGCCGTCCCAGGGCAGCCCGTCCTGGCGCGTCCTGACCTGGGTGGCGGAGGCATTGCTGCCGGCCTCGCAGGGCGAGCTCTGGTAGGACGTCTGTCCCGCCTTGACGCACTTGTAGACCTGCTGGGCAGTCGCCGCCGGCACAGCCGCGGTGGCCCCGGCAAACAGGAGCGCTTGGACGATGGGTTTCAGTGTTCGCATGCGAATTCGTCAACAGGGGTGGTGCCCGCCGCTGAGGCACCGCGCCGTTCGCCCGTGACCACCATGGCCCCGTTGCGGCCAAAGAGGGGGCTGCCGGTTGGCGAAGGGCGCGTGAGAGAGCAGGACTGTACCCGCAGTCCCGGCCGGTGCCGGACCAAGGCAAACCCGCGGCAGGCGCCAACGCCGTGCGCTATGGCGCCATTCCAGGGTGGAAGGGGCGCAGCGAATGGCCCGCTTCATGCACTAATTCGCGAATCAGCCGTACCCGCGCCGGGCCTGCACCCCTAGACTCCGCCAGTGACGCTGCCCGCCCGCTCGCAGGCGGGTTCGATCACGACTCGTTCACGCAATCGGCCAGGGAGGCTTGATGAGCAAGACGAATGCGGCACCGGTGAGTGCCAACGAGCATGTGGTGGCCGCCATCATGGCCACGGCGGAGCAGCGACAGATCGTGGCCTCCGAAGACATCATCGACGAGCATGGTGTCAAGCTCTGGGGCCGGGACCAGCCGGTGTCCCATTCGCTGCAGCAGCGCCTGCTGGAACGCAAGCTGCGGGCCCCCATCGAAAGCTGCCTGCGCGCAGCGGATGGCGTCACCACCGCACAGCTGCTGCAGGGCACGGAGCAGCTGCTGGCCCGCCAGGATTGCGTCGGCAAGCTGCTGGCGCCCCATGCCGATGTACTGCTCGAAGAGGTCGGCCATCTGCCCCTGCACGCGGCCGTGCAGCTGCTGCTGACCACGGTGCAGACCCTGCGCCCGGCGGTCTTCACTCACGCGCTGGAGGCCATGGCCATTGCTGGCGCGGTCGCCGCGGCTCAGGGCTGGGAGCGCTACGAGCTGCGTCTGGCCTTGCTGGGCGGCCTGCTGCACGACCTGGGCGAGATGTACCTGGACCCGCGCTATCTGGAGGACGGCGCTGCCTTTGACGCCGCGGCGTATCGGCACGTGGTGTCGCATCCCATCGTGGGTCAGCAGCTGATTCAGCGGCTGACCGACTACCCGGAGGCCCTGGCCCTGGCCATCGGCCAGCACCATGAGCGGTTGGATGGCAGCGGCTATCCCGGGCGCTTGAGCGGTGCGGAGATCACGCCGCTGGGACGGCTGCTCGCAGTGACGGAAGTGCTGATGGGCATTGCCGGCTCGGGACCCGCCGCGCTGTCACGCGCCTGCATGGCGCTGCGCCTGGTGCCGGGCGAGTTCGACAGCAAGTGGGTGCAGCCCGTGCAGCAGGCCACGCACGACGAGGCGGCGGACATCGGCCGGGCGCATGCCAGTGCCGTCGGCGGCGATGCCGGCGCCCGCGCGGCACGCGAGGCGCTCACCGAGATGGCGGGCCGGCTGCGACAGGCCCGGCAGCGAGCCCAGACCCTGATGCCGAACGGCGCGCGACCGGCGCGGCCCACGGTGCGCCAGCTGACGGCCGAACGCGTGCTGCACCGCCTGCAGCGGCTGGAGGTGGGCGGGCATGCCATCGGCGTGTGGGCGCCGCCACCTCCCGGGCAGGATCCGCATACCGAGTTTGAGCTGCGCACGGCGGCCCATGAATTCCGCTTCCGGCTGCGCTGCATTCGTCGCGAATGTCTCTGGCTGAACCCGCAGCTCAACGATGCGGATGCCCATGCGCTGGAGCCGTTATGGCAGGCCCTAGAGCATGCGCAGCAGGCCTGAGGTGGCGGGCTGCGTCCCACTTGGCGGCAGACCGGCCACGGCCTTTGTGCGCATAGCCGCCGCGGCAAAGGCATCCAGGTGCAGGACGTTTTCCGTGCCGGGCAGAATGGGCGCTGCCTTTTGCAAACTGCCGACGACATCATGTTCGAGCCCGATGCCTGCTGCACGCTTGCGCCCTGCTTTGAGATCCAAGAGGGACAGCTGCCAGCCGTGAAGACCTTGGTCCGCCAACTGGTGGAGCGCGCCCGCTCCGAAAGCGGCTGCCTGCACTACGCCTTCTCCTTCGATGGCCACACGGCGCATTGCCGCGAGGGCTACGTGAATGCCGAGGCGGTGCTGGCGCATCTGAAGAACGTCGGCGAGCTGGTGGGGCAGCTGCTCGAGAAGAGCAGGCTCGTACGCCTCGAAGTGCATGCACCTGCCGAGGAGGTCGAGAAGCTGCGTGCGCCGATGGCGGCGCTGGGGGCGCAGTTCTTTGTGCTGGAGCCGGGGATTCGGCGAGTGGGGGCGGCCTGAGACAAGCGGGCAGGCTGGGCTCAGCCGCCGCCGCGCAGCACCACCACGCGGCGCTGGAGGTGAACCAAACGGTAATACACGAGTGCCTGAGATCCCACGCTGCACAGAAAGCCCAGCAGCCCCAGGACATCCGTGCCGATGAAGGCCAGGTTCCGAGCAAACTGAGACCCTGACGCCGTCTGCGCGTAGAGGGTCTCCCAGAGCGCGGTGCGAACCGCCCAGAACCCACCCCAGACTGCCAGCAGCGAGGTCACGGAAACCGGGACATACAGACAGGTGAAGTCGACCAGGAATCGTCGGCTCTTCCGGCCGCCTGCTGCGTCGAAAACCTGGCTGATGCCGAGCAGGTTGACGACAACGAGCGCCGCGCCCTCCAGCAGCGACGGGAAGGACCACAAAGGGGCCATATTGACGACGAGGCCCGAGTAGCTGGCCACCGTGTAGACGATCAGTCCGGCCAGCAGGTACTGGGCCTGGAGCTCGGGTTCGACGTCGGATGCCGCCAGTTCGCGTGCGACGGCATGTGCGTTGAAGAGATGCAGTTTCATCGGAGCGACGGAGTGGCGAACCTGGACAGACGAAGGATTACTGGACGGTGACCTCGAGGGCGAAGCGAGATCTTGACGCAACTCTACAGTCAAGACCTGACCCTCTGGCGGCGTCCGCTTGCGGGCTCGTCCGAATTGGCAAATACTTTGTCCGACCGGGTCGCGAGACGGTGCAGCTCAAGGTCCGGTCTTGCCGCCGCAAGCGCCAGGAAGGGGTCGTCATGAAGTTCCGTGCCCTGTTTTGTGTCCTGTGTTCGGTCGCGGGCTTGCAGGCGGGGGCGGCCCCTCCTGCTCCTCCATTGACGCTCAACACCGAGGACTCTCCACCCTACAACATGCTGGTTGACGGCACTGTGGTGGGCATTGGTGCCGACAAGGTGGTGCTGATGATGCAGCGCATCAAGCAGCCTTACACCGTCCACTTGCTGCCCTGGCGGCGGGCGTATGAAGACGCCTTGAAGAACGCCAACGCCTGCGTGTTCTCGACCACCCGCACGCCCGCGCGGGAAGCGCTGTTCAAATGGGTGGGGCCCATCGCCTACAACGAGTGGGTGCTGTACGGGCGCGCTGAATCCCATCCCGACGTCAAGGCGCTGGAGGATGCCCGCCCGTACCTGATCGGCGCCTACAACGGCGATGTGCGTGAGCAGTACCTGCGCAGCCAGGGCTTTCGCGTGGACACGGTCGTCGCCGACTCACTGAATCCCAAGCGCTTGCTGATGGGCCGTATCGACCTCTGGGCCTCGGGTCGTTTCGACGGCCCCATCCTGATCGAGGAAGGCGGCCTGCAGGGCCGCATCGTGCCTCTGCTGACCTTCTTCCGCTCGGAGCTCTACCTGGCCTGCAATCTGCAGGTGCCGGACGCCCTCATCGACAAGCTCAACGTGATGCTTGGCGTGATGAACCGCGACGGCGCCGCGACGGCGATCGACGCGCGTTATGCGAATTGGCCGCATTGAGGCTTTGGGGCTGCCGGCGAGGACTTTACCGCCGCAGCTGGTTTCAGGCATGCGAGACAGGCGGCGGCTCGATGGCAAGCCTCATCTCGCCCACCCCATCCAGAATGCAAGCAACATGATCGGCACAGAACAGGCGACCAAGATGGCCGTGACGAAGAAGTAGGCCAGACCGAAGGCCAACAGCCCTCTTGGCAAACCGAGTGTCTGATCATCAGTACGCCGAGCCTGGCGGCCGATGACCCAACTGCCGGCCAGCCATTGCAACAGAAGGCTGGTCAGCGCGAGCGCACCCATGGGCAGCGAAGCGGGTAGCAAGGCGCGAGCACCCGTGATCCCCACGCCGACGAGCATTGCCAATGCGCCCACAACCAAGCCGAGACGCCAGCTGGTCTGGGCATTGCCCAATTGCCGTGCGGAAAGGCGAAGGCAGAGCGCGAAGAGGGGGATGAAGATCAGGGCGGCGAGAAGCAGGGGAACGAGGGTCATCGGCTTGCGGCGTCAGGATGGCGCTGGTGCGCAGGTCATGCATGTTATCGCTGGCCCCTCCGTTCTGCGGTGCGCTCGTCAAGTAGCCGACACCGTGGTCACCCCCAACGCCTCATCCACCACCTCCACCCAATGCCTCACCGCCTGCTGCGTCCCGGATTGCAGATGCTGGATGCAGCCGATGTTCCCGGACACCATGCAGTCGGCCTGCAGCGGCGCCAGCGCGGCGAGCTTGCGGTCGCGCAGCTGATGGGAGAGCTTGGGCTGCAGCAGCGAGTAGGTGCCGGCCGAGCCGCAGCAGAGGTGGCTCTCGGTGCGGGAGACCTGGATGTCGAAGCCGAGCTGGCGCATCAGGGCCTCGACGCCGCCCTTGAGCTGCTGACCGTGCTGCAGGGTGCAGGGTGGGTGGTAGGCCAGGCGCGGGCGCTGGGGTGAGGCCTCCTGGGCCCGCGCGAGTGCCTGTTGCAGGGCGCTGACTTCATCACCCAGCAGCTCGCTGATGTCCTTGCACAGGGCGCTGATGCGGGCCGCGCGCTCGGCATAGGCCGGGTCGTGCGCCAGCAGACGGCCGTAGTCCTTGACCATCACGCCGCAGCCGGAGGCGTTCATCACCAGCGCCTCGACCTGTCCCGCCTCGGTCAGTCCTTCGACGAGCGGCCACCAGGCGTCGACGTTGCGGCGCATGTCGTCCAGGCCGCCGGCTTCGTCATGCAGATGAGCGCGGATGGCGCCGCAGCAGCCGGCTTCGTCCGCCACCAGGGTCTGGATGCCGATGGCATCGAGCACGCGCGCCGTCGCCGCGTTGATATTGGGCATCAGCGCGGGCTGCACGCAGCCCAGCAGCATCAGCACCTTGCGCGGATGTGTGCG
Organism: Burkholderiaceae bacterium; assembly: GCA_041913905.1. Classification (GTDB taxonomy): domain Bacteria; phylum Pseudomonadota; class Gammaproteobacteria; order Burkholderiales; family Burkholderiaceae_C; genus Roseateles_B. The sequence goes on along the minus strand of JAYSEK010000014.1, from coordinate 30,719 downwards.
CATGGGCCACTGATGGGCGCGCGGACCCGGCTTGGGCGGCAGCTTCTCGCGCAGCGCTGCAGGCACCAGGGGCCGCAGCGCCTGGCCGATCTTGGCCATCGGCTCGAAGACGGGCGAAGTGAGGCCTTCGCGCAGCAGCCAGTGCACGGCCTGCTCGCTGCGTGGGCGGGGCACCTTGCGCTCGACGATCTCGCGACCGATCTCCAGCAGCTGGCCGTACTGCACGCCCGAGGGGCAGGTGCTTTCGCAGTTGCGGCAGCTCAGGCAGCGGTCCAGGTGCAGCTGCGTGGCGCGCGTGGGCTCGGCGCCCTCCAGCACCTGCTTGATCAGGTAGATGCGGCCGCGCGGCCCGTCCAGTTCGTCGCCCAGCAGCTGGTAGGTGGGGCAGGTGGCGGTGCAGAAGCCGCAGTGCACGCAGCGCCGCAGGATGGCCTCGGCCGCCTCGCCGGCAGCGGTGTTCTGGAACTCGGGGGCGAGGCGGGTCTGCATGGCAAGAGGGGGTCAGAAATCGGGGTAGAGCCGGCTGCGGTTGAAGATGCCGGCCGGGTCGAAGGCGGTCTTGAGATCGCGGTGGATGCGCTCCAGCGGCGCGCTCAAGGGGCTGAACACGCCCGCGGACTTGTCCAGCGAGCGGAACAGCGTGGCGTGGCCGCCGGCCTGCGCCGCCATCTCGCGCAGCTGCGCAGCCGGCAGGGGCGTGGTGACCCAGCGCTGGGCGCCGCCCCACTCGATCATCTGCTCGCCGGGGATGCGCAGGCTGGGCGCCGTCTGCGGCAGCGACAGCCGCCACAGCTTGGCGCCGCCCTGCACGGCACGGCAGGCACCGACGAAGAACTCGTCGCTCTGGTCGCGCAGCCCTTGCCAGAAGCCGCGCGCCAAGTCCTCGGGGATCAGCTCGCCGCCCAGCACGCGCCGCGCGGCCGCCACGGCGCGCTCGGCGCCGGCCAGCTCCAGCACCAGGGCGCCATCCCAGGCGGCGCTGGCGCGCAGCGGCAGGGGCTTGCCGGACCAGCGGTTCATCTGCTGCAGGGCCTCGGCCTCGGGCATGTCGAAGCGCAGGGTGCAGCGCGCCACGGGCCGCGGCAGAACCTTCAGCGAGACCTCGACGATCACGCCCAGCACGCCCATGCCGCCGCACATCAGGCGCGGCAGGTCGTAGCCGGCCACGTTCTTCATCACCGTGCCGCCGAAGCTCAGCAGCTCGCCTCGGCCGTTGACCATGGTGAGGCCCAGCACGTGGTCGCGCAGCGAGCCCTGCGTGGCGCGCGAGGGGCCCGAGAGCCCGGCCGCCACCATGCCGCCAACGGTGCCGCGGCCGTCGAAGCGGGGCGGCTCGAAGGCCAGATGCTGGCCCTGCTCGGCCAGCAGCGCTTCCAGCTCGGCCAGGGGCGTGGCGGCCTTGGCCGTCACCACCAGCTCGCTGGGCTCGTAGGCGCTGATGCCGCTGAGGCCGGGCCATTGGCAGAGGTCCAGCAATTCGCCCTGCGGTGTGCCGCCATAGAAGCGCTTGCTGCCCTGGCCCTGGATCTGCAAGACCTGACCCCGTTCGGCGGCCTCGCGGATGCGGGTCTGCAGCGCGCCCAGGTCGGCCGGCGCGGTGCGGGGGGAGAGCATGGCTTGTGCGGTCATTCAGAACCTCGGCAGATCGGGGAAGGCCAGCAGGCCTTTACGGACATGCATCTTGCCGTATTCCGCGCAGCGCGCCGGGCTGGGAATGAGCTTGCCGGGGTTGAGCAGGCAGAGCGGGTCGAAGGCGGCCTTGAAGTCGCGCATCTGCTGCAGCTCTTCCGGGCTGAACTGCACGCACATGGAGGCGAGCTTCTCGATGCCCACGCCATGCTCGCCGGTGATGGTGCCGCCCAGCGCCACGCTGGTCTCCATGATCTCGGCACCGAAGCGCTCGCAGCGGTCCAGCTGGTCCGGGTCATTGGCATCGAAGAGGATCAGCGGGTGCAGATTGCCGTCACCGGCATGGAAGACGTTGGCGCAGCGCAGGCCGTACTTCTTCTCCATCTCGGCGATGGCCAGCAGGATGTCGGCCAGGCGCTTGCGCGGGATGGTGGAGTCCATGCACATGTAGTCCGGGCTCAGGCGGCCGGAAGCCGGGAAGGCATTCTTGCGGCCGCTCCAGAAGCGCAGGCGCTGCGCTTCGTCGGCGCTGACAGAGAGCTGCGTGGCACCGCTCGCGCGCAGCACGGCGCTCATGCGCTCGATCTCCTCCTCGACCTCATCCGGCGTGCCGTCGCTCTCGCACAGCAGAATGGCTTCGGCCGTGAGGTCGTAGCCGGCATGGACGAAGTCCTCGACCGCGGCGGTCATGGGCTTGTCCATCATCTCCAGGCCGGCGGGAATGATGCCGGCGGCGATGATGTCCGCGACGGCCTGGCCGGCTTTGCGCACGTCGTCGAAGCTGGCCATGATGCAGCGCGCCAGCACCGGGCGGGGCAGCAGGCGCACCGTCACCTCGGTCACCACGGCCAGCATGCCCTCGCTGCCGACTACGGCGGCCAGCAGGTCCAGCCCCGGCGCATCCAGGGCCTCGGAGCCGAACTCGACGGCTTCGCCGCGCACCGTGAAGCCCTTGAGGCGCAGCACGTTGTGCAGGGTCAGGCCGTACTTGAGGCAGTGCACGCCGCCGGAGTTCTCGGCGATGTTGCCGCCGATGGTGCAGGCGATCTGGCTGCTGGGGTCGGGCGCGTAGTAGAGGCCCAGCGGCGCGGCGGCTTCGGAGATGGCGAGGTTGCGCACGCCGCATTGCACGCGGGCGGTGCGGGCGAGCGGGTCGATGTCCAGGATCTCGTTCAGGCGCGTGAGCGACAGCACCAGGCCGTCCGGATGCGGCAGCGCGCCGCCGGAGAGGCCGGTGCCGGCGCCGCGCGCCACCACGGGGATCTCCAGCTCATGGCAGCAGCGCAGCACGGCGGCCACCTGCGCCTCGGTCTCGGGCAGGGCCACGGCCAGCGGGCGGGCGCGGTAGGCCGAGAGACCGTCGCACTCATAGGGCGTGGTGTCCTCGGCCTGCCACAACAGGGCATGGCTCGGCAGCAGGCCGCGCAGGGCCTGCACCAGGCGGTGCTGGCGCTGGCTGCGCTCGGCCGGGGTGAGCGTGGCGGCGTCGTTGACGTTCATGGCGTGGGCATTCGTGCAAGGGGCAGGGCTCAGCGTGTCACTGTAGCCCCGCCGCGGGTCGGCGCGCGGGACGTCTTACCTCACCAGCCAGGTGAAGGGCGGCACATAGGCCTGCAGCGTCACGAAGAGGCCGACCAGGCAGGCCAGCGCGATGCTGTGGAAGAAGACATAGCGCAGGATGTCGCCCTCGCGATTGAACCAGCGGGTGGCGGTGGAGGCCACGACGATGGACTGCGCGTCGATCATCTTGCCCATCACGCCGCCCGAGCTGTTGGCCGCGCCCATCAGGTTGGGCGAGAGCCCCAGCTGCTCGGCCGCCACCTTCTGCATGCCGCCGAAGAGCACGTTGGACGCCGTGTCCGATCCCGTCAGCGCCACGCCCAGCCAGCCCATCAGCGTGCCGAAGAAGGGGTAGAGCACGCCGGTGCCGGCGAAGGCCAGGCCCAGGGTGGTGTCCAGGCCGCTGTAGCGCGTCAGCGTGCCCAGGGCCAGCATCAGTACGATGGTCAGCAGGGACATGCGCACCAGCCACAGCGTCTTGAAGAAGGTGCGCACCAGGGCCGGCAGGCCGTAGCCCATCAGCAGTCCGCCGATGACCGCGGCCACCAGGATGCCGGTGCCGGTGGAGGACAGCAGGTTGAACACGTACTCGGCGGCCTCGTTGTGCGGCGTGGGCACGACGGGTGCGACCTTCTGCACCATCTTGTGCAGGCCCTCGATGACGAACTTGGGCGCGAAGAGGCCGTTGAGCCAGGTCTTGGTTGCGGGCAGCCCCCAGGCGAAGACGAAACAAGTCAGGATCACCCAGGGCGTCCAGGCCTTGACCACGGCGCTGCGCGGGTGCAGCTGCGGCTTCTGCGGCGGCAGCGCGGTGCCGCCGTCCTGCTCATGGCCCTTGAGCGAGACCGAGGTCCAGAGGGTCTTCGGTTGCCAGACGCGCAGGAAGCCCACCAGGCAGCTCATGGAGACCATGGCGGCGATCACGTCCACCAGCTCGGGGCCGATGAAGTTGCTGACCAGGTATTGCGGGACGGCGAAGGAGAGGCCGGTCACCAGGATGGCGGGCCAGATCTCCATCATGGCCTTGCGGCCGGCGAAGGCCCAGATCAGCCAGAAGGGCACCAGCATCGAGAAGAAGGGCAGCTGGCGGCCGATCATGCCGGAGACGGCCATCAGGTCGTAGCCATGCACCTTGGCCAGCGTGATCACCGGCGTGCCCAGCGCCCCGTAGGCCACCGGCGCGGTGTTGGCGATCAGCGAGAGGCCCGAGGCGGCCAGCGGCGAGAAGCCCAGGCCGATCAGGATGGCCGCCGTCACCGCCACCGGCGTGCCGAAGCCGGCCGCGCCCTCGAAGAAGGCGCCGAAGGCAAAGGCGATCAGCAGCAACTGCAGGCGCCGGTCCTGCGTGATGCCGGCGATGGAGTCCTGCAGCACCTTGAAGCTGCCGTTCTGCTCGGTCAGCTGGTGCAGGAAGATGATGTTCAGCACGATCCAGCCGATGGGCAGCAGCCCCGTCAGCCCGCCCAGCAGCGCGGCCCGCGTGGCCATGCCCGCCGGCATGCCGAAGGCCAGGATGGCGATCAGCAGCGCGCTGGCGAGGCCCGCCGCTGCGGCCACATGGGCCTTGAGGTGGAACACGCCCAGGCCGAGCAGCATGACCACCACCGGGATGGCGGCCACCAGCGTGCTGAGCAGCATGTTGTCGAAGGGGTTGTAGACCTGTTGCCAGACCATGGTTGTCTCCAGTCGATCTTGTGATCAGCCCTTGGATGGGCCGCTGGGAGCGATGGTGCGGGGCGGGTGGTCTGTTCGGCGTGAATCCTGGCGGGTGGGGCGTTGAGGAAATTTCAAAAGGGCGGCGGACACAGGGTTGATCCTGAGTGCCCGTGGGCAGTGCTGTCAGCGCGTCGTCAATGAAAGTCAGCGGGGTCGCGCAGCGATTCGATGAAGCGGGCGGCCTGCCGCCCCTGCCAGGCGCCTTGCAGGATGTGCACCCCGATCAGGACGCAGAAGGCCAGGAACATCCCACTCAGGGTCCGGGTACCCGGGCGTTCGGCGCTCTTGTAAAGGGCCCACCCGATGGTTGTGAGGATGCCGCTATGAAAGAGGCCTCCGCCGACGGTTCGCAGCTTGGGCAACACCTGCTCGCCCGTGCTGTGGTTGCGCCACCCCATGAGCGTCTGCCAGTTGCCGGCCTCCCGGAGCACGAAGCTGACGCGGTCGCCTGCCTTCAGCGAAGGCATGCCGGGCGCATTGACGCCATACATCCTGCGCCCTTGCGCCTCGAACGAGAAGTCCGATGTCAGCTGCCGGCCGCCGGCCAGGGAAGGGCGCTGCACGTCGAACACGCGTTCCAGGATCAAGGTCTCGACATGCAGCATCGCTCAGTCCTTCGCATGCAGGCGCCGCAGCCACACAGTCATGCCGCCCAGTACGCCCAGCCCCACGAGCAGCAGATGCAACTCTGGCAGCGGAATCACACGGTACAGGACATTGGCCTCACTGAACGGGGCCAGGGGGCGGATGTCGGCATGCATGATGCTGTCCAGCGCGACATGGGACCACGCGCCCAGCAGGGCGCCGAGAGTCGTGGCGCGGACCAGAGGGCGTGGCAACGCGTTGGCATCGGCCCGTCGGTGCCAGTGCAGCCAGAGCCGGCAAAGCCCGACCGTCGCCAGCCCAGCGAGCGTGGCGCCGACGTAGGTATGGAAGAAGGCGTGGACGGGCTCGCGCTGGTGCAGCAGGTTGTGAAGCGATTCGAGGTCGATCAACACATTGGCCGCGCAGAAGGCGAGAAAGCTCAGCCGGCGCGGGGCCGCCCCATGCAGGGCGGCACCCAGGCCGAAGTGAAAGGGCGTGACGGGCATGGCGCGATGCTAGCTCAGGGCCATGCCGATGGGGTCAGGTCTTGCGCCCCGCGGAGCTGCCCTGCGCATGGCGCTCCTGCCAGGCGGCGAATTCCAGCGGCCGCAGGCCGAAGCGGATGGCGTTGCCCGGGTGCAGGGACTCGAATTCGGTCAGCACCAGTCGGATGAAGGCGGCTCTGTCGGGCGCTGCGACGGCGCGGGGCACGCGGGCCTTCACCTGGTCGGCCGTGGCGGCCACGCCGTCGTGCACGAGGGCGGCAATGGCCTCGCCCAGGGCCTGGCGGTGGCGCAGCCGGAAGAGGTCTGGCGGCACCAGGTCGCGCTGGACCGCCACATACTGCTGGCAGGAGCGCTCGTAGGCCCAGACGAAGACATCGCGCAGCAGCTCGACGCGGTTGAGCTCGTAGACGCCGATCATGGCGTCCACATAGGCCTGCGGCGGCACGTCGATGAAGGACAGCGGGCACAGGTTGGCGCGCATCAGCGGGACATTGGCGGCCAGGCGTGACACGCGCTTGTTCACGTCCTCGAAGGGCTGCAGATAGGGCAGGTGCACCATCAGGAAGAAGGCCTGCTCGAAGGGGTCGCGGATCTCCGCGGCGGTCTGGATGACGATGCCGAACAGCTCCTGCAACTGCTGCGGCAGCGACAGCGGCACGTACACGCTGCCGCCGATCGCCACCGGCCGGCTGCGCAGACGACCCACGGCGTCCGGATCCTCCATCAGGCCATCCGAAAGCAGAGCGTGCAGGGCCGTGACGAGCTCCGGCGTCAGGGGCGCCTGCGCCGAACTCATGACCAGGTGCTCGATGGCCTGCTTGTGGTTCAGGATCATCTGAGTTTCGAGGGCGTCCTTGCCCTCGGCGGCCTGGCCCCGCTCGATCAGGCGCTCGGTGTCCAGCCGGCTGTAGGTATTGCCCTCCAGGCGGGACGAGGCCCAGGACAAGTCGATCAGCAGGCGCTTGAAGATGTCCTGCACAAAGGTGCCCGCCGGCGCCTGGGCGGCCGGGGAGCGGCCGATGGCATGGAGCTGCTCCCGCAGGCCTGGAGGCAGGTAGGCGCTGTGGTTGGGGCGGTACTGCGCGAGGAAGTCGAGCTGGTAGCCCACCGGCTTGCGCAGGGCCCGAGGTTGGCGCACATGGGCCTTGATCGCCGCGCCTTCCGGCGAGGTGCGAACGTAGACCTCGGCAGGGGGGCGCTGCGTATCGGCCGGCTCCTCACGGACGAACAGCATGCCCTCGGCCGGCAGCAGGCGGACATAGCGAGCAGCCCGGGCCTCACCCCGCCGGCTGATCCGGCCCTGCGCCACCAGCAGGGCCAGGCGTCGCTGCAGCGTGCGGCGCGGCAGCGGCCTGGGCAGCCGCTGGGCGATGGTTTCGATGCCGAGCCCTTCCTGATCCGCGGGAATCAGGGTCACCAGCTGATCAAGTTCGGACTGAGGGAGGATGCGGGGCATTGGGCCGGCTTTCTGGCGCGATAGAGCAGAATATTGCGCCACTTTACGGCGCGAAACAAGCCATATCGCGCCACTTATATTGGCGCAATTGAGGACTTTGCCCTCGGCCATCAAGCGGCGTCGCTGCTAGCCCAGCGCCTTGAACAACCAATCCCCGAACGCCGCGCACTCCCAGCGCTCCATCGCCCCCGGCTTCCAGCAGAGGTAATGGTGGAAGGGCGAAGGCACGGTGCGTGGCGAAAGGCGCAGCAGCCGGCCGCTGTCCAGCCAGGTCAGGCCCAGCTTCATGCGCATCAGGGCCACGCCGAAGCCGGCCGCGGCGGCATCCAGCACCAGGCCGACGTCGTTGAACTGCGCGCCGGTGCGGGGCTCGTCCAGGTGGATGCCGTGGGCCTCGAACCAGGTGCTCCAAGGGTCCAGCGGGCTGCGGATCAGGCGGGCGCGGCGGATGTCGGCGGCGCTGTCGAAGCCATCGAAGGGGCCGAATTCGTGCAGGTACTCGGGGCTGCAGACGGGCGTGAGCTCATCGCTGAGGATGCGGCGGTATTCGAGCCCAGGGTAGTCGCCGGTGCCGTAGCGGATCTCGAGGTCGGCCTCTTCGGCCTTGGTGTTGGCCAGGGGGATGGCCACCTGCATCACCAGCTCGATCTCCGGGTAGGCATGGCGGAACAGGGCCAGGCGCGGCAGCAGGATCTGGCGCGAGAAGGTAGGCGTCACCGCCAGGCGCAGGCGGGCGGACTGCAGGCCGGCGCCATCAGCTCTTGGGATTTGCTGCAGGGCCTTGAGTCCCTGGCGCACCGAGGGCAGGTAGCGCTGGCCTTCGTCGGAGGGTGCGAAGTCGCGGGCGAACAGCTTGAAGCCCAGCTGCGTCTCCAGCTGGCGGATGCGGTGGCTGACGGCGCTGGGCGTGACGTTCAACTCCTCGGCCGCCAGGCTGACGCTGCGCAGGCGCGCCACGGCCTCGAAGGCCAGCAGGCACTGGATGGGCGGGATGCGGGGAGCGGCCATGCGCGGCAAGGCGGGGCGGGTCAGGCGCGCGTGTTCACCCGGCCTGGCGGCTGCTGCGCTTGCGGGCGGGCGCGGTCTTCTTGCTTGCCGGCTTGGCTGCCGGTTTTGCCACCGGCTTGACGGCCGCACCAGCTGCCACCGCCGCACTCTTGGCCACATTGAGCGGCACGGAGGCCGCCTTCTTGAGCGTCTCGCCCGCCGCGTCGAAGCTCTGCTTGACCATGGCGCCGGCCAGGTTCTTGGCGGCGTCGGTGGCGCCATCCTTCATGGCTTGCGTGGCCAGCTGGGTGAACTGGCTGCTCAGGGCGGACCACCACTGCATAGGGTCCACCGCGCCCAGCGCCGATGCGGCCGGGCCTTCGGCGGCCTTGGGCGCCGCCTTCGCGGCAGGCTTGCGCACCTTGGCTGCGCTGGGCGGCATGCCTGGCATCTCGGGTAGCTTGTAGTCCGGCATGGGCGGCACCTTGAGCGTCTCGCTCAGCTCATGCAGGGGAACGTTCATGGACTTCAGCGTGGACAGCGTCATGCGCTGCACTTCCAGGGCCTGGATGGTGGCGCCCAGCATGCGCGCGTTCTGTTCCAGCCAGAACTGCACGGTGCGCAGCTCCTCGATGCGCTTGGCCAGCTCCTCCGGGTTCAGGGTGGGCGCGACCCATTGCCCGATGCCGGGCAGGGCCGCGCCGGCGTTCTTGACCAGACCCTGCAGGAACTCGAAACCGGGCACGAACTTGCTGAAGCTGTTGCTGTCTGCCATGAGGCCTCCTGGGTGATGGAGGGGATGGTAGCGCCAAGGGCCGGCCGGACGCCGTTCAACGCGGCTCAGGCCAGCGCTGCGTGACCGTGAAGCCACGCGCCTGCAGGGCCTTCAGAAGACTGCCGGGCCCGGTCATGTGAAGGGCGCCGACGGCCACGAGCAGGCGCCGGCCCTCGCCATGCATGCGGCTGATGGCGGCAGCCATCGCGGGATTGCGATCGGCGATGGTGCGCTTCAGGGCCTCGCGGTCCGCGGCGGTATGGACGCAATCGCACCAGTCCTCGTAGTGCTCCAGCGTGGCCAGATCGCCCTGCTCCCAGGCCTCGGCCAGGCGTCGCGTCTGCTGGCGTGCGTCGGTGGTCTCCAGCTGACGCAGCCCTTCGCGGACCTCCTCGAGCGCCTCCTTGCGACTGGCCGGGATCAGGGCCTGCAACTGCAAGGTCGGCGTTTCAAGGCCGGTCAGCTTCATCCCGCGCAGCTGGGCCTGCACCATGAGACCCAGCTCCTGGCCGAACTCGGCGCCCAGGCCCTCCCATCGGGCGCTCTGGGCCACCAGCTGGGCCAGCTGCAGGACCGGATGCAGCCGCGCGAAGGGCGTGAGGTCGGTGCAATGGCGCTGGGCTAGCGCGTCCATGCGGGTTTGAAGTTCGCGCGGCAGGTGCAAGGCGGGCCGCCCTGCCACGGGCGCGCTGAGCGAGCGCATCACGGCGGGATCGCTGAGGTCCAGCTCCAGGGCCAGGGTGTCGCTGGCAGCCAGGGCCTGCTGCAGGCGCGCACCAGGCACCAGCCAGTCCGGCCGTCCGATGTGGATGCTGGCAAAGAGCCAGGCGCTGCGGCCGTCCTTCTGCAGCTGCCACAGCATGCCGCGGTCGGGCGCGCTGGCCGGTGGACGGGCCAGCGCCGCAGGGTCCAGCGGCGGCAGTGGCGGCGGGCATTCCTGCGCCTGCGCAAGGGGGGCTGCAGCCAGGAAGGCCAGCGCGGCGGCGCGGCGCAGCCAGCGAGACGGCGTCATGGTTGAAGCTCCACGGTGAATTCGCCATCGTGCTGGCTGAATTTGAGACGGCCCAGCACATCCATGCCCAGCAGCGGATCCTCCAGCTTGGGCAGCACGGCCACGCGCAGGCGCTGGACATGCAGCCCGCCTTCCAGCCGCAAGTCCGCCTCCGCAGCGTAGCCGTCGACCACGCCGCCGGCGGTGCTGCTGCGCAGGGGGGCCAGGCGGCGCAGCCCCAGTTGCTCCGCCAGCGCCTGCGGCAGCGCGGTGGTGGTGGCGCCGGTGTCGACCAGGAAGACCGTCTCGCGCCCGGCCAGCCGCCCTGGCCAGTGGAAGTGCCCGTCCGGCCCGCGCTGCAGGCGCAGCTCGCGCTCATTGAGCGTGAAGCGTGGACGCTCGCGCTGGTGCTGCCAGGCCTGAACGGCCAGGAAGACGGCCGTGAAGATCAGCAGCCACAGGGTCAGCAGCTTGAATGTGGAGGGCAGTTCCTTGCTCATGCGCACACGATGCCACAGCTTTCAGGGACAAGCTGACGTCGCAAGCACGCAAGTGAGCCATTTGGAACGCTCGCCAGCCCGCCATGGCTTGGCTATTCTGATCCCCCCGTGCAACAAGATGTTGCCGTCGCTGTGTCATCCGATATCCAGAACTCTCAGGAGATTCAGGGATGCTCACTTCCGATGCCACCCCTTTGGGGCCCCGCGAAATCCGCTGGGCGATTCGCGTGCATGACCTGTCCCAGGCCCGCGCCTTTTACGGCGGACTGCTGGGCTGCCGCGAGGCCCAGGATGCCAAGCCGGCGGACCGGGCCATGTCCTTTGACTTCTTCGGCGCCCGCCTGGCCGTGCTGCTGGCCGATGCCGAGGCGCCCGGCTCGCCCACCTCGCGCCAGCAAGTGCTCGACGTCTGCCTGGCTCTCCCGCAGTGGCGCAACCTCGCCCAGCGCCTGATGGCGGCGGGCACCCGTTTCGAGGTGCCGCCACACTGCCATCATGAAGGGAGCGTGGACGAGCGCTGGACCATGGACTTCCGGGATCCCAGCGGCAATGCGCTGAGCTTCCGGGCCCATGACGCCCAGCGCCGGCGTTGCCACTGAGCGCGCGCTCAGGGGCACCAGTCCAGCCGCTGGCAGATCCAGCGCGAGGCGCCTTCGCGCAGCAGCCAGGACTTGAAGAGCGGATGCGCGCCGGGTAGCGCCGCTTCGACCAAGGCCTCGGCCAGGCGCAGGCCCTGCTCGCTGTTGCTGAGCATCACCAGGCCGCGGCCGTCGGGAGTCAGCATGGCAAAGGCTCGATAGCCTGGGTTGCTGCCCCATTGCCAAAAGGAATGCCCCTCGGCGTGGGGTTCCAGGCCCCAGCCCAGCCCCCAGCTCAAGCCGCGTCGCGCATCCACCGACATGGGGCGCTGCTGGATCCAGCTGCGAGCTGCGGCATCCGACCATAACGCGGCAAGAAAGCGGGCGTAGTCGCTGGCGCTGGTGTAGAGCGACATCGGCGAGAAGGCGCGCGGGAAATCCACATGGCGCGGCATGCCGGCCGTACGCAGCGAGGTCCACTCGGGCTTCCAGACAAAGCTGCTGTGCCGCATGCCCAGGGGCTGGAACACCTGCGCCTGCATCCAGGTCTCGAGATCCTGGCCAGTCAGGGTCTCGACCACCTGTTGCAGCAGCAGATAGCCCTCGCCGGAATACTGCCAGCGGCTGCCGGGCTCGAACTCGGGCTGCAAGGGGCCGCTGGTCCAGTTGGGCAGACCGGTGCTGTGATTCAGTACCTGGCGGGCGGTGAGGCGCTGCAGCGTGGACGCTGGTACGAGGTCGGTGAGGGGCGAGGCATGGAATCGGCCCGGGTTCTGCACATGCAGATAGCCGTCCGGCAGATAGTCCGCCAGGGGACGGTCCAGCTCGATCACGCCCTGCCGCGCCAGCAGCATCACGCCATAGGCGAAGACGGGCTTGCTCAGAGAGGCGGCCTGGAAGATCGTGTTTTCCGTGACGGAGGGGGAACCCTCGCAGCCGCTGGCGCCGCCTTGGTCATCCACCCGACCTTTCGTCAGCGTGACATAGGCCGCGGCGCAGACGTGGAGCCTTTGCGCCGCGCTCGCCATGCGTGCCTGTAATAGGGGCGCATCCGGCGAGGGCGATGGCGATGCGGCACAGCCCTGCGCCGGCAGCACGGCGAGCCAGCATGCGACGGGCCAGATGGCGGCGCGGCGAGCGTGGTGGCACGGCATGGGCTGGGCGATCGGCGTGGGCCGGTGGCTGTCGCCTGTCAGGGAGTCACCGGCAACGCACTGTTGTAGCGGTAGCTGCCGTGCTGGTATTCGTGTTGCCCACCGTCGCACTGCTGCTTGAAGTCGACGGCCAAGCGCGACAGCTGGCCATCGGCCGCGTAGGCAAGCTCCAGCACCTTGAACCAGCCCACGGCCTGCACGCCGTCCGTGTTGCAGTAGACGCCGGTGATCAAGGCTGGACTTGGGCCGGCTCTGAAGGCACGTACAGCGTTGGCATAGGTGCCGACCTTCAGCGCTTGCCCGACTGGGGCGGACAAGCCAATGGCAATTGAAGCGGCATCGTCCTTGGTCTCTCGGGTTCGCAGGTTCAGGAGGCCGGCGGCGTCGGTGGATATCAGGCCTTCGCCAGCGTAGGCCTGCCACGGCGACGCATAACCATCGTAGCCGCTTCTCATCGCCAGGACGGCTCCCGTGGCCTGGGTGGTTCCGACCAGGATGCGGACCCTGGTGCGATCCTGTCGCCCCAGCTTGTCAGTGACTGTGAGCTGCATGACCGCTGGCGTGATGCTTGGGCTGATCGGGGCCTCAACATAGGCCTCGGTCTCGGCGTTCTGCGGAGCGCTCAGGCGCAGGGTGGGGCCGCTCAGTTGCTCCCACTGGTAGCGCTGTACCCCGAGCTTGTCGATGGTTTCAGCGCTGCCGCGCAGGCGTGCGGGTGAGCTGGCGTCCATCGCGAAGAGGTCGGAGCGTTCGGCACTGGCGACGACGGGCCGATGTGTGTGAACTTGCGCCACGGTCCCGCCGGAAATCGACGCGACGGTTTGTCCTTGCGGATCCTTGACGTCGATCGAGTCGGTCCAGCTGAGTCCATCCTTGGACGCCTGCAGGGTGTATTGGCGCCCCATTCGCAAGGGCTCGGTGGGACGGACCTCGTAGGCGGCTCCACGGCGCGTTGCTTCGGCCGCCACACTCCAGTTCGGGAAGTTCCGGTCCGCGTTCGTCGCCTGGTCGACAAAGCGGAACTGCAGGTCTCGGCCGCCTGCAGCAATCGCGCGACCGAACTGAATCTTTACGAGCGCCTGCGCCTCGGTCAGGCCGGGCCCCGAGGCCACGGGCCGTTGAAAGAGCGGATCGGCATGGAAATACGCATCGACGCCTGCGCCAGTTCGCTGGGCACAGGCCCGGTCAATGCGTTCTTCCATCAGATTGCTCTGCCAGGGCAGAAGCGCAGTGAATCCGCCACCCTGGTCGGTGTAGCTGGCCACTTCCCGGTCAAACCGGGGATCTCGCATCAAGGGCGCCCATTCCGGATCAATGGTTTGCACGCGGCCCGATGCATCAGACAGGTTGGCCAGCAGCGTGGACTGCGCCGCTGTCACCGTGCGATTGGCGTGGCGCTCAATCTTGAGAACGAAGTCCGCGAGCCAGGCATTGATCTGGAAATTCCTGGGTGCAACGTTCAAGTCACCAGTCATGGGTTGCGCGCTGCTGACCTTGATGGTGCCGCCCAGACTTCCCAGGTCCAGCATGAAGGCCATTGAACTCTCGACGGTGGCGCTGTCGAATCGCATCTGCTTGGAAACTTGAATCTGGCGCAGGATGGCGGTCGACTCCACGCCCCTGGTCGTGGATGTCGAGCGCCAGTCGCCGGTGTCGCTCGACGTGGCCTGCAGCGCCGTGCCCGTGTCGGTTTCCGACCAGTCAGCTCTGAGTGAACCCGCCCAAGTGCCTGGCGAATCCAACATCCCGGGCGGCGTGCCTTCCATCCATGAAACGCGCAATGCATCCAGGACGGTGAGTCGCGCGCTGACGGACTGGTCAGCACTCTTGCCTGTGGCCAGAACGTCCACGCGCAGCGAGCCCGACACCTTGCGAGCCAGGACAGGCATCCCGCACTGATCCAGGCTCGCGGTGATGGTATCGCCGGCTGAGGCGTAGCCATTGCCGTCCCGGTCAGCCAGCTGCAGGCTGATCTGTCCCGAATAGGCGCAGTTGGCGGTTACGTTGAGCGGGCTGCCGGGCTTGGCGAACCGGTGGGTGATGTCGACGGTGAACTGCGCGAGATTGACGAGTCTTCCGCCGTGGCTGATCACAAGCTCCGACAGTAGGCTGGATTGCTCGATGGGGTAGTGGGTTCCGAATCGGAACGTTGGCTTGGACAGCTCGTCCTGCTGTTGCGGGGAGCCGTTTGGCGTGCTGCCGCCCCCGCCTCCGCCTCCGCCTCCGCAAGCAGCCAGCAGCCATGCGATGCTGGACATCGATATCAGTCGAACAAGACGCATCCGATCTCTCCCTCTCGTTTGGAATTCTTGACTCTTGGCTCGCGCACTCTGCCGATCTGGCAGTCGGAGCGACCGACCACTATAGCCGCTAGCTTCGAAGCCCCGGGGCCCCAACTATGGCCGCAGGGCACTCAGATACTGGCGTTGCACCAGCGTCTGAAACGAGTGATGACATGCCTATATGGCCAGCCACCACCTGCGGCGCAGCTGACATCAGGAGGCAGGCGTTGAGACCGCCAGCGCCTGCTCCCGCCGTGCAAGGTACAAGGGAAAGGCGATGGCCAGGCCCGCGCAGAAGCACAGCAGCACGTAGAGCCAGGGCCGGCGCACGCCGCAGCGGCGGGCATCGACGATGGTGAACACCGAAAAGACCAGGGCCGCGATGTAGATGTCCAGCGTGATGGCGGTGGTCAGCGCGTTGGCAAAGGCCGTGCCGAAGAAGGCCTGCGGCAGCAGGCTGCCGCCTTGCAGCAGGTACTGCGCATTGAAAGGCCAGGTGGCGAGCAGGCCGAGGAGGGCCAGCAGATCGTAGGCCAGCGCGAGGCGCGGATAGCGAGGGTTTTGCATGGGGTCAGGTCTTGATGGCCGGCAAGAAGATGCGGACGACGCGACCATGACTGCCAGCACGCCAGGTTGCCGCTGTTTCCTGAGTATCCTGGATGACCACTTCAAGCCGTGCATTCCCATGAATGGAAAATCAAGCCTTTGTGCGCTGGGTGTTCTCGTGCTCTCCGCCTGCGCCAGCATGTCGGGAAACGCTGCCAGCTCGGAGCAGGAGTTGAAGGCCCTGGGCAAGGCCTACGCCGACGCTCAGTTCGCCTTCGACCAGGCGGCCTTGATCCGCATGACGGCACCGAAGTTCGTGGAGGTGTCGCCCAAGGGAGAAGTCGACGAACGCGAGGCCGTCATCGGCTTTTACGCCGCCGACAAGAAAAGCGCCGCCCCACCTCACCAGGTGCTGGATCAGAAAGTCCGCGTCACCGGCTCGACGGCCGTCCTCACGCAGACCCTGGCGATGGGTGTCCACCCGCGGCTGATGCGTATGACGCAGGCGCTGTCGGCTGCATTTATCGATGGTCGCTGGGTGCTGACCTCATCGCAGACCACGCCTGTGCCGCCGACGAAGACGCCTTGATCTGGTCCCGGCGCGCGGCATTCAGCGCCCAACGGCGTTCGGCCAGAGCAGGACTGCGATGGCCAGGAAGGCCAGCCAGGACAGATGCCGGCCGCGCGTGAAGTACAAGGGAAAGAGGGCCGATACCGCGGCGATGGCGCTGAGCGACTGCAGCAGGAGCGTGCGGTCCAGCGGGCGCCCCGCGGCCAACACCACCAGAAGGGCGGCCAGGCCCCACCAGACCACGGTGAGCAGGTGCCAGACGAAGCGCAGCGTGCCCGTGGTGAAGGCCGTGCTGCCGAGGACGGCGGGCAGGTTGTCGCGTTTGAACAAGCGCCGCAGCAGGTAGCGCTCGCCCAGGTAGGAGTGGGCCAGGCCGGTGAGGAAGACGAGCAGGGCGGCCAGCGTCAGCGTCATGCGGTTACTTCCATAGGATGAGCAGGGCGAGCACGTCCAGCAGCGCGAGGCCTGCCGTTGCCCGGGATGGCGCAGCGGCCGGCATGGCCGTGACGGCGACCGGCCGCATGCGCCGCCACAGCAGGACGTAGACCATCGCCGCCACCGCCAGGCCCGCGACCAGAACCGGCCAGGACTGCATCACCGCGGCTGATGCGGTGCCCGCCCCCGCCAGGCCGAGGGCGGCCAGCAGCGCCACGCCGGACGCGGAGCTTCCCACGTAGCAGGTCGAGTCACAGGCCGCACAGCGGGCGGGATGGACGACGCTTGAACGCCAGGCGCTCCCGAACGGGATGGCCTGATTCGCGCAACTCGGGCAGTGCAGCATGCCGCGAGTCTAGCCGTGGCGCCGGGCGGGTGTCAGAAGAACTTGTACTCCGCACCCACGCGCAGCGTGCGCCCCGTCACGTCCGCCCGGTCGAAGGGATAGGCCCCGCCGCGGGCCTGGTCGGCGGCGCGGAAGTCCACCGGCGGGCGGGTGTTGAGCAGGTTCTGCACGTTCAGCGTCAGCCTGAGGTGCTTGATGCCGGCATAGGCCAGGAAGTAGTCCAGGCGCTTGTACGCGTTGACATGGCACTGGGCGGTGGTCCACCCCTTGCGGGCGCAGTCGGCGGCACCGTAGCCGACGTCGTCGTCATTGCCGTCCAGCGACGTGCCGCTGCCATATTGCAGGCTCAAGGCGTGGCTGTAGTCACCGTGCTGCAGGCTCAGCGTGTTGCGCAGCTTCAGGCGCGGGAAGCGGTAATGCCCGGCCATGTTGACGCTCCAGTCGCCCTTGCTGGCCAGCCATTGCTGGTAGTTGAGCAGGTAGGTGGCGTCCACGCCCCAGCCCAGCTTGCCGAACGAGGTGGGCAGCGTGCCGTTGAGGCTGATGTCCACGCCCGAGGTGCGCGTCTGGAACTGGTTCTCGAAGCGGTTGGTGATGCCGGTGATCGCGCCAGCGTAGGGGCGATCCGCGCCGAAGTATTTGGCGCGCTCGGCCGGGCTGATGAAGGTGTGGTCGCGCATGGGATCGGTCTCGCGCCGGACCACGCCGGGCGCCTGGGCTGCTTCCGTGGCCAGCAGATCCGCCGTGTCGCGCAGGCTGATCTCGTCCTTGCGCAGGATGTGGAAGTAGTCGACGCCCAGGTTCCAGCCCTTGGCAGGCTCGATGACCGTGCCCAGGCTGAAGGAACGCGAGGTCTCGGGCTTGAGGTCCGGGTTGTTGAGCGACACCACATTCACGGCGCCGCTGCACTCGACATAGCTGACATACCCGGCTCGTGCCTGCAGGGCGCCGGCATTCGGATCGCCGGGCGGCAGGGAGGCGGCCAGGCTGCGCAGATCCTTGGCCAGGGCCTGGGCTGCATCACAACGGCGTGGGTCGTGGACGTTGCCGGCGAAGGAGGCCTTGGTCGAGGTGGCGCTCTCGGTCAGGTTGGGCGCGCGGAAGCCGGTCTCCACCGCTCCGCGCAGCAGCCACTGCGGCGCGGCCTGGTAGCGCAGCGCCAGCTTGGGCGAGCCATGGGCGCCGAAGCCCTCGTACTTGTCCACGCGGGCGGCCAGTTCCGCCGTCAGCTGCCGGGTCAGGGGCAGGCTCAGCTCGGCGTAGGCCGCGGCGATGTTGCGCTTGCCATCGGACTGCGAGGTGCCCAGACCGATGATGTCGCCGGTGCGGATGTTCTCGGTCGGCGTGATGGTCATGCGGTCCTGGCGCACATCGAAACCGGCCGCCAGGCCCACGGCGCCGGTGCTCCACTGCGCCACTTCACCGCTGAGCTTGCCATCCACGAAGACCTGGCGGTTTTCACCCTGCCAGCCCAGGGTGGGGAAGAGGCGGTTGATCACCTCGGCACTGTTGTTGCCGCCCAGCTTGTAGCCATTGGGCTTGTTGAAGAAGTCGGGGGCCAGGGGCATGGCGCGGTAGTCGCCGATCATCTCCTTGAAGCCGCTGTCGCTGGCGAACATGCCGCGGATGTCCATCTGGGTGCGACCGCCGGTCACGCCGGCTGCCAGCTCCCAGTCCAGCGCGTCCCAGCTGCCCTGCAGCCCGGTGAGCAGCCGGTACTGGCTGCTGCGCAATTCGTTGGCGGGCTTGGCGTCGCCAAAGCGGTAGTACAGCCCGGACTCCATGCGGCTGGGGTTGAGCGGGTGACCGGCCGGAAGCCCGCGGCGCGGCACGAAGCTCAGGGTCTGGCCGGTGCGCGGGTCCATCCACTGGTAGGGCCACTCGTTGCTGAAGCCGCCGGCGCCGTAGCTGTTGCTGGTGTGCGACCACAGCAGCTCGGTGAAACCCTCCAGGCTGCTGCTGGGCCGGTAGCGGGCGCGCAGCAGCAGGTTGGTGCGCTCCGAGCCGGTCGCGACCTTGGCCGTCGCCAGGGTGTCGTACAGACACAGTCCGTCCACCAGCGGGGTGGGGCAGCCGGGCAGGGCCCGGGGCGGGCCGTCAAGCGGGAAGACATTGCCGGTCGGGCTGAAGGCCGAGTAGGTGTCACGGCCGCCCAGGCGCGGAAAGGCGGTCTTGTACTCCGGGTTCACGTCGGGCAGGAGCTCGCGCCAAGAACTCTCTTCACCGCGCTTGAAGAACTCCAGGTGGCCAAACACGTTGTAGCCGTTCCTGGCCAGGTCGCCATGGCCGGCCGTGAGGCTGACGCGGTCCTCGGGGAACTTGCCGAGTCCCAGGGCCTGCTGGTGCGAGGCGGAGGCCTGCAGGCCTTGGTAGTCCTGGCGCGTGATGATGTTGATCACGCCGGCGACGGCGTCCGAACCATAGATGGCTGCACCGCCGGACTTGAGGATTTCAATGCGCTCCACGGCTTCCGCTGGCAGCGCGTCCAGGTTGGTGAAGACCTCGCTGAAGTCGGCCAG
This sequence comes from Burkholderiaceae bacterium, assembly GCA_041913905.1. GTDB lineage: Bacteria > Pseudomonadota > Gammaproteobacteria > Burkholderiales > Burkholderiaceae_C > Roseateles_B. Next base: position 11,583 of record JAYSEK010000014.1, on the reverse strand, counting down.
CGGATAGGGCGCGACGCGGCGGAAGTTCAGCAGCACCAGCGTGGACTGCTTGCCCAGGTTGCGCTGCGAGGTGCCGCTGGAGCCGGCCGCAAAGGAGTTCGCGCCGTCCAGGTCGGACAGCCCGCCGCTGTTGCTGGAGATGGCCGACAGGAGCTGTTGCACGGTGTTGGCGCCGAGGCGCTGCAGCTCTTCGCGACGCAGCACCTGCACGGGGCTGCTGCCCTCGTCGGTGGCCCGTTTGATGTGGCTGCCGGTGACCTCGACCCGTTCGAGGCTCTGGGGTGCGGCCGTGGTCTGTGCGCGCAGGCCCGAGGACAGCAGTCCCAGGCAGGCCAGCGCCAGCAGATGGGGCTTGAATGGAAGTCTTTGCATGGCGGTCTCCAACGCGTGCCGAGTTCCGGGGCGGGCACAGGGGCGACGAGACTGGTGCGCAATGCAGCGGCTTCCGGCCACTCACTTGGAGAGGCAGGATATGGGCGTGCGACTGCCTCAGGCGCACGCCGGACCAGCATTTTGCGGAGATGCCTTCGGGAAGGCTCCCTCACTCCTCATCACCCGGGTGCATGCCCAGGTCCTCGATTCAGCGTCCGGTTTTGTTGATGGATGGACGTCTGCGGGCCGGTCGATGCCGTACCCATTTCTTACTCGGCGCGCAGGGGCCGCCGCGGCTTCGTGAACCGCGGCGATGAACGGCCTACCCTGACAGTGGAACGGCTTCGTCGAGCCGATGCCTCTGAGGCTGAGTGCCGCGGACTATGCCACCGCGGCTTCGTCCCTCACATCCGGGACAAGTGCTTACGTAAACCTACGCAATGACGCTCGTCACTGCAGCCAGGCTGTGGATCACCGCTGCCGGCGAAGCGTTGGCAAGCGTCAGTGCCGGAAGCCGATGCTCCGCTGCTGCCGAACCTCCGGCTTGACGCGGTGCTCTGCCTCCAGCTGCACCAGGAACTCCTCGGCCGAGGGCGTCTCGCCGAGGATTTCGCCCTGCTGGCGCACGGCGGCGAAGTCGCCGGGGGTCAGGCTGTCCAGGCGCTGCAGGCGTTCGCGCTGCTCGGCCGTCGGGGCGGCACCGGCCTCGCGCTCGAACATCAGCCAGCGCTGCTCTGCGCGCAGCGGCTTGAAGCGGATCTTGAAGGCGAAGCGGCGCAGCGCGGCCTCGTCCAGATCCTCGAAGAGGTTGGTGGTGCAGATGAAGATGCCGGGGAAGCGCTCCATGCCGGCCAGCATCTCGTTGACCTCGCTGACTTCGTAATGGCGCTCGGCCATGCGGCGGCTGCGCAGGAAGCTGTCGGCTTCGTCCAGCAGCAGCACCGCGCCCTCCTGGCCGGCGGACTCGAACATGCGGGCCATGTTCTGCTCGGTCTCGCCGACGAACTTGCTGGCGAGATCGCTGGCCTGGCGCACCATCAGCGGCCGGCCCAGCTGCTCGGCGATGTGCTCGGCCAGGGCGGTCTTGCCCGTGCCCGGCGGCCCGTAGAAGCAGAGGTTGCCGTGCCCGCGCTTGCGCAGGGCCTGCACGATGCGCGCGACCTCGTAGCGGGACTCGCAGTTCAGCAGGTCCAGCTCGTACTGGGTGACACGGCGCCGCTCTTCGCGATCCTGCGACTGGTGGCCCAGCGCGCGGTCGGCATTGAGCAGCTGGCGTTCGATCAGGCGTTCGTAGCTGGCGGCGGCCTGGTCCTCGCAGGTCAGCTGCGCAAAGCGCACGGCGGTGCGGATCTGGGCCGGCGTGAGACCACGCCGCGCGGCCAGGTGCTCGCGGAATTCGGCCGTCACGGGAACGTCGGCCAGGGCGCGCTGCACCAGGCTCAGCCGCGCGCCGGGCGGCGGCGACTTGAGCTCCAGGTGGTACTGGAAGCGGCGGCGGAAGGCGGGGTCGATCTGCTCGATGCGGTTGGTGACCCAGATCACCGGTACCGGGTTGCTTTCCAGGATCTGGTTGACCCAGGCCTTGCCGCTGACCGAGTTGCCGCTGGGCATGTCCAGCGCCGAGTCGAGCCGCGCCATCAGCTGCACGGTGTCGCCGGAGAGCGGCGGGAATACGTCTTCCACCTCGTCGAAGAGCAGAGCCACATTGCTGCTGGCCTTGAGGAAGACCTGGCTGATCTGCAGTGAGCGGTAGCGGTCGCGGCCCGAGAGCGAGTTGCCGTCGCGGTCGGCGTATTCGACTTCGTAGAGGTCCAGCCCCGCGGCCTGCGCGGCCACCTTGGCCAGCTCCGTCTTGCCGGTGCCGGGCGGACCGTACAGCAGCACGTTGACGCCGGCCTGGTGCCGCGCCACCGCATGGCGCAGCAGCTGGCCCAGCAGGGCGAGGTCTTCGGCCACGAACTGGAAGTCCTGGGGGGCCAGTTCGCTGCGCGTGGCAGGCCGGGTGAAGACGGCCATCAGGTCGTTGGGGTCGCGGTACTCGCGCATCAGCACCGGGGGCAACTGGTCGCTGACCTTCATCAGGTCGGCCAGGTCGGTGATGTTGTGCTCGGAGATCAGGTTCTCCACCATGCCGATGCGCTCCAGGCGCGAGCCCGCGCGCAAGGCTTCGGCCACCTCGCGCTCGTCGACGCCCGCCACCGCCGCGATGGCGGCGAAGGCCTCCTGCGCGTTGTTGACCTTGAACTCCACCAGCGCGCCGCGCAGCTCGCGCTGGTAGCGGGCCAGGGTGCCGTAGAGCAGGATGGCGCGCTCGGCCGGGTTGAGCTGCAGCAGGTGGCCCAGCGAGGCGATGTTCTTCTCGACCAGCGTGGACTCGCGCTTGAGCTGGCGGTCCAGGTGCTCGCAGGTGCTGGCCAGCAGGGCCATCATGTCCTTGGGCGAGTCCTTGATGTATTCGTCCAGGTAGAAGAACAGCGTGGCCTCGGCGAAGGGGCCGTTCCAGACGCCATGGCGCTCCAGGAAGTGGGCGTCGTCCAGCTCGGTGTGGCCGGCCCAGAGCTCGTTGTGGGCGCAGCGCTGGGCGAGGTACGCACGCAGGCGCGTCAGCACACGCTGGGGCCAGACCAGGTGGCGGCCGGTGAAGGACAGCAGGCCGTTGAAGTCACGGCGCAGGTTGAAGCGATTGGCATGCTTGACCGTCAATGTGAGCACGAAGTGCGAGCACATGCGGTCCATCACGGGCGCATCCTTGAGCCCAGGCGACGCCAGGACGCGTGAGTCAGCCAGACGCTTCACCATGGGCCTCTCCTCACAGAGGGTGAATGGAACGCCGGGCTGGCAGGCCCGGCGTCCGGCCCATCTTGGCGCAGTGAAGGCGGAAGAACAAGTGCTGTGCGGGGGCCGGTTTCGTGAACTCTCTCGCGAAAGGCAGGGGGGAACTGGGGGCGCGCGGGAGGATCAGTGCATCACGACGGGCTGCTGGCCCATGTTGGCGTAGCGCTCGATGAAGTCGTCCAGCTCTTCCTCGCTGGGCTCCTGCTCGATCAAGGCCTCGACGCCTTCCTGGAACTGCTGGGCCAGGGCGCCCTCGATGAAGATCTCCTTGCGGGAGAACTTGTCGACGATCTCGAAGCCGCCGCGCTGCAGGGCGGGCAGGTCACGGCCGTCGTGGCGGAGCTGTTCGACGGGCACGTCGAACTGGACCACGATGAAACTGGGGGAGTTGTAGAGCATGTGCATGATGGACTCCTGTGACCAGCAACTGCGGCCGGCGAGACCGGTTTCAAGAGGAACCGGCCTGCAAACGGCCTCGACCGCGATCAAATAGTGGCAGAAAGCCTGGCTGATCGGCGCATCGCGCCTGTTTTATTCGTGGCAGTCGCGTCACAAGTCACGCGGGTGCGACGGCTGCCGGATCGGTCAGCGCGTCCTCCAGCTCCATCTCCCAGCCTTCCTCCTCGCCGATCTGTTGGTGCAGGCGCACCGGCAGGTATTGCCGGGCCGGGTCCAGCCAGACATCCAGCCGCGTGTCGTGCGGCCCGAGGCCGCCGCGCCGCAGATGCCACAGGCCCTCTTCCTGGCCCAGCACGCGGAAAGTCCAGCGATGCAGACCGCCCCGGATCAGCGCCACGGGGATCTCGAAGCCCTGATCTGCCAGCGGCGCGCCATGCTGGGCCTGCCAGGCCTGCAGCAGGGCCGGCAGTTGCAGCCACCAGGACAGCCGGTCCTGCGCCGCAGGCGGCAGCGGCTGCAGCACGCTGCTGGCCGAGTAGCTGATCAGGCCCTGTTCACGGCGGAAGTTGAGCGCCAGCACTTCGCGCCGGCCGCGCAGCACGGTGAATCGCAGCGGCGCCAGGCCCAGCGCATCGCGCGCGCCTTCGCTGCGCCAGCCAGGCAGCGCGCGGCTGGGCAGGCGGCGCTGCAGCTGCATCTCATAGCCTTCGGCCTGCGAGCGCCAGTGCAGCCAGGCCTGCCCTTCCTCGCCGGCCTGGCGCAGGCGGTAGCGCCAGACGCCTTCCCCCTCCGGCGGCAGCACGGCCAGATCCTGTGCGGTGAGCTGGGGCAGGGCGTCTGGCTCAGCGGGTTTTGCGGGCGATGATGCCTCCAGCGCCTGCTCGGGCGCTGCGGCGGGCGCCTCGGCGACGGCCCTGGCGGCCGTGGTTTCGGGTGGGCGATCTGCGTTCCTCGCGTGCTGCGGCGCTGGCCTTGGCAGGGGCGCCGGGGCTTCTTTCAGCCGCAGCAGCAGCGGGGCGCTGTGCAGGGGCGGGAGCTCGCGCTCGGCCCAGTCCAGCAGCATCAAGACATGGCCCAGCAAGGCCAGGCCGAGGGCCGGCAGCAGGCCGCGGGCGGGGCGGCGCAGACGGGTGGGCGGTGCTGAGGCTCGGCTCATTGGACAATGTGGCGAATGCAGGAGTGTCACCGACGATGAAACTAGCCACCTATCGAGACGGCTCCCGCGATGGCCAGCTGGTGGTCGTCTCGCGGGATCTGAGCCAGGCGCACTACGCCAACGGCATCGCCTCGCGTCTGCAGCAGGTGCTGGACGACTGGAATTTTCTCGCACCGCAGCTGGAAGACCTCTCCCTCAGCCTGAATCATGGCAAGGCCCGTCACGCCTTTGCCTTCGAGCCGGCACGCTGCATGGCGCCGTTGCCGCGCCCGCGCGCGCTGCTGCAGGGCAATGCCTACGCCGCTCTGCAGGCCCTGCTGCAGGGCGGGGAAGCCCCTTCTGAGCCTGTGCTGATGCGCGGCCCTGGCGAGGCGCTGCAAGGCCCCAGCGAGCCCGTGCGGCTGCCCAACGAAGCTTTGGGCCTGGATTTCCAGCCCACGCTGATCGCCGTTTGTGCGGATCTCGCGCAGGGGGCGGCCCCCGAGCAGGCGCTTGAGGCGGTGCGCCTCCTGGGCCTGGGTTGCGACTGGAGCCTGCAGCAACTGGCCCAGCGCGAGCGCGAAGCCGGCCAGGCGCCGCACCTGAGCCAGCTGGCCTGCAGCCTGGCGCCGGTGCTGGTGACCCCTGAGGAGCTCGGCGAGCTGTGGCAGGGCGGGCGTCCCAGGGGCAGCCTGCAGATCCTGCTCAACGGCCGCAAGTTCGGTCCTGTCGACCTGGGCGAAGGCCTGCGTTTCGGCCTGGGCGAGCTGGTCGCCCAGGCGGCGCGGCTCAAGCCTTTGCGCGGTGGCGTGCTGGTCGCCAGCGGCCCGCTGGGCCCGGCCGAGCCGGCCCCGCGCCAGGGCTGCGCCAGCCTGAGCCATCGCCGCGCCCTGGAAGCCGCTGACAAGGGCGGTGTGCAGACCGGCTTCATGAAGTGGGGCGACAGCCTGCGCGTGGACCTCAAGAGCGGCGAGGGCCACAGCCTGTTCGGCGCCATCGACCTGGACGTGCTGAACCTGACCGACCCCGATCCGCAGGACATCGTGCCTGCCCAACAAGAGGACGACGCCGGCGCCGATGCGCCTGCCATGGACGGCGTGCCGGCCCAGGCGGCCGAGGAGGTCGAGGAGGCTGTCGTGGCCGCGCCTGGCGAGGAGTCGCAGGCATGAGCGGGCCGGCGGACGCCTTCGAGCAGGCCCTGAATCGCCAGGCCATCCTGATCGACACCGATCCGGGCCAGGACGATGCCATCGCCATCCTGCTGGCCCTGGCCAGCCCGGAGCTGGAGGTGTTGGGACTCAGCACCGTGGCCGGCAACGTGCCGCTGGCCCTGACCAGCCGCAATGCCCGCAAGGTCTGCGAGCTGGCTGGCCGGCCGGACCTGCCGGTGCATGCCGGGGCGGACCGCCCGCTGCTGCGCCCCCTGGTCACCGCCGAGCACGTGCACGGCAAGACCGGGCTGGACGGTCACGAGTTGCCGGAGCCGACCATGCCTTTGCAGGCCGAGCACAGCGTGGACTTCATCATCCGCAGCGTGATGGCGCGTCCGGCCGGCGCCGTGACCTTGTGCCCGCTGGGCCCGCTGACCAACATCGCCCTGGCCCTGCAGAAGGAGCCGGCGCTGGCGCAGCGCATCGGCCGCATCGTGCTGATGGGCGGCGGCTGCTTCGAAGGTGGCAACATCACGCCGGCCGCCGAATTCAACTGTTATGTGGACCCGCATGCCGCGGCACTGGTCTTTGCCAGCGGCGTGCCCATCACCATGGTGCCGCTGGACTGCACCCACCAGGCCTTGACCAGCCCGGCGCGCATCGCCGCGTTGCGGGCCCTGGGCGGGCGCATCGGGCCGGCGGTCGCGGGCTGGCTGGAATTCGCAGAGCGCTTCGACGAGCAGAAATATGGCCAGCAGGGCGGGCCGCTGCACGACCCTTGCGTGATCGCCTGGCTGCTCAAGCCGGAGCTGTTTCGCGGCCGCACCTGCAATGTGGAGATCGAGACCCAGAGCCCGCTGACCCTGGGCATGAGCGTGATCGACTGGTGGGGCGTGACCGAGCGCCCGCGCAATGCGTTGGTGCTGGGCGAAGTCGACGCCCAGGGGCTCTTCGACCTCATCACCGAACGCCTGGGCCGCCTGGCCCGCCATCAGGAGAACGCATGACGAGCCCGCCGCCTCCCTGGCACGATGAATCACACGATGTGCGCGATGCGGCGAGCCTGCGGGCCCTGTACGACCGCCCGCTGGCGCCGGCCGCACTCTTCAAGGAATGCCGCGAGATCCATCCGCTCTACCAGCGCTACATCGAGGCCTCGCCCTTCGTGGTGCTGGCCACGCGCGGGCCGCAGGGCCTGGACACCTCGCCCCGCGGCGATGCCCCGGGCTTCGTGCAGGTGGCCGATGCCAAGACCCTGCTGCTGCCCGACCGCCGCGGCAACGACCGCATCGACAGCCTGCGTAATGTGCTGCACGACCCGCAAGTCGCGCTGCAGTTCCTGATTCCCGGCGTGCCCGAGGTGCTGCGCGTCAACGGCCAGGCGCGCATCAGCGCCGCGCCGGCCTTGCGCGAGCGCTTCGCTGTCGACGGCAAGCTGCCCGCCACCGTGCTGGTGATCGCCGTGAACCTGGTGTTCTTCCAGTGCGCCCGCGCCATCAAGCGCTCGCGGCTGTGGGCGCCCGAGGCCCGGCGGGAGCGCAGCGAGCTGCCCTCGCCGGGGCAGATCCTGCAGGCGATGGAGGCCAGTTTTGACGGACAGGGCTACGACGCCGCCTTGCAGGACAGGCAGGCGGCGACGCTGTATTGAGCCGAGCTGCGGCGAACAGCGGAGCTTCGGCGAAGGCTGGGCGAGAACCCGACGAAGCCCCTGCGCTGGCAGCGCGCCAGGGGGCTTTCTACAATGCCCCCATGAACGCCCCCTCCGCCCCCACCGCCCCCCTCTACACCCGTGGCAGCGCCTTGCCCGCGCTGATGAAGCAACGCATCGTGATCCTGGACGGGGCGATGGGCACCATGATTCAGCGCTACAAGCTGACGGAGGCCGACTTCCGCGGCACGCGCTTCGCCGATCATCCCAAGGATCTCAAGGGCAACAACGACCTGCTGGTGCTGACCCGGCCGGACGTGATCAGCGAGATCCACGAGAAGTACCTGGCCGCCGGCTCGGACATCATCGAGACCAACACCTTCGGCACGACCTCGGTGGCGCAGGAGGACTACGGCCTGCAGGACCTGGCCTACGAGATGAACGTGGCCGCCGCCCGCCTGGCCCTCGCCGCCTGTGACAAGTACAGCACGCCCGACAAGCCCCGCTTCGCCGCCGGCGCCCTGGGCCCGACGCCGCGCACCGCCTCCATCAGCCCCGACGTCAACGACCCCGGCGCCCGCAATGTGGACTTCGACACCCTGCGCGCCGCCTACTACGAGCAGGCCAAGGGATTGCTGGAAGGCGGCGTGGACCTCTTCCTCGTCGAGACCATCTTCGACACCCTGAACGCCAAGGCCGCGCTCTTCGCGCTGGACGAGCTGATGGAAGCCACGGGCGAGCGCCTGCCGGTGATCATCTCCGGCACCGTGACCGACGCCTCGGGCCGCATCCTCTCCGGCCAGACCGTGACCGCCTTCTGGCATTCGGTGCGCCACGCCAAACCGCTGGCCATCGGCCTCAATTGCGCGCTGGGCGCCACGCTGATGCGGCCCTACATCGAGGAGCTGGCCAAGGCCGCGCCCGATACCGCCATCAGCTGCTATCCCAATGCCGGCCTGCCCAATCCCATGAGCGACACGGGCTTCGATGAGACGCCCGATGTCACCGGCCGCCTGATGGCCGAGTTCGCCCAGGCCGGCTTCCTGAACATCGCCGGCGGCTGCTGCGGCACCACGCCGGATCACATCGCGGCCATCGCGGCCAAGGTCTCGGCCTACCAGCCGCGCGCCTGCGGGCACAAGCTGTTCAGCGGGCTGGTGGAGGCCTGAGGGCCCGGCGCGTCGGCGGGCCGCCGGCCCGAGCTCGGGATCCGGCTCAGCCGGCCGTCTTCAGCAGCTTCTCCATGTTGATGAAGAGCTTGAGCTCGTGCGGCGCGAGGCTGCCGGCCACGGCCTGGGTCTGCAGCCGCGTGTCGCGCGGGACCGGGCTGCTCAGGGGCGAACCGCTCTTGCCGATCAGCACAGCCACCAGGGGCTCCGTGGCACTGTGGCCGCGGCGCACGACGATGCCCAGCTCGCCGTTGGCCAGCCGCACCAGGCTGCCGGGCGGGTAGAGCCCGACGGCCTTGATCACCGCGGCGCCGGCTTCGTCCGGCTGCTGGTTCTCATCCAGGTAGATGGCCCGCACGGCGGCGGCGCCGGAGAGGGCACGGCGGTTGCGGCGCGGGCTCAGCCGGGCGCCGAAGATGTCGATGCGGCGCAGCACGCGGGCGATCTGCTCGACCGCCGCCCGGTTCGCCAGCGGGCCGGGGCCGGCCTCGTGATGCAGGCGGACCGCGCCCAGCCAAAGCTCGTCATGCACGCCCAGTTGGCGCAGATGTTGCGCGCTGCGGTCCCCATGACCCAGCAGCTCATGGGACTGGCGTTCGCTCGGGCGGCCTTCCAGGGCGGCCAGGCGGTCTTGCTGGGACGAGATGCTCAGGTTCATGGTCAGCGCGGCGTTGAGCAGGGCGCGCGTGCCGTCCTCGGCCCACCCCAGCTGGCGTGCCACCAGCTCGGCGATCAGCAGGCACAGCAGGGCATGGCGGGCGCTGTAGCGCTGGAAGTCCTGGGAGGCGTCGTGGATCAGCAGGGTCAGCACGGCGTCCGGCCGCTGGCGGAAACGCTGCAGGGCGTGCTCGCGCAGCGTTTCCAATCGGCCAAGGAAGTCTTCGCGCGGATCCTTGAGCAGGCTGTGCGCATGCAGCTGGAGGTCGGTCCAGAAGGCCGGCTCGCTGAGCTCGACCGTGCCGCGCCCGCCGCGTTCCGCGCGGAAGTCGGCCTCGACCTTGACGATGTCCGCCAGCGAGGCGCCTTGCATCATCAGCGTGTCCATCTTGTGGACCAGCGCCTTCTGGTATTCCTTGGTTTCATGGGCCAGCACGAAGGCGCCGCGCTGGATCAGGGCCTGGACCTGCGGGGTGTTTTGCAAGGTCTGGCCGGCGGCGAACAGCAGCTTGCCCTCGGCGTCGCGCACCGAGAAGGTCAGCACCTGGCCGACGCGCAGGCTATGGGGGGGCAGGGGGACGAGTTCCACAATCGAGAATTATTCCGGCGCGGCGGAGTATGGGCTTGAGCCAGGCCGGGAAAGCCGCGCGTAAACCCTGCGAGTGCGTAAAATCCGGCACGTTCGAGGAGCGTTGCGACGCCCAGGCCGGCTGAACACCGGCATGGCGCCAGGCTCGAACCCGGCTGCTCCGGCCCCTGGGGCAGCCTTGCCAACGACGCTCACCGAGTCCCCAATCCCTGGTGGCCGAGGTGAGTCCTGCCCCGGCTTCCTTGCTGCATCGACTGCAGTTTTTCGCATCGCCGAGGTTCCCATGTCCCCATCCGCCAGCACCGTCGTCCAGCCCATGAAGCTCTCGGGCCTGGAGCCCGTGGAGATCGGCGCGGGCACGCTGTTCGTCAACGTGGGCGAGCGCACCAATGTGACTGGCTCCAAAGCCTTCGCCCGCATGATCCTGGAAGGTCGCTACGAGGATGCGCTGTCGGTGGCACGCCAGCAGGTGGAGAACGGCGCGCAGATCATCGACATCAACATGGACGAGGCCATGCTGGACAGCAAGGCCGCGATGGTGCGCTTTCTCAACCTGATCGCGTCCGAGCCCGAGATCGCGCGCGTGCCCATCATGATCGACTCCTCCAAGTGGGAGGTGATCGAGGCCGGGCTGAAGTGCATCCAGGGCAAGGGCATCGTCAACTCCATCTCGCTGAAGGAAGGCGAAGCCGAGTTCAAGCGCCAGGCCCGGCTCGTGCGCCGCTATGGCGCCGCGGCCGTGGTGATGGCCTTTGACGAGAAGGGCCAGGCCGACACCTTCCAGCGCAAGATCGAAATCTGCCAGCGCGCCTATCGCATCCTCGTGGAGGAGGTCGGCTTCGCGCCCGAGGACATCATCTTCGACCCCAACATCTTCGCCATCGCCACCGGCATCGAGGAGCACGACAACTACGCTGTCGACTTCATCGAGGCCACGCGCTGGATCAAGCAGCACCTGCCCGGCGCCAAGGTCTCGGGCGGGGTGTCCAACGTCTCCTTCAGCTTCCGTGGCAACGACCCGGTGCGCGAGGCCATCCACACCGTGTTCCTGTACCACGCCATCCAGGCGGGCATGGACATGGGCATCGTCAACGCCGGCATGGTGGGCGTCTACGACGATCTCGAGCCCACGCTGCGCGAGCGGGTGGAGGACGTGGTGCTGAACCGCCGCCCCGACGCCGGCGAACGCCTGATCGAGGTGGCCGAGAGCGCGAAGGGCGCCGCCAAGGACGACAGCGCGCGCATGGCCTGGCGCGCGGGCACGGTGGAGGAGCGCCTCTCGCATGCGCTGGTGCACGGCATCACCGACTTCATCACCGAAGACACCGAGGAATGCTGGCAGGCCATCCAGGCCAGGGGCGGCCGGCCGCTGCATGTGATCGAAGGCCCGCTGATGGCCGGCATGAACATCGTGGGAGACCTCTTCGGCCAGGGCAAGATGTTCCTGCCCCAGGTGGTCAAGAGCGCCCGCGTGATGAAGCAGGCCGTGGCCCACCTGGTGCCCTACATCGAGGAAGAGAAGCGCCAGCTGGCCGCCGCGGGAGGGGACGTCAAGCCCAAGGGCAAGATCGTGATCGCCACCGTCAAGGGCGACGTGCACGACATCGGCAAGAACATCGTCACCGTGG
>JAYSEK010000013.1:0-124334 GCA_041913905.1 Burkholderiaceae bacterium | reverse complement strand
TGCCGGGTGGTGTGGCAGGGGCGCCTCCAAATGGAGGCCCCCTATGCCGATTGGGATCTTCCTTCAGCGCGTCAGCAGGCCTCGCGCCAGCATGGCACCCAGGACGGGAAAAACCAGGACCAGGTGCGCCTGGATCATCACCAGGCGGCGCGTGGCGGCGATCTCCGCAGCGTCGGGCAGGCGGCCGTCGGCGGCCAGCTGGCGGCCCCAGCGGCGGAAGGTCAGCGTGGGCTTGATGGACATCAGCCCCACGACCACGAACAGCGTCAGCTTGGCATGCAGCAAGGGCTGGCCCCAGTACCAGGCCGCCCCCTTTATGCCCAGGAAGGCCCGCGCCAGGCCGGAGGCCAGGACCGCGACGGCGGCAATGCAATAGATCAGGTCGACCCGCTGCAGCCGCTTCACCACCGCCGCATTGAGCCACTCGACACGGCACAGCGCAGCCTCGCTGCTGATGAAGACCACCAGGGTCAGGATGGACAGCCAGTGAAAAATGGCCAGACCGGTCTCTAGCACCATCGACGCACTCCCCTGCATTGCGTTGCCAGCGGAAAAATTCAGGCGGAGTGTGCCTGAGAAGCAGCCCCCTGGCGCAGCCAGTACTCCGCGCTGCCGTAATGGTGTTTCAGGAAGTCGATCCACAGCCGCACCCGCAGCGGCAGGTGCTTGCGCTGGGGGATCAGCGCGTAAATGCCGTTGGGCGGCGAAGCGAACTCGTCCAGCACGGACACGAGCCGGCCGGCCGCGATGTCAGACTCCACCTCCCAGGTGCTGCGCCAGGCCAGACCCAGGCCTGCCAGGCACCAGTCGTGCAGCACCTGCCCGTCGCTGCAGTCCAGCCGCCCCACCGGACGGATGTGCTGCAGCTGCCCGTCCACGGTGAAGGCCCAGCCGCGCGACTGGCTCGCGTCCGAGCTCAGCACCAGGCAGGCGTGGCGCGACAGTTCGTCGGGATGCTGAGGGGCGCCCGCTCGCCTCAGGTAGCCGGGCGAGGCCACGCACAGCCGGCGGTTGTCCGCCAGGCGCATGCTGACCAGGCTGGAGTCCGCCAGATCCCCAACCCGCACCGCGCAGTCGAAGCCCTCGTGCACGATGTCCACGACCCGGTCGGACAGATTCAGCGAGATCGACACGTCGGGGTGCCGGGACAGGAAGTCCGGCACCAGGGGCGCCACATGGCGGCGCCCGAAGCCCGCCGGTGCGGTGATGCGCAGGTGGCCGCTGGCCTTGATGCCGCCAGCGCTGACACTGGCCTCGGCATTGGCGAAATCCACCAGCAGGCGCTGGCAGTCCTCCAGAAAGGCCGTGCCCTCATGGGTCAGGGAAAGCCGGCGCGTGGTGCGCAGCAGCAGCTTCACGCCCAGGCGCGCCTCCAGCGCGTCGATGCGGCGCCCCATCACCGCGGGCGCCACGCCTTCGGCCTGCGCCGCGGCCGTCAGGCTGCCCTTGGTCGCCACCGCCACGAAGGATTCGATCTGTTTGAGCCGGTCCATGCGCAGCATTCTGCGCTCGTTGCCATCAAACCGATGCAATCTGCCAGCATTTGTTGGATTTACACCCAGGCAAGGTTGCAATCTACATTTCACTTGGCGAAAAGACATTTCTTGAAGTGGAATCATCGCGCTCATGCGATGGATCTTTACGTTTTCGTCACGAATCTCCTGGCCTGCGTGGCAGCAATCGCAAGGGGGTTTGGCTCTAAATTGCGGGCATGACTGCTCCGACCGTCCGCGCCGTGCTCTTTGACGCCTATGGCACGCTGTTCGACGTGCACAGCGTGGTGCTGGCTGCCGAGCAGCTCTTCCCCGGTCAGGGCCAGACCCTGTCCCAGCGCTGGCGGGACAAGCAGATCGAGTACAGCCGCCTGTGTTCCATGAGCGGCCAGTACCAGCCTTTCTGGGACCTCACCCGCGCCGCGCTCCGCCACGCCTGCCTGACGCTGAAACTGCCGCTGAACCTCGCCGGCGAAGAGCGCCTGATGAATGAATACCGTCACCTCAGCGCCTTTCCCGAGAACCATGAGGTGCTGCAGCAGCTGATGGAACGTGGCGTGCGCGCCGGCATCCTCAGCAACGGCGCCCCGGACATGCTGCAGATCGCCGTGCAAAGCGCCGGCCTCGCACCCTGGCTGGACCCGGTGCTCAGCGTGCATGAGGCCCGTCGCTACAAGACCGATCCCGCCGCCTATGCGCTGGGCCCGGCAGCGCTCGGCCTGCCGGCGCGCGAGATCCTGTTCGTTTCCAGCAATGCCTGGGACGCCCTGGGCGCCACCTGGTACGGCTACACCACGCTGTGGGTGAACCGGCAGAACCAGCCGCGCGAGCAACTGGGCCCGGCACCGCATCACGAGGCTGGCTCGCTGCGCGGCGTGCTGGCCCTCTTCCCTGACGCCTCCGCGGGAGCCCCCTGGCTTGCCGCGCCCTGATTTCCCTGTTCCTTCCCGCTTCTTCCCATTGCCTTCACGAGGTCAGCCATGAGCGCACGCACTTCCCTCCACCGCCTGCAGGTCGACAGCCGCCTGGCGGCTTTCATCGACCAGGAGGTCCTGCCCGGCACCGGGGTGGACCGCGAGGCCTTCTGGGCCGGCTTCGATGCCCTCGTTCACGAGCTGGCCCCGAAGAACGCGGCCCTGCTGGCCGAGCGCGACCGCCTCCAGGCCGAGATGGACGCCTGGCACAGCGCCCATCCCGGCCCCATCGCCGACATGGCCGCCTACCAGGCCTTCCTGAAGCAGATCGGCTACCTGGTGCCGGTGCCCGAGCGCGTGCAGGCCACGACGGCCAAGGTCGACGCCGAGCTGGCCACGCAGGCCGGCCCGCAGCTGGTGGTGCCCATCCTGAACGCCCGCTACGCGCTGAACGCGGCCAATGCCCGCTGGGGTTCGCTGTATGACGCGCTTTATGGCACCGACGCCATCCCCGAGACCGACGGCGCCGAGCGCGCCGGCGCCTACAACCCCGTGCGCGGCGCCCGGGTCATCGCCTTCGCCCGTCAGGTGCTGGACCAGGCCGCCCCGCTGGCCGGCGCCTCGCACAAGGACGCCACCGGCTACCGCGTCGACAACGGCCGCCTGGTGGTGAGCCTCAGCGACGGCACCAGCACCGGCCTGCAGGATCCGGCTCAATTCGCCGGCTACCAGGGCGATGCCAGCGCCCCCTCCAGCGTGCTGCTGGTCCACCACGGCCTGCACCTGGACATCCAGATCGACCGCAACACCCCCATCGGCAAGACCGACGCCGCCGGCATCAGCGACCTGGTGCTGGAAGCGGCGCTGTCCACCATCCTGGATCTGGAGGACTCGGTGGCCGCCGTCGACGCGGAGGACAAGCTGCTGGCCTACCGCAACTGGCTGGGTATCCAGCGCGGCACGCTGACCGAGGAAGTCGCCAAGGGCGGCAAGACCTTCGTCCGCCGCCTCAACGCCGACCGCCGCTACACCGCCCCCGCGGGCGGCGAAGTCGTGCTGCACGGCCGCTCGCTGATGTTCGTGCGCAATGTGGGCCACCTGATGACCAACCCCGCCATCCTCTGGGACGGCGGCAAGGAGATCCCCGAGGGCATCATGGACGCGGTCATCACCACCGCCATCGCCCTGCACGACCTGAAGCAGCTCTCCGGCAGCGGCCTGCGCAACTCGCGCCGCGGTTCCATCTACATCGTCAAGCCCAAGATGCACGGCCCGGCCGAGGTGACCTTCGCCAGCGAGCTTTTCGGCCGCGTCGAGCAGCTGCTGGGCCTGCCGGACAGCACGGTGAAGCTGGGCATCATGGACGAAGAGCGCCGCACCTCCGTCAACCTCAAGGCCTGCATCGCTGCTGCGGCCAGCCGCGTCGCCTTCATCAACACCGGCTTCCTGGATCGCACCGGCGACGAGATGCACACCGCCATGCTGGCCGGCCCCATGCTGCGCAAGGGTGACATGAAGACCAGCGCCTGGATCCAGGCCTATGAACGCAGCAATGTGCTGGTCGGCCTGGCCTGCGGCCTGCGCGGCCGGGCCCAGATCGGCAAGGGCATGTGGGCCATGCCCGACCTGATGGCCGCCATGCTGGAGCAGAAGATCGCCCATCCCAAGGCCGGCGCCAACACGGCCTGGGTGCCCAGCCCCACCGCCGCCACCCTGCACGCCCTGCACTACCACCAGGTCAACGTGGCCGCCGTGCAGCAGGAGCTAGAGAAGACCGACGAGGCTGCCGAGCGTGCCGGCATCCTGGAGAAGCTGCTGACCATCCCCGTGGCTGCGAACCCGAACTGGAGCGCCGCCGAGCGCCAGCAGGAGCTGGACAACAACGTGCAGGGCATCCTGGGCTACGTGGTCCGCTGGGTGGACCAGGGCGTGGGCTGCTCCAAGGTGCCGGACATCCACAACGTCGGCCTGATGGAGGACCGTGCCACGCTGCGCATCTCCAGCCAGCACATCGCCAACTGGCTGCACCACGGTGTCGTCAGCGAGGCCCAGGTGCGCGAGACCTTCGCTCGCATGGCCGCGGTCGTGGACCAGCAAAACGCCGGCGACCCCGCCTACAAGTCGCTGGCCGCGAACCCGCAGGGCGCCGCCTTCCAGGCCGCGCTGGACCTGGTCTTCAAGGGCAAGGAGCAGCCCAGCGGCTACACCGAGCCGCTGCTGCACGCCTGGCGGCTGAAGGTCAAGCAGGGCGACTGAGCTCGCGGGCTTCGGGCACACCTTGTCGGGCGCCCAGGAGCTCTGCACTCACAGTCAAGGGACGCGCAGCACAGGCTGCCCGTCCTTTTTTGCTGGCCTGTTGTGGCCAGACATGAAAAAACCCGACCCCGGGCGCGAGCCCCGGGTCGGGTCTGTTTTTTTGACGCCCCGGACATCAGCCCAGGGACATCATCAGCTCATCAGAACTCGTACTGAGCCAGCAGGCGCACGCGGCGGCCACGCTGGATGCTGTCGGCGATCGGCTGGCCATAGGACTTGGACCAGGTGCTCGAAGCCTGCTCTGCCTGCTCTTCGATACCACGAACAGTACGGGTATCAAACACGTTCAGCAGGTCCACCGAGAAGGTAGCGCCCTTCAGGTAACGCGGCGTGTAGGTGGCTTGCAGGTTGAGTTCCTTGAACCAGCCCAGGCGACCCTGCGAACCACGCGGAGTCGGCTTGCCATTACAGACGAACGACGACGAACCGTAGTTGTAGGCAGGATCATCCTCGCTGATCGGGTAGCCGAAGCAGTTCTTGGGACGGCCGCTCTGCAGCGTCAGGTTCGCACCCAGGCGCCATTCGTCGGTCGCAGCGTACGAACCCCACAGCTTGAAGGTATGACGACGGTCATTGGGCAGATAGCCATTTGCACCTTGCATCAGGCTCGGGTAATCCCAGTCCTGGCTGATGCCGGCGTCATCCTGGCCGATGTCCGACTTCACATAGCCTTCGGTGTTGCCCTTGCTGTAGGCCAGCACGTAAGAGCCCTGGAAGCTCCACTGCTTGTCCCAGGAACGCTCGACCATGAACTCCAGCGCGTCGTAGGTGCGCTTCGGCTTTTCGGGGAAGCCCAGAGCCGCGTTCGGGATGGTCACCGGCACCAGCTTGCCATCGCCCTTGACGTCGACGTTGACGGTCAGGTCACGGCCCGGGTTGCCCAGGAAGCAGTGCTCGATGGTGTCGCCGATGCGCTGGGCTTCGGCGGCGGTGTAGCCATTGGCCGCCGCCCACTCGGCCGGCTTGGCACCCGAGCAGAGGTCATCCATGGCGTTCTTCAGGGCGCGGTGCGTGTACTTCACACCTGCCGTCCACCGATTGGTCAGTGCTTTCTGGAAGCCCAGGATGAACTCGTCCTGGTACATCGGCTTGATGTTGGGATCGACGATGGTGCGCGGATCCGGCGTGGTGCCGTCGGAGTTGACCTTGCGGTTGCCCAGCTTGGCGCCCAGGACCGGCAGCTGGAACTTGTCGTTGCTGAAGGTCTCGTTGAAGGCGTAGTAGTCCGTGTAGTCGGTCTGCTTGCCCGACAGGCGAACGTTGGTGTTGGCGTACACCGGAATGTAGTAGCGGCCGTAGTTGCCGTACAGCTTCAGGTCACCGTTACCCATGGCATCCCAGCTTGCACCCAGACGCGGTGCCAGGGTGTTCTTGACTTCGATGAACGGGATGCCGTTGCCGTTCTTGTTCGTGAACGCTTCGTTGCGCAGGCCCAGGTTCAACAGGAGGTTCTTGGTGACCTGGTAGTTGTCCTCGATGTACCAAGCGGAGTTTTCAGTCTTGAACGTGCCGCCGTTCTCGAAGCGGCGAGCTTCGACATAAGCCTGAACAGCTCCCGTGTTGTTCACATACCCATTGGCAAGGGCCTTACCTGGGTCCACTTCCTTGATGAGGAAGCGGGTAGCGTTCGGGCCCGGAGCAACCGTGCCATCGACCGTGTCATAGACTTCACTGTCCAGACCGGCGCGGATGGTGTGCTTGGCGTTCAGCACGTACTCAAGGTCGATCCGGTAGGCCACGCGCTTGTCGTTGGCACGCGGGTCGGTGATGCTGGTCGCGGTGGCGCAGCCGTAGGGCTTGGACGGGCTCACGCGGCGATCGCTGACGTAGTTGCAGCCTGCGGAGGGCACGACCGACTTGCGGTTGTACTTGCCCACGCCGTACAGGGCGGACAGGGTCAGGTCGTCGGTCAGCCAGCTGGTCCACTTCAGGATGGAGGTATCACCGCCGGTCGTGAACGTGTCGGTGCCCAGGTTGGTGCCGCGCTCGGTCTCGTAGGCCTTCGGCGAGTTCCAGGTCGTCAGCTCGTCGGTCGACTTGTCGTTGAACGCAGTGAGCTCGATCAGGTTGCTCTTGTTGACGTTCCAGTCCAGCTTCACCAGGTACTGCGGCGTGCTGTTCTTCAGCTCGGTCTGCTGAGCAGAGCCGTAGCCGTTCGACTTCTCGCTGGAACCCTGCACCAGGGCAAAGCCATACAGCGTGTCCTTGATCAGCGGACCGCCGGCCCACACGTTCATCTGGGTCTTGTCAGAACCGCCCGGACGCTTGGCCAGATACCAGTCGTTGGGGTTGACGCTGTTGGGATCGTCCTTCTTGGAGTACACCGACTTGCCAGCCAGGGAACGCGGCTCCAGGGTGATGTTGGCGCCGCCGTGCCATTCGTCGGTACCGCGCTTGGTGGTGACCGAAATCACGCCACCCAGCGAACGGCCGTACTCGGCGCTGTAGCCGCCGGTCTTGACCTGCTGGTTGCCGATGCCTTCGAACGGGACCGAGTTGAACGCAATACCGTTCACGATATTGGTCACGTTGAAGCCGTTGATGTAGTACGCGTTCTCAGCCGGAGATGCACCACCCAGCGAAGCCACGTTGCCGGAACGGGTGTTGGTCGAGCCGATGCGGCCATCACCCAGCGTTGCGCCGGGAGCCAGCAGTGCGATGGCGGTGGTGTTGCGCGCCACGGGAATGCGGTCCAGCTCAGCCTTGGACAGCAGGGTGGCCGACTCCACCGACTTCACGTCGATGACCTTCACGGCCGAACCCGTCACCACCACCTGCTCAAGCTGGTTGAAGTTGGCGGAAGCGCCCTGGCCGGGCTGCACGTAGACGGTCTGCGAGCTGGTGCTGCCGTCTGCGCGCTTGATGGTCACCACGTACTCGCCCGCGGGCAGCTGCGAAGCGCCGAAGCTGCCGTTCTTGTCAACCACGACCTGGCGGCTGATACCGATGCTCTTGCTGACCACGGTCACGACATCGCCGGCCTTGCCCTGGCCGCTGATGGAACCGGTGCTCTGCTGAGCGTAAACCTGTGCAGATGCCAACAAGGCACCCGCAGCCAGCGCCAGGGCAGTGCGCCGAACACTGGTACGGGACAAAGTCTGCCTATTTGCTCGTTTCATAAATTCTCCTGGAATCAATACTGACCCGATCGCTTCTTGTAAAAGCGAGCCGTGAGCGGCGCCCAAACGCCACCATCACAGCAGTCCTATAAAGTCAGGGCAGCATCGTCTATGAGATCCCGGCCCAAGACGCTAGTGCAATTCATGCATTGACGGCATGCACTGACCATGGCAGCGGCAACCGAAAGTCACCCGTGCAGGGAGTTACCCCTGTCCATGCGGACCAACGGCTAGGCCAGGGACTGTGGCGCCCACTTGCGCCAGCGTCGTAGCGATTGTTTCATTTGGGCAACAACCCACCGCGCAGCCCGGATGCTGCCCATCGCCTGGACGAAATGCGCACAGCTCGTCGGCCAGGCGCCTTCGCTGCGGCCCAGGAGCGGATTCGATCCGCCGCCGTCGGCTCCCCATAGAATCATTCGCATTCCTTTCTGCCGGCTTGCACGCTGCAGAATTCCCGTTGGACGGGATCAGCAGGCAGCAGGCAGCAGGCGCCAGCGGCGCAGGGCCATCCTTTCGCCGACTCGGTCGCTGGTTCGGCGCAGGCGGCAAGCCTTGCGTACCGCAAGGCTCCATTCATGAACCAACAATTGACAGACATCCTCATCATCGGCGCCGGCCCGGCCGGCTCCGCCTGCGCGCGCTGGCTGGCCCAGGCCGGACGGGACGTGCTGCTGGTGGACCAGCACCCGCTGGGGCGCGACAAGACCTGCGGCGATGGACTGATCCCCGATGCCCACCAGGCCCTGCAACGCCTGGGGATGCAGGAAGCGGTGATGGCCCGGGCCCAGCGCGTCAGCCATGTGGGCTGCATCGGCCCGCGCGGCGGCCGCATCGATGTGCCCGGCAGCCTGGCCGTGCTGCCACGCCAGATCCTGGATGAGATGCTGGCCCGCCACGCCATCGCCGCGGGCGCACAGTTCGAGCAGGCGCGCTTCGAACGGGCGCTGGAGGATGGCGCGGGCCGCGTCTGCGGCGCCGTTCTGCGCCAGGGCGAGCGCGAATGGGAGGTCCGTGCCAGCTGGGTCATCCTCGCCACCGGCGCCGTGCCCAAGGCCCTGGGCGCCGCCGGCATGTGCGATCGCCACACGCCCAGCGGCGTGGCGCTGCGCGGCTATGTGCACGCCCCGGGCATGGTCGGCCGCATCAAGGCCATGGAGGTGGTGTGGTGCAAAGCCGTCCGCCCAGGCTATGGCTGGATCTTTCCGGCTCCTGACGGCCAGTTCAACATCGGCGTGGGCGTGACCGACAGCCACCGCGATCTTTCCGGCAAGGGCCGCAAGAAAGACGTCAACCTGCGCGCCATCTTCGACGCCTTCTGCGAACACTATGAACCGGCCGCCGAGCTGATGCGCCATGGCCGGCTGGTCGGCGAACTCAAGGGCGCACCGCTGCGCTGCACCTTGAAGGGCGCCCGCTGGAGCCGCCCCGGCCTGCTGGTGACCGGCGAGGCGGCGGGCAGTACTTATTCCTTCACCGGCGAGGGCATCGGCAAGGCCATGGAGACCGGCCTGCTGGCCGCCGAAGCCGTGCTGGCCCACGGGAACGACGACGCCACGGCCCGCAGCCAATACGAGGCCGGCCTGCGCAAGCTGCAGCCCAAGTACGAGCTCTACGAACGGGCCAACAAGGTCAACGCCGCCCCCTGGCTGGCCGACCTGCTGATCTGGCGCGCCGGCAAGAGCGAACGCCTGCTGCGCCGCATGAGCGGGGTCTTGAACGAGACCAGCAATCCCGGCAATCTGGTAAGCCTGCGGGGCATCAGCCGCCTGTTCTTCGAATAAGCAAGGATCCCCCATGTGCCAGCTGCTGGGCATGAACTGCAATGTGCCGACCGACGTGATGTTCAGCTTCACCGGCCTGGCCACGCGGGCCGAGGAGCACAAGGACGGCTTCGGCATCGCCTTCTTCGAAGGGCGTGGCCTGCGCCATTTCGTGGACCACCACAGCGCCCGCGTCTCGCCCCTGGCCAGCTTCATCAAGCACTACCCGATCCAGAGCGACAACGTCATCGCCCACATCCGCAAGGCCACGCAGGGTCAGGTCTTGCTGGAGAACACGCACCCCTTCGTGCGCGAGCTGTGGGGCCGCTACTGGGTTTTCGCGCACAACGGCAATCTGAAGGATTTCCACCCCCCTCTGCATGCCGCGTTCCGGCCCGTGGGCGACACCGACAGCGAACGCGCCTTCTGCTGGCTGATGCAGGAGCTGGCCAAGGCGCACTGCACGGTGCCCAGCGTCGAGGAGCTGAGCCTGACCCTGTCCGAGCTCATGCCCAGGCTCAATGCCTACGGCACCTTCAACATGCTGCTTTCCAACGGCCAGGCGCTGTGGGCGCACGGCTCGACCAAGCTGTATTACCTGCTGCGCCAGCATCCCTTCGGCCGCGTGCACCTGCAGGACGAGGACCTGAGCCTGGACCTCTCGCAGCACACCTCGCCGCTGGACCGCGCCGCCATCATCGCCACCGAACCGCTGACCCGCGACGAGCCCTGGGTGGCCTTCCAGCCCGGCGAGCTGAAGGTCTTCGTGGGGGGAGCGCTGGTGCGCTGAGCACCCGCCGGACCGGTGTCACCGCCATTCGCCGGCGCGCCCCGCCATTCGCCGCATCGGCCGGGTCAGGCGCACGGCCGGCAGTGATACTTCCGCCATGCATACAAGCCATCAAGCACTCCCCTGGCACGCCTCCTTGCGCAGCGACGCCGCGCAGGCCCTGGGCCGCGTCCTTCGCAACGAGAACGGCGTCTGCCGCAACTCGCAGCTCCTGGGTGCCGTGACCGGTGCCGTCTCCGGGGGCCTGGGCATGCTTGCCGGCGTTCTCAAGAGCAGCGGCAACTGGCCCCTGGCCATCCTCGCCAGCGTGGCCTTCACCCTGGCCTTTCTCGGCCTGATGGGCCTGGCCTGGCTGCGACCGCTGTGGTTCTCGGGGAGACCTGCCGTCGCGCTGAGTGCGCTGACCGGCGGACTTGCCGCTGCCCTGGGCATGACGCTGGGGCTGAGCCGCGCCCCCGTGGGCCACGGCCTGCCCTGGCGCGAACAGATGGACGGTCTCCTCACCGCGGCCAGGATCGGCCTGCCGATGCCGCTGCTGCTGTCCTTCGCCCTGCTGCTGGTCGTGATCCTCACCGCCAGCCAGCGCCGCGAGCACATGGCCCGGGAGCTGGCCCTGGCCCAGAGCCGCGCCGACCAGGAGCAGGCCAAGCGCGAGGCCAGCGAGGCCCGGCTGCGCCTGCTGCAGGCCCAGATCCAGCCCCATTTCATCTTCAACACACTGGCGGCCGTCCAGCACTGGGTGGATACCGGCGACGCGCGCGCCAGCCCCCTGCTGCGCCAACTCAGCAGCTTTTTGCGCGGCTCGGCCGAACTGATGCTGCGGCCCCAGGTCAGCCTGGCCGAAGAGCTGTCCCTGGTACAGGCCTACCTGGGCGTGATGCAGGCGCGATGGGGCGAGCGGCTGCGCTTCTCGCTGGACATCGACGCCGCCTGCGCTGCGGCGGCCCACCTGCCGCCCGGCATCGTCCTGAGCCTGGTGGAGAACGCCTTGGAGCACGGCATTGCGCCCACGCTCAATGGCGCCGAACTCCATCTCCAGCTGACGGCGCGGCCCGGCGGCGGCTGGCGCCTGCTGGTCGAAGACAGTGGCGTGGGCCTGGCCGAGGGCTGGCAGGAGGGCCTGGGCCTGGGGAACAGCCGGGCGCGCCTGCAGGGCTTCTTCGGTGAGCGCGCGGCGCTGCAGCTCAGCCGTCGCGAGGACGGACCGGGCACCCGGGTTTGCCTGCAGCTGCACACTGGCGATGGCAGCGAGCGCACCGCCGAAGCCCCCATCCAGCCGACATGAACGCCAACAACAACGGAGCGAGGAATCCCATGACCACCGCCATCCGCACCCTCATTGCCGACGATGAGGAAGGCCCGCGCGAGCAGCTGCGCGCAGCCCTGCAGCGGCTGTGCCCCGAACTGGACATCGTGGCGGCCAGCCGCCATGGCGTCGATGCCTGGGACGACTTTCTTGAGCACGAACCGCAGGTCTGCTTCCTGGACATCAACATGCCCGGCCTCACCGGCATCGAGGTCGCGCGGCGCATGGCCGCCACGGCACGCCCGCCGCACGTGGTCTTCGTCACCGCGTATGGCGACCATGCCCTGGCCGCCTTCGATGCCGGAGCACTGGACTACGTGATGAAGCCGGTGGAAGACGCACGCCTGGCCCAGGCCATCGAACGCCTCAAGACCCGACTGCATCAACCCGCGCCCGACCTGCAGGCCCTGCTCAAGCAATTGCTGCCCATGGCGGCCAGCGCTGCAGCGGTGCCCAAGCCGCGCCTGATCCAGGCCTCGCTGGGCCGCGAGGTCAAGATGATCGACCCGCAGGACGTGGTCTATTTCGAGAGCGACAACCGCTACACCCGCGTCGTCTATGACGGCGGCGAAGCGCTGATCCGGACCCCGCTCAAGGAGCTGCTGGCCACGCTGGACGCCGATCTCTTCTGGCAGGTGCACCGCTCGGTGCTGGTCAACAGCCGCAGCATCGCCAGCGCCATCCGGGTGGACGAAAACACCATGCAGCTCACGCTCAAAGGCCGCGAGGAGAAGCTGCCGGTGTCGCGGCAGTTTCAGGGCTTGTTCAAGGGGCAGTGAGGGGGCAAGGACTCACCGCAGTGCCGCCCCCAGCCGCTCCAGCCAGGCCGCCGGCACCGCCTTGTTGCAGTACAGGTGCCGCGACTGCACCGGCGGTGGGTCGCTGAAGCGCAGCAGGCGCAGGGTCTGCACCGGATCCGCCCCGCGCCTCACCAGGGCCTCCACCTCTTCGGGTGAGGCGGGCATCCAGTCGGCATGCCCGGCGTGCAACATGCGCAGCAATTGCGCCACCTCGCCGCTGCCCTGGGACATGCGTCCGCCGCGCCGCGCGATCAGCGCGTCCAGCTCCGGTCCGTAGGAATAGCCCTGCTTCACCAGCAGGCTTGCCGGTGCTTCCATGGCCTCGCCCAGGCTCATGCCGTCGCGCAGCGGGGCGTCGGCGCGCGCCAGCATGGCCAGGGGCTGGCCGCGGTACAGCGGCGGGCTGAACTGGCCCTTGGCCTCGCGGGCCGGATTGCGAAACCAGCCCACCGCGCAGACCATCTGCGGGCCGTTCTCGACCATCAGCAGCTGCCGCGCCGCGGGCGTCAGCACCCAGCGATGCGGCAGCCGGGCGCGCTCCAGACCACGCAGCAGCGGCTCGATCACCAGGCCTGCCGGCGGCTCAGTGCCGGCCTGAGGCACGTAATACGGGGGACGATCCTGGTAGAGCAGGTCCACCGTGGGCAGCTCCGGTGCCTCGACGCCCGCCGCCTGCGCCAGACGCAGGCCCAGCAAGGCCAGCGCGCCGGCCATCCCGCAGCGCCAGCGGCGTCCGCTCATTGCAGCGGGGCCTTGAGGCCCTGCTCCTCCGCCGCCTGCATGGCGGCCTTCCAGATGCGCGCCGGGACGAAGGTCCGCAGCTGCTCCAAGGCCCGTTCGATCAGCTCGGGATGCAGCTCGTGCCCGATGTCGGGCAGCACATCGGCCGTGACGTCGGCGCCCAGGGCCACCAGGCGCTTGGCGGCCTGGATCTGGTCCTGATAGGGCAGCACGCCGTCCTGCTGGCCATGCAGCAGATGCACGGTGACTTCCTGCGGCGCATGCTCGGGCAGGGTGGCATAGGCCCCACTGAAGGCCATCACGCGGCCCGCCAGCTCCAGCTCGGCCTGCACGGCCTCCAGGGCCAGCACGGCGCCCTGCGAGAAGCCGCCCAACGCCACCTGCTGCCAGGGCAGCTCGAAGTGCGCGGTCCAGGCCCGCACCAGGGCGATGAAGTCCGGCAGGACGTCGGCCACGCGCCGGGCATGGTTCTCATCGTTCGCGCCGTTCAGCGAGTACCACTGCAGACCGCTGCCGCCGCCGGGGACCAGGTCGTAGGGTTCAAGACCACTGAGGGCCAGGACCGCGGCCTGCGGGTACTGGCCGCGCAGGGCCTGGGCCAGGGGGCGCATCTGCGTGGCATCCGCCCCTGCGCCGTGAAAGAGCAGGAAGAGCAGGTTGGGCACGCCCTTGTCAGGGAGCAGGGCCAGGGCGTGGGATCGGTGGGGAACAGCGTCGCTCATGCCCGCATTGTGCGCGGCAGGGCCCCGACCGCAAGTCCCTGGAACGCACGGCGGGGCGGCGGCCGCGAAATCCGCCCTGGGATCAGGCCCGGCGCAGGCGCAGCCAGAAGCGCACGCCGCCGTCCTCGTTGCGGGCCTCGATCTGCGCATCCATCTTGGCGAGGTAGCTGCGCGCGACGAACAGGCCCTGGCCGCGGCGCTCCGGGCCGGCATCGGGCGGCTGGTCCGACACGCCGTATTCGAAGATGCGGGCCAGCATCTCCGGGGGGATGGCCGGCCCCTCGTTGTGAATGCCCAGCAGCGCGAAGCCGTCCTCGGCCGAAAGCGTCAGCGTGATTGGCGTGCCCGGCTGCCGGTAGCGCTGGGCATTGCGCAGCACATGGGTCACGACGTCCTCCAGCGCATAGGCCTCGCCGCGCACGGGCAGTGCGGCGCCGGTGTCCCCCTGCAGCACCACGCCCTCGATGCCCGCGTGCGGCGCATTGGCCACGACCTCGCGGCAGAACTGCGCCAGGTCCAGGGTCTCCAGCTGCAGGTCGGCCGCCTCCAGCGCCTCGCTGGGCGATGCCGTGCCGTAGAGCACCCGCACCGCCTGCTGCATGCGCTGCACGTAGCGGTGGCTGGGGTCGTCCGCGCCGCCGTGCAGCACCATCAGCGACTGCAGGGGCGACATGATCTCGTGCCCCACCGCATGCCACATCTCGCGTTCGCGCTCGGCGCGCAGCTGCTCGCGGCGCAGGCCATCCTTCACCCGCTGCAGCAGGGCCTGCAGCGTGCCGGCCAGGATGCCCAGCTCGTCCCGGCCCTTGAGGTCGGCCACGTCCAGCTCGCCGATGCGCTGCTCCGCGCGCGGGTCCTGCATGTTGTAGGACACGGCCGCCGCACGCCGCGTCAGCACCGTGATGCGGCGGATCAGGCCCAGCTCCACCAGCAGCCAGGCGAAGGCGATGGCCGCCAGCATCGCGCCCACCAGCCACAGCAGGCTGCGCGCCTCGCGGGCGAGCTGGCGGTCCAGGCTGCGCAGGTCGCCCTGCAGGCTGAGGCGGTAGCGCCCCGTGGCGGTGATCACCTCCTCCTGGGCCTGCAGGCGCAGCTGGGCGTCGCCCACCGGCGCCTCCACGGGCAGGCGGCGGATCAGCCGGCTCAGCCAGGGCAGCGGCGCGTCGCCGAGCTCGGCGCCGCGGCGTTCCGCAATCACCAGGGCGCGCGCGCCCAGGCGCTCGATCCGCAGCGTTTCGCCGGGCTGCAGGCCGGCGCCCAGGCGGTCCAGGGACAGGGCCACCGCGGCGCCCGGCAGCGCGCTGTCGAACAGCAGGGCCGCCGCCGTGCCGTCGTCGACCGGCCCCAGCAGCTGCACGCGCAGGCGCAGCTGGTCCAGGTCGCGCGGCGGCCAGGCCTGGGCCCCGCGCTCGAACAGCGCCGTCTTGAAGGCCTCCACCGGCAGGCGGACCGAGAACACGGTGTGACGCGCGCAACGCGCCTCGTCGTCGCCCGGCCTCGCGCAAGGCCCTTCGCGCCACAGCCAGCCGCGGAACTCGCGCTGGGGGCGGGACTGCCGCTCCAGCTGATCGCCCTCGGCGAGGAAGCCGGTGAGCCGCCCGCGCTGCTGGGCCGCGCCTTCATCCGGACGTCCGGCTTCGTAAGGCGCCACCCAGGCCGCGTGCTGGCCGCGGTAATCCAGGCTCACGCGCAGGCGGTGCACGCCCTCCAGCGCCAGTTGGCCGATCTGCCGCGCCTGCAGCGGCCCCGCATCCAGGCTGCCCACGAGGTAGACGAAGCCGCCGGCGTAGGCGTTGCTGCCCACCGCCGCGCACAGGCTGGCGCCGCTGGGCCAGCGCAGGCCGCAGCCGGCCATCTCCACGGCGCGCAGCGCTTTGTACTGGTCGTCGAAATCGATGGCCGAGAAGGGCAGCAGCACGGGGGTCAGGCCTTGCCCATCGCCGGGGCCCATGCCGGGGTTGAGCAGCGCCAGTTGGCCCGCCGGGTGCCGCAGCTGCAGCGTGATCTCGGCCAGCGACTGCCTGAAGCCCTGCTCATAGCGCTGGTAGCTGCGCTGCTTCTGGTCCTGCAGCACCGTGAGGGCCAGGCCCAGCGTGGCCGCCACCAGCAGCGCGAAGGCCAGGTGCACCACCATGCGGCGGCGAAAGGCCGCCAGCCCGAGGCGCGGCACGGGCAGAGCCGGCAGCTCGACGGGGCCCAGCTTCATGCGCTGCCTGCGCTCATCGCGGCCCGGCCCAGCGGAAGCCGCGCATGGGCACGTTCTCGATGGCGTCGAAGTCGGGGTCCACCTCGCGCAAGGCCTCGCGCAGCGTGGAGACATGCTTGCGCACGTTGTCACGCGTGCGGCCGCTCTTCACCACCTCGAACAGGGCCTCGTAGCTCACCACCTCGGGCGCACGCTGGTGCAGGGTGGCGAGGATGCGCTGGGCGGTGAGGGGCAGGTTGATGCGCTGGCCCTTCCACAGCGGGCTGCGCTGCCACAGAGGGTCCAGCTGCAGTGCGGTCACTGCGTCCGGCGCAGGGCTGGGCGAGCGGGCGCGGGCGGCGCGCAGGATGTCCAGGAAGGTCTCGGTGAACTCGGCCTCGTCGAAGCTGGTCTTCTGCAGGTAGTCCCAGGCATCCAGGGCCTTCATGATGCCGCGGTAGATGGCCGCCGGCATGGCCGAGACCACCAGCACCGGCGTGCCCTGGTGCAGCTTGTTGATGGCGTTGATCAGGGCCACGCCGGCATGGCGCTCGCGGCCCAGCTCGATGTCCAGCACCACCATGGCGTAGGACTCCCGGCCCAGCGCGGCCTCGGCGCTGTCGCGGTCGAACCACTGGTCCACCTGCAGCTCGGGCCGGGCGGCGCGTATCCAGCCGGCCAGCTGCTCGCTGGTGGGGCGGTCGTCCTCGATGACGGCGACTTTGTTCATGCGGGCCATTATCGGCAGCGCACGCGCGACCCCTTGTGAAGCTTTCTTCCGGGCCGTGAACACAGTGCCCCGGCGCCGCCCTGGCGCCCTCCTGCCCTGACGTCGAACACTGCAGCCATCGATCCACACGGGGACCGTCCCCGACCCGAGAGAGGAGCCGCACATGAACGAGCACACCCCCGAACAAGGCCACGCCCATGACGACGGCCACGACGCCCTGCACACCCACATCGTCGAGGACTACGAAGCCGCTGCCGCCCACGAGAGCGCGCGGCAGCGCCTGGGCGCAGGGCTGCGCCGCCATGCCCCGCTGCTGCTGGCGCTCGGGGTGAGCGTCGCATCCGTCATGGCGCTGGCCCTGCATCCGCCCTTCTTTCCCGTGCCGCGCGGTGAAGTCGCCCTGCGCACCAACACCCTCACCGGCGGTGTCACCCAGGCGCGCGACGGCAGCCTCTTTCGCCTGCCCGGCCTGCACGAGATCCGCACCCTGCCCCTGCAGGACCGCAGCTACCAGCCCCAGGCCTTCGCCCGGGCCAACGGGCCGGCCCCGCTGCAGTCGGTGGAGGGCCTGTCGCTGGGACTGGCGCTGAGCCTGCGCTGGGGCATTGACCAAAGCCGCCTGCCTCAGCTGGCCCGCAGCCTGCCCGAGAACATCGAGCGCGAGCTGATCGACCCCATCCTGCAGGGCGTGATCTACCGCCAGATTGCCAGCCACACGGTGCGCGAGATCTTCTCGTCCCAGCGCGCCGAGATCCAGCAGGCGCTGGAGACCGAGCTGCGCAAGAAGCTGATCGCCGACGGCATCGTGCTGCACAGCGTGCAGATCGGCAATGTGGACCTGCCGCAGGAATACCGCGCGGGCCTGGAGAACCTGCTGGCCGAGGGCCTGGCCACCGAGAAGATGCGCTACACCCTGGAGCAGCAGGAGAAGAAGGTCAAGCAGACCGAACTGGAAGCCGCAGCCGACAAGATCCGCCGCGAGACCGCCGCCGAGGCCGCCGCGCGCGAGCAGGTCATCGCCGCCAAGGCCCAGGAGGAAGCGATGAAGCATGTGCTGCCCTTCAAGCAGCGCCAGGTCGAGCA
This sequence comes from Burkholderiaceae bacterium, assembly GCA_041913905.1. Lineage (GTDB taxonomy): Bacteria > Pseudomonadota > Gammaproteobacteria > Burkholderiales > Burkholderiaceae_C > Roseateles_B. The sequence continues at coordinate 106,372 of JAYSEK010000013.1, read as the reverse complement.
GCGCCAGCTGGAGGCCGAGGCCGAGCGCGTGGCCCGCGTGCGCATGGCTGAAGGCGCGGCGCAGGCCCGCGGCATCGAGGCCGAGGGCGAAGCCAAGGCGCGCGAGAAGCTGGCCGACGCCGAGGCCTACCGCCAGGGCCGGCTGGGCAAGGTCAGCCTGGAGCAGATGTCGGCGGAAGGCGCGCTCTTGAGCCGCCATCCGCTGCTGATCCAGAAAGCCATGGCCGACAAGCTCTCGGACAAGGTGCAGGTCATCATCGCCCCGCCCCCGGCCGACGGCGGCTTCATCGGCAAGACCTTGCTGGGCGGCAAGGCCGAGACCGTGGCCAAGGCACGCGAGACGCAGGAAGAGCAGACCGAAGGCAACAACTGACCCCGTGATCCACACGACGAGGACCCCATCATGCGCCTCACCTTGAGCATTGCCGCCCTGGCTGCCACGGCCGCCTTCCTGCAGCCCGAGCAGGCCCACGCCGCCACCGCCCTGGTGCTGCAGGACCAGGCCGCCCTGCGCGCCGCCGCCCGCGACTCCGCGCCCTCGCAGGCCGCCCTGTGGCGCGGCGAGGCGGTGGAGATCCGCGGAGAGCGGCTGGACTTCTACCAGGTCTACGACTACCGCCGCGAGCGCGGTGGCTTCATTCGCAAGGGACAGGTCTTGCCTCTGGAGGGTCCGGCGGCCGAGCCCGCCGCGCTGCTGGCCGCGCTGCGCGTGGTGCGACTGCAGCCGGGCGCCGAGTCCCTGGGCCTGGGCCTGGCCGCGGCCTATGTGCAGCAGGCCAGCGCAGAGCAGATGAGCAGCGCTGGCGGCATCGAAGCGTTGGACGCGCTGGGCACCCTGGCCGAGCGCCTGGCGGATCGCGCCTCGCGCAGCAGCACGGCACGGCTGGACGCACCGCAGAGCGCGAGCGACACGCAGCTGGCGGCGCAGCTGGAGGTGGCGGCGCGCTATGGCCTCAAGTTCCAGAGCTTCGAGCGCGAGGCCGGCAGCCTGCAGCTCTGCCATGACGGCGAGGTCTTCCGCCGCGTGCTGGCTCTGCCCGCGAGCACGCCCGAGCAGCAAGCACGCGCTGCCCTGGCCTTGACGCGGACCGACTGCCAGAACCCCGCCGCCACGCCTTCGCAGAAGCTGCAGCGCGACCTCTGGCGGGCCGACATCCTGGAACGCGTCCCTACCCCCGGGCTGGCACCGCTGTGGCGCAACCGTGTGACCCTGCGCCAGGTGGGCGTCTGGAGCAGCCTGGCCTATGCCCGCGCCCGCCAGGCCGACGCGAACGCCGCCAGCGAGTCCCAGGCCGCAGGCAGCCGCGCCCTGCAGGCCCTGGCCCGCCTGCAGCCCAGCGAACTGGCCGAGGAGGACCAGCCGCTCGCCAACGACGCCGCCATGCGCGCCAACGCCGTGCGCTGGCAGGCGCTGCCGGCGGGTGCCGGCGCCATGAGCTGGAGCCGGGGCAAGGACTCATTGCAGCTGCGCCTGCTGCCCGGCGCCGAGGGCGATCAATGCCTGGTGCTGCAGTCCGCGCAGGCCAAGGAAGCGCTGCTGCGCCATTGCAGCTACGGCCTGATCCAGACGGCCTCCTTCAGCGTCAACCGCGAAGGCACGGCCGCCGCGCTGGCGGTGCAGCCCACCGAGTCCTGGCGCGAACTCTGGCTGCTGCGCCTGACGCCCCAGGGCTGGCGCCTGGACGTGCTGCCCCCGGTGGCAGCCAATCCCGGCCTGGGCTATGCCGAGTTCGCCGGCTGGGTGCCCGGCGGCCAGCAGCTGCTGATGGTGCGCGAGGCCCGCGCCGAAGGCCGCTACACGCCGCGCAGCTTCGAATTGCTGGACCTGCAGACCCTGCAGGTGCTGCGCCGCAGCGGCGAAGCGCAGCAGCTGGGCCCCTTCCAGCGATGGGCGGATGCGGGGTGGAAGACGGCGAGCCTGAGCCTGCGCTGAGGCGCCGCGCAGCAGACCCTGGCCGCCGAGAGCCGGCGCCGCGTGGGCCGATGCGCCCACCTTGCGCCAGATCAAGTCCGCTGCATCCCGACGGTCGCAGGATGAGCCGCCTGCCGCGCTTGACGCCCAGGCCGCCCGGCCCGAAGCTGCCGGAGGCTCGCCACCCGGCCAACCGACAGGGTCCAGCCGCCACCGGAGTCGTGCCATGACGTCCACGCCGCATCCCAGCCCCAGCGCCCTGCTGCAGCAGGCGCGCCGCCAGCACTCGCAGACGCTGTACGCACAGCGGGCGCCGGTCTACGACCTCGAATTGGCGGCCCTGGCCGGCCTGCGCAAGGAGGCGGTGGCGCAACTGGACCTGCATCCGGGCGACACCGTGCTGGACCTGGGCTGCGGCACGGGCCTGAGCCTGCCCTTGCTGCTACAGGCCGTGGGCCCAACCGGCCAGGTGATCGGCCTGGAGCCTTGCAAGGCCATGCTGGAGCAGGCCCGGGTGCGCTGTGGCGAAGCGCCGGGCCTGACCCTGGTCGAGGCGCCGGCCGAGGCCGTCAGCTGGCACGTCAAGGCCGATGCAGCCTTGCTCTTCTTCACCCACGATCTGCAGCAAAGCCCCGAAGCGCTGCGGCGCCTGCAGGCCGCGCTGAAGCCCGGTGCGCGGGTGGTGGCCGCCGGTCTGGTCTGGGCGCCGCCCTGGCAGTGGCTGGGCAATGCCTTCGTCTGGGGCGCGGCCTGGCATTCGCTGTGCTGCTTCGAGGCCCTGCACGCGCCCTGGCAGGCCCTGCTGCCCCTGCTGACCGACTGCCGGCTGGAGCGCCGCAGCCTGGAGACCATGTACCTGCTCGCGGGCCGCACGCCGTCCGCCGCCTGATGCGCGGCGGCGGGTTCAGCGCCGCTGCCTGTCGTTGGGCTTGTGCCCGATCAGCTTGACCAGCACCTGGCGCAGGCGGTTGGCGTCGATGGGCTTGGTGAGGAACTCGTTCATGCCGGCTTCCAGCGCCTCGTCGCGCTCCGAGACCAGGGCCGCGGCCGTCAGCGCCACGATGGGCAGCTGATCGGCACCCAGGCGGCGGCGGATCTCGCGGGTGGCTTCGTGGCCGCTCATGACCGGCATCTGCACGTCCATCAGCACCACGTCGAAGGGCTTGCCCATGCTGGCCGCGGCGTGGATGGCCTCGATGGCCTGCTGGCCGTCGCTGGCCTGCGAGACCTCCAGGCCCCACTGCTCCAGCAGGGCCACGGCGATCATCATGTTGACGGGGTTGTCCTCCACCATCAGCACGCGCAGGCCTTCGAGGTCGGCGTTGTCACGCGCCTCGCGCGGCTGGGCCGACAGCGAGCTCGCCGCAGCCACCAGCGGCAGCTCGGCCCAGAAGGTCGAGCCCCGGCCCGATTCGGACTGCACGCCCACCTCGCCGCCCATCAAATGGGCCAGCTCGCGGCAGATGGACAGGCCCAGGCCCGTGCCGCCGTAGCGTCGCGTGGTGGACTCATCGGCCTGCGTGAAAGGCTGGAAGAGCCGGGCCTGCACCTCGGGCGAAATGCCGGGCCCGGTGTCGGTGACCTCGATGCGCAGGCGCTCGTCGCTGATGCGGGCCACGTGCACGGACACCGAGCCGCTCTCGGTGAACTTGAGCGCATTGGTGAGGTAGTTGGAGAGGATCTGGCGGGTGCGCACCGGGTCGCCCACCACCCAGCCGGGCACGTCCTCCTCCACATCGATGCGGAAGGCCAGCCCGCGCGCCTGCGCCAGGGTCAGGTAGGCCATGCGCATGGTGGACAGCATGTCGCGCAGCGCAAAGGGCTGGGACTCCAGGGTCAGACGGCCGGCCTCGATCTTGGACAGGTCCAGGATGTCGGCGATCAGGCCGGACAGGCTCTCGGCGCTGTCCAGCATCTGGTCGAGGTAGTGGCGGCGGGTTTCTTCGTCCAGGTCCGGCTGCTGCAGCAGGCGGGCCAGGCCCACCACGCCGTTGAGCGGCGTGCGGATCTCGTGGCTGGTGTTGGCCAGGAAGGCGCTCTTGGCGCGGCTGGCGGCCTGCGCCTCGTCCTTGGCCTGGGCCAGCGCGGCCTCGACGCGGCGCTTCTCTGTGACGTCTTCCAGAATCCAGATGGTGCCGCCGCGGCTGGGATGGTCCGGGTCCACGGCGCGGGCCAGGATGCGGCAGAGAAAGGTGCTGCCGTCCTTGCGCGCCATCACGCGTTCGGTCTCGACCTGCTCGCCCGCCGCCAGCCGCGGGCCCATCTCTCGGCCGGCGCTGCGGTATTCCTCGTCGCTGGGCCAGACGACGCGCCCGGCCTGGCCGATGAGGCTGCCGTCGGGCCAGCCGAACATCTCCTCCACCGCCCGGTTGACCTGCACGAAGGTCTGCTCGCGCGTCAGCGTGATGCCGATGGAAGCGTTCTCCAGAATGGCCGCGTGGATCAGCCGCGTGCGCTCGGAGTCCGACACGTCGCGGGCATTGATCACCAGATAGGCCTGACCGTCCATCTGGAAGGGCGCCGCCGACATCACCATGGAGATCAGCTCGCCGGTCTTGCTCTTGAAGGAGGCCGGCATGTCGTTCACCCGGCCGTGCAGCTGCACGGCGTCGACCAGGCGCTGGCGCTCCTCCGGGTTGTGCCAGACGCCCAGCTCGTCCGCGGTGCGGCCCAGCACTTCCTCGGCCTTGTAGCCGGACAGCTCCTCGAAGGTCTTGTTGACCATGGCATAGCGGCCGGTGGCGATCTCGGTCAGCGTGATGACGTCGGGGCTGGTGGCCACCAGGTGCGAGAGCAGGGCTTCGGAGCGGCGCATCGCCTCCTGGGCGCGCGAGGCTTCGGTCTGGTCGATGAAGAAGGACAGCGTGGCCGGCCCGCTGCCGGCATCGACACGCACGCTGGTGACCTGCACCAGGCGCCGCCGCCGCGAGAGCGTGCGCAGCTTGAATTCGGCCATGGGCAGGATGGCACCCACGGGCATGGACTCGATCTTGGCCGCCCGCTCGCGGGCCCGTTCGGCCTCGCCGTTTTCGTAGTGCGTGAACAGGTCCTGCCCGATCATGCTGGAGCGCTGGGTGTAGCCGAACATGGCCATGGCAGCCGGGTTGGCATCCAGCACCCGGCCCCAGCGGTGCAGCACCAGGGGCGAGGGAGAGCGGCGGAACAGCTCGCGGTAGCGCGCCTCGGTGGCGACGATGGCCTGCTCGGCCTGCACCTCGTCGGTGACGTCGCGCCCCACACCCCAGTAGCCGCGGAAATTGCCGGCCGCGTCGAAGCGCGGCTCGCCGCTGACCGAGACGTAGCGCAGCGTGCCATCCTCCCCGCGGCGCCGGGCGACCATGCCGCGGAAAGGCCGATGGGCCTCCAGGTCGGCGCGGTGGGCGTCCATCTCCTCGTCCGCCAGGCCCTGGGCCTGGTCGATCTCCCAAGGCGTCTTGCCGAGACGCTTGTCCAGCTCCAGCCTCGACTGGCCGGGGATGTTCTCGGCCATGTGCGTGAAGCGGAAGTCGCGGTCCATCTCCCAGTACCAGTCCGCGGCCATGGACAGCAGGTGGCGGAAGCGGGCGTTGCGCTCGCTGGCCTCGCGCATGGAGCGCCTCACCAGGCGCAGGGTGCCCAGGCCCACCACCAGGCCGGTGCTCAGCAGGATCAGCTGGGTCACCAGCTGAGCCAGCACGCTGGACCCTGCGGCCATCGGCGGCAGCAGCTGCTGCGCTTCCTGCCAGGCCATCCACAGCAGGCAGACAGCCCCCATGCCGAACAGCCAGAGGCCGGCCGTCAGACCCGTGACGGCGGTGCCAAGGGCCACCATCAGCGCCAGCACGCCCAGGCCTGGCGATCCCAGACCCGTCCCGCGCGACCAGGCCAGGGCCAGGCCCATCAGCATCACCAGGCTCATCACCAGCATGACACCGGCCTTGGCCCGTTCGCGCGGCAGGCGCAGATAGAAAGCCGTGCCGGCCAGGCAGACCAGGCCGGCCAGCAAGGGCGGCAGCAGGCCGCCCCAGGGTTCACCGTCGTGGATGGTGCCGGCCAGCAGCAGCGTGACCAGCCCGCCGATCAGGCCCGAAGCGCCCAGCAGCATGCGCACCGAGCGCCAGCGCAGCCCGCGTTCCAGGGCCAGGCGCCGCTCGTCCAGCGACATTTCCTGGCCCACCAGGCTGCTGAGGTCGTCGAGGGGGTTCTTGCTCACTGGGGCCGGCGTGCGTGGGGGATGCCGGCGCCACCATGGCGCCGCGCAGGATGCGAGTCTCGGTCAGGCCAGCCTGGCTGACCAGCGGTCGCGCTCAACAAATCCGGCGCTGGCGCAACGCCGCAAGAGCGAGCGAGAAAGAATGCGCAGCCTGGGGCGGCAGGCGTTCTCAGCCGCGGGCGGCGTTGAGCTGCTCGCGTGTCGCCAGCGCCACGCGGCGGGCCGCGGCGGCGAAGTCCTCGCCGCTGCCGGCATAGAGCACGGCGCGGGAGGAGTTGACGATGATGGGCGCGCTGCTGCCCTCGGCCGTGCCCCGCCAGCCGGCGCGCACCGTGGCGACCGCGTCACCGCCCTGAGCGCCCACGCCGGGGATCAGCAGGGGCAGGGTCGGAGCGATCTCGCGCACCCGGGCGATCTCCTCGGGGAAGGTGGCGCCCACCACCAGGCCCAACTGCCCGGTCTTGTTCCACTCGGTCTGGGCCAGGTGGGCCAGGTGCTCGTAGAGGCGGGGCTGGCCGGGGACGTCGGCCAGGCGCTGGTTCTGCCAGTCGCTGCCGCCGGGGTTGGAGGTGCGGCACAGCAGGATCACGCCCTTGTCCGCGTAGCGCAGAAAGGGCTCGATGGTGTCGAAACCCATGAAGGGCGAGAGCGTGACGGCGTCCGCCTGGTAGCGCACGAAGGCCTCGCGGGCGTACTGCTCGGCGGTGGAGCCGATGTCGCCGCGCTTGGCATCCAGGATCACCGGCACCTGCGGCGCCACGCGCTTGATGTGGGCCATCAGCCGCTCCAGCTGGTCCTCGGCGCGGTGGGCGGCGAAGTAGGCGATCTGCGGCTTGAAGGCGCTGACCAGGTCCTTGGTGGCGTCCACGATGGCGCTGCAGAAGTCATAGATGCGGCCGGCATCGCCCTTCCAGGCCCCCGGGAACTTGGCCGGTTCCGGATCCAGGCCCACGCAGAGCATCGACTGGTTGAGGCGTTCGGCGGCGTGGAGTTGCTGGATGAAGGTCATGGATCGCACCCTTGGCTGGGCTGGGCTGTTGCAGGTGCCGTATTGTCTCGCTTCCGGCGGCCGTTCGTACCGCCAAGCGACACCTGGAGCTCCGACGATGCAGATTCTGGAAACCGACCGCCTGCGCCTGCGCTGGTTCGACGACAGCGACGTGCCCTTCATCCTGGGACTGATCAACGAGCCGGCCTGGAAGGCCAACATCGCCGATCCCGGCGTCAGCACCCTGGAGCAGGCCCGCCAATGGATGCAGGACCGCCTGCTCAACCGCTACTGGGCGCAGGGCCATGGCTTCTGGTGCGTGGAGCGCAAGGAGGATGGCGAACGCCTGGGCCTGGCTGGCCTGATCCACCGCGACGGCCTGCCCGAGCCGGATCTGGGCTACGGCCTGGCCGCGCGCCACTGGGGTCGGGGCTATGCCCGCGAGGCCGCCGCCGCCGTGCTGCGCTACGCCCACGAAGTGCTGGGCCTGCGCCACCTGCTGGCCACCACCGCGCCGCACAACGACAGCTCGGGCCGGGTGCTGACGGCCATCGGCTTTGCCGACCTGGGCCTGCAGCAGACCGAGGCGCACGAGGGCCTGTCCCACGTCTACGAATGGCGGGCCGCAGGCACGGCGGGCGACGACGCGCAGCAGATCCGCGAGCTGGTCCAGCGCTTCCTGGGCGCCTTCGACAACCGCGCCGGCCGCATCCCCGCGGTGGCGGCGCTCCCGCACTGGCTGCTGCCCGAGGCCCGCATCGTGGTGCGCCAGGGCGAGGCGCTCAGCAGCCTGGGCGTGCGCGAGTTCGTCGAGCCCCGCGCCGCGGCCTTCGCCGACGGCACGCTGCAGGACTTCCATGAATGGATCGAGGATCTCGTCATCGAGCACGAAGGCGGCCTGGCGCAGGCTCGCCTGCATTACGCCAAGGCCGGCCGGCGCGAAGGCCTGCCCTTCGAGGGGCGCGGGCACAAGCTGCTGCAGTGCGTGAAAACGCCGCTGGGATGGAAGATCGCGGCGGTGGTGTGGGAGGATGCTGCAGCCTCATGACCGGCGGCAGCTCCAGCCGGGCAAGGCAGGCATCGGACAGCGCCCGGCCAAGCACGACCTGACCAGGCGCCAGTTGACGATGCGCCACGGGCAGCCCCTGCAGCGAGTCCCGCACCCCACACGGATTTCCGTCCCGGCCCTGCAGCGGCGGACGGAAATCCGTCTCCAAGCCCCCGCATCCAGCGCCTGACAGCACGGCAAATCAAGCACTTGGCGCGGGCGCCTTCCGTCAAACTCAGGGATAACCCCAGCTGGCACGCCCCCTGCAAGACTGCGGGGATGCTGCGCCGCCTCGCCCTTGCCCTTGCCCCCGCCCTGCTGCTGAGCCTGCCCCTGCTGGCCGGCCGGGCCCTGGCCGCGGGCGCCGAGGCCAGCCCCCTGCTCGCTCAGAGCGAAACCCTGCGCCGCATCGCCGCCACCGGCACCATCAATCTGGGCCACCGCGAGTCCTCGGTCCCCTTCTCCTACTACGACCAGCGCCGCCAGGTCGTGGGCTATTCGCAGGACCTGATGCTCAAGGTGGTGGAAGGCATCCGCCAGGAGCTGAAGCTGCCGGCCCTCACCCAGCGCATGGTGCCGGTCACCTCGCAGAACCGCATGTCCCTGGTGCAGAACGGCACCGTGGACCTGGAATGCGGTTCCACCTCCAACACCCTGGCGCGGCAGAAGCAGGTGGCCTTCTCGGTCTCCATCTTCATCGTCAGCACCCGCATGCTGGTGCGCAGGGATTCGCCGCTGCACGAATTCGCCGACCTGGCCGGCCGCCGCGCCGTGGTCACCGCCGGCACCACCTCCGAACGCCTGCTGCGCGCCTGGAACGAGACCCACGGCGGACGCATCCAGCTGCTCTCGGCCCGGGACCACGGCGAGGCCTTCCAGTCCCTGGAGACCGGCAAGGTCGACGCCCTGATGCTGGACGACGCCCTGCTGCTGGGCGAGCGCGCCAAGGCCGCCCAGCCCGAGGACTGGCGCCTGACCGGCACGCCCATGAGCTCCGAGGTCTACGGCTGCATGCTGCGCCGCGAAGATCCCGGCTTCAAGACCCTGGTGGACCGCGAGCTGAGCCGTCTGATGCAAGGCGGCGAGGCGCTCAAGATCTACCAGCGCTGGTTCCAGCGCCCCATCCCGCCCAAGGGCCTGAACCTCAACTGGCCGCCGACCGAGGCCCTGCTGCAGCTCTACCGGCAGCCCTCGGACCGCGCGCTGCAATGAACCGCCCTCCCCTTCCAACAAAGCAAGAGACAGGAATCCGCATGAAGACCCCCTTCCGCACCACCGCCCTGAGCGCCCTGCTGGCCCTGGCCGCGCTGAGCGCCGCGCCGGCCCGCGCCGAGGACACGCTCAAGAAGATCAAGGACAGCGCCAGCGTCACGCTGGGCGTGCGCGAATCCAGCGGCGCGCTGTCCTACACCCTGGGCGACGGCAAGTACGTGGGCTACCACGTGGAGATCTGCCAGAAGGTGATGGGCGCCATCCAGAAGCAGCTCGGCCTGGCCAAGCTGGACATCAAGTACCAGCCGGTGACCTCGCAGAACCGCATCCCCCTGGTGCAGAACGGCGCCGTGGACCTGGAATGCGGCTCCACCACCAACAACCTGACCCGCCAGAAGGACGTGGCCTTTGCCATGACCACCTTCATCGAAGAGGTGCGCATCGCCGTCAAGGCCAGTTCAGGCATCACGGGCATCGGCCAGCTGGCCGGCAAGACGGTGGCCACCACCACCGGCACCACCTCGGTCCAGACCCTGCGCAAGCACGAGCGCGCCACCGGCGTGGACTTCCACGAGGTCTTCGGCAAGGACCACGCCGACAGCTTCCTGCTGCTGGAATCCGGCCGCGCCGACGCCTTCGTGATGGACGGCTCCCTGCTGGCCGGCCTGATCGCCAAGGCAAAGAACCCGGCGGACTACAAGATCGTCGGCGAGGTGCTGTCGGTCGAGCCCATCGCCATCATGTTCCGCAAGGACGATCCCGCCTTCAAGAAAGCCGTGGACGACAGCCTCACCGCGATGATGAAATCCGGCGAGATCGCCAAGCTCTACGACAAGTGGCTGATGCAGCCCATTCCCCCGACCAACGCCCGCGTGGGTCTGCCCATGAGCGAGAACCTCAAGGCCGCCCTGGCAGCGCCCAACGACAAGCCCGCCGAAGCCTACGCCAAGAAGTAAGCGCCATGGCCGCAGCCGCGGCGCGGGGCCAGGCAAGACCTGACCCCGCAGAAAGGACACCATGACATTCGAATGGCAGGAACTCTGGTGCAAGGACACCGTCGAGGGGACGGTCGTCGAGGGCTGCTTCCGGCAGCCCGGCACCCAGACCTATCTGGACTGGCTGCTCTCGGCCTGGGGCTGGACCCTGGCCGTCTCGGCCATCGGCCTGGCGATCGCGCTGGTGCTGGGCTCGCTGATGGGCGTGCTGCGCACCGGCCCGAACCGCAAGCTCGCCTTCCTGGGCGAGGCCTGGACCGAGCTGTTCCGCAACATCCCGCTGATCGTGCAGCTCTTCCTGTGGTTCTTCGTGCTGCCGGAGTTCATCCAGGCGATGAAGGGCCTGCCGAGCTTCCTGATCGCGGCCATTGGTCTGGGCTTCTTCACCTCGGCGCGAATCTCCGAGCAGGTGAAGGCCGGCATCCAGAGCCTGCCGCGCGGCCAGCGCGCCGCCGGCCTGGCCATGGGCCTGACGCTGGTCCAGACCTACCGCTACGTGCTGCTGCCGGTGGCCCTGCGCATCGTCATCCCGCCGCTGACCAGCGAAGCGATGAGCATCGTCAAGAACAGCTCGGTGGCCTTTGCGCTGTCGGTGCTGGAGCTGACGCAGTTCGCGCGCCAGGTCGGTGAGGAAACCTCGCGCCCCACCGAGGTCTATGCCATGGTGACCCTGCTCTACTTCCTGTCCGCGTTTGCGGTCTACCTGCTCGCCGCGCTGATCGAACGCTGGGTACGGGTGCCAGGTCTTGCCGGCGGGGCCAACAAATGAATCTCGACTTCTCCTTCCTGACCGGCGAGTTCCTGCGCGCCTTCATCGCCAAGGGCTTCCTCTTCTCCATCCAGCTGACCCTGGTGGCGATGGTGGGCGGCATTTTCCTGGGCACGGTGCTGGCGCTGATGCGCCTGTCCAGCCACCGCTGGCTCAGCGCGCCGGCCGCGGCCTACGTGAACCTGCTGCGTTCCATCCCGCTGGTGATGGTGATCCTGTGGTTCTTCCTGCTGGTGCCCCTGCTCACCGGGCCCATCAGCGCGGAGGCCTCGGCCTTCATCACCTTCACGCTCTTCGAGGCGGCCTACTACGCCGAGATCATGCGCGCCGGCGTGCAGAGCGTGCCCAAGGGCCAGACCCATGCCGCCTTCGCCCTGGGCATGAACTACCGCCAGGCCATGAGCCTCGTGGTGCTGCCGCAGGCCTTCCGCAACATGCTGCCGGTGCTGCTGACGCAGACCATCATCCTCTTCCAGGACACCTCCCTGGTCTACGCCATCGGCGCCTATGACCTGCTCAAGGGCTTCGAGGTGGCCGGCCGCAACTTCAACCGCCCGGTGGAAACCTATCTGCTGGCCGCGGGCCTCTATTTCGTGATCTGCTTCAGCCTCTCCATGCTCGTGCGCCGGCTGCAGCGTCGCATCCAAATCATCCGCTGAGGTGGCCTCATGATCGAGATCCAGAACGTTTCCAAGTGGTACGGCAGCTTCCAGGTGCTGACCGACTGCACGACCAGCATCAGGAAGGGCGAGGTCGTGGTGGTCTGCGGGCCCTCGGGCTCGGGCAAGTCCACCCTGATCAAGACCGTCAATGCGCTGGAGCCCTTCCAGAAGGGCGACATCGTGGTGGACGGCATCTCCCTGGCCAACCCCAAGACCGACCTGCCCAAGCTGCGTTCGCGCGTGGGCATGGTCTTCCAGCACTTCGAGCTCTTCCCGCATCTCTCGGTGACGGAAAACCTGACCCTCGCGCAGATCAAGGTGCTCGGCCGCAATGCCGACGACGCCAAGGCGCGCGGCCTGAAGATGCTGGACCGCGTGGGCCTCTCCGCCCACAAGGACAAATTCCCCGGCCAGCTCTCCGGCGGCCAGCAGCAGCGCGTGGCTATCGCCCGTGCGCTGTCCATGGACCCCATCGTGATGCTCTTCGACGAACCCACCTCGGCGCTGGACCCCGAGATGGTCGGCGAGGTGCTGGACGTGATGGTGCAACTGGCCAACGAAGGCATGACCATGATGTGCGTCACGCACGAGATGGGCTTTGCCAAGAAGGTCAGCCACCGCGTGATCTTCATGGACGCCGGCAAGATCGTCGAGGACTGCCGCAAGGAGGACTTCTTCGGCAAGCCCGAGGAGCGCTCGCCCCGGGCAAGGGATTTTCTGTCGAAAATCCTCAATCATTGACCCCCCCTACTCGCTTCGCGAGCCCCCCGAGGGGGCGCATGCGACGGCCCGGCAGAGCCGGATCCGCGCACGCCGTGCCTGTGGGGCTGGCCACCTTCGGTGGCTCCGCCCCATCCAAGCCGGAGTACTGAGCATGCTGGTGTTCGCTTGAAAAGAGGTCTACGCATCCTGCTCGGCTCGCTGGCCGCGGCGCTGCTCGTCGGGGGCGCGGGCTGGCTGGCCTACACCGCCAGCCTGCGCCAGGGCACCGAGGCGCTGCGGCGCGAGTCCAACCATCAGCTGGAGCTCTTCGCCACCGCCGCCGAGGGCGTGATCAAGCGCCAGGAGTCCATCCCGGCCACGCTGCAGCTGAGCCCCGAGGTGCAGGCCCTGCTGCGCGAGCCGCACTCGGCCGTGCGCGCCGAGGCCGCCAATCTCTACCTGCGCCGGCTCAACGCCCACCTGGGCAGCCTGGAACTCTTCGTTCAGAACCAGCAGGGCCAGGTGCTGGCCGCCAGCGAGCCGGCGCTGCTGGGCGAAGACCTGTCCTTCCGCCCCTACTTCCTCGAAGCGCTGGCCGGCCGCGTGGGCCGCCATTTCGCCATCGGCACGCGCGATGCGCGGCCCGGCTACTACGTCTCGCACCCGATCCACGACGGCGCCCGCGTGGTGGGCGTGGCGGCCATCAAGATCAAGCTGGACCCCATCGACGAGGCCTGGGCCACGCTGGACTCGCCGGCCCTGCTGGCGGATTCCAACCAGATCGTCATCCTTTCTTCCGAACCCGCCTGGCGCTACACCAGCCTGGTCGACCTGAGCGTCGACCAACGCGTGGACCTGCAGCTCTCGCGCCTGTACGCCACCCAGGCCCTGCCGCGCTTTCCGCTGCAGGTGGACCTGCGGGTGGACGAGGGCAGCCAGGTGGTCGAGGGCGTGCTGCCGCACGGTCTTTCGGCCGCCGCCTCGGCGCCGCGCCTGGCCAGCCGGGCCATGCTGGTGATGGGCCGCACGCTCAACGGCATGGACTGGCGGCTGATGATGTTCATCGACCTGCGCCCGGTGCGTCAGCAGGCCAGCACCCACGGCCTGCTGGTCAGCCTGGGCCTGGGCGTGGTGCTGCTCAGCGCGCTGATCCTGCTGCAGCGCCGCCGCATCGTCCGACAGAAGCTGGAGGCCCATGCCGAGCTGGAAGACCAGGTGGCACGCCGCACCCAGGCCCTGTCCGAGGCCAATGCGCAGCTGGCCCAGGAGGTGACCGAGCGCCAGCAGGCCGAGGCCACCCTGCGCCAGGCCCAGGACGAGCTCGTGCACGCCGGCAAGATGGCCGCGCTGGGCCAGCTCGCCACCGGCATCACGCATGAGCTGGCGCAGCCGCTGGGCGCCATCCGCACCCTGGCCGGCAATGCGCTGGAGTTCATGCGCCGCGAGGACCTGCGCTCGGTGCAGGGCAATCTTGAGATCCTCACCCGGCTGGCCGACCAGATGGGGCAGATCATCCAGCCGCTCAAGGGCTTTGCGCGCAAGAGCCAGGCGCGGCCCCAGCGCTGCGACGTGGCGCAGGGCGTGGCCAACGCGCTCTTCCTGCACGACCAGCGCATCCGCCAGCTGCAGGTCCGCCTGCAGCGCGAGGTCGAGCCCGGCCAGGTCTTTGCCTTCTTCGATCCCAACCGCCTGGAGCAGGTGCTGCTGAACCTCATCGGCAATGCGCTGGATGCGGTCCAGGACCAGGCGAACCCGCAGGAGCGGCAGGTCTGGATCCGCGCCCTGAAGGCGCAGGGTCAGGTCTTGCTGCTGGTGCGCGACAGCGGCCCTGGCCTGGGCGAGGAAGCCCTGCGGCGTCTCTTCGAGCCCTTCTTCACCACCAAGGAGCAGGGCGTGGGTCTGGGCCTGGGCCTGGCGATCTCGCGCGACATCGCCCGCGAGGGCGGCGGCGAGCTGGAGGCCCGCAACCATCCGCAGGGCGGCGCTGAATTCGTGCTGCACCTGCCAGCCGCCGAGACAGCGCAGAGGCCCGCACAGGCCTGACAATGCCGCCATGAGCCTGCCCCAGAATCCCGAGCTGTCCGTCCTGCTGGTCGAGGACGATCTGCACATGCAGCTGGGCTGCGTCCAGGCCCTGCAGCTGGCGGGCCTGGCTGCCCGTGCCGTGACCTCGGTGGAGGAGGCCCGGCCCCGGCTGCATGCGGGCTTTGCCGGCGTGGTGGTCACCGACATGCGCCTGCCCGGCGCCGACGGCCTGAGCCTGGTGCGCCACTGCCGGGACATGGATGCATCCCTGCCCGTCATCATGATCACCGGCCATGGCGACGTCAGCCTGGCGGTGGAGGCCATGCGCGCCGGCGCCTACGACTTCATCCCCAAGCCCTTCTCGCCCGAGCATCTGGTCGAGGTGGTGCGCCGTGCGCTGGACAAGCGCCGCCTGACGCTGGAAGTCGCCCAGCTGCGCGAGGCCCTGGCCCGGCGCGACGGCGTGGCCGGCAAGCTGGTCGGCCGCTCGCCGCAGATCGAGGCCGTGCGGCAGCTGGTGGCGCGGGTGGCGGAGTCGCGCGTGGACGTGCTGATCCGCGGCGAGACCGGCACCGGCAAGGAGCTGGTGGCGCAGGCCCTGCACGAGCTCTCGGCGCGCCGCGGCGGACCCTTCGTGGCACTGAACTGCGGCGGCCTGCCCGAGACCCTGCTGGACAGCGAGCTCTTCGGCCACGAGCCCGGCGCCTTCACCGGTGCGCAGAAGCGCCGCATCGGCAAGATCGAGCATGCCAGCGGCGGCACGCTGTTCCTGGACGAGGTCGAGAGCATGCCCATGGCCGCGCAGATCAAGCTGCTGCGCGTGCTGCAGGAGCGCCAGATCGAGCGCCTGGGCTCCAACCAGTCCCTGCCCGTGGACTGCCGCGTGGTGGCCGCAAGCAAGGACGACCTGCTGGAGAAGTCCCGCCAGGGGACTTTTCGCAGCGACCTCTACTACCGCCTCAATGTGGTGACCATCGACCTGCCGCCCCTGCGCGAGCGGCGCGAGGACATCCCCCTGCTGCTGGAACATTTCCTCCTGCTGGCCGCCAGCCGCTACGGCCTGGCCGTGCCCACGGTCAGCGGCGCGCAGCTGCGCACGCTCACGGCCCATCACTGGCCCGGCAATGTGCGCGAGCTGCGCAATGTGGCCGACTGCCTGGTGCTGGGGGTGCACAGTGACGTGCTGGGCGACAGCACCGCGCCCGAGCCCGCCCCGCAAGCCCTGTCGCTGGCCGAGACGGTCGAAGACTTCGAGAAAAGCCTGATCCGCGAAGCCCTGCAGCGCCACGGCGGCAACATCGCCCGCAGCGCCCAGGCCCTGCGCACGCCCAAGACCACGCTGGCGGACAAGATCCGCAAGTACGGGCTGAATGCGGGAGATGGCGGCTAAGCAGCAACGATGCTGCGGTCGTTACCATTGCGACAACGTCCCAGGATTGGCCATCGCCATGCTTACATCATTCAGGCTTCAAAACTTCAAGAGCTTCCAAGCCGAGGCGGAGCTGCCCTTGAATGGGCCGCTGACGGTGCTCATTGGTGCCAATGCTGCTGGAAAGAGCAACGCACTGGAGGCGCTGCGTTTGCTGTCATGGCTGGCTCAGGGAAACAAGCTTGGCGCCATACAACATGCGTTGAGCCAGAAAGATCAGGTAGTGCGCGGACGCGTGTCAGATATCTTCAGGCGAGCGCAACTTCGCTTCAGCATGGGGTGCTCACTGGCGGCATCCGACGCGCCAGAGAATCTCAAGATCGCCCTGGAGCTGCGGGCTGACGAGTTGCACATCGTCGAAGAGCGAATGGGGGCGTCGCTCGGTCTACCCCTTTATGAGATGGATCAGCCAGCAAAGGGCCACGGTACAGAGGCTGGCGTTGCGTACAACAATTTTTCGCGAGGCGGCAACAAGCCCCATCTTCTGGTCAGTGACCAGATGGCTGTGTTTACGCAGTTGGACAGCCCTGCCAGCTTTCATGCCAATCACAAGAGGGCGCAGCAGACCATTCCTCAGGCTTGCCGTGTGTACCAGACGGTGCTCGGCAACGTGCTCTTTCTGGACCCTGTTCCGGGAAAAATGCGGAATTTCAGCTTTCTTGCCGACAAGCAGCTTGTCGGTGACGGCTCGAACATTTCCACCGTCCTTCATCGCATCTGGTACGGCGAGAATCAGCTCGCTTGGGGACCAATGCAAGAGCGCATGGCCAAGGGCTCAGGGATGACACCTCCGGTGGCAGTGCTGGCGCAGCGCGCTGAGCTGCTTTCATTCATTCAGAGCCTTCCAGAGCAAGACATCCAAGGCTTGGCATTTCTTGAGGGGCCTCGCAACGATGTGATGGTCCAGCTCATAGAAAGCTTCGGGGGCGTCGAGCAAAAATACGAAGCTGCCCTGTTGTCTGATGGCACCTTGCGCGTGCTTGCAATCGCGGCCGCGATGCTCTCTGCGCCGGAAGGAAGCCTTGTCGTCATTGAAGAGATCGACAACGGCGTACACCCGAGCCGAGCACGTCACTTGCTTGAGCGAATTCAATTCGTTGCCGAACGGCGCAAGCTCCGTGTGCTGCTGTCGACTCACAACCCTGCCATGCTCGACGCCTTGCCAGACTCCGCGATTCCCGACGTAGTGTTCTGCTACAGAGACCCTGCCAGTGGAGACAGCAGGATGATTCGCCTGGGCAGCATGCCCGACGCACCAGAGTTGCTTGTTCAGGATTCGCTGGGGCATTTGATGACGTCTGGAGCGTTGGAGCGCTTTGTCAAGCAACACCCCGGACCCGACGAGAAGAAGACACGCGCGCTGGCATGGCTAGCTGCTATGCGCTCAAACAAGCAAGGTGCGGCTCGATGAGCAGCCTGGTTCTGGTCGATACCTCAGTGCTTCTAAACGTACTTGATGTACCGGGAAGGAACGAGCACCGCGACGCGATCCTCGAACAATTTGAGGACTTGATCCTGAGCGGTGATTCCCTGTTCATACCAATGGCGGCCGTTGTCGAAACAGGCAACCACATTGCAAATATCAAGACCAGTGGTCAAGTCCGTCGGGACGTCGCTGAAAGGTTCGTGGCGACTGTCCGTGCGGCACTGAGGGATGAAGCCCCGTGGAAGCCCATGAGCTTTCCTGGCGATGCGCAGCTCTTGACTTGGCTCGATGACTTTCCCGAGCACGCGATGCGGCAGATCGGCATGGGTGACCTGTCCATCGTCAAGGCCTGGGAGCAGCTGTGCGAACGCTTCCCGATGAGCGAGGTTCGAATATGGACGGTTGATGGGGACTTGGACGGGTACGCGCGACACCCGTGACTCCCATTAAGCCTCAAGTACCCGCCCCTAGATGCTTCGCTTCTCATACCACATTGCTGACCCCTGACATGGACCCCGCACGCATCCTCCTCGTAGAAGACGACGACCGCCTGGCCGCCCTGGTGGCCGAGGCCCTGCGCAAGGCCGGCTATGCCGTCGAATGCTGCAGCGATGGCGCCGAGGGTGAGGCCCGCATGCGTGCCCAGGCCTTCGACGTGGTGCTGCTGGACGGTCACCTGCCCGGCAAGGACGGTTTCGACGTGCTGCGCGACGTCCGCCGCGCCTTCAAGGGCCGCATCGTGATGCTGACCGCCCGCGACGACGACATCGACCAGGTGCTGGGACTGGAAGGCGGTGCGGACGACTACATCGCCAAGCCCGTGGCGCCGCGCGTGCTGCTGGCCCGGCTCAAGGCCCTGCTGCGCCGCGATGCGCCGGCCACAGCGCCTGCGGCGACGGCCGAGCCGGTGGACGACATGAACTTCGGCCCGGTGCAGATCCGCCCCGCCGCACGCGAGCTGCGCGTCAAGGGCGAGCCGGTGGAGCTGACCACCGCCGAATACGAGCTGCTGCTGTTCCTTGCGCGCCGCGCCGGCCAGGTGGTCTCGCGCGAGGACATCATGCAGGGCCTGCGCGGGCTGGAGTTCGACGGCCTGGACCGCGCCATCGACGCCCGCGTCTCGCGCCTGCGCAAGAAGCTGGGCGATGATGCCCATGCGCCGGAGCGCATCAAAACCGTTCGCGGTCAGGGCTATCTCTTCGTGCCGTGATTCATCCACCCCCTACCGGCTTCGCCGGCCTTGCAGGCCGCGCCAGGCCAGAGGCCTGGCCCTTCGGCAGGCACAATCGGCGGACCGATTGTGTCCCGCCTCAGCCCCTCAAGGGGGCGCGCCCGTAGGACCGGCAAAGCCGGATCCTCGGGCGCCGCTGAGCCGGATGGGGCCGTTCGGCCCATCCAATTGCATCCCATGCTTCGCCTGCCACGACTCGGTTTCAAGCCCTCGCCCCTGGCGCGCATCGCGCTGGGCCTGGGCCTGGCGGTGCTGACGCTGATGCTGATGGCCCAGGGGCTGGTGGCGGTGGCCGTCGACCAGTTCACGGCGGACTACGTGAAGCGCTTCATGCGCGGCACCGTGGATGTGCTGGTCAACGAGCTGCGGCCGCTGGACCCCAAGGCGCGCGAGGCGCGCATCCGGCAGCTGGACCGCACCTTCGCCTACCCCGTGAGCCTGGTGCGCATGCAGGATCTCAGCGGCGCACGCCAGGAACAGCTGCTGCGCGGCGAGCTGGTGGTGGTGGGCCTCAACCGACGGGTCTACGCGCGGCTGGATCCCAAAGGCGATGCCGTGCTGCAGCTGGGCCCGCTCAACGCCGACTGGCGGCCGGGCCAGTCCTGGCAGCTGCCGCGCGAGCTGTGGCTGCAGCTCTTCACGGCGCTGGCGCTGGCCCTCGCCGTGATGGGTCTGGCCTGGTGGCTGCTGCGGCCGGCCTGGCGCGACTTTCGCGAGCTGCAGGCCGCGGCCGACCAGATCAGCGCCGGCCATTTCGACACGCCCCTGCCCCGCCCGCGCAGCCGGCTCTTCGCACCGCTGGCGCATGCCATCCGCTCCACGCTGCAGCGGCTGGCCGCCGCCCTGGCCAGCCAGCGCGAGCTGACCGGCGCGGTCTCGCACGAGCTGCGCACGCCGCTGGCGCGCCTGCGCTTTGCCATCGACGCGCTGATCGACGAGGACGACGCCACGCGGCGCGAAGCCAAGGTCCAGGCCTGCGAGCGCGACATCGAGGAGCTGGAAGGCCTGATCGATGCCAGCCTCATGCTGGCCCGGCTGGACACCGGCGCGCTGAGCGCCAAGCCCGAGCCCGGCGACCTCCTCGAACTGCTGAACCGCGAGTCCGAGAGCCTGCGCCCGCTGTTGGACGGCAAGGCCCTGAGCCTGGCCCTGAAGCTGCCCGCTGAGCCTTTGCCCTTCGATGCGCAAATCCTGCCCTACGCGCTGCGCAACGGCCTGCGCAATGCCGCCCGCCACGCCCGCTCGCGCATCTGCCTGCAGGCCTGGCTGGACCAGGGGCAGATCTGGCTGGCCATCGACGACGACGGCGAGGGCGTGCCCGAGGCGCTGCGCGAGCTGGTCTTCACGCCCTTCAAGCGCCTGGAGCGCCACCGCCGCTCGCGGGGCTTCGGCCTGGGCCTGGCCATCGTGCGCCATGTGGCCGAGAGCCACGGCGGCGAGGCCCTGATGCAGCGCGCGCCCGAGCTGGGCGGCGCGCGGCTGCTGATTCACTGGCCCTGCAACCTGCGAGCGCCCTGATCGCGGACGGCATTCGGCAGCTTCTCCAGGCGCGCCACCTCGCGACGGGCCATGTTGTACTCGATGAACTCCACGACCCCCGTGTCCACGGCGGACTTGAGCCAGGCGCGCGCCTGCGCCTGCCGGCCCTCGGCCAAGGCCTGCTGGGCGGCAAAGAAGTAGAGCTCGCACTCCCGACCCAGCGCGGACTCGGGCTTGGCCCGGGCGAGCTTGAGGGCGGCCGCGAAGTCCAGCTCGCCACGGTACAGCTGCAGGATGGGCAAGGGCCAGGCGTCCGCCTCGTCCGCCGTGCCTTCGCCCGGCACCGCCTCAGGCAGGGGCTGGCCCTGGCGGCGGGCCACCAGGTGGCGCCACAGCAGGGCATAGCGCTGCTCGCCCGGCTCCGCGCGCTGCAGCAGGGTGGCCAGCTCCCGGGCGGCGTCCTCGTAGCGCTCCAGGAAGTACAGGGCGTGGACCCGGGTGTAGCGGGGCGCGATGCCCGCAGGATCCAGCGTCAGGGCCTGGCTGGCGAAGTCCAGGGCGCGCTCATCCTGGCCTTGTGAGAAGGCGTTCACCGCCTGCGCGGCCAGGATGCCCGCATTGCCGGGGTCGATGGCCTGGGCCTGGGCCAGGCTGCGCTCGGCGGCCCTGAAGTGGCCCAGGTGGTCCTGCGCGACGGCCAGGTCCAGCAGCAGCTGGGCCCGCGGCTTGGGCGGCAGCTGGTCGGCGCCGACAATGTAGTCCTTGATCAGGGCCTCCACGTAAGACTGGACCTGCACGCGTGTCTTCAAGGGCGGTTGCAGCTTGGCCAGGTCCTGGGGCAAGGTCTGCAGGCGCTCGCGCAGCACGGCCTGACCCTCCAGATCCACCGTGGGCAGGCGTATGACGCTGGACAGCTTGGGCCAGATCCGGACCAACCGGTCCCGATGAGCCTTCCACTGCGCGGGTTCGATCACGGGCTGCTTCACCTGCAGTTCGCCCTCGATCTGGACGCGCTGCGGCTCGACCCTGTAGCGCACCTGCAGGTCGAAGGCCTCGCCCTTGTCCTCCGCCTTCGACGTCGAGGCGGGGAGCCGCTTGCTGCCGAAGTCGAGCTGGGTGACGTGAAGATAGCGGCCGGGCATGCCGAAGTTCATGGCCTGGGTTCTGGGATTCTGGTCATTGAGGCGCAGCAGGGCCGCCAGGCTGCCCAGCCCGACTTCACCCTGCAGCGTGGCATCCGCCAGGCGCCAGAACTCCTCGCCGACCCGGTAATGACCCCGAACCCGGATCGCGTTGTCCTCAGGCACCTCCTCTACCGCCAGATCACCGTCGGCGACCAGCGTGGGGTACAGACGCAGCAGCTCGCCACGCAGGATCTTCTGCCACTCCTCAGCGGGCAGGGAGGCTCGCATCTCGCGCAGCCACTCGGCCATCTCGCCCCGATAGACAGTGCTCGACTGCAGCGTGCCCGGCGCCAGCTTGCTCGGAAAGACCCAGAGGTCCGAGCTGTCCATGCGCACGAGGCTCTGACCGTCCGGGATGGCCACGAGTTCCTGCTCGGCCGCCCGGGCCAACAGCCCGCGTCCGAGACCGGTGACGCTGCGTGCCGCGAGGGCACCGGTCTGCAGATGGCGGGTCGGGTCCAGCCACAGTTGCTGCTCGCCCAGTGTCAGCCGCACGATGACATGGTCGAAGGCCAGGGGGCTGGGCAGCTGCTCGGCGGTATGCGCCTTCAGCCCCGTGTTGACCAGCACCGGTTCGGCCTTGAAGCCCAGCGCGCGCGCCACCTGCACCATCAGGTTGGTCTTGTCCTTGCAGTCGCCGAAGCGCCGCTGCAGCACCAGGGCGCTGGCCGCCGGCTGGTGCGAGCTCGCGCCGATCTCGGTGCCGAAGTAGCGGATGTCGCGCTGCACGAAATCCAGTGCCAGTGCTAGGCGGCGCTGCGGATCGGCATCCTGTTCGCCCAGTTGGCGGAGGAAGGCGTCCACCTCCGCGGAGGGCTTGCTGGCCTCGGCGAACAGCTGCTGCGCCCAGGCCGCTACATCCGCCCAGTTCGCGAACTCGCTGATCTGCAGCAGGTCGGCGCCGTAGGCCCAGGCCGGTACGCTGGGGTCGAACACGAACTGCGGCACCGCGCGACGGGTCCACACGCGTTCGACCTGCCCGAACAGGCTGCTCTCGGCCACCTCGACGCCCTGCTCACGAACCTGGAATTGCAGGGGCCGCGCCGCCGGCGCGAGCAGGCGGTAGCGGGTCAGTCCGATGGGGCCCTGGCTGCTGCTCAGCCAGACCTGCTCGACGAACTTGCCGCCGAAGACGGGGTTGTCACCGCGCAAGCTGTAGGCCCATTCGATCTGGTCGCCCGGACGCAGATCCTCCAGCACGACGGAGGCTGTCATGCGTCCGTCGAGCTGCTGCTGCTCCAGTTGCTTCTCGCGCAGCAGCAGCTTGATGGCGCGGCGGTCCAGGCGGTTGATGCGCTTGCCGTCGCGGATCACGTCCAGCCGGTGCCAGCTCAGGCGCTGGAAGCTGGGGTCGAACTCGACCTCTATCTGCGCCCCCTTCTGCAGGCCGGCGCTGTCGTTGATGCGACGCAGCCAGCGCGAGAAGCGCACCGTGCCCGCAGGATCCAGACGCGTCTGGCGATCGGCCAGCAGCAGTTGCACGGGCGCAGCGGGCAGCTGCATGGCGGGGTCGACCGGCAGCGCCTGCACCCAGGCCGGCACGGGCGCGATCTGTACCTCTGGCGAGGCGGTCGGCGCGATGGCGGCCGGCACGCCCTTGGCGGAAACCGCCGGCTTGGGCGTGGCCGCCCAGGCGACATGTCCTGCGGTGCACAGCGCCAGCAGCAGCGCCGTTGCATGGCGGGCCTTCAACAGGCCTGCGCGGCCTTGTTGGCCAATTCTCATGATCCCTCCCTTGTGGTCCCTGATGCCGGGCAGGCGTGATTATGATCAGCCCAGCCGGATCCGCTCTGGGGTACATCCCCTGCGCCGAGCCCGGAAAGGAATCGCCATGATCCCTCGACGTTCCCTGCTATTGCGGCTCGCCGGCCTGAGCCTGGGCGGGCAGACGCTGCTCCTGAGCGCCGTGGCCGGCGCCCAGGAGCCCCCACCCGTGCCTGGCCGCGACTGGTTCGTCTTCCTGGAACGCGGCATTCCCACCCCGCCGGACAAGGAGCGGGTGATGGCCATGCAGAAGGGGCACATCGCCAATTTCGAGCGCCTCTTCGCCCAGGGCAAGCTCTTCGCGGCCGGCCCCATGCGCGACCCCTCGCAGCACAAGCGCGGCATCGTCGTCGTGCGGGCCCCCGATCTGGACACCCTGCGCCACTACTTCGACGAAGACGAGTACGTGGCCCACGGGCACATGACGCTCAATGCCCAGCCCTGCCTGGCAAGGAAGGAGCTGAACACCACCGGGCTGAACCTGAAGAAGATCGTCGAGAACCGCATCGTGATGCTGTCCGGCGCAGCGGCGCTGCGGGCCGAGGAGCGGCAGCAGCTTGATGCCGCGCTGCAGGCCTTGATCGACGATGGCACCCTGGGCGCCTGGTATGCCATGGAGGCCGGCCCCATCGATCACGTGCTGTTCCGTGCCGGCAACGACGAAGCGCCGCTGCAAGCCGCGCTCGCCCGCCTGCCCGGCCGTGCCGACGAGCGGCTGCAGGCGGCCGTCTGGGGCCAGTGGTTCGCGGAAGGCGTGGTGCGCTGAAGCCGTTTCAGCCGCTTCAGCCGTTTCAGGCGCGGGGCCGCAGCCCCAGCGCCATCAGGGCCAGCAGGCTGCACAGGCCGCCCATGGCGAAGGTGCTGCCCGGCCCCAGGCCGTCCCACAGCCAGCCGGCCAGCCCGCCCGAGAGCAGCATGGCCAGGCCGCAGAGGAGATTGAAGAAGCCATAGGCCGTGCCGCGCAGCGCGGCCGGCGCCACCTCGGCCACGAGGGCGGCGAGCAGACCCTGGCTGAGCCCCAGGTGCACGCCCCACAAGGCCACGCCGGCCAGCACCCAGGGCCATCCCTGGGCCCATCCCAGCAGCGCCTGCGCGACCAGCAGCACCAGCAGGCTGGCGGCCAGCAAGCGCGTCGCGGGCAGGCGGTCGGCCAGCTTGCCGAAGGGGTAGGCGCAGGCCGCGTAGACCACATTCATCGCCACCATCACCAAGGGCACGATGGCCAGCGGCACGCCCTGCTGCTGGGCACGCAGCACGAGGAAGGCCTCGCTGAAGCGCGCCAGGGTGAAGAGCGCGCCCAGGCTGGCCACCCACCAGAAGGCCGGGCCCAGCTGGCGCAGCTGCGCCCGACTCAGCGGATTGGGCCGCCGCTCGGCCACGGCCGGCGCGGGTTCGCGAACGCCCAGGGCCAGCAGCAGCACGCAGGCCAGCGCCGGCAGGCAGGCCACCCAGAACACGGCCCGGAAGTCGCCCGCCCACAGCAGCATCAGCGCCGCAGCCAGCAGCGGCCCGAGGAAGGCGCCCACGGTGTCCAGCGACTGACGCAGGCCGAAGGCCGCTCCACGCAGCGAGGGCGGCGCCAGGTCCGCCACCAGGGCGTCGCGCGGGGCACCGCGCAGGCCCTTGCCGATGCGGTCGCTGAGGCGTGCGGTGATCACCAGCCCTGCGCCGGGCGCCAGCGCGAACAGCGGCTTGCTCAGCGCCCCCAGGCCGTAGCCCAGCAGGGCCAGGGGCTTGCGTCGCCCCCAGCGGTCGCTCAGGGCGCCGGAGAAGATCTTGACGATCAGGGCCGTGGCCTCGGCCGCGCCTTCGATCAGGCCCACGGCCGTGGCGCTCAGGCCCAGGCTGCCCACCATGAACAGCGGCAGCAGGCTGTGGATCATCTCCGAGGAGATGTCCATCAGCAGGCTGACGAAGCCCAGCACCCAGATGCCGCCTGGGATGCGGCGCAGCGTACCGAAGCGGGCGGGGCTGTCTGCGGGGCTGCTCATCGGTCGATCTCCTGTGCAGCCCGGGGCCCGGTCAGATGCGGCGGGCCAGCGCTTCGGCCGTGCCGGTGTAGCCGCCCGGCGTCAGTTCGAGCAGGCGGGCCTTCTCGGCCTCGGGCAGCTCCAGGCCGCGGATGAAGTCCTGGATGGACTCGCGCGTGATGGCCTTGCCGCGCGTCAGTTCCTTCAGGCGCTCGTAGGGGTTGGGCAGCGCGTAGCGGCGCATCACGGTCTGGATGGGCTCGGCCAGCACTTCCCAGGCGGCATCGAGGTCGGCGGCCAGCGCGGCCTCGTTGACCTCCAGCTTGTCCAGGCCCTTGAGCAGGGAGTCATAGCCCAGCAGCGCATAGCCCAGGCCCACGCCCATATTGCGCAGCACCGTCGAGTCGGTCAGGTCGCGCTGCCAGCGGCTGATGGGCAGCTTCTGGCTCAGGTGGGTCAGCACGGCGTTGGCCAGGCCGAAATTGCCCTCGGCGTTCTCGAAGTCGATGGGGTTGACCTTGTGCGGCATGGTCGAAGAGCCAATCTCGCCGGCCTTGGTGCGCTGCTTGAAGTAGCCCAGGCTCACATAACCCCAGACATCGCGCGACCAGTCGATCAGGATGGTGTTGGCGCGCGTCACGGCGTCGAACAGCTCGGCCATGTAGTCGTGCGGCTCGATCTGGATGGTGTAGGGGTTGAAGGTCAGGCCCAGCTGCTGCTCGATCACGCGCTGGCTGAAGGCTTCCCAGTCGAAGGCGGGCCAGGCGGACAGGTGGGCGTTGTAGTTGCCCACGGCGCCGTTCATCTTGGCCAGCAGCTTGACGTCGGCGATGCGGGTGCGCGCATTGCGCAGGCGGGCCACGACGTTGGCGATCTCCTTGCCCACGGTGGTGGGGCTGGCGGTCTGGCCGTGGGTGCGCGAGAGCATGGGCACGGCGGCCAGGCTGTGGGCCATGCCGGTGAGCTTCTCGATGATGCGGTCCAGCGTCGGCAGGAGCACGTCCTGGCGGGCGGCCTTGAGCATCAGGCCGTGGCTGGTGTTGTTGATGTCCTCGCTGGTGCAGGCGAAGTGCACGAACTCGCCGGCGGCCTTGAGCTCGGCATGGCCCTCGAAGCGCGACTTGATCCAGTACTCCACGGCCTTGACGTCGTGGTTGGTGGTCTTCTCGATGTCCTTGATGGCCTGGGCATCGGCCTCGCCGAAGTTCGTCACCAGGGCGCGCAGCAGCTCGCGGGCGCCGGCGGACAGGGGCTTGAACTCGTCGAAGCCGGCGTCCGACAGGGCGATGAACCACTCGACCTCGACCTGCACGCGGCGGTGCATCAGGCCGAACTCGGACAGCAGCGGGCGCAGGCTGCCCATGCGCGAGGCATAGCGGCCGTCCAGGGGAGACAGGGCGGTGAGGGCGGAGAGGTTCATGGCGGGAGGCCGGCCGCGAGGCCGGAAAAGAGCGAGGGCAAACCCGCGGATTTTAGCGTTGCGCTCATGCGGGCGTCCGTGGCATCCGTCGCGACTGCACAGGAAGGGCTTCGCGCCGGGTCACAATCCGGGCCGCGCCCGGCATCGCTTCGGGTCGCCTGCACCATGAAGAGGGAGCCCGATTTGTCATCCATCACCACCCCTTGGCGCACGAGCCTCATCGCCGGACTGCTGCTCGCCGCCGGACTGTCGCTGAGCGCCTGCCAGCGTCCCGGATCCTCGTCCCCGGGCCCGGCGCTGTCCGCCTCGGCCGCGGCCTCCGCCGCGCAGACGGCCCCCGGCCTCACCGACAAGGCCGACGCCCTGCTGGCCCTGCACCGGCAGATGATCGTGCTGATGGACGGCGAGGCCGCGCTCAAACCGGCCGAGCGCGAGGCCGTCTCCAGCGTGGGCCTGATGCTCTTCCACGACCTGCAGAAGGGCCAGCGCGCCCTGGTGGACCAGGCCTTTGCCAAGGACGCCTCGCTGGACAGCCTCGCGCAGCTGCTGGACCGCATCGAAGGCGAACCCAGCTGGTTCGACGCCGACCGCCTCGCCTTCAAGGACTTGCTGCTGCAACTCCAGCAGCGCCTGGGCGCCAGCCAGAGCATCGCCGGGCTGAAGCTGGCCAAGCGCGCGCAGGAAGACCTCGCCGTGCTGGCCGAGGTGGAGCAGGCCTACGAGCGCGAGCTGCGCGACACCTTCGGCCGCTTCGCCCAGCGCGGCATCGAGCTCAAGCGCGAGAAGTGGACGGACTACGTCGCCAAGCTCAAGACGCTCTACAACCGCGAGCAGATCCTCAAGGACTACGCCACCATCCTGCCGCAGGTGCAGGCCAGGCCCAGCGCGGCCAAGGCGGGCCAGGGCGAGCGCGAGCTCTTCGGCCAGCAGCTGCCCGAGAAGACCGTGCTGCTGAGCTTCGACGACGGTCCGCACGGCCGCTACACCGACGAGATCCTGGAAATCCTGCAGCGCTACCAGGCGCCCGCGATTTTTTTCGAGCTGGGCCAGAACCTGGGCAGCGTCGACGCGCAAGGCCAGGTCAGGCCCGGGCCCGGCAGCGACGTGGCCAAGCGGGTGCTGGCCGCCGGGCACCAGCTGGCCAACCACAGCTTCACGCATGGGCTGATGTCCAAGTTCGCGCAGGAGCAGGTGCGTGACGAAGCCAGCCATACCGAGGCCCTGCTGGACAAGGCCGGCCGCAGCGGCCAGGCCCTGTTCCGCTTCCCCTACGGCGCGCGCAACGACCAGGCGCTGGACACCATCGAAGCCCTGAAGCTGCGCTCGATGATGTGGAACATCGACTCGCTGGACTGGTCCGACCCCATCCCCAAGTCCATCGCCGCCCGGGTGATCGGCGAGGTGCAGAAGCAGCAGCGCGGCATCATCCTCTTCCATGACATCCACGCCCGCACCGTCCAGGCCCTGCCCCTGGTGCTGGACCAGCTGGTGGCCGAGGGCTACAAGTTCGCGAGCTGGAAGGACGGCCAGTTCGTGAGCGCCGACCGCAAGCCCATCGAGACCGGCGACACCCAACTCGCCGGCGCCGCGCTCTACCGCGACAGCCACGCGCTGATCATCGGCATCGACCAGTACCAGCGCTGGCCGCGCCTGCAGCACGCCGGGCGCGACGCGAAGGCCCTGCAGGAGACGCTGCAGACGCGCTTCGGCTTCCGCCCCGAGAACGTCAAGCTGCTGCTGGACGGCGAGGCCACGCGGGCCAACATCCTGCGCGCGCTGAACAAGCTCTCGGGCAAGGAGCTCAAGCGCGACGACCGCGTCTTCGTCTTCTTCGCCGGCCACGGCAGCACGCGCAAGCTGCCCAGCGGGCGCGAGGTGGGCTATGTGATCCCGGTCGACGCCGGCCTGGACGATCTGCAGACCGACGCCATCGCCATGCCCCAGCTGCAGGAGCTGGGCGAGGCGCTGCCGGCCAAGCACGCGCTCTTCGTGATCGACGCCTGCTACTCGGGCCTGGGCCTGACGCGCGGCGGCGGCAACCCGAACAACTTCATCCGCGACAACGCCCGTCGCCTGGGCCGCCAAATGATGACGGCCGGCGGCACCGACCAGCAGGTGGCCGACGACGGCCCCGGCGGCCATTCAGTCTTCACCTGGACGCTGCTGCAGGCGCTCTCGGGCAAGGCCGACCTCAACGGCGACGGCCTCATCACCGCCACCGAACTGGCCGCCTACGTGGCGCCGGCCGTGTCCGCGGTGGCGCACCAGACCCCGGCCTTCGGCAGCCTGCCGGGCTCGGAGGGCGGCGAATTCGTGTTCGAGCTGGCGGCCGCGCAGGAGCAGGCCCTCAGCGGCGACAGCGGCCAGCTCGACGCCCAGGCCAGCGCCCTGGCCAAGCGCCTGGACGAGGCCAAGGCCGCCGCGCAGGCGCCCACGGCCAAGGCCGTGCAGGTCAAGCTCCAGGGTCTGGATGGCAAGGAGGTGGCCATCGCCGCGCCCACGGCCAAGGTCGATGCCGGCGCCCGCGTGACGGCCCAGCGTGCCAACGACCGCGGCCTGCAGCTCTACAAGGAACGCCGCTACGAGGAGGCCGAGGCCGCCTTCACCGAGGCCCTCAAGCTGCAGCCGCGCTTCGCGCTGGCGGCCAACAACCTCGGCTTCATCTACTACAAGCGGGGCAAGCCGGTGGAAGCCGCGCGCTGGTACCAGAAGGCGATCGAGATGGACGGCAGCCGCGCCCTGGCCTGGCTCAACCTGGGCGACGCCCAGCTGCAGGCCGGTGACGAGGCCGCGGCCCTGGCGGCCTACAAGAGCTTCGTGGAGCTGGCACCGCAGCATGCCCGCAGTGCCGAGCTGCGCGCCTGGATCGCGCAGCCGGATGCGGCACACCGGCCCAAGCCGGCGGGCTGATCAGGGGCGGCGCCGGGGCTGCCCCGGCGTCGCTCAAAGGCTCAAGGAAAGGCTCAAAGGCGCCCGTTCCACAGCGGCAGCTGCAGCTGCCACATCGCCAGCGCCTGTGCAATGAGCGCCAGCAGCAGCGCGACCAGATGCAGGCGGCGCGTCCAGGGCGCGGTGCGCCAGGTCCGCAGGCCCAACACGGCCAGCGCCGGCACGCAGGCCATCTGCACCCAGGCCCAGACCTGCGACCAGCGCAGCACCGCCAGGCCCGGCGCGCCCATCACGGCGGCGAAGGCTCCGCCGCTGCTCAAGCTCAGCCAGGCCAGGCCCAGCGCAGGCAGCAGGAGCACCAGCGCCGCCAGGCGCAGCCCCCAGCGCCCCGGCCAGCGCCGCATGCGCTGCGCGCCCTGCAGATGCCGGCGGGCCAGGCTGGCCACCGGCCAGGCCAGCAGCGCCAAGACCGCCACGGCCAGGCTCGCGCCACCCAGCCCCAGCATCCAGTACGGCCGCTGCGTCCACCCTGCCGGCTGCCAGACCGAGACGCCATGGTGCATGCCGATCGCCACGGCGCCATTCGGCGCCGGCTGCACATAGAGGTGACGGCGAGGCTCCTCCTCTGCCTGCCACACGCCCTCCCCCACGCGGACGAAATGCAGCGGGCGGCCATCCTGAGCTTCGAAGTGGCTGCTATACAGGCGTCCCTGCTCATCCGCCTGCAGCTTCAAGGCACCGGCCAGGGCTGCGCCGTAGAAAGGGTGGGAATCGCCGCGCCGGCTGTCGATGTACCAGCCCGCCAGGCGCTCGGCGGCGCCGGCCTGCGTTTGGGGCTTCGCAAGCGGCGTGTGGCCCACGTAGCGGGCCATCAGCCGGGCGAAGAGGTCCGCGCGCAGGGTCCGCTCGCCCAGGCTGTTCTGCACGATGAAGACGCCCAGCCCCTGCGCTGGCAGCAAGTACAGCCCGGCGTGGAACCACTGCGTGTCCCCGCCATGGCCCACCACGCGCACAGGCCAGCCGCCCTCCTCGTAAAAACCCAGGCCCACGAAGGGCGCCTCGGCGCGCAGACGCTGCTGCGCTTCGAGCATCTGCCGCAGCGTGGCCGGCTGCAGCACCGGCTGGCCGCCGCCCAGCACTGCCTGCATGAAGCGGGCCATGTCGGTCGCCGTGGCCGACAGCGAACCGGCCGGCGCGAGGTTGATGGTCTCGAAGGCCTGCGCCTTGCCCGTCGCACGCTCGAAACCTGCCGACATCTGCGCCGCCAGCGTAGGCGGCAGCGGCTGCGCGAAGCTGCTGTGCGCCATGCCCAGCGGCTGCAGCACGCGTTGCTGCACGTACTGCTCGAAAGGTTCGCCGCTGATGCGCTGCACGATGTAGCCGGCCAGCGTCACGCCGTAGTTGGAATAGGCCACGGTCTGCCCCGCGGGATAGATGCGGGCCGGGAGATTGCGCACCAGATGATCGCGCAGCGGCGTCGGCAGCGGTGACGCCGACCAGGCCTCGCGGTAGCTGTCCTCGAAGCCTGCCGTGTGCGAGGCCAGCCGGCGCAAGGTGATGGGGGGCGCCTTGCCGTCGGCACCGACCGGCGCCGCGGGCAGCGGAAAGTCCAGATAGCGTTGCACATCAGCGTCCAGATCCAGCTTGCCCTGCTCGACGAGTTGCATCACGGCAACCCAGGTGAAGAGCTTGGAGACGGAGCCGACGCGGAACAGGGTTTCGTCGGCGCTGACCGGACGGCCGCGCTCGGCGTCGGCAAAGCCGTAGCCGCGCGCCGTCAGCAGCTGGCCATCCTTCACCACGGCAACGGCTGCGCCGGCGATACCGCTGCGCTGCAGCTCGCGGGGGACGTAGCCGTCGAGAAAGGCGTTGAGGTCCGCCGCATCCAGCGCTTGCGCCGGCGTGGCTGCCTGCAAGGGCGAGGCTGGCGCCTGTGCCTGTGCCTGTGCCTGTGCCTTCGTTGCGCCCATCGCCCAAACCGCGCCCATCAGCAGACCGCACAGGGCCCGTCGATATGCTCTCATTGCCGCTCCTCCATCGGATCGTCCTCCTGTGTCTGCATGGCGCCGCATGCTAGCCAGGGTCCGCCGCCCGGCCAGCCACTTGCGATGGAATGAGCTACGAAAGGCATGGGCCGCAATGGCAGCCGCCGAAAGCCTTTCTTCAGGACCGCGGCAGCGCCCAGCGCAAGCCGCGCACCATGGCGCTGGGGAAGGCGGAGAGGTGGTCCTCGTCCGGAATGATCTGGGACTGCACCTGCAGGCCCGGCAACTGCCGCAGCGAGCGCTCGAAGCGCTGCACATTGCCGACGATGTCCCCGGCCGCATCGCGATCGGGTCGCGCACGGCGGCCGGGTTCGGTCTGCTCCTTGGCGCCGGCCAGCAGCAGGACCTGCGCATTCACGCGCTGGCGCCTGGTGGCCAGGGCAGCGGCCTCGTTCAGCAGCCGGTCCTGGTCGTACCACAGCGAGGGGCTGCTGAGGATGTAGCGCTGGAACAGGTCGGTGTGATGCAGCAGCACGTAGGCACCGAACAGGCTGCCGTAGGAGTGCCCGGCAAAGTAGCGCCTGGCGTGATCAGCCTGCGGCACGTGGGCAGCCAGGTAGGGCAGCACCTCCTGGCGGACGAAGCGCGCGTAGGCCTCGGCCTCGCCGTAGCGCTCGCTGCTGTCCTGGTTCGAGGGCTTGCGTTGAGTGGGCGTGTAGTCGCGATTGCGGCTCACGGTGGCGCTGTCGCCCAGGGCGTAGGACAGGCCGACCAGCACCATCTGCTGCGCCTGCGGCCCCTCATGGCCCAGCCGCCGGCTCATGGCGCGGATCACCGGAAAGGCGACGGGCGCGTCGGTGACGAAGAGCAGCGGATAGCGCGCCGTGGCAGGCCCCTCGGGCGGCAGGCCGATGTAGAGCTCGTAGTCGCGCTGCAGCAGGCGCGAGTGCAGGCGGTGGACCTCGGTGCGGTCCATCGAGTAAGGAGCCGGCTCGGCGCCGGCCGGGCCGGACCAGCCCAGCGGCAACAGGCCCAGCAGATACAGAAGACGAAGGCCGAAGATGAAACTCAGGAAGCGAGGCATGGGGATTCCAGTCAGCAAAAGGGTTGACGGCGCGTGTGGGCGCGCACGCAGGCATGCGGCAGCCCGGGCCGGGCATGCCGGCTCGTCTGCGCAAGCCAAGAAAGGCCAAGAAACGGAGAGCGGGCCGATGACGTCGGCCCGGGGAAGGGACGGCTCAGCGTCCCAGGGAACGGCGGATGGCGGCGGCGTCCTTGAGGCGCTGGGCCGAGCCGTCGGCGTCCAGCAGCACGACGGTCACGGCTTTGCCGGCTTCCTTCATGCGCATGGTCAGGCAGCGGCCCGCCTCCTCGGTGTAGCCGGTCTTGGACAGCAGAATGTCCCAGCCCTTGCGGCCCACCAGGCGGTTGGTGTTGTGGAACTCGCGGGGCTGGCCATTGACGGGCAGCCGCGCCTTGGCGCTGCTGGTGATGGCGTTGATCTCGGGATAGCGGCTGGCCGCGGCGGCGATGCGCGCCATCTCACTGGCAGTGGAGACGTTCTCCGGCGAAAGCCCGGTCGGTTCCTGGATCACGGTGCGCTGCAGGCCCAGCTGCTGCAGCTTGCGCCGCACCGCCTGGCGGAAGCCCTCAAGGCCACCCGGATAGGCCCGCGCCAGGGCCGAGGCTGCGCGGTTTTCCGAGGACATCAGCGCCAGCTTCAGCGCCACGTCGCGGGCCAGCCGCGACCCCACCTTGAGGTAGGAGGCGCTGTGCTTGAGGCGGTCCACGTCCTCGTCGGCGATGCGCAGCTGCTCCTGCGGGTCCTGCCGCGCATCCAGCACCACCATGGCCGTGACCAGCTTGGTCAGCGAGGCGATGGGAACGGTGTCGTCGGCATTCTTGGCCATCAGCACCCGGCCGCTGCCTTCCTCGATCACCATCGCATGGCGGGCGTTGACGGGCAGACGCCAACCCACGGTGCTGGGCAGGGCCGGGGCCGCCAGCACGGCGGTGGGCTCGGCGAGGCTGCCGGCCGACGCAGCGACTGCGGGCGCCGACGCAGCAGACGCGGCTGACGCTGCCGGCAATGCGGCTGACGCCGCCTCCGCCACAGGCTCAGGGGTCTCCTGCAGCGCGTTGACCTTGGCCTGGGCCTGCGCGAGCAGGCCGCCCAGTGCCAGCAGCAGGGCCGGCAGGGCCAGCTTCCAGGCCGGCAGGCGTTCACGCGGCTGCAGCAGGCTGCGCACGCGCTGCAGCAGCAGGCCGCTGCGTGCGCCGTGCGCCGGCTGCACCAGGGGCATGGTTGCCGGCTGCCATTCGCTGAGCTGCTGCAGGGCGCGAGCCAGGTCGCGCGGCTGAGCCAGGGCCTGGGCGGCCAGCGCATCGGCCACCTGCTCGCGTTCGGCCCGCATGCGCTCCGAGAGCCACCAGACGACCGGATGGAAGAAGAGCAGGGCCTCGGCCAGGCTTTGCAGCAGGTTGACGCCATAGTCCCAGCGCCGCACATGGGCCAGCTCATGGGCCAGCAAGGCCTCCACCAGCGGCGGCGGCATCTGGCTCAGCAGGCTGCAGGGCAGGATCACCAAGGGCCGCCACAGGCCCAGCGCCACCGGACCGCTGACACGCTCGGACAGCAGCAGCCGCACCGGCCGCTTCAGGCCGATGCGCCGGGCGAGCTGCTCCAGCCGCAACTGCCAGGCCGCGGGGGCCGGGCGGGCCTCGCTGCGCAGGCCGCGCACCCACCACAGCCCGCCGGCCAAGCGCAGGCTCATCAAGCCAACACCGGCGATCCAGGCCAGCACCACCTGCGGCATCAGTTCGGTCAGGGCCTGCATCCACAGCAGCTCGCTGCTGAACTCCAGCGCCTGCTCCAGCTGCTCGCCGGGTGCCGCTGTCCAGGCCTGCCAGCAGGCGCTCAGGGGCAGGGCCAGGCACCACAGCAGGCCCAGGCCGCAGACCAGGTAGCGGTGGCGCGCCGGGGCACGGGCCAGCAGGCGCAGGGCCACCGCGATCAACACGCCGATCAGCGCCCCCTGCCAGACGAAGTTCAGCAGGGCCCAGCCCAGCGCCGGCAGCCAGGGCAGGGATTCCATCAGGTCCAGGATCTCGCTCACGGCCGGCCTCCCTGCCCATCGCCCGGACCGTCTCCTTGCAGCAAGCTGCGGATCTCGTCGCGCTCCTTGCGGCTCACATGCCCCTTGAGGGCGGCCATCACCAGCGCCTTGCCGGAGCCGGCAAAAGCCTTGGCGATGAGATCCTTGAGCAGGCGGGTCTGCAGGGTCTGCTGGGCCTGGGCGGCGGCGTATTGGTGCGGCCGGCAGGAT
This sequence comes from Burkholderiaceae bacterium, assembly GCA_041913905.1. GTDB lineage: Bacteria > Pseudomonadota > Gammaproteobacteria > Burkholderiales > Burkholderiaceae_C > Roseateles_B. Next base: position 71,764 of record JAYSEK010000013.1, on the reverse strand, counting down.
TCATCCCGCTCGACCAGACCCTTGGCATGCATCAGCTGCAGCTGGCGCAGCACCGTGGCATAGCTGGCTTCGGGGCGCTCGGCCAGCAGGGCTTCATGCACCTGGCGGGCATCGGCCGCGCCGATGCGCCACAGCACGCGCAGCAGGTCCAGCTCGGCAGGCGTGGGCTTGGGCGCGGCGGACGGGCCCGTGGAGTCGGCCGCGGCGCTTGCCGCGGCATCGGCGCGGGCCGCGGTTTTGTGGGAAGGCGCTGTCTTCATGTCGACAGCATAAGGTTGCTAGAACGGATTGTCTAGAACTTTTGTTCTGATCAAGCCAACGCCGCCCCGCGTGCCAGGCGCCAGTCTTCGCGCGTCATGCCGTAGTACTCGCCGTCCAGGTATTCGCCGCCGGAGAACACCACGCCGCGCATCAGGCCTTCACAGAGAAAGCCCGCCTTCTGGGCGACCCGGGCCGAGGCGAGGTTGTCCGGCGAGAGGCTGCAGCACAGGCGATGGATGGGCTGGCTGCGGAACAGGTAGTCCACCAGGGCGCGCGCGGCGGCCGTTCCATAGCCCTTGCGGCGATCGGCCGGGTCGTAAACCGTCCAGCCGATCTCGCGCGCCGTGGAATAGCGATGGGCCAGGAAGTGCACGACATCGCCCACCACCCGGCCCTCCTCGTTGACCACCATGAGCCGCTCCATGTCGTCGCTGGAGAAGCCGTTGTCGCGGAAACGCTGCCACAGCGTGGCGGGCGAGGTGACGCGGCCGGGTGCGAAAGGCCCCCGCCAGGCCGGGTCGGTCACCGAGCGCACCAGCAGGGGCATGTCGGCTTCGGTGACGTGGCGCAGGGTGATGATGGGAAGAGGCTGACTCATGGGTCGGGCAAGGCTCAGTGAGGAGTAAAGAAACGCCGGCGCTCCGCATCGGCAGGATGGCTGGACAGCAAGCCCAGGTCGCCGGCCATGTCGCGACCCTTGTGCAGCGCCTCGATCTGGTCGAAGAAACGCAGCATGCCGCTGCCGTCGCGGCCGGCAGCCTGCAGCATGGTCAGCGCTTCGCGATCGGCTTCGCGCTCGAAGTCCCTGGAGTAGGCCTGCTGGGCCAGCGCGCTGGGTGCCAGGGCGAGCAGGCTGGAGAAGTCCCCCACGACCAGACCCAGCACGCCGGCCAGCACGCCGCTTTGCACGACCAGGCGCAAGGCGTGACGATGGCGCACATGGCCCAGCTCGTGGCCGATCACGCCCAGCAGCGCGCTGTCGTCATCCTTCAGCGCTTCCAGGAGGGCGTCGGTGACGACCACGGTGCCACCAGGCAGGGCAAAGGCATTGGGGCCAATGGCCTTGTCGGCCGCGCGAAAGACCAGTCGGTGAGGAGGCAGCGCCATGCCGCCCTGCGCAAGCAAGCCCTCCAGGCGCTGCTGCCAGCGGGCCTGCGCCGAGGCGCTCAGGCTGCTGGGCTTGAGCCATTGCTCGTCCAGGCCTGCGAGGATGGCCGTGCCCAGCGACTGCTCAGTGGCCTCTGGCATCAGCAGGGCCGCGCCCTGCCCTGCCAGCGGTGCCCCCCAGCGCCACAACGCCAGCACCACGGCCATCAGGCAGAACATCGCAAGCAGGCTGAGGCGCCAGCTTTGGGCCCAGCGCGCGACCAGCGGACGGCCCAGGCCCGCTGCGGCGGTCCAGGCGTCCCAGTCCGCCGGGCTGAGGGCGCGCAGCAGCCCGCCATCCGGCAGCTGGGCCTGGCGCTGGCCATGGCGGCTCAGCTCGGTCCAGCGCACCGCCGGCAGCTCGTAGCATCCCTGCCAGCCCTCGGACTCCAGCAGCAGCTTGCGCCCGTCGATCCAGATCCTGGCTTCGCGAGCCCGGGCCTGCCGGCCGTCGAAATAGCTCACCGGCAGCGCCAAGCCCGGGGGCGTCGCCGGCATTGCTTCGCAGCGCATCCGTTCAGAGTCCGACATCGAAGCCAAAGAAGTCGCCTGCGGCATCACCTGCGGCGTCCTCGTCCACCTCGGCTGCCGCGGCCATCCACAGCGCGGGGTCCTCGCTGCACTCGATGCTCAGAGCCTCCAGCCGCATCTTCGCGGTCTGGATCGCTGCGAACGGGCGGTACAGCCCCAGCGTCAGGGCCGTCAGCAGCCAGTTCTTCAGGGTCAGCAGGGCCAGCGAGCGGAACTTCAGGCGGCTCTTGAACTGCAGGGCCTGCGAGTTCGTGTGGTTCCAGATCAGGTTCTGCACCCGGGTCGTGAAATAGGGCGCCACGAGGACGAAGAAGATCAGGTACGCACCAAAGATGGTGGGGACGAGATAGGCGTAATTGCCATGGGACAGCCAGACGCCCAGCGCGATCACCCCCACCGTGGCACCAAGCGCCAGCAGCAGCAGCCCCAGGGACTTCAGCGCCAGCAGGTAGAACGCGCCCAGGCCCAGCGGCATGGCGCTGCGCTGCCCGGCAAAGCCATAGGCGCCATGCTGGTAGCGCTTGATGGCCCACAGCATGGTGGGCGTCATCAGATACCACAGGAGCAGGATGATCCACATCCAGGTCATGGCCGGGCCGGCCGTCTTGCCGTCCGGCCCCAGGAGCTCCTTGGCAAAGAAGGCCTGCAGCGCCACCAGCGCCACGGTGGGCAGGTAGGTGGGCAACATCGTCAGGTAGGCCTGCCGTTTGCTTCCCAGGAAGCGAAAGCGCAGCCCCCGCCAGCTGGTATTGCTGAGGCGGAAACTGAGGCTGGATTGCCACAGCGCAGGCCAGATCGCACACAGCACCAGGAAGGCGACGAAGCCGCTGGTCGGCGACAGCTGGCCGGCCAGGGCATAGCAGCCCATCAGCACCGCCAGCAGCACGAAGCCTCGGAACATGCGCCAGGGATCGCCATGAAAGGCCAGCGCCTCGCCGTCCACCAGGGTGTTGGCATAGAAATAGCGCAGACGCCGCGCCTTGGCATGCGGCAGGTACAGACCCAGCGTGACCAGGCTCAGCAGCAGGTTGACGATCCAGATGCGGAAGTATTCGCTGCCCGAGCCCGTGAAGTGGACATGGAGCTTTCGCGGCCCCTGCTCGGTCAGCTGGTCAACAGCGACCCGTGCAGCAGCCGTCCCGGCCGCGACCGCGGCCTCCGTGTTGTCTCCCATGGGGAGCCCTCCCAGAATTTATGCTTGAAGTTGGTTGACGCGATCATGAGCCTGCCCTGGAACACACCGGGTGGCAGACCGCGCGCAGGAGTGTCCCCGGGGCAGCCGGCGCTGGCAAGCCGTGCTTTCCTGCCCTTCTTCAATCCCCCATGCGGGGCCCGGATTGGCCACACTCTGTCAGCGAGAGCCCGGGGCTTAGCCCCTAGAATTCCGCCGAAACGAGGACAGCCGTCCCCCAGCCCGCACATGAAACTCATCGGTTCCCCTACCAGTCCCTACGTCCGCAAGGTCCGCATCGTGATGGCGGAGAAGAAGCTCGACTACCAGTTCGTGCTGGAAGACGTCTGGGCCTCCGATGCCATCATGAAGATGAACCCGCTGGGCAAGGTGCCCTGCCTGGTGATGGAGGGTCAGGACTCGATCACCGGTGCGGTCTTCGACTCCCGCGTGATCGTCGAGTACGTCGACACCCTCTCGCCGGTGGGCAAGCTGATCCCCGAACGGGGCCGCGAGCGCACCGAGGTGCGCACCTGGGAGGCCCTGGCCGACGGCCTGCTGGACGCCGCCATCCTGGCGCGCCTGGAGCAGACCTGGGACGGCCGCAGCGAAATGCAGCGCAGCGGCGCCTGGGTGCAGCGGCAGCTGGAGAAGGTCCAGGCGGCGCTGAAGGCCATGAGCCTCGGCCTGGGTGAGAAGCCGTGGTGCTCGGGCAATCATTTCAGCCTGGGCGACATCGCCACCGGCTGCGCCCTGGCCTACCTGGATTTCCGCTTCCCCGCCATCGCCTGGCGTGACGAGTACCCCAACCTGGCCCGCCATGCGGCCAAGCTGTCCACGCGCCAAAGCTTCATCGACACCGCACCGGCCAGCGCCTGATCGCTGAGCCGGGCCAGCCTGGATCAGGCGGCCAGCAGGCGGTCGTCGAACGCCGCCGCCACATGGACCGGCGGACACAGCGCATGCAGCTTGCGGTACAGGCGGGCGATGCGGCGCTCCACCTCCTCGCGCAGCACGTACCAGGTCGCAGCGATCTCGTCGGGCAGCAGGCCGTGCGAGAGCAGGCTCAGCAGGGCCTGTTCCGCCCGGCTGATCAGGCTCAGGGCCTCCACCGGCTGGCGGTCATGGCCCGCCTCGATGCGTCGCGCCTCGCTGACCTGCCGCCGATTCGCCCCAAAGCTCTGCAGCGCCTGACGCGCAATGGCAGGGGACATTTGCGCCCGGCCCTGCTGCAGCGCCTGAAGGCTGTGCTGCAGGCTCGGTCCGCGCGGCTGGTCCAGATGGTAGGCATGCCCGCCGCAGCTCAGGGTGCGGAACAGGGTCATCTCGTCCACCGCATCGCTGATCAGCAAGACGCGGGGTCGGGCGAGCCCCGGGGGCAGCGTGTTCAGATGCTGCAGCAGGCGGCTGGCGTGGCCATCGCTCAGGTGCACGTCGCTGACCAGATAGTCCGGCATGGCGTGGGCCAGGCTGGCGGCGGCTTCCTGCCAATGCTGGCTGGCTCCCATGCATTGCCAACCCGTGTCCGCCAAATCCAGGCTCGCCCGGTTCAAGGAGCGCTGGCTGTGACGGAGCAGGAAGACCGAGGACATGGCTTGCAACACTTGTGCATTTGGTTACAAGCCGCGCATTCTCCCCCTCCCGGGGGGCTGGACAACCCCGCAGGCGCGGGGCTCAAAGCAAGGTCTGACCGGGATCAATGCGCATGGAAGTCCCGCCGCAGGGGGCGCACCGGTTCAAAGCTGTGCGCGCTGGCCATGGGCCAGTAGGTCTTGAACACCGCGCCGGGCAGCTCCCCTTCGAGCAGGGCGCCCGGGCGGACGAAGGGCAGCAGGTTGGTGAGCAGGCGCACCTCGTGCTGGCTGACCCGGTGCACGATGTGATTGGCGCTGATCTCGCCCGGATGCAGCAGGCCGGCGGCCTGCACCAGCTCCTGCAGCGCATGCAGGGTGTTGCGGTGGAAGCGGTAGACGCGCTCGGCCTTGTCCGGCACCACCAGCGCCTGCTGGCGCAAGGGATCCTGCGTGGTGACACCCGTCGGGCAACGTCCCGTGTGGCAGGTCTGGGCCTGGATGCAGCCCAGCGCGAACATGAAGCCGCGGGCCGCGTTGCACCAGTCCGCCCCCAGGGCCATGGCGCGGGCGATATCGAAGGCGCTGACCACCTTGCCGGCGCAGCCGAGGCGCACCCGCTCGCGCAGCCCCAGCCCTTCCAGCGTGTTGTGCACCAGCAGCAGGCCTTCCTGCAGCGGGGCGCCCACGTGGTCGGTGAACTCCAGCGGCGCGGCGCCAGTGCCGCCTTCGCCGCCGTCGACCACGATGAAGTCCGGCACGATCTCCGTCTCCTGCATGGCCTTGGCCAGCGCAAACCACTCCCAGGGGTGGCCGATGCAGAGCTTGAAGCCCACCGGCTTGTCACCGGAGAGCCGGCGCAGTTCGACGATGAACTGCATCAGCTCCACCGGCGTCGAGAAGGCCGTGTGCGCGGCCGGCGAGTTGCAGTCCACGCCAAGCGGCACGCCGCGGGTGGCGGCGATCTCGGGCGTCACCTTGGCGCCGGGCAGCACGCCGCCCTGGCCGGGTTTGGCGCCCTGGCTGAGCTTGATCTCGATCAACTTGACCTGCGGATCCCGCGCATTGGCGGCGAACTTCTCAGGGTCGAAGCGCCCCTCGGGCGTGCGGCAGCCGAAGTAGCCGGAGCCGATCTCCCAGATCAGGTCGCCGCCGTGCTCGCGGTGATAGGGGCTGATCGAGCCCTCGCCGGTGTCATGCGCGAAGCCGCCCATCTTGGCGCCGGCGTTCAGGGCCAGGATGGCATTGGCCGACAGCGCCCCGAAGCTCATGGCCGAGATGTTGAACACGCTGGCTGAATAGGGCTGGGCGCGCTCGCCGCCGATGGTGATGCGGAAGTCATGCCCGGGCAGCTGGGTCGGCTGCATGGAATGGTTGATCCATTCATAGCCGGCCGCGCCCACGTCCTTCTGTGTGCCGAAGGGGCGCTTGTCGGGATCGCCCTTGGCACGCTGGTAGACCAGCGAGCGCTGCTGGCGCGAGAAGGGCGCTGCTTCGTTGTCGGCCTCGATGAAGTACTGGCGCAGCTCCGGGCGGATGTACTCCAGCAGAAAGCGCAGGTGGCCGATCACCGGGTAGTTGCGCAGCACCGAACGCTTGGTCTGGCGCACGTCGCGAAAGCCCTGCAGGCTCAAGAGCAGGAACAGCACGAACCAGGGCCAGGCCGGCCAGAAGTACCAGGTGCCCACGGCGCTCAGCACCGCCCCCAGGCCGCAGAGCCACCAGCTCAAATAGCGCAAAGGGAAATAGTCGTCGACTTTTCTGAGCCAGGGCAGCATGCGGGCGATCTCCTGAGTCCAGGACGCAGCGCCCGTCGCAAGACCCGACCCCGGCACACGCCCTCAAGCCTGCAGTGCAGCACCAAAGCGCCCGCCTGTCACGCTCGATCGCAGTGCCTTTGCGCACTACGCCACAGGATCGGCATGCTGCACAATCGGCGCGCGTCAAGACTCGCGCCAAAGGGCGCGCCCAATCTGGAGGAATCGCATGGGCATCAAGACCCTGGTCTCACCCATCTGGTGGCTGCTGAAGAAGATCTGGTGGGTGGTGGACGGCATGCGCCGCGCGCTGTTCAACATCCTGCTGCTGATCTTGCTGATCGCCCTGGTGTGGGGCCTGCTTGCAGGCGGACCCAAGCCCCTGCGCGACAAGAGCACCCTGGTATTGAGCTTCAACGGCCCGCTGGTGGAGCAGTTCTCCGGCTCGCCCCGCGAGCAGGCCGTCAACCAGCTGCAGGGTCGCGAACCTCGCCAGGTGCGCCTGCGCGACGTGCTCAGCGCGCTGGACGCGGCCGGCAAGGACGCCAAGGTGAGCCAGGTCTTGCTGGACCTCGACGGCTTCAGCGGCGCCGGCCTGGCCGGCCTGCACGAGGTGGCCGCCGCGCTGCAGCGCTTCAAGTCCAGCGGCAAGAAGGTGCTGGCCTATGGCGACAACTACAGCCAGCGCGCCTACTACCTGGCCGCGCAGGCCGATGAAATCTACCTGCACCCCATGGGCGGCGTGCTGCTGGAAGGCTTCGGCCGCCAGCGCATGTACTACAAGGACGCCCTGGACCGCGTGGGCATCAGCCCCAACCTGCTGCGCGTGGGCACTTACAAGAATGCCGGCGAGCCCTATGTCGCCAACGCCCCCTCGCAGGCCTCGCAAGAAGCGGAGAGCTACCTCTACAACGAGCTATGGGCCGGCTTCCTGGCCGACATCGAGAAGGCCCGCAAGCTGGAGGCCGGCAGCCTGGCCCGCAGCATCGAGCGGGCCGACAAGGACCTGCTGGCCCTGCGCGGCGACATCGCCAAGCTGGCCCTGCAGCAAAAGCTCGTCGACGGCATCAAGACCCGCGACGAGGTCCGCGCCTTGCTGATGGAGCGCGGCGCCAAGGACGACAAGGGCCACAGCTTCGCGCGGGTCAGCCTCGGCGAATACCTGGCCCGCCAGAAACCCGCGCTGCCGGTCGGTCCGGCCGTGGCTGTCGTCGTGGCCCAGGGGGAGATCAAGGACGGCTCGGCCGCGCCCGGCGCCATCGGCGGCGACTCCACGGCGGAGCTGATCCGCCAGGCCCGTGAAGACGAGCAGGTCAAGGCCGTGGTGCTGCGCGTCAACTCGCCCGGCGGCAGCGCCTTCGCGTCGGAGATCATCCGCCGCGAGCTGGAGCTGACCCAGAAGGCCGGCAAACCGGTGGTGATCTCCATGGGCGACGTGGCGGCCTCGGGCGGCTACTGGATCTCCATGTCCTCGGACGAAGTGATCGCCGACGTCGGCACCGTCACCGGCTCCATTGGCGTCTTCGCGCTGCTGCCCACCGGCGAGAAGCTGATGGACAAGCTCTCCCTGCACACCGCCGGCTACACCACGACCTGGCTGGGCAAGGGCTACGACTTCCGCACCGGGCTGGATCCGCGCATGGCCAGCGCGGTGCAGAGCAGCATCCAGCACATCTACGACGAGTTCACCGGCAAGGCGGCGCAGGCCCGCAAGAAGAAGATCGACGAGATCGATGCCGTGGCCCAGGGCCGCGTCTGGACCGGCAAGCAGGCCCTGGAGCGCGGCCTGATCGACCGTCTGGGCAGCCTGGACGACGCCGTCCAGGCCGCTGCCAAGCGCGCCAAGCTGGAAGGCAAGCCACGCATCAGCTACATCGAAAAGGAGCCCAGCCGCCTGGAGAAGCTGCTGGATAGCCTGGGCGACACCCTGGCCCCGGGCATCGCCGCTTCGGTGCGCGCCCAACTGGGCTTCCAGGTTCCGACCGCGCTGCTGCGCTCGCAAGAGGAGCTGGCCATGGCCAGCGAGCTGCTGGAGGGCCGCAAGCCCTTCGCTGCCACCGTGCACTGCCTGTGCATCGCCCCCTGAAGGAGTCAAGCCATGATTCGAATCGCTGCCGCCTTCTTGCTGCTGCTGGGCCTGTTCTCCGGCGCTGCGCTGCTGGTCGAGCCCCTGCATCTGGTCCCGATCACCGCGGGCAGCGCCCTGTGGGTCTTCTTCCCGCTCTTTTGCCTGCTGGGCTATGTGCTGTTCGCCATGGCGGCCCGCCGGGACCAGAGCCTGCTGATGACGCGCGCCGCCGGCGCCGCCCTGCTGCTGCTGGCCGGCAGCGCCGCGGCAATGCTGGTGCTGTCCAGCGCCGGCGTGCTGAAGCTGGAGGCCAGCCTCTCGCTGTGGTATGTGCTCGGCGTCGCCGGCCTGCTGGGGCTCAGTGCGGCCCTGCCCAGCGCCAAGCGCGAAGATTGAGTGGCCCGGCCCAGGTCGAGCCAAGCGGGCTCGCCGGGCCTGGCGCACCGTGGCAGGTGGGGAGCCATCAGAAAGCCTGACAGGCTTGCGCGAGCAGCCGGCACTGGGTTCCAATGCACGGACAGCGGACTTCTTTTGCGCCCCGCATGCCAGCAGCGACTCTCCCGCCCAGACGTCAATTCCTGCGCCGCGGCCTTTGCTGCGGCTTGGCCAGCGGCCTGGGGCTGCGCTTGGCACCTGCGGCGGGTGCCGAGCCGCTCGTGCTGGTCAGTCCCGATTTCCCGGCGCTGATCAGCGGCCAGGGACCTGATGCGCCCGGCCCTTTGGGCGAGTTCCTCATCCTCCTCGGCGATCGGGCCGGCTGGGACTTCCATCCCCGCTTCTACCCTTTCGCCCGCGCCACCCTGATGGCCCGCAGCGGCCCCCGCGTGCTGATGGCGCCGCTGGCCCGCACGCCGGAGCGCGAGCTGCACTACCGCTGGCTGCTGCCTCTCTTCACCCAGCGCTACGCCTTGATGGGCCTGCGCAGCCGCTGGCCCACGGGCATCTCGGAGGCCGCCGCCCGCAAGGCCAAGGTGCTGGCGCTGCGCGGTGCCATGACCGTGGACAGCCTGCAGAAGCAGGGCTATCGCAACCTGGCGCAGGAGGCCAACTATGACAACATCCTGCGGCGCATGGTCGAAGGCAGCGCCGACTTGCTCTACGGGGCCGTTCCGGTCGTGATGGCCGCCTTGCGCGCCACCGGTCGCGATCCGCAGGACTGGATCGTGGGCCCCGGCTACGACGTCACCGAGATCTGGCTGGTGGGCAGTCCGGATTTGCAGGACCAGGAACTGCAGCCCCTGCACGAGGCCTTCGAGAAACTCAAGCGCGAGGGCGAGCATCAGCGCCTGCTGCAGCGCATCGGCGTGCTGCAGGGGCCCGGCGGCCTATAATCCGCCCCACAGCGCCGATTTGTTCCGAATTGCGGGCGCTCAATAAATTCCGCTAAAGAGGGGCGCTCCTGCAACCGGCGTCCGCAGCTTTCGCGGAGCCGGTTTTTGCTTTTGGAGAGTCCCAAGATGACCCCAATCTCGGTGGGCGACGTGCAGCCCCAGCGCCTGCGCTTCGAGACCCCCCTGCCCCTGCGCAGCGGCGCGCAGATCCGCGACTACGAGCTCGTCTATGAAACCTACGGCCGGCTCAACGCCGACAAGTCCAATGCCGTCCTCGTCTGCCATGCGCTGAACGCCAGCCACCATGTGGCCGGCACCTATGCCGGGCAGCCCAGGAGCGAAGGCTGGTGGGACAACCTCGTCGGCCCCGGCAAGCCGCTGGACACGGACAAATTCTTCGTCATCGGCATCAACAACCTGGGCTCCTGCTTCGGCTCCACCGGGCCCATGCACACCAACCCGGACACCGGCCGCATCTACGGCGCCGACTTCCCGGTGGTGACGGTGCACGACTGGGTCGACGCCCAGGCCCGGGTGCTCGACATCCTGGGCATCTCGCAGCTGGCCGCGGTGCTGGGCGGCAGCCTGGGCGGCATGCAGGCGCTGGACTGGTCGCTGCGCTATCCCGGGCGCATGCGCCATTGCATTGCCATCGCGACCGCGCCCAGCCTCTCGGCCCAGAACATCGCCTTCAACGAGGTGGCCCGCCGCGCCATCGTCACCGACCCTGATTTCCACGGCGGCTTTTTCTACGAGCACGGCGTGGTGCCCAAGCGCGGGTTGCGCGTGGCCCGCATGATCGGCCACATCACCTATCTCAGCGACGACGTGATGGAAGAGAAGTTCGGCCGCGAGCTCCGCGCCGCCGAGCTGGGCTACAGCACCCAGGACATCGAGTTCCAGATCGAGAGCTACCTGCGCCACCAGGGCGACAAGTTCAGCGAATACTTCGACGCCAACACCTACTTGCTGATCACCCGCGCCCTGGACTACTTCGACCCGGCGCGCGAGCATGGCGGCGACCTCTCCCGCACCTTTGCCAGCAGCCGCTGCAAGTACCTGATTGCCAGCTTCACGACGGACTGGCGCTTCTCGCCGGCCCGCTCGCGCGAGATCGTCAAGGCACTCGTGGACAACCGGCGCGACGTGTCCTACGCCGAGATCGACGCCCCCCACGGCCACGACGCCTTCCTGCTGGAAGACCCCCGCTACCACGGCGTGCTGCGCGCCTACTTCGAACGCATGGCCCAGGAGTTCCGTTCATGAGCACCGCCCTGATCGAAACCATCGCCGCCCTGGTGCCTGAAGGCTCCCGGGTGCTGGACCTGGGCTGTGGCACCGGCGAACTGCTGGCCTGGCTGCGGGAAAAGAAGGGCTGCACCGGCTACGGCGTGGAGCTGGACGACGCCAATGTGCTGGCCTGCGCCCGACGCGGCATCAACGTGATCCAGCTGAACCTGGAAGAGGGGCTGTCCGTCTTCGAGGACCAGAGCTTCGACGTGGTGCTGCAGCTGGAGACCCTGCAGCATCTGCGCAATGCCGAGGCCATGCTGCGCGAGACCGTTCGCGTCGGCCGCGTGGGCATCATCAGCTTTCCCAATTTCGCGCATTGGCCCAACCGCCTGCAGGTGCTGACCGGCCGCATGCCCGTCACCCGCACCCTGCCCTATGAGTGGTATGACACGCCCAACATCCGCGTCGGCACCTTTGCGGACTTCGAGGTGCTGGCGCGCAAGAACCGGCTGGACATCCTGGACAGCTTCGGCGTTCAGGACGGCCGCGTGGTGCGCACGCTGCCCAATCTGCGCGCCAGCATGGCGGTGTTCAAGCTGAGGAAGGACCACCCCCTGCTCGCTGCGCGAGCCCCCTAGGCCTGCTCCCGCTCGTGGCAGCGACAGCCCCTCGCGAACCGTGTACGCTGCGCGCATCCGTCAGACACCGCTTGGAGCATCCATGATCGGCTACACCACCCTGGGCACCAATGACCTGCCGCGCGCGGCGGCCTTCTATGACGAGCTGTTCGCCGTGATCGGCGCCAAGCGCCTGATGGAGTTCGAGCGCGGCTACGCCTGGGGCGTCAGCATGGACAAGCCCGGCTTCGGCGTGCTGCGCCCCTTCGACGGGCAGCCCGCCAGCGTGGGCAACGGCGTGATGGTGGCGCTGGCGGTGGAGAGCCAGGACCAGGTCAATGCCCTGCACGCCAAGGCCCTGGCCCTGGGCGGCAAGGACGAGGGCGCCCCGGGGCAGCGTGGCGGTGGCTTCTACGCGGCCTACTTCCGGGATCTGGACGGCAACAAGCTCAACGCCTTCTGCATGGGCTGAGTAGGCTGACATCGCAGCAGACCGGCATGCCGGCACGACGCGGCGTCCTCCACGGCCTGGGGCTGGCCCTGCTGGGCATCAGCCTGCCGCCTGCCGCCCGGGCGCTGTGCGAGCGCGCCCTGGTCGTGCCCGTGGCGCCCACCGGTTTCAATGTGCAGGTGCTGCCGGACGGGCAGGTGCGCGGCGTCTATCCCGACCTGCTGCGCAGCCTGGAGCCGGCCCTGGGCTGCAGCTTCAGCTTCCCGGTGGTGCCCCGGCCGCGGCAGACGCTGATGTTCTTCGAGACCCATGAGGCGGACCTCTACCTGCCCGCCTCGCGCACGCCCGAACGGGACCAGAAGGCCGAGTTCCTGCCCATGCTGCGCCTGACGCCCTGCCTCATCACCTTTGGCAAGGCCGGCGAGGCGCCGCCGGCCAGCGTGGAGGCCTTGCTGGCCCGGCGGGACTGGCGTGCCGTGGTGGTGCGCAGCTACACCTGGGGCAGCCCCTACGAAGCCCTGATGCAGCGGCTGGAAGAGCAGCGCCGCGTCGATGTCGTCTCCGACCTGAAGACCCTGGGCCAGATGCTGCGCGCCGGTCGTGTGCAATTCACCATCCTGCCGCCCACCCTGCTCTATTCCGCCTTGCAGGACGTCAGCAGCGAGCCGCATGCGACGCAGGACTTCCGCTACCAGCCCCTGAGCGGGCTGCCCCCCTCGGAGGTCGGCACCTATCTCTCGATGCACACGCTGGACAACGAGGCTCGCCGCCGTCTGCGCCGCCTGATCGAGCAGGCGCTGGGCGAAGGCCGCCTGCAACAGATCATGGGGCGCTACTACCCGGCAGAGGTGCTGAAGGCCGATGTGCAGTGGTTGTGAGCGGCCCGCGCAGCCGGGAAGGCCTTCATCGTCGCCGCCACCACCCGGCCAGCAGCACATAGGCCACGGCAAAGAGCATCGACGACCGGATGACGCTGCGCACCACCCAGAGATGGACCTGCCCCTGCCAGCCCCCCGAGGGCATGGCCTGCCAGGCCCCCAGCGCGGCAGACAGCAGCAGCGCCGCCAGAAGGCAGGCCGATCGCCCGTCAGGCGGCGCTGGGGTCAGGTCTTGCTGGCGAAGGCGCCAGCGCGCATGCAACCGCCACAACACGCCCAGCCCGAGCAGCGTGCTGAGATGCTGCAGGACATTGAAGAGCTGCCAGGGTCGCCCATCCAGCAGACCCAGCTCCAGCCGCAGCAGGGGCCACCGTTGGACGAAGAAGCCTGGCGCATGGGTAAAGCCGTCCCACAGCAGATGCGTCGCCGCCCCCGCGGCGCTGGCCAGAAGCAGCCAGGCCCACCGGCGCGCGTCCGTCCAATCGGCTGCCGGCAAGGTCTGCACGGCGCGGCGATAAGGCTGCGGCAGCGGCGCGGCAATCCAGCCCCGCCCAAGGATGAACAAGAAGGCCAGCCAGGCACCCAGGGGGGCATCGAGCAGCCACCAGCCCGACAGCGAATGCGCGTACGTGCCCCAGCCGCCGGCACCAACGCCCATGTCAGGCAGGTAGTAGCCCAGATCAGGCACCAGGCTGCCCATCACCAGGCCTACGACAAGACGCTGGTCTGGAAAGAGGCGCCGCAGGGGGATGGCTGCAGCCGGGTGAGCAAAGGTCCAAGGCATGGGCGGCCTTATACGCCCGTTATAGTCGCGCTCCAAATGCCCACCTCGAGGCAGCCACCCAGGGAGATCCCATGCCCGTTCTCGCCATCCTCCACGTCGCCATCGCCATCTTCTTCGCGGTGCACGCCGTGCGAACCGGCCGCAACACCGTTTGGCTCTTCGTGCTGCTGTCCTTCCCCTTCCTGGGCAGCCTGGTCTATCTGTTCGCCGAGTTCCTGCCTGAGCAGCGGCACAGCCGGCTGGCACGCAAGGCGGGCGCGGCGCTGCGGCAGATCATCGATCCGCAGCGTGAACTTCGTGAAGCGCGGCTGGCCCTGGAGCAGACGCCCAGCATGGGCAACCGTCTGCGTCTGGCGCAGGCCTTGTTGGAGGCCGATCAGGTCGACGAGGCCCTGCCGCATTTCCAGGCCTGCGCCCAGGGCGTGTTCGCCCAGGACGCCGCAGCGCTGAGCGGGCTGGCCCGCTGCCAGGCGGCAGCCGGGCAGGATGCCGCGGCCGTGGCCAGCCTGCGCCGCCTGTTCGACGCCCAGCCCGAGCGCTGCAGCGGCGAGCTGGCCCTGCTGATGGCCCGGCTGCTGGCGGCCGTGCATCCCGAGGAAGCCGAGGCCGCCTTCGAAGTCGCCCTGCGCACCCACAGCGGCATGGAAACGCACAGCGCCTGGGGTCAGTTCTTGCTGGCCCGCGGCCGCAAGGCCGAGGCCCGGCCGGTGCTGGAGCAGGTCCTCAAGGACGCCAGGCTGAGCAGTGCCCATGCGCGTGACGTGAACCGCGAGGCCATCGCCGCCGCCGAGGCCGCGCTGGACCAGCTCAGCCGCGCCGGCTGAGCCCAGCGCTCACGCCTCGGGCAGCGAGGCCACGGGCCGCAGGGCCTCGAAGCCCGCATCCTCGCGCTTGGCCTGCCAGGCCATGATGGCGCGCCCCATCTCACCCGTATCGAAGATCGCGCTCTGCAGCAGGCTCATCTGCTGCAACGAGGCCGCCACGCCATGGTCGCGCGCATGGTTCAGCGCCAGCTTGCTGCCCGCAACGGCCAGAGGGGACTTCAGCGCGATCTGCCGTGCCAGTTCCAGCGCCTGATCGAGCAGGGCCGCGGCGTCCGGCGCCACGGCGTTGACCAGACCCAGCTGCAGGGCCCGCTCGGCAGCCAGGCGTTCGCCGGTGTAGGCCATCTGGCGCGCCATGCCGGCCGGCATCAGCCCTTGCAGGCGCTGCAGGATGCCCAGGTCGGCCGCCATGCCGATGGTCGTTTCCTGGATGCAGAAGAAGGCGTCGGCGCTGCACAGGCGGATGTCGCAGGCCGCAGCCAGGTCGAAGGCCCCGCCGATGCAGCCGCCCTGCACCGCGCAGATGACGGGAAAGCGCACCTCGTCCAGCACGCTGAAGCAGGCCATCAGGCGACGCAGGGATTCCTGGAAGGACAGCCGGGCGCGAGCGTCGCTGGTGTCCAGCAGGCCGCCCTGACCGGCGAAGGTCTGCAGCGCCATGCCGGCGCTGAAATGCCGGCCGGTGGACGCGATCACCAGCACCCGCGCCTGGCCTTCGTCGTTCAGGCGCTGCAGCGCATTGCGGAAGGCAGGGAAGAAGTCCGGCGCCATGGTGTTCATGCGCTCGGGCTGGTTCAGGGTCAGCAGGGCCACGCCGCCCTCCTGCAGGACCAGGTCGAAGTAGTGCACGTCGTGTTCGGCGCTCATGGCATTCCTTGCAAGCTCGATGAAGCCGCCAAGCCTAGCGCCGCGCTGCGGATTGACCATCGCACAAGTGACAAGATGGAGTGCTGCCCCTAGGTCAAAGCGCACATTTCCCAGGGCTTGCCCCAGGCAAAGCCGTCCCGGGCACTGCCTACACTTCGCGGCATGCGAACCCTGAAGACTGATGATGGCGTGCCCCTGCACTGGCGGCAGTGGAACAAGACCGGCATGGGCCCTGCACGAGGCACCGTATTGATCGTTCATGGCCTGGGCGAGCACATCGGCCGCTACGAGCATGTGGCGGCCCATCTGAATCACTGGGGCTGGCACGTGGTGGGCCACGACCAGCGCGGCCATGGCGCCTCGGGCGGCGCCCGCGGCGACCTGCCGCACAACGGCCGTTTCGAGCAAGACCTGGCCCTGGTGATCGACGAAGTCCGGGCCGATGCCACCCTGGGCGCCGGCCACCTGGTGATGCTGGGGCACAGCATGGGCGGGCTGATTGCCGCACGTTTTGCAGCCGGTGGCCTGCCCACGACCGACGCAAGCGCACCGCCGCCCTGGTTCCGCCCCCTGGACGGCCTGGTGCTGAGCTCCCCCGCCCTGGCGGTGGACATGAACGCCCTGCAGCGCGGCCTGCTGGCCGCCACCCTGCCGCTGGTGCCGCACCTGGCCGTGGGCAATGGGCTCAAGCCGGCCTGGATCTCACGCAGCCAGGACGTGGTCAGCGCCTACCAGCAGGATCCGCTGGTGCACAACCGCATCACGCCGACACTGGCAGCCATGATCGCCCGCGGCGGCGAGGCGGTGCTGGCGCGCGCGGCCGACTGGACCCTGCCCACCCTGCTGATGTGGGCCGGCGCCGACCGCTGCGTCGCGCCCAGCGGCTCCAGCCGCTTCGCCGCTGCCGCACCCAAGGCGGTCGTGCAGACCCAGTGCTTCGACAAGCTCTACCACGAGATCTTCAACGAGCCGGAGCAGCAGCAGGTGTTCGAGCGGCTGCGGCAGTGGCTGGAGCGTTTCTAGACGCGCGACGGCTATTGCGCGCGCAGCGCCAGCCCCGCCTGCCTGGCGACCTCGGAATGCCAGTCCAGCGTGGCCACCAAGCTGTTGAGGTAGGCCACGGAGCGGTTGAAACTGACGTACCGTTCCATGGCCTCGTCGACAAACCGCAGATTGCTGGCGACCGACATCGTGTCAGCGACCAGCAGGCAGTTCGCCGGATAGTCCAGCAGCGCCCAGTCCCAGCCGAGACCGATGGCCTCGGCGCTGTTGACGCAGGCCCATAGCGTATGGCCGTAGGCGGCGCAGCCCGTGCTGGCGTCAATGCTCGAAAGTCGCGTCGTCCGAAGGTGCGCAAACTTCAGCGCAGTCTTGCTGCTCACCGATCGCAGGACAACCGGCCAGGACTTTGAGGTCCAGTTCATCAAGGCCGGTGATGTACGCAAGGGGCTGTGCATTGTGTGCGGCTTTTCCGAGTATGGGCGCAGTTTCCGTCGCAGAAACCCATATGCCAACTGCCACACGTTACAGATCCCTCAGCACGCCAGCGGCGGCACAATCTGCGCCAATTGCTTGGAGCTGCCCCAATGTTGCACAACGACTACCTCGGCGTAATGTCTGCACGGAGCGAAGGCGAATTTCGGGCGGAGATCATTCGATTTGCACAGAACTTGGGATTTAGGACGGTGGACGCGCTAACAGTTGTGGACCACGACAATGCGGCCTCTGAATTCATCTGCGTGGACAACGTCGGCAACCCTGACTGGAATGCAATCGACCCGAGCTACTGGAAGCGCGACCCAGTCATGCAGCACTGCAAGACAAGCAGTGTTCCAATAATTTGGGGATCAAGAAACTACCGGTCGCCGGGACTCACAGACATCTACGATCTGGTTTCAGCATACGGATTGCGATCAGGAATGAGTGTTAGCACCCACCTGAGTGGCGGCCGTCATTTTGCGCTGTGCGTACACACGGACCGAGATCTTGCATCCGACACGGGACATGTTGCGCATGCGCTTCCACGGCTGCAACTATTCGCGACTTACGCGCTCGACACGGCGCTCCATCTGTTCCTGCCACCAGAAGTTTTGACCGTAGACCAATTGACGCTCCAGGAGGTTGACGCCCTAAGCTGGGTACTCGACGGAAAATCAACCGAGGAAATCGCTGCGTTGCTGAACACCAGTGAAGACACGCTGCGCATACGCTTGAAGCAGCTTGCGCAGGAACTTGGATGCGAAAACGAACATCAAGCGGCGCTCAAAGCATTAAGACTAGGCATCATCTACTGACCACTATAGGAGCAGCCAATGGAAACGCAGAAAAGCAGGCTCAGTTCTGAAGCGACCCAAGTGCCGTCGGCGACTCAGCCGATTGAGTTGACAGAAGAGCAACTTGACGCAGTCTCGGGTGGCGACAACTGCGTAGCGCCCCCCATTCCACCTGCGCAACCTGGTCCGCAGCCTGGCTGGTAGGCCATGGTGTTCTTCCTCGCTAGAGTGCCCGCAACTCTCGCGATAAGCGCGTCAAGAAAGCAGCGCAGGTCTCTGATTTGCGAATCAGAACTGGGTGAGGGGTCCGATGGCAACGAGCTGCGCTAGATAGCGCGATCGGGCATGCGTAGGGTTGCCTGCGGCTCGCGGATGATGGTGTAAGGCCGGCGCACAGTGCCTGCGTCGCCACTCGGCATGCTCACCGAAGAACGCCGATGCGGCGGGCTTTCAGTGCCGCTTGCCGCACATTGCCGCAGTCGAGCTTGGCCGCCACGCGGCCCAGCCAGTCGCGGCAGGCCGCATCGGCCATGTTGAAGCGATCAGCCAGCATCCGGCCTGACCAGCCGTCAAGGGCATAGCGCAGTGCCTCGATGTCCCGCGCCACCAGTTCGCCGACGTTGCTGCGCTCCGGCGGCAGCAGCAGCCGGAACGCAGCATCCAGCGCGTAGACGGCATAGAGCTCCAGCTTCGGCAGCGCAAAAGCCAGTTGGCGGTCGTCGACGGCCGGGCCCGCGTCGGTGTGCACGCAGAACGCGAAGTGCCGTCCATCGGGGAAATGCGAGGCCACGCTCACGCCAGAACGCAACCCCATGGACGCCACCAGGTCGTAAAGATCGGTCAACGCCGGATCACGGTAGTTGGCTGCCCCCCAGGCGATCGGATAGCTGCTGCGCCGACAGTGCTGCATGACAGGACAGCGCTTGCCAAGGCCGGGGTCCAGCGCGCCCCAGCCGGGGTCGCCAATGTTGTCGACGCATATGAACTCTGACTGCCCGGGACCGCGATCCAGCACCGTCAGCGCGTCCACCGTCCGGAAACCGATGCGCTGGGCAAACCGGGCGATGCAGGACTTGTAGCCTGCGACATCTCGAACGTTCAGCAAATCCAGCAAGTCCGCGTCCAGCATTCCCGTCTCCATCGGTCGACAGCCGGTGAACGGACCACAGAACGAAGCCCACCTTTCGCCGTCGAAAATTTGCGCTCGGCGGGGGCTTCCCCGTCCGACAGGTGGCGCAAGCATCGAGTTCCCGCCCGAGTTGCTGCAAGTCCCCCTGACGGAGGGGGGCGAAGCGCGGCGGTAGCCGGCAAACGGCGGCAAGCGGCGGAAAGCGACGATGAATGGCGATGAATGGCGGCGCCTTAAAATCTCCTTCTTGCGGCCACCCGCCGCCTGGAGACCGCCATGAACGCACGTGATCCGAATCTGCCCCTGCAGGCCGACGAAGCCAGCAGCCTGGGACAGTTTGCCGCCCAGGTCTGGGACGAGGAAATCGTTCCCGCCCTGACCGACTACATCGCCATCCCGGCCAAGAGCCCCATGTTCGATGCCGACTGGGCGGCCCATGGCCACATCGAAACCGTGCTGCGCAATGCCGCCAGCTGGGTGGAGAACAAGAAGGTGGCCGGCCTCAAGCTGGAGGTCATCCGCATCCCCGACCGCACGCCGGTGATCTTCTTCGAGGTGCCCGCCACCAAGGCCGGCTGCGAGGACACCGTACTGCTCTACGGCCACCTGGACAAGCAGCCCGAATTCAGCGGCTGGCGCTCCGACCTCGGCCCATGGACGCCCAAGTACGAGGACGGCAAGCTCTACGGCCGCGGCGGCGCCGACGACGGCTACGCCATCTACGCCTCGCTGACCGCCATCATGGCCCTGGACCGCCAGGGCATCCCCCGCCCGCGCTGCGTGGGCCTGATCGAGACCTGCGAGGAGTCCGGCTCCTACGACCTGCCGGCCTATATCGACCTGCTCAAGGAGCGGCTGGGCAACGTCAGCCTGGTGGTCTGCCTGGACAGCGGCGCGGGCGACTACGACCGCCTCTGGCTGACCACCAGCCTGCGCGGCAACGTGACCGGCACGCTCAAGGTGGAGGTGCTGACCGAGGGCATCCACAGCGGTGACAACTCCGGCGTCGCCCCCAGCAGCTTCCGCATCATGCGTCAGCTGCTGGACCGCCTGGAGGACGCCAAGACCGGCCACCTGCTGCCCGCGGACTTCCACTGCGACATCCCCGCCGACCGCATCGCACAGGCCCGCACCACGGCCGACATCCTCGGCGCCGAGGTCTACAAGCGCATGCCCTGGGCCTGCGGCGCGGACGGCGGCCCGGTGCTGCCCGTCACGACCGACCCGCTGGAGGTGCTGCTCAACCGCACCTGGCGCCCGACGCTGTCCGTCACCGGCGTGGACGGCATCCCGCCCATCAGCAATGCCGGCAACGTGCTGCGCCCCTTCACCGCCTTCAAGCTCTCGCTGCGCCTGCCGCCGCTGATCGACGGCAATGAGGCCGCGCTGAAACTCAAGGCGCTGTTGGAGGACAACGCGCCCTACAACGCCCGGGTCAGCTTCGTGCCTGACGGCCGGGCCGGGGCCTACGGTGCCACCGGCTGGAATACGCCGGACCTGCAGCCCTGGCTCTCCAAGGCCGTGGCCGAGGCCAGCCTGGCCCACTTCGACACCGAAGTCGGCTATATCGGCCAGGGCGGCACCATCCCGCTGATGGGCATGCTGCAAAAGGGCTTCCCCAAGGCGCAGATGATGGTCTGCGGCGTGCTCGGCCCCAAGAGCAATGCCCACGGCCCAAACGAGTTCCTGCACGTGCCCTACGGCAAGCGCCTGACGGCCGCCGTGGCACAGGTCATGGCCGCCCATCCCTGATCGGCACTGGCGCCCGCATCGGCGTCCTGACCCTGGGCCCGGCGTCCGGCAAGCGCGACGGCGCGGTGCCGGACGCCAAGCTTGATCGGCATCAAGCCGACGCAACCCGGCACTCGTTACCGTGGCGCAGTTCTGCGCCATGGTCATGCTCCCCCTCTCCTCCCGCCCTGAGGCGCCGGCCGACATGCCTGCGCCCGAGGGCGGCGCCTGGGCGCAGGAAAGCTCGGGCAGCGCCCACTTCAAGCCCTGGCATGCCTGGTTGCGGTTGTTCCTGGCCCTGGCCTGCCTGTGGCTGCTGCTGGCCCTGTGGTTGCGCAACGAGCGCCAGGTGCTGCGCGCGCATGAAGGCGAAAAACTGCAAAGCCTGGTGCAGACCCTGGACGGCATCGTCTCCCAGCAACTGATCGCCATCCAGGCCGCGCTGCAGACGGTGGAGTCCGAATACCCGCGCTGGGGGCGGCAGCAAAAGCAGGCCGACGGCGAGTCCGTGCTGCAGACCCTGACGCGAGCCATGCCGGGCGTGCGCGTGCTGCTGGTGGTCGACGCCACCGGGCGCATCCAGGCCTCGTCCATGCCCGAGCTGCTGGGCCGCGATGTGTCCGGGCGGCCCTACTTCCAGCAATGTCGGCAACGTCCCCAGCCCGGGCTGCTGCACATCACCCCGCCCTTTCAGACGCTGCTGGACGATCGCAGCCTGGCGCTGGCGCGCTCCCTGCACGATGCCGAAGGGCACTGGCAGGGCGCCGTCGTGGCCGGTCTGGACCCGCGCTACTTCGCCCTGGTGCTGGCCACCGTGCAGCCCTCGGAAGACACCTGGGCCGCCATCGCCCACGAAGGCGGGGCGGTGTTCACGGTGCAGCCTCACGTCGAGGCCTGGCTGGGGCGCAATCTGCTGGACCGGCCCGGCTCGGTGCTGGCGCAGCACTTGCGCAGTCAGCAGCCGGCCACCCTGCACCTGCAGCAATCGCTGCTGAGCCAGGACCTGCGCCTCGTCGCTGCGCGCACGGTCGCCCCGGACAGCCTGTGGCTGGACCAGCGCCTGCATGTGGGCGTGGGCCGCTCGATGAACAGCGTGGAGGGGCTCTGGCGCCGCCAGGTGCTCAGCGCCACCGTGGGCGGCCTCGGGTTCACCTTGCTGGCGACGCTGGGTCTGTGGCTGAACCAGCGCCGCCGCCGCCTGGTGGAGCAGTTGCGCCAGCAGCAGCGTCGCACCGAGCGCGACAGCGCGGCCCGCACCGCGCTGGCCCTGGAAGGTGCCGCCCTGGGCCTGTGGGACTGGAACCTCGTCTCCGGTGAAAGTCGCTTCGACAGACGCTGGTGCGCGATGCTGGGCCATGAGCCGCATGAGATCGAGGCCCATGTGCGCAGCTGGGAAAGCCGCCTGCACCCCGAGGACGGCAGCCGCGTGCGGGAGCGGCTGCAGCGCTACTTGGCCGGCGAGCTGCATCAATACCGCCAGGACTACCGGCTGCGCCATCGCGACGGCCATTGGGTCTGGGTCCATGCCAACGGCCGCATCATGGCGCGCGATGCCGAACGCCGTCCCACGCGCATGGTCGGCACGCACATGGACATCAGTGCCGCCAAGAAGGCCGAAGTCCAGCTGCAGGCGCAGGCCCGGCACACCCAGGCCATCCTCGACAACATGGTCGACGGCATGATCACCATGGACGCGCAAGGCCATATCGATGCCATCAACCCCGCCGCCTGTCGCATGTTCGGCTACACGGCCCAGGAGCTGGTGGGCCAGCGCGTGGAGCTGCTGATGCCCGAGTCCGAGCGCCCGCACCACGCCGGCCATGTGCGCCGCTACCTGGAGACCCGTGTGCCGCATGTGATCGGCATCGGCCGCGATGTCAGCGGTCGGCGCAAGGACGGCAGCATCTTCCCCATGAGTCTGGCGGTCTCGGAAATCGAACGCGACGGCGAGCCCCTGTTCATCGGCCTGACGCGCGACATCACCGAGCGCAAGAAGGCCGAAGCCGCGATCGAGCAGCTGGCCTTCTACGACTCGCTGACCGGCCTGCCCAACCGCCGCCTGCTGCTGGACCGCCTCAACCAGGCCCTGGCTCGGAACCGCCGCAGCCAGCGCCACGGCGCCGTGCTGTTCATCGACCTGGACAACTTCAAGGCCGTCAACGACACCCTGGGCCACGGCATGGGCGACCGCGTGCTGGTCGGTGTGGCCCGGCGCCTGCAGGCCGCGCTGCGCAGCGAGGACACCATCGCCCGCTGGGGCGGCGACGAGTTCGTCGTCGTCCTGCAGGACCTGGGCCAGAACGCGCAGGTGGCGGCCCTGCATGCCGAGGCGGCCGCGGAGAAGCTGCTGCGCGTGCTGGGCCAGCCCCACCAGCTGGACGGCCACCTGCACCACAGCACGCCCAGCATCGGCATCGTGATCTGGGGAGGGGACGCCAGCACCAGCGACGATCTTCTCAAGCATGCCGACCACGCCATGTACCAGGCCAAGGCGGCCGGCCGCAACCGCCTGTGCTTCTTCGACCCCGCCACCCAGGCCGCGATGGCCGAGACGACCGCCCTGGAAGCCGATCTGCGCCAGGCCATCGACTGCCAGCAGCTGGAGCTCTTCTACCAGGCGCAGGTGGACTGCGAGGGGCGCATCATCGGCGCCGAGGCCCTGCTGCGCTGGAACCACCCCGAGCGAGGCTGGGTCTCGCCAGCGCGCTTCATCCCCCTGGCCGAGCACACCGGCCTGATCGCGCAGCTGGGCGAATGGGTGCTGCAGCAGGCCTGCGCCCAGCTGGGCCAGTGGGCCCGCAACGAGCGCATGGCGGGGCTGACGCTGGCCGTCAACATCAGCGCCCACCAGTTCCGCCAGAAGGGCTTCCTCGGCTTCATGCAGCAGCTGCTCGCCCGCAGCGGCGCCCCGACCGACAAGCTCAAGCTGGAGCTCACCGAAAGCGCGCTGGTCGACAACGTCGAGCAGGTCATCGCGCTGATGCTGGCCTTGCGCGGCCTGGGGCTGCGCTTCTCGCTGGACGACTTCGGCACCGGCTACTCCTCGCTGGCCTACCTGAAGCGACTGCCGCTGGACCAGCTCAAGATCGACCAGAGCTTCGTGCGCGACCTGGTCACCGAGTCCAACGCCCTGGCCATTGCCCACGCCGTGATCCAGCTCGGCGAAAGCCTGGGGCTGGACGTGATCGCCGAGGGCGTCGAAACCGAGGCGCAGCGCGATGCCTTGCTGCAGCAAGGCTGCCATGCCTTCCAGGGCTATCTGTACGCCCGGCCGCTGGCGCTGCAGGACTTCGAGGTGCTGGTTCGCCATTGGCACACGACAGTTCAAGCCCCCAAGGCTGAGAGGGTCGCCAGTTCGACCTGATTCCTAAACTTCGCATCGCGCCGGTCCAGGGCCGGGATCCATGCTTCCTCAGCGCCGCGCGATGCTCTTCACCACTGCAGCCTTCGTCTGCCTGTTCCTGCCGCCGTGCCTGGCCTTGTTCTTCGGCCTGGGCCGCAGCCGCCCGCAGGGAGCGGCCACCGCGCTCTTCGCAGCTTCCGTGCTTTTCTATGCCGCATGGATGCCAAGTTATGTGCTGTTACTTCTTGGCTCCATTGCTTGCAACTTCTTCCTGGAACGTGGCATCGCCACGGCGCGGTCACAGGAACATCTGCCGCTGGCCAGGCGCTGGATGGCCGCCGGGATCTGCGCCAATCTGGCCCTCCTGGCCTACTACAAGTACGCCAACTTCTTCGTCGACAACTTCAATGCCATGACGGGCCAGCACTGGCATCTGGCCCCCGTGCTGCTGCCCATCGGCATCTCCTTCTTCACCTTCACCCAGATTGCCTTCCTGGCGGACGCTTACCAGAAGGGCGTGAAGGAGCTGCGCTTCAGCCACTACGGGCTTTTCGTCACCTACTTCCCGCACCTGATCGCGGGGCCGGTGCTGCATCACGCGCAAATGATGCCGCAGTTCCGCGACCCGGCCACCTACCGCTGGCAGGGCGCCAACGTCAGCGCCGGCCTGCAGATCTTCGTGATCGGGCTGTTCAAGAAGGTGGTGCTGGCGGACGGCATCAGCCCCTATGCCGATGCCGCCTTCAACCCGGCAGATGCAGGCCAGACGCCCAGTCTGCAGGAAGCCTGGCTGGGTGCGCTGGCCTACACGCTGCAGATCTACTACGACTTCTCCGGCTACTCGGACATGGCCATCGGCCTGTCGCGGCTGTTCAACGTCAGCCTGCCCTTCAACTTCGACTCGCCCTACAAGGCCGCCAGCATCAGCGACTTCTGGCGGCGCTGGCACATCTCGCTCTCCACCTTCCTGCGGGACTACCTCTACATCGCCCTGGGCGGCAACCGCCACGGCAGCCTGCGCCGCTACCTCAACCTGGCCACCACCATGGTGCTGGGCGGGCTGTGGCACGGCGCGAGCTGGTCCTTCGTGCTGTGGGGCGGGCTGCACGGCGCCTACCTGATGATCAACCACGGCTTCCGTGCGCTGTGCGGCCCAGCACTGCAGCAGCGCCTGGCGCGGTCGTGGAGCTGGCGCGGCCTGGCCTGGGCGCTGACGATGCTGAGCGTGATCCTGGCCTGGGTCTTCTTCCGCGCCGCCACGCTGGACGGTGCTCTGCGCCTGCTGCAGGCCTTGCTCCCCGGCCAGAGCCCAGCGGGCGTCGACCGCCTGCTGTGGGAGGCGGGGCTGCCCGCGGGACGCGGATGGTGGCTGTGCGCCCTGCTCGGGCTGTCAGCGGTGGTGCTGCCCAACAGCAATGCGCTGGGCCAGCGGCTGCTGACGCTGATGCAGGCACGCCCGATGCTGCGCTCGCTGGCAGCAGGCATCGCGCTGCCGGCCGTGGCGCTGCTGGTGCTGCTGAACACGGCGCGCGACGCCGTCAGCGCCTTCATCTACTTCAACTTCTGACCATGCTGCGCGCCCTTTGCAACGCCCTGCTCGGCATGCTGGCCCTGCTGACCACCCTGGAGCTGTGCCTCCAGGCCCTGCCGGTGTCCGACGCCACGAAAAAGGACTACTACCTGGACCCCATGATCCTGAGCTACCCCGCCGGGCATCGCTGGACCACCTCCATCGGCTGGGATCTGCGCCAGCCTCAGCACCACCGGGCCAACAACGCCGGCTTCCTGGCGCTGCACGACTTCCAGCCCAACCCCCACGCCGTGGCGCTGATCGGCGACAGCCTCGTCGAGGCCTCCGGCCTGCCGCGCGAGGACCGGCCGGATGCCCAGCTTGAGCGCGCCCTGGGCGGCCCTGCCGTCTACGGCCTGGGCGCCCCTGGCAGCAGCCTGCTGGACCATGTCGAGCGCCTGCGCTGGGCGCATGACCACTACGGCATCCGCCGCTTCGTCATCCTGCTGGAGAACGGTGACGTGGCCCAGAGCCTGTGCGGCTCGGGCAATGTGCAGGGGCCTTGCCTGGACCGGCAAGACCTGACCCCGCGCACCGAGACGCAAGCAACGGCCGGGCCGCTCAAGCGCGTGCTGCGGCACAGCGCCTTGCTGAACTACCTGCTGGGGCAGCTCAAGCTCTCGGGCCCGCGCCTGTGGCAGCAGGCCGTGCGGCAGGCGCGGCCGGACATGAAGCCGCCCGCGGCGCACGCGGCACCGAAGGCCGAAGCGCCGTGGTCAGCGCAGGAGCAGGCCGTCACCGAGGCCTTCCTGCAGCGCATCAAGCCCTACCTGGCGGACAGCCAGGTGCTGCTGGCGATCCAGTCCCGGCACGACCTGCTGCCGGCCGGTGGCGCCGCCCACATCCGGCGTCTGGAGCACTTCAGCGCGCAGTTGCAGGCCGCCGGCGTCGAGGTGCTGGACCTGGCGCCGGCCTTCGAGGCCGCCTGGCGCCAATCCGCACTGCCGCTGGAGATCGGGCCTTACGACCACCATCTCAACGCGCTGGGCACCCGTGCCCTGGGCGAGGCCGTCGCCGCGCAGCTCCGACGTCCCTGAAGGCGAGCGACCTGGGACAATAGCGGCTTTTGCACGCCGAAGTCCCGCCATGTCCCGCCCCGAAACGCTGTACCTCTTCGTCTCCTGCCCCGGTGGGGTCGAGCCCCTGCTGGAAGAGGAGCTGAAGCGCATCGTGCCGCGCAGCCGCATCCACGCCCTGCGAGGCGGCTGCTCGGTGCAGGGCACGGCCGAGGACGTCATGCAGATCAACCTGGAGAGCCGCCTGGCCCAGCGCGTGCTCGTCGAGCTGATCGAAGGCGGCTACCGCCATGAGGACGACCTCTACGTGCTGGCCCGCCGCGTGGACTGGGACCGCTGGATCGGCCCGCAGCACACCATCCGCGTCGACACCACCGCCCAGCGCTCCCCGTTGCGCAGCCTGAACTTCGCCACCCTGCGCATCAAGGACGCCATCTGCGACGCCCTGCGTGACGCCACCGGCGAGCGTCCCAGTGTCGACACCCGAGCGCCCGACCTGCCCGTGGTGCTGCACCTGGGCGAGGAGCGTGCCGCGCTCTACGTCGATACCTCGGGCGAGCCGCTCTTCAAGCGCGGCTGGCGCGTGGACAAGGGCGACGCCCCGCTGAAGGAGACCCTGGCCGCCGCGATGCTGGCCGCCGCGGGCTGGCGTGGCACGGCGGAGACCGGCGGCGCGCTGCACGACCCCTGCTGCGGCTCGGGCACCATCCCCATCGAGGCGGCCCAGATCGCCTGCGGCATCGCCCCGGGCATCCAGCGCCGCTTCGCCTTCGAGCGCCAGCTGCCCTTCCAGCCCCTGCGCGCCCGCTGGGCCGAGATGAAGCAGGCCGCGCAGGCCCGCGTGCAGCCGCCCGCCGTGCCCATCTTTGCCAGCGACGTCGCCTTCCGCATGGTCGACTTCGCCCGCCGCAATGCCGAGCGCGCCGGCGTGGCGCAGTACATCCAGTTCAACGGCGGCGATGCCCTGGAGCGCGCCGCACCCAGGCTGCCCGAGGGCATGCCCGGCACCATCATGATGAACCCGCCCTATGGCGAGCGGATCGAGGTGCGGGGCAAGGCCGGCAGCTCCCGAGCCGACGCCGGGCCGCCCCAAGGCGGCGAGCGCCCCCGCGGGGGGCAGCCGCCGCAGGTGGCATGGGGGCCAGACAGTCAGCGTGATGCCGACGACGATTTCTTCCCCCGCCTCGCCGCGCACTGGAAGCGCAGCTACACCGAGAACCCGGCCGGCTGGACCGCCTGGCTGCTGTGCCCGGACATGAAGCTGCCCAGCAAGATGCGGCTCAAGGAGAATCGCCGCGTGCCCATGTGGAACGGCCCCATCGAATGCCGGCTGTTCCGCTTCGATCTGGTCAAGGGTTCGGCACGGGAGAAGCCGCGCGCCGCTGATTGAGGCGCCGAGCCCCCATCGCCAACGCAGCACCCGCAATGGCCAGCGGCAGCAGCGAGCCCAGGTTCATCCACTGCCAGCCGCCGGTCGTCACCAGGGCGCCGGAGCTGAAGGCCGTCAGGGTCATGGTGGCGTAGATGGCGGTGTCCATGACAGCCTGAGCCCGGGTCTTTTCCTCCGGACGGTAGGTCTCGGTGAACAGCGTGGTGCCGCCCACGAAGAGGAAGTTCCAGCCCACGCCCAGGGTCAGCAGGGCGCCCAGGAAATGCGTGAGATCCTGCCCGGACAGGGCGAAGGCCACGCAGGCCCCGTTCAGCAGCAGGCCCACGGTCATCACCGGCAGGGCGCCGAAACGCTTGATCAGCGCACCCGTGAAGAAGCTGGGCACGAACATGCCCAGCACATGCCATTGCAGCACCAGCGTGGCGTTGTCGAAGGGCAGGCTGCATTGCTTCATCGCAATGGGCGTGGCGGCCATCAGCAGGTTCATCACGCCGTAGCCCAGGGCGCAGGCGGCGATGGCCACCGTGAACAAGGGCTCTTCGCGGGCGATCTGGCGCCAATGGCGGCCGACCGCCGCACCCGGCTTGGACTCGGCCAGCGGCGGGAATTTGATCAGCGAGACCACGGCCAGGCTCAGCACCGCCACGCCCATCAGGACGAGATAGGCCCCTGCAAAGGGCTGGACCAGCAGATCGCGGCTGAAGCGGGCCAGCGCCGGCCCGACCACCGCGCCCAGCAGACCGCCGGCCAGCACCCAGGAGATGGCGGACTCGCGCCGGGCCGGCGGCACCAGCTCGGTGGCCGCAAAGCGGAACAGACCCGCGCTGGCGTTGTAATAACCCGCCAGCACGGTGGCCAGCACCACCACCCAGAAGCTGCGCTCACTCACCGCCCAGGCGGCCAACCCGCAGCTCAGCAGTGCCACCACCGCCCCCAGCTGGAAGCCCCGGCGCCGCCCCCACTGCCGCTGGTGCCGCGCCACCAGCGGCGCGAACAGCGCCCCGCCCGCCACGTAGCCGCAGACCGGCAACGTGGCCATCCAGGGCACCGGCGCCAGGGCCAGACCCACCAGGCCGTTGATGGCGATGAAGGTGATGTTGTTGGTGAGGAACAGACCCTGGCACAGGGTCAGCAGCAGCAGCGCGACGTTCATGGGGGCTTTCGGGGGGCGAAGCCGCGAGGCTAACACTCGCCGCGCCCGATCCGTCAGCCCTGCTGCAAAGCCACCCAGCCCAGCACGGCCAAGGGCGCGGTATCCGCCCGCAGGATGCGAGGTCCCAGTTGCAGGGCCTCGAAGCCGCGCTCGCGGGCGGCCTGCTCCTCGGCCGGGCTCAGGCCGCCCTCGGGGCCGCTGAGGACCAGGGTGGCTTGCGGATCGCCCGCCGCGAGCTCGCGCAGGGGGCGGGCGGCGGTGGGGCTCAACAGCCAGCGCCGCGCCGGGGCACTGGCGTCCAGGCCCGTCAGCCAGGTCGACAGCGTCTGCACCGGATGGACCTGCGTGACGCGCGCCCGGCCGCATTGCTCCGCAGCGGCAATGGCCACGCCCTGCCAATGGGCCTGCTTCTTCTGCGCGCGCTCGCCCTGCAGGCGCAGCACCGAACGCTCGCTCATCAGTGGCTGGATGGCGACGGCGCCCAGCTCGGTGGCCTTCTCGACGATGCCGTCCATGCGGTCGTTGGCCGGCATCACCACGCACAGGGTCAGGGCCGTGGCCAGCTCGCGGCTCACCAGTTGACGTGCGTGCAGATGCACGCGCACCTCGCTGCGCCCCATGGTGACGACCTCGGCCTGCCATTCGTCGCCGCTGCCATCGAAGAGCGTCAGCGCGCTGCCGGGCTGCAGGCGCAGCACCTGGACATGACGGGCGGCGGTCGCGGGCAGGTTCAGCTCGCCGGGACCGGCGAGCGGGGTGTCAACGAAGAAGCGAGGAGGCATGGCGGAGCGGAGCCTTGAAAGGAATCAGGAGGCGGCAAGCCCGCCAGTGTGCCAAAGAAGAGGACGAGGACGCAGGGCGGGGTCAGGACATGCCCATGGCGCGCTTGACCTGCTCGGCCAGGTCGTCGCCCTGGGCCTCACGCACCATCTCGACGAAGCGCCGGGCGTAGTCCTGCAGCTCCTGCAGGCCGCTGCAGCGCTCCACCTCCAGCACCACCTTGTAGCCCTTCATCAGGCCCAGGTACTGCTTGGCATGCCGGGTGAGGTAGGCGTAGAGCTGTTCGTAGTCCAGCTGCGGAACGCCTGCGGCGGCCGAAGCTGCGGGCGTTGCAGCCGCAGGCGTCGCGGCACCAGGCGCCGCAGCAAAGGCCGGGGCGAAGGCGCTGCCGGCCTCGGCTGCAGTCGAGGCTGCCGCAGGCATTGCGCCCATGGGCTGGATCAGGCCCAGCTCCAGCAGCTGCCGGACATCGGCCTCGGTGCTCCCCTGCACCAGGCCCAGCCACTGGCGGGCCGATTTGCTGGGGTCGATCACCAGCAGCAGGTTGCGGGTGGCGCGGGCATTGATCAGCTGGCGCACCTTCATTTCGGCGCGGCCGGCATCCGTTTTTTGATAGCTTTGATCCAACACGGCTTGAGTCTCCTGGGAGGGAGCTTACGCGCTGCCTCCCAGGGCTTGCCGTCGGGAAAGTGCTACTTTTTATCGCGCAGTTCGCGGCGCAGGATCTTCCCGACCGGCGTCTTGGGCAGCTCGGTACGGAACTCGACGATCTTCGGCCGCTTGTAGCCCGTCAGATTGGTCTCGCAGAAGGCCCGCACGTCGGCCTCGCTGACATTGGGATCCTTGCGCACGATCACCACCTTGACCGCTTCGCCGGCCTTGTCGTCGGGCACGCCCACGGCGGCGCACTCCAGCACGCCGGGCATCTGCGTGAGGACGTCCTCGACCTCGTTCGGATAGACGTTGAAGCCGCTGACCAGGATCATGTCCTTCTTGCGGTCGACGATCTTGAAGTAGCCGCGCTCGTCCATCTGCCCGACGTCGCCGGTGCGGAAGAAACCGTCGGCCGTCATCACCTTGGCCGTCTCGTCCGGGCGCTGCCAATAGCCGGCCATCACCTGCGGACCGCGGATGGCGATCTCGCCGGTGCCGCCGGCGGGCACGTCGCGCCCTTCGTCGTCGACCAGCTTCATCTCGGTGCCCGGCAGGGGCAGGCCGATGGTGGCGGTGTAGGCCTTGGAGTCGGTCGGATTGCAGCTGGCCACCGGCGAGGTCTCGGACAGGCCGTAGCCTTCGCAGATGGGACAGCCCGTCTTCTCCAGCCACAGCTTGGCCGTGGCCTGCTGCACCGCCATGCCGCCGCCCACCGAGATCACCAGGTGGCTCCAGTCCACCGTGTTGAAGTCCTTGTGGTTGGCCATGGCCATGAAGAGCGTGTTCACCGCTGGCATGCTGTGGAAGCGGTGCCGGGACAGCTCCTTGAACACCGCCGGCAGATCGCGCGGGTTCGGGATCAGCACATTGCAGCCGCCCGTGTGCATGGACAGCATCATGTTCGTGGTGAAGCCGAAGATGTGATAGAGCGGCAGCGCGCAGACCGACACCACCTGCTCGCCCTGCGGCACTTTTTGCAGAGCCGGCTGGTACCAGGCCTCGCACTGCATCACGTTGGCCACCAGGTTGCGATGCAGCAGCACGGCGCCCTTGCTGACGCCGGTGGTGCCGCCGGTGTACTGCAGCACGGCGATGTCCGAGGCGGCGATCTTGGGCGTCTTGTAGCTCAGCGCGCGGCCGCGGCTGAGGGCGTCGTTGAAGCGCACGGCCTGCGGCAGCTCGAAGGCCGGCACCAGCTTCTTCAGCTTGCGCACCACGTAGTTGACGATCAGGCCCTTGGGGAAGCCCAGCATGTCGCCCATGGAGGCCAGCACCACGTGCTTGGTCGGCACGTTGTTGATCACCTGCTGCAGGGTGGCGGCGAAGTTCTCGATGATGACGATGGCGCGCGCACCGGCATCCTTGAGCTGGTGCTCCAGCTCGCGCGGGGTGTACAGCGGGTTGACGTTGACCACCACGAAGCCCGCACGCAGCACGGCGGCCACCGCCACCGGGTATTGCGGGATGTTGGGCATCATCAGGGCGACGCGATCACCCTTCTCCAGCCCCAGGCCCTGCAGATAGGCTGCCAGGGCGCGAGAGGCCTCGTCGATCTGGGCAAAGCTGAGGGTGCGTCCCATCAGCTTGTAGGCTGGCCGCTCCGGGTACTTCTTGAACGCCGCGTCCATCAGCTCGACCAGGGAGCCGTACTGCTCCGCATGGATGTCGGCCGGGACGCCCGCCGGATAGCTGTTCAGCCAGGGTTTCTCCATTGTTGTCTCCATATCGTCGCGCCGATTCTCCCCGAGGCCGCTGGGCCTGCGATGAGGGGATTCGATAGCGAAACTAGAGAGAAACCCCCAGAACGCGGACGGCAGACGTGCCGAACTCCTGCTAGACACTGCGAGAAATGTCACGCCCCTGGGCGCAACAAGGTCAGCCAGGCACGCTACGCTGCACGCATGGCAATTCCTGGGTGCCGCTTCGGCAAGGGTACGCGCCCTTCTGTCCGGTGGACTTGAGGAACCGCCAACGAACATTGCGACCTGGTCCCGTGGTGATTTGACAGCTTGGTGTCGCACCCGGGCCAAACACCTGCCACTCTAGGACGGTGCGATGAAGTCTTGGCATGCCGGTCCGGCCGGCCCTCTGCTCGTGTTGGCACTTGGCAGCCTCCTGGCAGCTTGGGTCGGACAGCGCCTGGCGCAAAACCAGCGTACGCAGCTCGACCAGCGGCTGGCTGGCGTCACCGAGACAGTGCTGAACTCCCTGCAAGAACGCATGCGCACCTACGAATTTGGCCTGCGCGGTTTGCGAGGCGCCGTCATTACCGTAGGGCCCGAGTCAATCACACGGGCGCGCTTCCAGGCCTATATCGACTCGCGCGACCTGAAGCAGGAGTTCCCTGGTGCACGTGGCTTCGGCCTAATCCGCAAAGTACCTCAGGGCGCCGAGGAAGCATTTTTGAGCGCAGCCAGAGCCGATAGTTGGCCTCACTTCAGCATCCGGCAGATCGAACCCCACGCCGGAGATCGCTTGATAGTCCAGTATGTAGGCCCTATCGCGGGCAATGCCGAAGCAATCGGGCTGGACATCGCCTCCGAACAGCATCGGCGCCATGCAGCGCAGTTGGCCATCGACAGTGGCAAAGCCGCGCTTACACAACCCATCACCCTGATGCAGGCCAGCGGAAAAGTTTCCCAGGGCATGCTTCTTCTTCTTCCAATCT
This sequence comes from Burkholderiaceae bacterium, assembly GCA_041913905.1. GTDB lineage: Bacteria > Pseudomonadota > Gammaproteobacteria > Burkholderiales > Burkholderiaceae_C > Roseateles_B. Next base: position 38,567 of record JAYSEK010000013.1, on the reverse strand, counting down.
ACGACACCAACCGCAATCTGAAGACCGAGCCCGAGCGCCGCCAGGCGGCCTACGCCCTGTCCTTCGCGCCACTGGCCATGGACGAGGTGTTGCAGCACTTGGACGGTGCGCCCAAGGGGCTGGTGCTTAGCATCCGGGACGTCGATCAGGAGGCCACTGCCCCGCCGCTGTTCGCCTCGCCCCGTTTTTCAGAGGCGCTGCCCGCTGGTCCGCACCTGCAGCGTACGCTCAGCGTCTTTAGCCGTAGTTGGCAGATCGAGGCGCGCATCACGCCAGAGTTTCTGCCGGCGTCCGACGCGCTGGCCCCGGGCCATGTGGCCACGCTGGTTCTGGTGGCCAGCGCCCTGCTGGCGTTGCTGCTGCATGTCACCTTGCTCGCTCTGCACCGCCGTTACCTGGAGCGGGCGGGCACGGCGCGGTTGGCAGCCATCATCGAAGGGTCCAACGATGCAATTGTCGGGCAGGACCTCCAGGGGCGGGTGACCAGTTGGAATCCCGCAGCGACGCGCATCTTCGGCTACAGCCCGCAGCAGGCCTTGGGTAGGCGCATCGTGGAACTGATCGTCCCGGAGGATTTGCAAGGCGAAGAGCGCCATCTGCTGGAGGCCGTCGCCCAGGGCAAGGCAGTGGATCTGTTCGACACCGTCCGCCGCCGTCGTGACGGGAGACTGGTCGACGTTGCAGTGAGCGTGTCGCCAGTCCGCGATGCCGAAGGCCAGGTTATTGGGGCCGCCAAGACAGTACGCGACATCACCGATGAAAAGCGCCATGACGCGCGCTTCAAAATGGCCATTGACGCAGCGGCGATCGGCGTCTGGATTTGGCAGCTAGGCAATAAGCGGCTGTTCCTGGATGAGCGCATGTGCGTGCTATACGGCCTGCCACCGCAGGAGCGCGACAACGGCCTGTTCTATGAGTACTGGCGTAACCATGTTCATCCGGAGGATCTGCCAGAGGCGGAGCGCCAGCTTCAGAGCTTGGTCAAGGATGGCGGGACGTATGCGCCTGTGTTTCGCGTCGTGCTGGATGACGGGAAAACCCGCTGGATCAAGGCCGCTGCCATCCTTGAACGAGACAGACGAGGACGACCCGTGCAGGTGGTCGGCACCAACCAGGACATCAGCGCCGAAGTTGAGGCCAAGCTGCGTGTGCAGGAACTCAATGCAGACCTGGAGAGTCTGGTGCTCAAGCGTACGGTGCAGTTGCAGAAGGCCGTGGCGGCCGCAGAGCAAGCCAATCTGGCCAAGTCGACATTCTTGTCGAACATGAGCCATGAGATCCGCACCCCACTCAACGCCATCCTGGGCTTGGCGTACCTACTACAGCAACAGCAGTTGGACGCAGAGGCCGGCGACATGGTGGGAAAAATCCACAGTGCCGGACGTGGACTGCTGGCCATCATCAACGACGTGCTGGACTTCAGCAAAATTGAGGCGGAGCGCCTGGAGTTGGAGCACGTGCCTTTCCGCCTTGCCGACGTACTGAATGATCTGGCCTCCATCTTGGCTCCGATGGTAGGTTCAAAACCGGTCGAGTTGCTGATCGGTCCGCCGCCGGAGAATGCCGAGCATCTGATGGGCGACGCCCTGCGGCTGAGTCAGGTGCTGACAAACCTACTCAGCAATGCCGTCAAGTTCACGCCCAGCGGCGAGGTGGTGCTGAGCGTGCAGCGCCTGGACGCTGGTACCAACCCCGGCACCGGCCCAAGGCGACTGCGCTTCAGCGTACGTGATACCGGCATCGGAATTCCCGCGGACAAGCAGGGCGCCATCTTCGAAGCCTTCAACCAAGCGGACAACTCCACCACCCGCAGCTATGGGGGCACTGGACTGGGGCTGGCGATCAGCTCGCGCCTCGTCACGTTGATGGGCGGATCTCTGCAGGTGCACAGCGAGCCCGGCCAGGGCAGCGAGTTCAGCTTCGAGCTCAAACTCGACCCTGCAAACGCAGACCAGCCGGCGCGTAAGGGCGGCACCGCTCTGTCGGTGCTGATCGCAGATGACCACGACCTCGCGCGCCAGGTACTCAGTGATACCGCACAGAGTCTGGGCTGGCATGCCTGCGCTGTTGAGTCGGGCGAGGCTGCCCTGTCCTGCCTTAAGCAATGTCCAGACGGCGCATATGACGTGATGGTGCTGGACTGGCGAATGCCGGGCTTCGATGGACTGGAGACCGCTCGCCAGATCCGCGCTCAAAGGGAAAAAGCCGGCCAGTGCCCCATCATCGTGATGGTGACGGCCCACGACCGCAATGAGCTTCGTGGCCGAAACTCCGAATCCTTGGTGGATGCCGTACTTACAAAGCCCGTCACCGCGTCAAGCCTTTACGACGCAGTGCGAGCCGCACAGGCGCACCGGGGCCTTACTGCGCAAGGGCCCGGCGCTGCATCCGCAGAGCCACGCCTATCAGGGCTCTGTGTGCTGGTGGTAGACGACAGCGACATCAACCGGGAGGTGGCCACTCGCATTCTGCAGCGGGAAGGCGCCATGACCGTTGAGGCCAATAATGGGCAGTCCGCCCTGCGTTGCATTGAGAGGAACAGCCGGATCGGCATCGTGCTCATGGACATGCAGATGCCCGTGCTAGACGGCTACGGCGCTACCCGCATGCTGCGCATGGACCCTCGCCATGCAAGCCTCCCCGTGCTTGCCCTCAGCGCTGGAGCCTTCAAGGAGCAACGCGAGCAGGCGTTGGCGGCAGGCGTCAACGGCTTCGTCCCCAAGCCCTGCACCGCCGACGAGCTCGTCAGCGCTATCCAGCAGGCCATGAACGGCCCGGCAAAGCTGGTCATGACAGCCACCGCGCAGACACCTGAGGCGCCGCCCCAGTTGCTGAATCGCGTGAGGGGGTTGCAATCCTTCGGCGATGAAGCCGCCTGGCAGGCTGCACTCCAGCGCTTTGCTGCCGCCTACCGCGGCAGCGACGCGGACATGCCAGACGTCGCTGAGTTGTGGGCCGCCTATGCTCACAAACTGCGCGGCGCCGCCGCACTGCTGGGCCTGGACCAGCTTGCCGCCACTGCTGCGCAGTTGGAACAACTCACCCGCGATGGCGGCCCTTTGCCGCAGTCTGAATTCCTTGTCCTTCAGCAGGCACTGCACCAAGTGCTGCAGCAGATTGAGGAAGAGGGCTCCGCAACGTCGGCATCGACAAGCTCTGAGCCGCCAGCGGCCAGCGAACCGCAGCCCTCCAAACTGCGAGAAGCCTTGGACAGCGACGACTATGATCAGTTTGCACAAACGCTTTCGCAATGCCAAGGACTGCTGCACCCAGAACTCCTGGCCGCGCTGGACCGCTGCCTGGCCAGCTATGACTTCCGCGGCGCCCGCGCCATCTTTGATGCAGCCAACCTTGGCAAAACGCTCGATAGGGAGAGCTGATCATGCCCCAAGGCCCCATTCTGGTCGTCGACGACGAGCCCATCAATCTGGATGCCATGCGCCTAGCCCTGGGCGCCGTGCACAAGCTGGTCTATGCACGCGACGGAGGGGGTGCACTTGAGGGCATCGCCAGACATCAGCCCGCACTGGTGCTGCTGGACATCCGCATGCCCGGCATGGACGGCTATGAGGTCTGCCGCGCCATCAAGGCCAACCCGGCGACCGAACACCTGCCCGTGATCTTCGTGACCAGCCTCTCTGACGTTGGCGACGAGGCCCGCGGCTTCGAAGCCGGCGCCGTGGACTTCATCGTCAAGCCCATCTCTCCGCTGGTGGTGCGCGCCCGAGTGCAGACCCACCTGTCGCTAGTGCGCCAAAGCCGCCTTGAGCGCAGCCACCGCGACGCAATCTACATGCTCAGCGAAGCCAGCCACTACAACGACAACGACACCGGAGCCCATGTATGGCGCATGGCGGCCTACTCGGCCGAGTTGGCCCGTGTGGCCGGATGGAGCGTAGAGAGCTGCCGGTTGATGGAGCTGGCAGCCCCCCTTCATGACACAGGCAAGATCGGCGTACCGGATCATGTGCTGGCGAAGGCCGGCACCCTCACTGAAGAGGAATGGGGGCTGGTTCGACGGCACCCGGTGATCGGCCATGAGATCCTCTCAAAGAGCAATGCCCCGGTCTTCCAGATGGCCGCCGAAATCGCACTACACCATCACGAGAAATGGGATGGCAGCGGCTATCCGCACGGCATCGCTGGCACCGCTATCCCGGAGTCCGCCCGTATTGCGTCCATCGCGGACATCTATGACGCCCTGACTATGAGGCGTGCGTATAAGGAACCATGGCCCGCAGAACAGGCGTTGACCTACATCTCAGATCATCAAGGGCAACACTTTGACCCCCGCCTAGCGGGTCTCTTCCTGACGCTGGGTCCCCGACTGCTAGAAATTCAACGTCACTGGCAACACCAGGAGTCGCCAATGCGGCCGCCGCTGGTGGCATGAGCCTCGACGCGCAGGTAAAGGCACCCCGGTGCGCCGTGGCGTCTTCACCCCACTCACCGCGGCACCACGGGAATCCGCAGCTGCAGCTCGCAGCCGGGACGCTCGCTGCCGGGGTCGACCTCGCGCCAGCTGATCTGGGCGCCGATGCGTTCGGCCCGCTTGCGCATGCCCTTGAGGCCCTGGCCCTCGCGGCGGCCGTCCCGCAGGCCCAGGCCGTCGTCGCTGATGGTCAGCAGCACGGCCGCGCCGTCGTCCACCACGCGGGTGGAGAAGCGCACGCGGGTGGCCTGCGCGTGGTGCAGCACATTGCTCAGCGCTTCCTGCACGATGCGCACCAGGTCCCGCCCCTGCGCCCCCATCAGCCGCGGCAGATGCGGCGTGTCCTGCAGCTGCCATTCCAGCTGCAATCCCGCCGAACGCAGGCGATCCTGCAGGCGATGGCGCACATTGGCCAGCAGCAAGCCGATGTCGCCATCGTCCACGGTCATGGCGTCGATGGTCAGGCGCATCTCGGCAATGCAGTCGTCCAGCAAGGCCACCAGCGTGTCGGTGTCCATGCCTTGGCGCGCGCCCAGCTTGGCCATCAGCAGCTGCGAGCCCAGCCCATCGTGCATCTCCTGCAGCAGGCGTTCGCGCTCCTGGGCCGCCACGCGCAACTGCTCGCTGCGCTGCAGGTCCTGGTAGCGGGCCTCCAGCTCGCGGCTGCGAGCGGCCAGCGCCTCCTCCAGCGCCTGGCGTGAGCGCGCCTGGGCGCGCAGCGAGGCGACGAAGCGGCGCTGCAGCACGTAGCCGGCCATGCCCACCACGGCGGCGTAGCCTGCGACGTTGATGTCCACCAGCGGGAAGTTGCCTTGGTCGATCAAGGCGAAGTAGCCCACATAGGCCCAGCACATGAAGGCCAGGCCCAGGCTGGCCGCGGCCAGGCTGTGCGAGACCAGGCCGCTGCGCAGCGCCGCGCGAAGCACCACGCCCCAGGCGCCGACCATCACAATGCCGCGGCTGCCCAGCGCCCACCAGGGCCAGAGGTTCTCGAAGGCATCCCACACCGAGCCGTGGTAGGCCGCCCAAAGATCGATGGGCAGGGCGATGGCCATGAAGGCCAGGGCCAGGCGCCGCCCCCAGGAATCACCCGGCGCGAACCACTGCACCACGAGCAGCAGCATCAGGCCGCGGGCGAGGATGTCCGCGGCGTCCAGCATCATGCGCCACCAGGGCAGCGGCACCGGCGCCACGCTCAGGTAGGGCAGAAGCAGCAGGGCCGCGCTCAAGGCATAGACGCCGGTCAGCCCGTAGACCCATTCCTGGCGCAGGGCCAGCCAGACCAGCAGCAGGAAGAAGCCCAGCAAGGCCGCGCTGAGCGCCGTCAGCAGCCGGGCGTTCTGCCAGAAATCGCGCGCACTTTGCAGCTGGCGCATCTGCGTGGCCGGGCCCAGTTGGACCACGGACAGCGTGCCCATCTGGTCACCGGTCGCCCCCAGGTACAAGGCCAGGCGGTGCTCGCCGGCCTCCAGCATGGCCGGCGGCACATTGATCAGCACCCCGCTGCTGCCCAGGCGCAGGCCGCGGTACATGGGCTCCAGCTCCATGCCCTGCTGGGAGCGGGCCAGCAGCTTGCCGTCCAGGTAGAGGGCGAGTTCGGGGCTGTGCGTGAAAGCCACCAGCCAGGGTTCGTGTACCGCCTCGGGCAGCTTGAAGTCCAGCAGGTACCAGCCCGGATCGCTGCCTTCGGTGCGCAGGTCCGGCAGTTGCATGGCCTCGGCCTTCTCCGGGAAGGGCTGCCCCGGGAGCAGGGGCGGCGGCCCCAGCTTGTCCTCCATCCACTGCCCGTCCACCAGGCGCAGCACCTGGGGCATGTTCAGCGGCCCCAGGCGCAGGGACAGCCAATGCAGGCCGGCCAGGGCCAGCAGGGGCAGCAGCACGCCCAGCAGCACGGCCCGCAGGCGGCCCGTGCGCGTCGCCGCCCGCGGCGGGGCGGGGCGCTCAGCCATGACTCGATTCCATTGTCTCTATTCGATCGCCTTCACCATGTCCTCGACCACCTTCTTCGCGTCGCCGAACACCATGAGCGTCTTGTCCATGTAGAAGAGCTCATTGTCCAACCCCGCGTAGCCGGCGGCCATGGAGCGTTTGTTGACGATCACCGTCTTGGCCTTGTAGGCCTCCAGGATGGGCATGCCGTAGATGGGGCTGCCCTTCTGGTGCGCGGCGGGGTTCACCACGTCGTTGGCGCCGAGGATGATGGCCACGTCGGCCTGGCCGAACTCGGCGTTGATGTCTTCCATCTCGAAGACCTGGTCGTAGGGCACCTCGGCCTCGGCCAGCAGCACGTTCATGTGGCCAGGCATGCGGCCCGCGACAGGATGGATGGCGTACTTGACGCTGACGCCCTTCTCGCTCAGCTTGGCCGCCAGCTCCTTGACCGCGTGCTGGGCGCGGGCCACGGCCAGGCCGTAGCCCGGCACGATGATCACGCTCTCGGCATTGCCCATGATGAAGGCGGCATCGTCCGCACTGCCGCTCTTGACCGTGCGCTGCACCGCCCCACCTGCAGCAGCGGCACCGGCGTCACCCCCGAAGCCGCCCAGGATCACGTTGAAGAAGGAGCGGTTCATGGCCTTGCACATGATGTAGCTCAGGATGGCACCCGAGCTGCCCACCAGCGAGCCGGCGATGATCAGCATGCTGTTGTTGAGCGAGAAGCCGATGCCTGCCGCCGCCCAGCCCGAATAGCTGTTGAGCATGGACACCACCACCGGCATGTCCGCCCCGCCGATGGGGATGATCAGCAGCACGCCCAGCACGAAGCCCAGGGCCATCACCAGGCCGAAGTCCATCCAGCTCTGCGAATGCCAGAAGCCGAAGATGAAGAACAGCGAGGCCAGCCCCAGCGCCAGATTCAGCCAGTGCTGCCCGGCGAAGGTCACCGGCGCCCCCTGGAAGAGGCGGAACTTGTACTTGCCGCTGAGCTTGCCGAAGGCGATCACCGAGCCGCTGAAGGTGATGGCGCCGATGAAGGCCCCGAGGCCCAGCTCGATGCGGTTGCCGCCGGGGATGAGGCCGGCCGCATCCGCGATGCCGAAGGCCGCCGGCTCCAGCACGGCCGCGGCCGCGATGCAGACCGCCGCCAGGCCGATCATGCTGTGCATGAAGGCGACCAGCTCGGGCATCTTGGTCATCTCGACCTTCTGCGCCATGAAAGCGCCCGTGCCGCCGCCGATCAGCAGGCCCACCAGCACGTAGCTGAGCCCGAACGCATCGCCCTGGGCCAGCTTGACGATCAGGGCCGCCGTGGTGACCACCGCGATGCCCATGCCCACCATGCCGAAGACGTTGCCGCGGATGGAGGTGGTGGGATGGGACAGCCCCTTCAAGGCCTGGATGAAGCACACGCTGGCCAGCAGGTACAGAAGCGTGACGAGGTTCATGCTCATGCCTGGCCCTCCTTGGCGGCGGGCGCCTTGCGCTCCTTCTTTTTGAACATCTCCAGCATGCGCCGCGTCACCAGGAAGCCGCCGAAGACGTTGACCGCGGCCAGCGCCACGGCCAGGGTGCCAAGCACCTTGCCCATGTCGGTGCGCGTGAGTGCCGCCGCCAGCATGGCGCCGACGATGACGATGGCCGAGATCGCGTTGGTGACGGCCATCAGCGGCGTGTGCAGGGCCGGCGTGACGGTCCAGACCACGTGGTAGCCCACGTAGATGGCCAGCACGAAGATGATGAGGTTGATGATGGTGTGGTCGATGGCTTCCATGGCCCCGGCTCCCCTTCAGTTGCGTTTGACCTGGCCATCCTGCGCGACGAGGCAGGCCATGACGATGTCGTCGTCCGCCGGAATCTGGAACCCGGCCTCCTTGGTGCAGACCAGCTTGAGGAAGTCCAGCACATTGCGGGCATAGAGCGCCGAGGCGTCGGCCGCGACCAGCGAGGGCAGATTGGTCTCGCCCACCAGCGTGACGCCATGCTTGATGACGGTCTGGCCCGGCTCGGTCAGCGGGCAGTTGCCCCCTGCCGGCGCCGCCAGGTCCACGATGACCGATCCGGCCTTCATGGACCGCACCATGGCCTCGGTCACCAGCACGGGCGCCGCGCGGCCGGGGATCAGCGCGGTGGTGATCACCACGTCGGCCTGCGCCACGCGCTTGGCCACCTCCTGCTGCTGGCGCTCCAGCCAGCTGGGCGGCATGGGCCGGGCATAGCCGCCCACACCTTCGGCCGCTTCGCGCTCCTCGGCGGTCTCGTAAGGCACATCGATGAACTTGGCGCCCAGCGACTCGACCTGCTCCTTGACGGCGGGTCGCACGTCCGAGGCCTCGATCACCGCGCCCAGGCGCTTGGCCGTCGCGATGGCCTGCAGACCGGCGACGCCCACGCCCAGCACCACGACGCGCGCCGCCTTGACCGTGCCGGCCGCCGTCATCAGCATGGGGAAGAAGCGCTGGTAGCGGTCGGCCGCGATCATCACCGCCTTGTAGCCTGCCACATTGGCCTGGCTGGAGAGCACGTCCATGCTCTGGGCGCGCGTGGTGCGCGGCGCGGCCTCCAGCGCGAAGGCGGTCAGCCGGGCGTCCGCCAGGCGCTGCAGGCCCTCGCGGTCGAAGGGATTGAGCATGCCCACCAGCACGGTGCCCGGCTTGATCAGCGCCAGCTCCTCGGGACTGGGCGCGCGGACCTTGAGCAGCATCTCCGCGGCCAGGGCCTGCTCGCGCGACACCAGCTCGGCGCCCGCCGCGGCATAGGCCTCATCGGTGACGCTGGCCCTGAGGCCGGCCCCCTGCTGGACCTGGATCCGATGGCCCTGGGCCACCAGCTTCTTCACGGTCTCCGGCGTGGCGGCGACCCTTGACTCACCCGCCGCTGTTTCCTGCGGCACTGCAATCAGCATCGGACTCCTCCTGTGGGAACGGGAGGCCGGCGGATCGTTCCTCCGCACAGCCTACGGATCGAGATCGGCAAGACTGCGGCGAGCTTACATGGCCTTCGTGACGGTCTGACCCGCAGGCGAACGCGGGTTTGCCCCAGGCCCCGGCACCGACCGATCGCCGCGAGCGCCCTGCGCCATGGGCCTGGCGTGAGCGGCCCGCGGCCCAACCCCCTCCCGTTCGCGAGGCGCCGAGCCGCGCTGGCTGCGGCTTCCGCACCACAATGGCGGCATGAACGCCAGCCATCCCCCCGCCCGTTTCAAGCCCAGCGTCACCGTCGCGGCCCTGATCGAGAGACAGGGCCGCTACCTCATGGTGGAGGAGCAGACCCCGGAAGGACTGAAGATCAACCAGCCCGCCGGTCACCTGGAGCAGGGCGAATCGCCGCTGCAGGCCGTCATCCGCGAAGTGCGCGAGGAAACCGCCCACGCCTTCCGGCCGCAGGCGCTGCTGGGCCTCTATATGGCGCGCTTTCTGCGCCCGGCCACGGCGGAGGATGTCACCTACCTGCGCCTGGCCTTCTGCGGCGACGTCGGCGAGCCCTTGGCCGGGCTGGCGCTGGACGAGGGCATCGTGCGCTGGCTGTGGCTGAGCCCGGACGACATTGCCCAGGCCGCTGCCGCGGGGCGTACGCGCTCGGAACTGGTCTGGCGCTGCGTGCAGGACCACCAGCGCGGCCAGCGCCACCCGCTGGAGATGCTGCACTGTGCCGACAGCCTGTGGAACCCCGAGCGGCAGGAGCCCGGCAAGCCGCCCAACCCCCAACCTTGATATGCGTCAAGATTAGGCGCATCACACCGCACTGTGGGACGCCATGGACGGGGCTTGCGCGCGCCAGGTGCTAACATGGCCCAGCCCTCCAACACATGCCCGAGCAGGCAGGCGTGAAGAGCTCCTGAGCCCCTGATTCGCCCGCCGCCGGCCCCCGCCGCCTTGCCAGCCCTCGATCGACTAGATCCCAGCCACCGGGCCGATCTGCGCAAACTCGTGCCGAGCCTGGGCCTGATGCTGGCCGTGCTGCTGTTGTGCTGGTGGCTGCCCGCGCCGGCGCTCCTGCGGGGCATCGCCAACTACGCGCCGCTGCATACCCTGCTGGAGACGCTGTCCATCGTCGCAGCGGCCCTGATCTTCAGCATGGCCTGGGTCAGCCGGCTGGGCCAGGTGCCTGGCAATTTGTACCTGCTGGCCTGCGCCTTCATCGGCGTGGCCTTGCTGGATTTCTCCCATCTGCTGTCGTACGCAGGCATGCCGGACTACGTCACGCCCGCCGGTCCGGAAAAGGCCATCGCCTTCTGGCTCACCGCGCGGCTGCTGGCTAGCCTGGGCCTGCTGGGCATGATGCTCATGCCCTGGCCGCTCGAACTCTCCACGCGCGCCCGGCAGGGCCTGCTGGCGAGCGTGCTGCTGGCGGTGCTGCTGGTGCATTGGGTGGTGCTGCTGCACCCTGACGCCCTGCCCCGCACCTTCGTACCCGGGCAAGGACTGACCCCGCTGAAGATCGGCTTCGAGTACCTGCTGGTGGGCGTGCTGGTGGCCACGGCCTTGCTGCTGCTGCGCCGCATGCGGGCGCCAACGCGCTTCAACGCCGCCGCCCTGCTGGGCGCCGTGCTGAGCATGGCCATGAGCGAGGTCTTCTTCACGCTCTATGCCAGCGCGACCGATGTGCTCAACCTGATGGGGCATGTGTACAAGGTCATCGCCTACCTGTTCCTGCTGCGCGCGGTCTTCCAGGAAGCCGTGCAGCGCCCCTACGAGGAGCTGGAGCAGGTCAGGAAGCAGCTGCAGGCCACGCTGCAGACGGTGCCCGACCTGGTCTTCGAGGTCGATGCCGAGGGGCGCTATCTCAGCTACCACTCGCCGCCCAGCGATCTGCTGGCGGCCCCGCCGAGCTACTTCATGGGGCGGCTGGTGTCCGAAGTTCTGCCGCCCGAGGCCTCAGCCATCGTCATGCAGACCTTGGCTGAGGCAATGGAGCATGGCACCACCAGCGGCCAGCGCATCGTGCTGGACCTGCCCGTGGGCCGCCGCTTCTTCGAGCTGCATGCCACGTGCTGCCGGCCTTCACCCGGGCAGCAGCCGCGGCTGATCGTGCTGTCGCGCAACGTCACGCAGGAGGTGCTGGCCCACGAGGCCCTGCTCTGCGCCGCCCAGCAGACCCAGGCCATCCTGGACAATGTGAACGACGGCATCATCACCATCGACACGGTCGGCACCGTGCAGAGCTTCAGCCGCGCAGCCAGCCTGATGTTCGGCTACGAGGCCAGCGAGGTCGTGGGCCGCAACGTCAAGATGCTGATGCCCTCTCCCTACGCCGAAGAGCATGACGGCTACCTGTTGCGTTACGCGGAAACCGGCGTGCGCCAGGTCATCGGCAGCGAACGTGAACTCGAAGGCCTGCGCAAGAATGGCGAGCGCTTTGCCATGAGCCTGGCCGTCAATGAGATCAGGCGTGACGGCGAACTCATCTACGTCGGCATGGTGCGCGACATCACCCAGCGCCTGGCTGCCGAAGCCGAGATCCAGCGCCTGGCCTTCTTCGACCAGCTGACCGAGCTGCCCAACCGCCGCCTGCTGCTGGACCGGCTGGACCGCGCGGTGCTCAGCGCGGCCCGGCGCGGCCAGATGGGCGCGCTGCTCTTCATTGATCTGGACGAGTTCAAGCTGCTCAACGACACCTGGGGCCATGACTTCGGCGACCGCGTGCTCGTGCAGGTGGCGCACCGGCTCAAGGCCGCGGTGCGCGAGGGTGACACCGTGGCGCGCCTGGGCGGTGACGAGTTCGTGATCATGCTGGAGAGCCTCGGCGAAACCCGCCGCCAGGCCGCCCTGCACGCGGAGATGGTGGCGCGCAAGATCCTGCACAGCTTCGAGCGCCCCTTCGAACTGGCGGAGCGCGAGCAGCACAGCAGCCCCAGCATCGGCATCACGCTGTTCGGCGACGATCTGCTTGGCGCCGGTGAACTGATGGCGCATGCCGATACCGCCATGTACCAGTCCAAGTCGCAGGGCAAGAACACCTTCCGCTTCTACGACGCCGAACTGCAGGCCGTGCTGGCCACCCGCGCAGCGCTGGAGATCGACCTGCGCCAGACCATCGCGCGCCGCCAGTTGCTGCTTCACTACCAGCCCCAGGTCGATGAGGAGGGCAACCTGCTGGGTGCCGAAGCCCTGCTGCGCTGGCGGCATCCGGAGCGAGGCCTGGTGCCGCCCGGCGTCTTCATCCCGGCTGCCGAGCAATGCGGCTTCGTGCTGGAACTGGGAGCCTGGGTGCTGGATTCGGCCTGCCAGACCCTGGCCAGCTGGGCGCCGCACGCGAACCTCGGCCAGTTGGACATGTCCGTCAATGTCAGCGCGCTGCAGCTGCGGGACGCGCATTTCGTGGCCGGCGTGCTGGGCACCTTGCGCCGCCATGGCGCCAACCCGCGCCGGCTCAAGCTGGAGCTCACTGAATCGCTGCTGGCCGAGAACGTCGAGGACACCATCGCCAAGATGAACGAACTGCGCGCCGCGGGCGTGGGCTTTTCCCTGGACGATTTCGGCACCGGCTACTCCTCGCTGAACTACCTGCGCCGCCTGCCCCTGGCGGAGCTGAAGATCGACCGCAGCTTCGTCAACGACATGCTGGACGACCCCAACAGCGCCGTGATCGCACGCACCATCGTGGCCCTGGGCCAGACCTTTGGCCTGCTGGTGATCGCGGAGGGCGTGGAGACCCGCGAGCAGCGCGACGCCCTGCTGCGGATGGGCTGCCGCCGCTTCCAGGGCTACTACTTCGGCCATCCCGTCGACCAGGCCAGTTTCGAGAAACTGCCCATGGTGCAGGAGGCGGCGCCGGGGTGACCATGCGGGCGCTCGGGCGCGCGCCGCAATGTCCTGGTGCATGGCAGCCCCGCCAGCATTTGGGACAATCGCGCCCATGAGTTCGTCCCCGTCCCCGCTGTCCTCCCCCTCCACCAAGCACCGCGTCGTCATCGGCCTGTCCGGCGGTGTCGACTCCGCCGTCTCTGCCTACCTGCTCAAGAAGGCCGGGCATGAGGTCATCGGCATCTTCATGAAGAACTGGGAAGACGACGACAACGACGAGTACTGCTCCTCGCGCCAGGACTTCCTCGACGCGGCCTCGGTGGCGGACGTGATCGGCATCGAGATCGAGCACGTCAACTTCGCCGCCGACTACAAGGACCGCGTCTTCGCCGCCTTCCTGCGCGAATACCAGGCCGGCCGCACGCCCAACCCTGACGTGCTGTGCAATGCCGAGATCAAGTTCAAGGCCTTCCTGGACCACGCCATGGCCCGCGGCGCCGAGATGATCGCCACCGGTCACTATGCGCGCGTGCGCAGCGTCGGTGATCAAGTGCAGTTGCTGAAAGGTCTCGATCCCCTCAAGGACCAGAGCTACTTCCTGCACCGCCTGCAGCAGCACCAGCTGGCCCGGACGCTGTTCCCCGTGGGCGAGCTGCCCAAGACCGAGGTGCGCCGCATCGCCGAGGAGATCGGCCTGCCCAACGCCAAGAAGAAGGACTCGACCGGCATCTGCTTCATCGGCGAGCGGCCCTTCCGCGAGTTCCTCAACCGCTACCTCTCGCACCAGCCGGGCCCCATCAAGGACGAGCGCGGGCGCAAGCTGGGCGAGCATGTGGGCCTGTCCTTCTACACGCTTGGCCAGCGCCAGGGGCTGGGCATCGGCGGCATCAAGGAAAAAGGCGCCCCGCGCGGCGGCGGCGAGCACGCGCCGTGGTTCGTGGCCCGCAAGGACCTGGACACCAACACCCTTGTCGTCGTGCAGGGCCACGACCACCCCCTGCTGCAGTCCCGCAGCCTCGTTGCCGACGACATCTCCTGGTGCGGTCCGGCGCCGGCCTTCGGCGGCTTCGGCGCCAAGACCCGCTACCGCCAGGCCGACGCGCCCTGCGCCTTCATGCCCGAGCACCCCGCACCAGGGCGTTTCCGCCTGGACTTCCCGCAGCCCCAGTGGGCGGTGACGCCGGGGCAGAGCGCCGTGCTCTACGATGGCGAGGTCTGCCTGGGCGGCGGCGTGATTGCCGAAGCCATTCCCTGATCAGGAAATGCCCGGGCCATGACGCCCGGCACGTGATCAAAGCCAGGCGCTGTGGCACGCTGGCGCGCCGCTGGCCCAGACGCCTGCCCATGCCTCCATCTTGAACTTCGACCGCTTCCTCGCCCGCATCGCACGCCCTTCGGTGGTGCTGCGCATCGCCACCATGGCCTACTTCCTGATGGAGTTCGGCAGCCTGGTGACGGCGCTGCGTGGCGGCAATTCCGAGCCCTACGATGGCCTGCTGGCCCAGTTGTACCGGCGCCACCTGGGCCTGCCGCAGGATCCGGCGCTGGTGATCGCCTGCTTCCTGCTGTTCTGCGCCTTCATCTACTTCTTCTGGCAGGCCGCGCAGGAAAGCAGCCTGGACCGGCCGCGGCCGCGCGCCCTGCAGCGCATCGTGGCGCTGGACCTGCTGGCCTGGTTCATCACGCCGGCCCTGCCTTTTCTGGTGACGGTGCTGGCCTCGGTGCGCCTGCGCCTGCGGCCGGCCTTCGTCTTCGCGGTCAGCCAGGTCGTGATCCGGCTGCTGCTTTACGCGCTGCTGCCCTCCGAGGCGGAATGGCAGGAGCAGCACCAGCCCAATGCCTCGATGTGGGCTCTGCTGATGGCCCAGCTGGGCGCCTTCGTGGGCTTGTATGCGATGGCCTTCGGCATCGGCCGGCTGCTGGCCAACGAAGTCGACAAGCGACGCTGGCTCCAGGTCATGCTGGCCGAGAAGACCTCGGGCGAAGCCCTGCAGGCCGAACAGCTGCGCTACGCCGAGCGCATGATGATGGCGCGCGAGCTGCATGATGTGATGGGCCACCACCTGACGGCGCTGAACCTGCAGCTGCAGCTCTCCGAGGCGCTGCTCAAGCGCCAGGACCCGGACGGCGCCTCGCAGGCCGTGGCGCGGGCGCGCGAAGGCGCGGCCCACCTGCTGGCGGACGTGCGCGCGGCCGTCTCGGCCGAGCGCGCCAGCAACCGCATCGATCTGCGCGAGGCGCTGCAGGCCCTGGCGCAGGGCATCGCCAGCACCGACATCCAGCTGGAGCTGGACGAGATCGCGCAAGACCTGAGCCCGCGCACCGCCCACGCCCTGCTGCGCTGCGTGCAGGAAGCCGTCACCAACAGCGTGCGCCATGCCCGCGCGCAGCACATCACCATCCGCTTGACGCGTGCCGGCGAGGGCGATGCAGCCGAGGTCTGCGTGACCGTCGAGGACGACGGCCCCGGTGCGCCGCGTCTGCGCGAGGGCAATGGCCTCAAAGGCATGCAAGAACGCATGGCCGAACTGGGCGGCAGCTTCAAGATCCTGAAAAACGGGCCCGGATTCATGATCGAATGGCGGGTGCCGCGCAAGAGTTGAGCCACGGATTCACGACGAGAGGAGATGTCCATGAGCGAGAAGATCAAGGTCCTGCTGGTGGAAGACCAGCAGCTGGTGCGCGAAGGCCTCAAGGGACTGCTGGCCCTGCATGACGAGATCCTGCTGGTCGGCGAGGCGGCTGACGGCGCAGAGGCCCTGGAGAAGCTGGCCGAGGAGCAGCCTGACGTGATCCTCTCCGACATGCGCATGCCGCGCCTGGACGGCACCGGACTGATCCGCGCGCTGGCAGCTCGCGCCTGGAAGATTCCGGTCGTCCTGCTGACCACCTTCGACGACGCCGAGGCCTTCGACGAGGCCGTTCGCGCCGGCGCCAAGGGCTTCCTGCTCAAGGCCATCAGCCCGGACACCCTGGTCCAGGCCCTCAAGGATGTGGCCGCCGGCGGCACCGCCCTGCGGCCCTCGCTGACCGAGCGCATGGAGCGCCCCGGCGTGGAGCGCGCCTTCAGCGCCACGCCGCAGCCCGATCCACTCTCGCCCAAGGAACTGCAGGTGCTGCGCCTGGTGGCCAGCGGCCGCAGCAATACCGAGATCGCCGCCCTGCTGGGCAACAGCGAGGGCGTGATCAAGAACCACTGCTCGGCGGTGTTCT
This sequence comes from Burkholderiaceae bacterium, assembly GCA_041913905.1. GTDB lineage: Bacteria > Pseudomonadota > Gammaproteobacteria > Burkholderiales > Burkholderiaceae_C > Roseateles_B. The sequence goes on along the minus strand of JAYSEK010000013.1, from coordinate 22,238 downwards.
CCAAGATGGGCGTGCGCGACCGCACCCAGGCCGTGCTGCGGGCCATCGACCTGGGCTGGATCTGATCAGACCCGGCGGCGCAAAAGGCGCCGGGGTGCCGCTCAGGGCGAGGGCATGCGCCGGGCCGGCGCTGCGAGATGCAGGACCCAGAAGCGCTCATAGCGCCCGGCACCGCTGACGCAGGCCAGGCCCAGCTCCTCGAAGTCGGGCTTCATCAGATTGCTGCAGTGCTCCTCGCTGCCGGCCCACAGGCTGAAGACCTCGTCCAGCCCGAGGGGCCCTGCCGCCAGGTTCTCGCCCACCGCACGCAGCAGGTAGCCCGCCTCGCGCACGCGCTCTCGCAGCGTCGGGCTGCTCAGGCCTTGGTGGCTGAGTTCGTCGCGCGCCGCCAGTTCCGCGGCAAAGCGCAGCGCCGACTGCTGCAGCGCCTCATTCCAGCGCAGGGCCGGCGCAGCCGGAAAGGCTTGCCGGCCGCACTGGCGGGCCTCGGCTCGCCAGGCATTGGCCAGGCGCAGGGCTTCTTCGGCGCTGAGCTGGCAGCTGCGCACCGGCGCCGGTGCGGCCAAGGCCAGCCCGCCAAGCAGGCCAGTTAAAGCAATCAGCGAGGAACGCATCCAGGACATGGCGCGCGATCATAGGGCCTGCCTGCGCACGCCCTGGCTCGACCGGGTCAACAAAATGCGGCGCAGCAGGCGGCGCAAGCCATGGCGCAAACGCTCGCACGGCTCGGTCAGGCCGACAGCGACGAGCAGGCTCAGCACGGTCACGCCCCCGTACGACAGCACCGGCCAGACGGCCACCAGCGCCGAGAAGAACTGCAGCAGCGGATAGTGGAAAAGGTAGATGGGAAAGGTGGCCCGCGACAACAAGGGCACCCAGAAGCGCAGTGCCGGCCAGGCGGAGCGCCCTTGCAGCCAGGCGGACATCCCCGCCACATGGGCGGCAATGCCCAAGGCGATGAGGTTGTCGGACACGAAGGCGTCGGAAGCCCCCATCTGCTGTGCCAGCGGCAACGGCAGCAGCGCCATCAAGCGCCAGGTGATGAACTGGTTGCCCAGCTTGCCCAGCGACCAGACCAGCGCCCACACCAGACCCGCCGCAGCCAGCACGGCCCCCTGCTGCGCGCTGCGCTCCCGCAGCCAGGCACTGCGCTGGATCCACACCCCCAGCCACCAGGCCGGCAAGAGCAGGAGAATGCGCGGCCCCACCAGCAGGCCGACCACCATGGCCAGGGGCCAGCGCCACCTTGGCGAGGCAAAACTCAGCACCCCGAACAGCAGGTAGTAGCCCGCCTCATAGGACAGGGACCACAAAGGGATGTTGCTGCCCAGCGCAAAGCCCTGGATCCAGAACTCGTTGACGAAGAGCAGCGACGCCAGCGCCCGCACCCAGCCGCCATGCAGCGGCTCATACAGCGACGGCAGCAAAGGCCGCCCCCAGCTGTCCAGTACCAGCGTCAGGGCAATGGCGGGTAGCAGCACGGACCACAGACGGCTCAGGCGCTGCACCGCGTAGTGCCGCCAGTCGTGGTCCTTGTGTTCCCGGGTATGGGCGATCACATAGCCCGAGAGGACGAAGAACACCACCACCGCCTCATGCCCGAACCCCGCCAGGCCCTGCAGCCAACTGCCGTGGTAGCGGGGATAGGCGGCGTGATGTACAAAAACCAGCAGGGCTGCGGCAAGGCGCAGCAGGTCCAGGTAGATCGAGAAGGCCGGAGACATGGAGGGGCGGGCACGTGCGCTGCGCCGAGCGGCGACGGCATGCAAGGCCTGCACTGTAGCCATCCCGGTACACCGCGTGAGCTTTGCCTCCCCCTCGCCTGGAGGGCGGACATGCGTGACCGAGCTGCCATCCAGACTTTCCTCTAAGGGCTTTCTCTCCCCCACGAATCGGGGCCCCTAGGGCTTCCCGCAATCCCCTCTATGAGGGACATCTCGTGACAATCCGCACGGTCTGGACAGGTCTCGGCCCGGCAGTTCTCAGCGCCGCATGCCCTCCAGCCCGTTTCGAATCCGCATTTGGAGGGTTTTTCATGCGCAAGCAACTTTTCTCGGTCCTGGCCCTGTCGGCCGCCATGGCCGGCGCCCAGGCAGACACGCTGCTGTCCGAGGGTTTTGACAATGTCGGCGGGCTGGCTGCCCAGGGCTGGGTGTTCACCAACAAGAGCACGAACCCCTTGAATTCTTGGCTGCAAGGCGGCGACGGCGTATTCGCCCCGCAGGCCGGCGGCCCAACCAGCTACGCGACCGCCACCTACAACAGCGCCCGTGCAGCTGGCGCCATCGAGAACTGGCTGATCACCAAGACTTTCTCATTGGCCCAGTCCTTCCAGCTGAGCTTCTATGCCAATGCCAAGGCCGACGGCTTCATCGACCAACTGGATGTGATGTTGAGCACCAACGGCAGCAGCAGCGCCACCAGCGGCTTTACTCACACGCTGGTGTCCATCAACCCGGCAGGCGATGTCGACGGTGCCCCCTTTGGCTGGACGCGCTACACCGCCACCTTCGATGGCCTGGGCGGTAGCGCCTCGGGTCGCTTGGCCTTCGTCTACAAGGGCAGCTACGAGACCGCTGACGCCATCGCCATCGACACCCTGAACGTCAGCAGCATCCCCGAACCCGCCAGCTACGCCCTGATCGCCCTGGGTCTGGTCGGCGCCGCCGTCGCCCAGCGCCGCCGCAAGGCCTGAGCCCGCACAAGAGGAGAACAAGACATGAAGAGCCAATCCCTGATCGCCCTGGCCTGCGGCCTGTTGCTCAGCGGCGCTGCCTTTGCCTGCACTGACTGCGCCGAGCACGCCAAGGCAGATGCCAAGCCGGCCGCCAGTGAAGCAACCTCGCAAGGCATGATCGCCGTGCGCGATCCCGTCACCGGCCAACTGCGTGCGCCTACCGCCGATGAGCTGGCGGCCATGCAGGCCAAGTCGCAAGCGGCCCAGGCCGCCAAGTCCCCCCGCATGCGCGCCCTGGCCGTCGCCCCGAGCCAACCCGTGCGCATGCATGCCTCCGGCGCCCGCGGCCTGCGCATGACCGACGAGCAGGCCAGCTATTCCGTGGTGACCCGCAATGCCGACGGCAGCCTGTCCAGCACCTGCGTGCAGGGCAAGGAGCAGGCCGAGGCCACCGTGCTGAACAACGCCGCCAAGAGCGGCAACAAGGAGTGAGCGCCGCCATGAGCAAGCATTTCATCAAGCCCCTGTCGGCCGCCTTGCTGCTGGCCTTCGGCGCCGCCCAGGCCGCCACCATCAACATCGTCAGCCGCGACGCAGCTGGCGTGGGCTTCAACGACCCCACGCCCGTCGCGCCCGTGGGCGGCAACCCCGGCACCACCCTTGGCCAGCAGCGCTGGAACGTCTACCGCTATGTGGCCGACATCTGGGAAAAGCAGCTGACCAGCGATGTCACCATCACCGTCAGCGCCGGCTGGGAGGCCCTGACCTGCACGGCCAGCTCCGCCGTGCTGGGCAGCGCCAGCGCCTGGAACGCCTGGTACAACTTCACCGGCGCCTCCAAGGCCGACACCTGGTACCCCCAGGCACTGGCCAACAAGATCGCGGGCGTGAACCTCTCCGAAGGTCAGCCGGATGACGGCACCGGCTACGGCAACGTCGACATCAAGACCCAGTTCAACATCAACCTGGGCAAGTCCGACTGCCTGGCCGGCTCGGGCTTCTACCTGGGCCTGGACGGCGCGGCCGGCACCCAGGTCAATTTCGTCGAGACCCTGCTGCACGAACTGGGCCACGGCCTGGGCTTCGCCACCTTCACCTACGGCAAGACCGGCAACATGATGGGCGGCCTGCCCTCCATCTGGGACCACTACCTGCTGGACAACGTGACCGGCAAGCGTTGGGTGGAAATGAGCAACACCGAGCGCGTGACTTCGGCCAACAACGGCCGCCGCCTGGTGTGGACCGGCGCTGAAGTCGGCGCCAAGGTGCCGGAAGTCCTGGCCCTGGGCACGCCCTCGGCCAAGATCACCGCGCCCTCCAGCCTGACCCGCGCCCTGGCGATCGGCCCGGCCGCCTTCGGCCCGGCCATCACCGCCACCGGCATCAGCGCCGAAGTGATGCCGGTGGTCGACCAGGCCGACGGCGTCACCGGTCTGGCCTGCAATCCGCTGAGCGCAGCCAACAAGCTGGCCGTGGCTGGCAAGATTGCCCTGGTCGACCGCGGTACCTGCCCCTTCACGCAGAAGGTCAAGAACGCCCAGCTGGCCGGCGCCAAGGCCGTGCTGGTGGCAGACAACGCCGCCGACAACCCGCCCCCGGGCCTGGGCGGCGCCGACGCCACCATCACCATCCCCTCGGCCCGCATCAGCAAGGTGGACGGCCAGGCGCTGAAGGACGCGATGAAGGCACGCACCCGCACGCGTTCCGGCCTGTACATCACCCTGGGCCTGGACATGAGCCAGTACGCCGGCGCCGACCTGCTGGGCCGACCCTATATGTACACGCCCAATCCTTACGCTGCGGGCTCCTCGGTGTCGCACTACGACACCAGCGCCTTCCCGAACCAGCTGATGGAGCCCTTCATCAACGCCGACCTGACGACCATCCTGCAGGCACCGAAGGACCTGACCTTCCACCTGCTGCGTGACATCGGCTGGTAAGCCAAAGAGCCAGAGCCGCGGGCCCGCACAGCGCCCGCAGCCTTCAAGGCGCGAGTTCCCGTCGGGAGCTCGCGCTTTTTTCTTAGACCACGCGCAGCTGCCCCAGCGCCCGCCAGCGATGATGCGCGGCCAGTGCGCCCTCGCCCTTGTCCGAATAGAAGCGGAAGGGAAGGTAGGACCCTGCGCCCGGATCGAACACGCGGCGCTGCGCGTCGAGGATGAGCCACCGCTGGCCCACCCAGAGTTCCGCCCAGTCGTGATAGTCCCCAGGCTGGACGATGGCGTCGTGGTCCATCACATAGCCGCCCGCGGTCCGGGCGGGCAGGCCCGCAGCACGGGCCAGCGCGGTCGCCAGGTGCGCGAATTCGGTGCAGTCACCGCGACGCATCGTCAAGGCGTGGAGCGCGCCCTTGTCGTTCGGGCTGTAGCCGCTGTACTGGATGTTGTCGACGATCCATCCGAAGATGGCCTGGGCCGTGGCGCCGTCGTCGGACTGGCGCAAGGCCGCAGCGAGTTCACGCAACGGCGGCGCGTCCAGTTCCAGGAAGGGCGCAGCGCCGATCCATCGCTCGCACCCCATGCCGGTTCCGCTGGCGCCGGCCGGCGCCAGCGCCACACGCGCATCCAGCGCGACACGGACGCGCTGCCGGGGCGCCACCTCGGCCAGCGTGATGACGGCGGTGTTCTGCCCCAGGCAATCGCGGTTCCAGCTCAGCGGGTGCGAGGCCTGAGCATCGATCAGTTGCTGCCCCTGCTCAACGGTGGCCGGCAGCGCACAGGCGAAGCGCTCGTCGCCCAGCCACTGATCGGCAGGGTTGAGCAGTTCCCACACGAAGCGCAGCCGCCGGACCTGGCGTTCCTCGGCTGGCGCGCAGGCAGGCAGGGCCACGGCCAGGCCGACCGCCGCCTGCAGGAACGAACGCCGCCTCAAAGCCCGCATCCCAGTCGCTTGGGGCCCAGTCTTTGCAACTTGTCGCCCTGCCCGACCAGCTTCGCATGCTCGGCGATGCCAGGCTCACCCCCGGTGTAGACAAAGCCCATCGATGCCGGCTCTACGGCATTCAGGGCGCGAAGCTGGTCCAGGCCGGGCTCGCGGTCGACCGCAAAAATGACTCGTCTGGCGTCGACCGCGGCGTCCTTTCGGGCAGGGCGCTTCGCTCCGGCAGACACCTTCGACAAGGCCGCGGACAGCGGTGCCGCATGCGGATAGCGTTTGAGCAGCGCGCCCATCTCGGCACTGACATAGAGCTGCTGCCTCGGGTCCTGCATCTCGAGCAGGAACTCCTCGGGCGTCAGCTCCAGCGCCTGCTCCAGGTCCAGTGCCATGCCCGCCCAGGGCAGACCCAGCCGCGCCCAGGCGATCACACCGCCGTCGGCAATGGCGACCTGCCCATAGCCGTTCTCGCGCAGGGCGTAGCACAGGTCCGTCAGCTCCGGCTCGGCCTTGCCCTTGCCCAGGACCAGCAAGGCCTTCCGCCGCCAGTAGGGCTTGGACAGCAGCTCCGCGGGACTCACGTTGATCGCACCGGCGGCATGCCCGCGATCGAACTCGGCCGGGAGGCGAAGGTCGACGAGCAGCGCCTCCGGATGGGACTTCAGGTAGCCCGGGAGCTCGACGACGCAGGCGCGGTCGGCAGCCAGGGGACTTCGCCCCCCCTTCGGCACCTTGGCGGTGGTCTTCGACTCCACTGGGTTCTTGGGGCATTCGCCGGTGTACTGCGCAATGCCGGCCAGCACGTCCATGCCATGCGGCGCCTGCGCCAGCGCGGACGCGGCCGGACCCAGCAGCACCACACCGGCCATCAGCAGAAAAGGGAGCGCATTTTTGATGTTAGCCATCATGTCCAAATCTACCTCGATGAGGGCGTCGTTGACGATGCGGACGCGGCCGGAAGCGACGCCGCGTCGGCCGCTGACGCCGCGAACACCCACTCCGCGTAGCGCTGCTTTCCGGTCAGCGCACGATCCGCGGGCTCAAAGTTCTCCTGCTTGATGGGATGCTGATTGGAGAGCGAATGCACGCCCGCCACGGCCGCGCCGACGCGGACCAGGCCCCACTCCGCCTTGCCGGTCATGGGGTCCACATAGATCTTGCGCAGGTGTCGGCGCAGCTGCCCGCCGCGGCGATCCTCGAGCAAGGCCTGCAGCGACGGGGGCAGCTCCCTGAGCTTCGGATCCGGCGAGGCTTGCTGGTAGCTGTCGATCGCCTGTCTGAACTGCTGGCCGATGTACAGCAGCTCGCGCTCCTTCTCGCGTCCGCTGGCCAGGGAGGCGGACTCCACCACCTGGACCAGGCCCAGCCCCAGCGCGGCAACGCATAGCAGCAGCCAGACATAGGTGAAGCCGCGCTGGCGGCGGGCGTGCCTTCTAGAGCTCCGCATAGGCCTTGCCTGACTTGCCATGGCCCGGCGCGCCGCTGCGCAGGTCGCCCACGCGGCCATTCTCCCCATTGGGCGGCGCCACCAGCACCCAGGCCGTCTGGCTTTCCAGCACGGGGTCCCAGGGCAGGGCCGACAGATACCTGGCCTCGACCAGCTCCTCCAGGGAATCCGGGTAGCGCCCGCGGTCCGCGAAGAACTTGTCGATGCCGATCCGTGTCACCCGCAGGTTCTCTGCCAGGACCACTTCCTTGCCCTTGTCGAGCGAGCTGAAGTACCGGGGCACAGACAGGGTCAGCAGCATGGCCAGCACCACCATGACCAGCAGCATTTCGATCAGTGTGAAGGCGCTGATCCCGCGACGAGCTGTAGCTACCATTGGCGATACGCAACCCCGTTGAGGCCCTTGCGCTCCGATTTCGAAAAGACGTCGTAGATGTCGTCACCGGGCTTCGGATCATCCGCCGGCGACGCATAGCTCCGCAGCGCCCAGGAGTCCTGCGCGCTGAGCTCCTCCGGCGCGAAGGGGTCCTTGGGCAGGCGGCGCAGGAAATAGAGGCGCTTCCTGACCGGGCTGCGCTGGTCCTCCACACCGTCCACCAGCGTCTGCAGGCTTCTGGGATAGCCGGAGTCCCCCACCTTCAAGGCGATGCGCCCCTGCTCGGCCGCCCGCTTGTAGGCGTCCAGCGCGCTGCGGATCTCCATCAGCGCGCGACGCAGCTCCTGCTCCTTCTGCCGCTGCACGGCCACTTGCGCCATGGGCACGGAGACCAGGGCGAGCACCGACATGATGGCCAAGCACACCAGCAGTTCGACGAAGGTGAAGCCCCGACCGCGGCCGGGCAGGCGGACCGGATTCATGGCGTGACGGCAAGCGTATGGGTCAGGGGCAGCGGACGCGCCAGACCTTGCTCCGGCGTGGGCGAGGCCGAGCTGATGGCAATGCCGGCGCTGGCGGCGGCAGCCACGGCGCGGAAGGTGATGTGGAGCACCTCGCCACGGCCGTTGACGCCGTTGGCACCATCTCTGGTGATGGCGGCGAAGACCTTGCCCTGTCCGAGATCCAGGCGCTGGCTGAAAGCCGTGCTCCCGCCCCCCTGCTTGAAGTAGGCCCCTTCCTGCACCGCGACCGGCTGCATGAGCTTGGGATCGAAGGAGACGACCAGCGGCAGGCCCTGCACGGGCTGCTCAGCGCTCATCTGCAGCGTCACGGTGAACTGCTCGCCCACGCGGACGGCGCCGGGGCCCTGCCATTTGAGCTGAACGCCCGCCCCCGGGCGCTCGCTCCCGACGTTTTCGGCGGGCTTGGGTCCGGCCGCCGCGGCGGGCGGCGCGCCTTCCGCCTTGGCGGGCAGCTCCGGCAGCGACTCCAGGCGCAACTCCGGCGCACCAATGGCCGCATCCGTGCCCGACGCCAGCTCCGCCTGCAGCACCGAGGGTCGCTGCAAGGAGCGCAGGATGCGCGGCGTGATGGACAACAGGATCTCGCTGCGCTGCGCGTCGTCCTTGGAGCTGCCGAACAGGCGTCCCGCGACCGGCAGCTCGCCCAGCCCCGGCACCTTGTTCGACCCGACGCGCTCCTCGGAGTTGATCAGTCCCGCCAGCACCTGCGTCTCGCCGTCGCGCAGCTGCAGGGTCGTGGAAGCGGCGCGCTGCCCGATCTGGTAGGACAGCGTCCCGGTCTTGCTGACAATCTCGCGGACCAGGTTGGAGACCTCCAGGTTCACCTTGATCGCCACCTCCTGGTCCAGCCGGATCTGGGGTTCGACCTCCAGCTTCAGCCCCACGTCCACGTAGCTGACGGACTCGGACACGAAGCCCGTCGACGTCGACGTGGTCGTGATGACCGGCACCTTGTCGCCGATCTGGATCTTGGCCTTCTCCTTGTTCCTGACGCGGATCCGCGGGTTCGCCAGGATGTTGGCGTCCTGGTCCTCCTTGCGCGCGTTGATGGCCACCGCGCCAACCGTCGCCTTCACGCCGGACGGCTTGAGATGGGCCAGCTGGCTCAGCGTCAGCGCCTCGGTGCCGGTGGTCAGCGGAGCCAGGCTCAGCTGGCCCGGCCACTGCACACCCAGCTCCATGAGCCTGGACCGCTTGACCTCCAGGATCTCCACCTCCAGCATGACTTCGGGATCGGCCACGTCATGGAGCGCCACGATGCGCTCCGCCAGCTTCAGCGCTTCCGGCGTGTCGCGGATGACGATGGTCCCGATGCGCTCGTCCACCACCATGTCCTTGGCCTTCATGATGGTCTTGAGCAGGTTGGAGACCGCCTTCACATCGCCGTTGGCGAGAAAGAAGGTCCGGACGGACAGCGCCTGGTATTCCTTGAGCTTCTGCGGCGTGGCGGGATAGATCAGCACGGAGTTGGCGTTCAGCACGCGCTGCTCCAGCTGGTTGGTCGTGAGCAGCAGACGCAGGGCATCCTCCACCGTCGTCTGCTTGGCGATCACCGTCGCGCGCAAGTCGGGCCGCACGTCCCGGTCGTAGAAGAAGTTCAGCCCGGCCACCTTGGCCAGCACCTCCAGGATGGACTTCAGCGGCGCATCGCGGAACTCCAGGGACACCGGCTTGCGATAGGCCGCGGCCAACCGCTTGTCCGGACCGGCCTGCTGCTGCTCCAGCTCCTCCAGCCGCGCCTGCCAGTACTGGGCGGCCGTGTTGCGAGGATTCTCCTGCAGCACCTGGCGCAGCTTGGCGGCGGTGAGCGGCAGGGACTCGGCCGAACTCGCCTTCAGATCCTTCTCGACCTCCCCCAGCAACTGCTGATGCCGGCGATCCCGGAGCAGGTCGCGCAGGCCCTGGCGTGCCATGGCGTTGTCGGCATCCAGGCTCAGGACCTTCTGATAGAGCTTCTCTGCTTCGCTCAGGTGCCCGGCCGACACCTCCACCGACGCCGCGGCCAGGCTGCGGCGCAGCACCGCCTCGCGCTGGCGCAGCAGCTCCATCCGGAACTCGGCATTGCGCGGCGACTCCTGCACGGCCTGCTGCAGCTTCGCCAGGCCCGCTTCCGGCTGGCCCTGGGCCAGCAAGACCTGACCCTCACGGAACGCGGCATCACCCGCACATCCCGACAGCGACAGCAGCATCAGGAGCGACAGTGACAGGGTCCAGGCGCGCACGCGCGCGGGCGCCGCTTCAAAGGGGGTTTTCATGGGGGACTGGAGATTTCAAGGGTTTGGCGCGTCTGCGTGGGCAGGTGCGTGAAGACGGCCGTCTGGTCGCGAATGGCTTCCAGCTGGTAGACATCGGCGACCTTGTCGCCCGGGCGAGCGATCAGGCTTTGATCGAAATGCAGCAGCAAGGCGACGGGCCCGCGCTCGTCCTCGTAGCGGCCCAGCGCCTTGAATGGCAGGGGCGGCGCAGCGCTCGGCGCGACCACCTCCTGCACCGCGACCTTGGCCGCAGGCGTTGGCGGCACCTCGCTGGCGTGCGACTCGTGCGGCTGGGCCCAGGCGGGCACGGCAAAGGGTTGCCGCCAGGGGGCCTCGTCATCCGGCGCATGGGGCGGACTGCCCGCGGGGGCGGCCGGCGTGCCGGATGCCACCTGCGCCAACTGCGCCGCCGGATCGCTGCTGTCTGCCGGCCTCACCGGCCTGGCGCCCCGCTCCACGGGCCCCACCACCGGGTCGGCCGCGGGTGGCGCGGTCCAGGCGGCATAGAGAACGCCGGCCAGCAAGGCGGCCAGCCCGGCACGGCGCCACGACTGGGCCCGGCTCATGGCTTCCTCCCGGCCAGCTCGGCGTCCGGCGCGACGTACAGCACCCAGCGGAGCTGCGCCTCCACCAGTTCAGCATCCACACTGCCCCGCTTGATGGCCGCCGCCTCGAGCGCCAGGCCGGGGTGCAGACGCCGGGCCTCCCTGATGAACTCGAACAGCTGCGGTGCTGCGCCCTTCATCGGAAAGCTCATCGTGAAGCGCTTGAAGCGCTCCTGGCCGCGCTGCTGCCACTGGTAGCTGCCTCCGTCGACATGCAGACCCAGCGCCGTGGCCTGCGTCAGCAGCTGCCCCAGCAGCTCGGCGATCTCCGGCCGCCTGGCCAGGCGGGCCTGGAAGGCAGCGTCGCCATGCGTCCTGTCGTCGACATCGGCAGGCGCGGCGACAGGCGTCCCGATCTTGCGTTCACGCCATACCTGCTGCAGCTGCTCCAGCCGCTGGGTCTGCAAGCCCCAAAGCAGCGCAGCGCCCAGCAGCGCCGTACCGGCGCCCCCCCAGGCCCAGGCCCAGCCGCCCCACGCCCTGCGCAGGCGCGCTGCCGCAGCCACCAGCCTCCACCGCCACTGCCCGTGCAGACGGCCGTAGTGCTTCAACGATGCCATGCCACCTCCAGCGTGAATCGATAGCGCGCCTCGGCCTTGTCCTGCTGCAGCGCATGCTGGGTCAGCACCACCGGGCCCAGCGGTTTGCGGTCCTCCAGGTAGGCCATGTAGCGCGTCATGTCCAGGGCGGACCGCCCTTCCAGTTGAAGCTTGACCTGCCGGGCTGCGGTACCGCCCTGGCTCTGGCCGAATTCCAGGTTCAGCAAGGCCACCTCGATGTCGCGCGGCGGCAGCAGGGCGGCCAGCAGCTCTGCATAGGGCGCCTGCAGCTGGGCCAGCGCCTCGCCCACCCCTTCGTCGGGCCGACGAGCCTTCGTGTCGGTTTCCGGCAGCGCGGCAGACCGCTGGCTCATCTGCGCCGCCAGCGCGGTCTCACGCCCATGCATGCGCGCCACGTCCGCCAGCGCCACCGCCGAGAGGGCCAGCAGCGCGGCCATGGCGACGGCGTGCAGCAGCAGGCCCTGGGGCCTCGGCGTCTTCCAGTCCAGCGCGCTGCGCGAGCGGGCCCAGCTGTGCAGCCAGCAAAGCGCCGGCAGGCCCTCGTCGCGGCGGCTGGCCAGCCAGTTCAGCGGGCCGTTGCCGGGCGAGTCCGGGACCGGCTCGTCAGCCGCCGCCACCAAGGCATGCAGCTGTTGCGCGTCATCGGTCCAGGACGGCTGGCGCCACCGCAGGCGTTGCCATTGCCGGAGCACTTCCTCGTCACGCGGCAGGGGCGTCTGCGCCAGCAGCGCATGCACGGACTCCATGCGCGCGCCGCCGGCGATGAACAGGGTGTCCTGCTCCCCCAGCACCACCAGCTGGCGCACGGCATCCTGATGCTGCCTCGCCAGATCCCAGGCCAGCACACTCAGGCCGGTGACGCGGCCCAGCTGCCAGCCCTGCGCCTGCACCCAGGCCTGCAGCGCGGCCAGCCACTGCTGCGGGTAGGCCACGGCGACGCGCGGCTGCTCATAGGGCGCATCGTCCACGCGCACGTCCCATTGCGCCAGATCCCAGCCCGCCTCAACAGCACAGCGCCGCACATAGGCGGTGGCCTGATCGCCGTGGAGCAGCTGGGCCGACCAGGGCACCGTCATGTGCATCAGCCAAGGCGACTCGAACACGACATGGACCACGGCCCTGCGGGGCTTCGTCTCGAGATCGAGCGCGGCCTGCAGCTTTGCCAGCGCTGCTTGAGCGTCCACGCCGGCCCGCCCGTCACCCGCGGGCTCCCCGCCGGCGGGCAGCGGCACGCTGCACTGCCGCCACTGGCCGGCATCGTCCCAGCCCAAGGCCACGCCCTGGCGCCGCACCGCCAGGCACAGCGGCCCGGGCAGCGGGCGCTGACTCACTTCAACCTGCGACACGGATCCACTCCTCCAGCGTCGTGTGCCCGTCTGCCACCCAGCGCAGGGCGGTGTCCTGCAAGCTGAGCCAACCCTGCTGGTCCGCCGCATAGGCGCGCAGCGCGGAGACCGGCGCGCGCTCGGCGATCATTTCCCTCAGCCTGTCGTCCAGCACCAGCAGTTCGGCCACGGCCTTGCGGCCCTTGTAGCCCACGCCCCGGCAATGGCCGCAGCCGCGCCCGGCGCGCAGGTTCCAGCCTTGCACATCGACCCGCCGCAGCCCCGCGAGATCCAGCAGCTCCTGCGGCGGCATCATGGGTTCGCTGCAATGCGGGCAGTTCTGGCGGATCAGGCGCTGCGCCAGGATGCCGTTCAGCGCCGCGGCAAAGCTGTAGGCGTCGACCCCCATGTGGAGGAAGCGGCCCAGCACGTCGAACACGTTGTTGGCGTGGACCGTGGTGAACACCAGGTGCCCGGTCAAGGCCGCCTGGACGGCGATCTGCGCCGTCTCGTCGTCGCGGATCTCGCCCACCATGATCTTGTCCGGGTCGTGCCGCAAGATGGAACGCAGGCCCCGGGCGAAGGTCAGCCCCTTCTTCTCGTTCACGGGAATCTGCAGCACGCGAGGCAGGCGGTACTCGACCGGGTCTTCGATCGTCACGATCTTGTCGCGCCCGGTGTGGATCTCGGTGATCGCCGCATACAGCGTGGTGGTTTTGCCGGAGCCCGTGGGGCCGGTCACCAGCACCATGCCATGCGGCTTGCTGGACAGGCGTCGCAGCGTATGGATCGCCTCGCCGCTGAGGCCCAGGCGATCCAGGGTCAAGGTGCGCGCCTCCTCCGTCAGGGCCTGCCGGTCCAGCAGGCGCAGCACGGCATCCTCGCCGAAGATGTTGGGCATCACGGAGACGCGGAAGTCGATGTCGCGCCCATTGATGCGCACCTTGAAGCGGCCATCCTGGGGCACGCGCCGCTCGGCGATGTCGAGCTCGGCCATCACCTTGATCCGGGAGATGGCCTGCTCGGCCATCTCCGCGCTCTGCACCTCCGTGATGGGCACCAGCACGCCGTCGATGCGGTACAGCACGCGCAGCCAGCCGGCGTCGCACTCCATGTGGATGTCGCTGGCCTGCAGCTTCAGCGCGTCATAGATGGTCGAGTTGACCAGCTTCACCACCGGGTTGCTGTCTTCGTTGATGGAGGCCAGCGTGATGATCGCCGCCACGTCCTCTTCGCTGGACTGCGCCCCGCCGCCGTCGAAGCCGTCCAGGGCGCGCAGGGCCCTTTCCTGCTGCGCCAGAAAGGCACTGACGTCGTCAGGCTGGGCCAGCGCCAGGCTGACGTCGACGCCCTGCGCCGCACAGCGCTGCACGGCCCATTCCTCCGTGGCCACATCCCAGGGGTCGGCCAGCACGAGATGGACCCGCCCCTGCTCGCCCCGCAGCAACAGCAGCCCGCGCTGGGCGCATTCCGCGAAGGGGATCCAGTCGAAGACCGGCGCCATGCCCTGCAGCTCGCGCATGTTCAGCGTCGGCAGGCCCCAGTGCTGCGCCAGGGCGGCCAGCGTCTGCGGCAGGTCCAGGGCGAGGCAGCGGGCCACGGCTTCCAGCATGGTGCCGCCTTGGGTCTGGCATTCGGTGCGGGCGCGATGCAGCAGGGCCTCGTCCAGCGCGTGAATAGGGGTCGAACTCATTGCAAGCTGTTGGCCATGTCAAAGATGGGCATGTACATCAGGACCACCACCGTGCCGATCACCGCGCCGATCAGCGTCATCAACAGGGGTTCCAGCAGGCGCGAGGCCCAATCGACCCAGCGGGCGAACTCGTCGTCGGCGAATTGCGCGCTGCGCTCCAGCATCTCGGCCAGCTGGCCGGAGCGCTCGCCAACCTTGATCAGCGATTCGGCAATGGGGTTGACGAGCCCGGCGCTGATCAGCGCGTCCGAGAACATGCGCCCTTGCGTCACAGCGGTCAGGCAGTCCTGCAGGCGCTGCTGCTGGCCGCCGTCCAGCAGACCACGCACCATGCCCAGGGCGCGCGGCAGGGAAACGCCGGAAACCAGCAGCAGGCCCAGGGCGCGGTAAAAGCGCGCCAGGCGGAACTCCTGCGCCTTGCGCGCCAGCACCGGCACCCGCAGCACCCGCTCCAGCAGCCAGGCCCGCCCCGGCGCACGCGCCAGCAGCAGGCCGATGCCCGCGATTACGCCAAGCACCGCTGCCAGGGCCAGGGCCCAGTGGGCATAGAGCGTCTTGCCGAACTCCAGCAGCAGCATCGACAGCCAGGGCATGTCCTGGCCGGCGCTTTCATAGACGATCGAGAAGCGGGGCACCACATAGCCCAGCAGGAAGAGCATGACGAAGGTGCCGACGATCAACAGCATGGCCGGGTAGATGGCCGCCGACACCAGCTTCTTGCGCAGCGCCTCGAACTGCTGCTGATAGCCCACATAACGGCGCAGCGCCTGCGGCAGGTCGCCGGTTCGTTCCGCCGCGCGCATGGTGGCCACATAGATGGGCGGGAAGTGCGCCGGCAGGGTCTCCAGCACATCGGAGAAGTTGCGCCCCACCTCCAGCCCGTCCAGCACGGCCTGCAGCACCTGGCGGGCCGCGGCGCTGCGCTCCTTCGCGACCAGCGCGGCCAGGGCTTCCGGCAGGGTCAGACCGGCACTCAGCAGCGCCAGCAGCTCCTGGCTGAACAGCAGCAGGGACAGGCGTGGGCCGCTGGGGCCGGTGCTGGAGGACGCAAGCTGCGAGGAAGGCGGGGCCTCCACGCCGAGCACGCGCCAGCCGCGCGCGCGGGCCTGGCGCATGGCCGCATGCGCGTCCAGGCCGGGCAGGTGCAGGGACTGCTCCAGGCCGGCGCTGTCGAGCACCCGCAGGCGCACGCCCGTCCCGGCCTCGCGCGGAGGCGGTGTGGTCGCCATGCAGGGAGTCAGCGGTAGCTGATATCGGCCGCGGGCCCTTCACCGCCCGGCCGACCGTCCTGCCCCAGGGACAGGAGGTCGTAATCGCCGCCATCCGTGCCCGGCGAGCGGTACACATAGGCATTGCCCCAAGGATCCTGCGGCAGCGCCTTTTGCAGGTAGGGGCCGGACCAGCGTGCTTCGCTGCCCGGCCGGCTCAGCAAGGCCGACAGACCCTGCTCCGAGCCGGGATAGCGGCCGGTGTCGAGCCGGTAGGCGTCCAGCGCCTTGGCAAAGGCATCCAGCTGGGCTTTGGCCACGCCACGCTCGGATTTGCCGATCTGCCCGAAGTAGCGCGGCCCCACGTAGGCCGCCAGCAGGCCGATGATGACCATCACCACCAGAAGTTCCAGCAAGGTGAATGCATGCTGGGCGCGCGCTGATGGCAGCGGCGCCCCCCTCCCTGTCTTTTTCATGTTCGCGGCCCTCCTCGTTTGGCCGGCGGGGATTTTAGCCATTCGGCCTGACTGCCTCCCCATCCCCTGAGTGCACCTCAGTTGCCAAGGGGCGTTTCCGTGGCAGTCACCTTCCATGCGGGACCGCAGGACACCATCGTGCTGCGCGACAGACCGGACTTGGCACGAACGGTCACGGTCGACGTCGTCTTGACCACTTGCCCCGCTTCGCTATAGCCGAAGCTCAGGTGACCGCTGCTCGCTTCGATGGTGGGGCAATGACTGCCCGCAATGGGTGCCCCGACCTGCGGCGTCATCGTCACAGCATAGACAAGCCGATGCCAGTTGCTCAGATCCCCCGTGATTACGTAGTCCGACGACGTGGCGCTGACCTTGGTTTCGCTGAGCACGCGGATGTTGCAGACGCGCAGGTAGGTGTCAGGGTAGCCATCCCCGATGTTGTTCTTGACGCTGTGGAACAGACCCGTCAGCGGTGCCACCAGTTGGCGCCCCATGAGGTCCGGATCCTCCGAGACAAGGCTGCCCACGGTCATGAAGTCCCTGGCATAGCCTGGCAGGCATTGACGGGCATATCGCACGTTCAGCGTGGTGCTCGACGCATCCCCACGGGTCTGGACGCTCGCGCCGTCCACCAAGGTCAGCTCCGCCGTGCTCACGTCCAGATTCACCGGCACGGAGCCCATGCCGCTGTAGCTCAGCGGCAGGTCCACCAAGGCCCCCTCATAGATCGGATTCGGTCGCGTCAGCGTGACCTTGGCCCGCGTGCTGTCGCTGGGCACCACGAGTGCACCCGGCGCGAACACCTGCCCTTGCCCTTGGGCCGACGTCGCCACGGCATACACATGGTACGTGCCGGTCGGCAAGCCGCTGACGTCCCACGTCCACTCGCCACTACGCTGCCCCGGCGCGGGTTTGATGCCGTCCGCGATCATCTGCCCGGTGAACACCGCACGGTTGTCCTCCGGTGCAGCCGAGCCGGGCGTCACTTTCTTGTAGTAGAGGGCCAATTGCACGTCGGCGTCCATGGCCGACAACTCCCAGCGGATGCGTTGAACCTTGCTGCCGCCCTTCACCACCGGCATCATCGCGCGGTCCGGGTAGGCCAGTGCGAGGGACACCCCTTGCTGCTGCCCCAGCAGGACAGTGAAGCTGCCCACGGAAGACCAGGCACTGGCCTGGCCCTGGCCGTCCACGGCGCGTACACGCCACCAAGCGACAGCGCCATCGTTCAAGGCCACCGGCACCTGCCAGCTGGGCGATCCTTGCAGCGCCCCGCCCAATTTGCTGGACAGGGTGGCATCCGAAAAGAGCTCGAACTCGTATTGCACGGGCTGCCCTCCGGCGCCCTTGGGCAGTCCTGCCAGCAACACAGGATAAGGCGTTGTCACCCAGGCACCCGTCGCCGGATTGCGCAGTGCGGGAATGGCGGGCGGCTGATTCAGCGCATTCGTTCGGAAGCTGCGCACCTCGGCACGTCCGCCCACCGTGAGTTGGTTGACACGCCACCAGTAGGTCTTGCCGGGCTGCAGGCCGGTGACTGCCCAGCTCACCACGCCGTTGACCGCATCAATCGCCGGGCTGCTGCGGCGATCCATGGAGTCAAAGGTGTCCACGGCATCCAGATCAAAGCGTTCGCGGGTGGCATTGGTCCGCACAGACAGTGTCACGCTCATGCCGTTGACGACCGTCGCATCCGCCGGTTCCTGAAGCACGCGCACCGCGGCAAAACCAGCGGGGTCCACCGTGAAAAACTGGCGCCCGGTGTCCGTGGTGTATACGGGGATGGGCGTCGTGCTGCGCACACCGCGGGCATCCAAGGCCGACACCAGCCACCGGTAGGTCACCCCCTTCGTCAAGGGTATCGGCACCTGCCACGAGGAGACACCATCACTGCCAGGCGGCAGCCAACCCGAACGTGCGACGAGCACCTCACCCGCTCCGGAGGAGCCGGGGAGGCAGAGTCCGTTGTCTGCCGGGAGCGTTTCGCCGGTGGTCAGCTTTCGGCAGACCTGGGCCTCGTACTGCACCTCGTCACCGTCGATGTCAACGACATTGCGCCAGCTCAGTACCGGCTGCAGAGCGTTGTACTGCGTGCTGTCCGTGAGCTTCACCGGATACGGCGGCCGGACGTTGCCCTGATTCGTAAAGAACCACGCCTCCACCCACGGGCTGGACAGCGTGCCGTCCGTGGCCCGCACGCGCCACCAGTACTTGCGGTTGAAGCGGAAATCCGCCGCCACCGACCAGGTGGCCTGCATCACGCCGCCTACGCTGGCCGGGGCCACCGTGGCCGAGGCCAGCAGCTGGCTGTACTCGGCGTCGTCGTAGAGCTCGAAGACCAGGCTGGTGGCGGAGTCGAACTCGCCGCCGGCCAGCGCGGCCGTCAGCGGCAGCGGATTGGCCTGGAACTCGGTGCCGGTCCAGCTCAGGCCCTGGCGGGCGCCGGCCAGGGGCGAGACCACGCGCGGCAGGGCCGGCAGCTTCAGCAGCGGTGCCGCCTTGACCGTGATCTTGGCGCTGCGGCTGGTGCTCATCAGGCCGTCATTGGCCGTGTAGTTGATGAGGTAGTCCCCCTTGCTGCCGCGGGCCGGCGTCCAGTCGAACACCGAGCGGGCCAGGGCCGGCGCCGCCGGGTCGGCCGCCTGCGGCAGCCACTTGGCGCCGGCGGGCAGCGGGGAGGCTGTCAGCGTCACCAGCTTGCCGTTCTTGCCGCTGGCCTCGACCAGGAAGGACACCTGCCGCCCTTCCTGCACCGTCTGGTCCGCGATGAACTGCAGGGCCGGCGGCTGGATCTCCACGGGCGGCGCCTTGAACTCGGTGGTGTAGACGCCGGTGGAGTTCACGTCGAAGACGTTGAACCAGTACTCCCACTTCTTGGTCTCGACGTTGCGGGTGCGGCTCAGCCAGACGTTCTCCGGCGCCAGCACCTTGCCGTCCGAGCGCTGGATCACGCCCAGGGCGCGCGCACCGGCGTTCGGGTCCGGCAGGCGCACGTAGACGAAGCCCGCGGTGACCGGGAAGTTCAGCGCATAGCCGCTGCCGCCCGAGCCCGTGCCCAGCGTGGCCACGGCGCTGTGGTTGGTGACCACGGTGTCCTGGCCTTCGGATTCGTAGACGCGCAGCACGTCGCCGTCCTGCGCGAGGAAGTCGCGCACCGTGTCGCGGCCCGGCAGGTCCACGCGCACATCGCGCACCAGCGTGTGCGCCTGCGTGCCCTGCAGCAGCGAGGTCATGGCGCCGCCCAGCTCATCCGCATGGCTGAACTTGGCGGTGAACTCGGTGAAGCGGCCCGACAGGGTGCTCTCCATGATCCAGCGCGCGGTCTTGGAGGTGTTGCCCGGCACATCGCCCAGCTTGGCCAGCAGGGTGTTGGGCGCGGGGACGTCGCCCACATAGCTGCCCGTCAGCTTGAAGCCCACCAGCAGGCCCTGCTTGTTCTCGATGATCTTGGGCTGGGCGGAGTCGATGGCCAGGTTCTTGGCCGTGGCCACGCCGTTGTTCTTCACGCGCAGGCCCAGGGTGAAGGGCTGCACCGGCTCCACCTCGGGCGTCAGCGGGTCGTCGCCTTCCACCTCGGCGGGCAGGAAGTAGTCCAGGCTCAGCTGCGGCAGGGGCTTGACCTTGATGACGTCCGGCGCCACGTCCAGCACCGTGTCTTCGCCGTTGTAGCGGTAGCGCAGCGTGGCGCCCACCAGGTATTTCTTGCCCAGGGGCGAGTTGCCCGCGGCGCCCGGCGCGGGGATCAGCAGCCAGTTCAGCACCGCCGTGCTGCGGGGCCGGACCATGCCCGTGCCATCAGCCGCGCCGATGTCCTTCTTGGCCGAGAGGCGGATGAAGAACTTGGCGTTCAGGTCATTGGGGTTGTCCGAGATGGGCACGGGCGTGCCCGCTTCGTCCGTCACCTTGACCACCACGCCCACGTTCTCCAGCACGCTGCTGTCGGTGCTGTTGATGATGCGCATCTCGGCATCGAAGGCCTGGCGCTCCAGCGTCAGCTCCTGCTTGATCTCGATCTTGACCTTGGCGCAGACCGTCTCCTGCGCCTGCACGGCCAGCGCCGCCATCCACAGGCCGGCGCCCAGCACCCGCGCGACGCGGGCACCCAGGCGCTGCCAGCCCGTGCGTGAGGCCGCGCGGGGGTGCTGCGGGGCCGGAGTAGTTGCGAAGTCGGCGGTCAAGGAGCTCATGGTGAGGCCCACGGCAGCGGCCGTGGTCGGCTGGAACTACGTTAGAAAAAAGGGAGGGCGCGAGCGCGTCAGAGGCTCAGCGCCGCCAGGAATTCGTCGGAATCAAACCCGTCGTGCATGCGGTGCTCGCGGCCCTGGCGGTTCAGCACCAGAAAGGGCGTGCCATTCGCGCGGTAACTTGCGAACTCGGATTCACAACGGCGGTCGACGGACATATTGCATTCGGTATAGGCAAAACCGTATTGGTTCAGCCAGGCCTTGGCCTGGTGGCAGTAGGTGCATTCGGTGGTGGTGTACATGACCACTTCTTCGGCTTTGACGGTGGCGGCGAGGGCGTGGATTTGCTCGGGGGTCCAGTCCTCACTCGATGCGCCGGCTCCGCGGTGGCCGAAAAGCTGGGTTTTGAGCAGCCAGGCGACGAGGAGGATGGCGAGGAGTTGGAGCCAGGTGGGGAGGGCGAGCTGGTTGGGCATGAAAATTCAGCGGAGCGGTGAAATCCCGCCGTCCGGCGACTTAGCAAGGGGCTATAGATTTGAGACCTGACCCCGAATTACGGTTCTCGTGACCCCGAGGTCCGCGCTTCCTCAACAGCGACTATTCCTCTATTTATAGCCATCACCAGGCAGAAGTCCTCTATCACATCTGATACCAGCATTCGCGCCAGCCCTCAACAGGGTCGCCACATTTTCCAACTTTCGCCCCATATAGGCGTAATGCAATGGAGTCATCCCAAAATCGCCCAAGCTGTTGACGTCAGCGCCATTTTTCACCAACCACTCAATTTCTTCTGGACCGCATTTCCAGGCAGCAATATGTATTGGTTGCTCCCCCAAAACATTCAACTGATTCACATCTATCAAAGGAATATCAAGGCAATTATCATCAGTGAGATGATGCCAAAATTCTTCTATTTTTTTCAATACTATGGACATTTTTTCTTGCAATCCCCTTTGTCAAGGCGCTTCTGGAATTTATCCCTCTCTTTGGTTATTATCCTTATCCGCTCCGCATGGCCGGGATTAAGCACGCCAGAATACCATTTATTTGTAAATGCACCCCTCCCCTCCAATTCCCGATCAATGTCGTCGATTCGCTTTTGCAGCTCGTCACATTCGGGTTTGTTGGGGTCCCTGTATGGCTGCTTCACCCAACCCGAATCCTTAAGCGCATCCCTCTCTTTGATGAATTCTTCATTAACTGACGAATCTGGCGACCAGGGACTGTAATCTCCTTCGCCAAACTCGGCCGGTCGCGATGGATTTTGTTGCTTTGGCTGAGAATATATCCACCCTCCAACAATAATTACAACACCTCCAGCACAGACTGCGTTAGTGGCACACCAAATTACCGCAGGGACTATTACTTGGACAATATGACCAGACGGATCAATATACCGCTGAGGGCTGCCTTGCACATATGCATAGGTATTTATACCCCCACTCAACCCGATGGGATCTGACTGTGCGTACCGCCCAATGTTTGGCGCATAGCTCCGATGGAAGTTGTAATGCAGCCTCGTCTCTTCATCCCAGTATTGCCCAGGCAACCTCAGGTTGATCTCCACCGTCGGCCTATCCACCGTCGGTGCTGGTGACACTATGGTGGCTTGGCCAAAGGCCTCATACACCGCCGCCCACAAGACCTGACCCTTGGCATTGGTCGCCTGCAGCGGCGCCCCAAGGTGATCGTTGTGGAAGAACACGAATTGCTGCTGCCCATTGCTGTCCAACGTCTTGGCCAGCAATAGCGCCGTCGTGAACGGTGCTTCAGGCTGCGGCCCGTACTGTGTGTGGAGGCTCGGCGCGGCGCCAGCGGTGACTTGTCCTTCGGAGCTGAGAGCAATTGCCTGGCGGGCCTCCGCCAGCAATCCCTCTTCGTTGTAGAGGTAGTAGCTGCGCTTGGCCTGAGCGAGCGGAAGCCCTGCCTCGTCCCGGTACTGCTCTTTCCAGACTCGCCGCCCCAGCGGGTCATAGCCGTAGCGAGCCACCCAAGCGCCGTCCCCCTGGCGCACCCAGATCAGCCGGTTCTCCG
>JAYSEK010000012.1:47773-130797 GCA_041913905.1 Burkholderiaceae bacterium | reverse complement strand
GGGAGATGATCCGCTTCAGCGTGAACATCATGCGCGGCTGCTTCGGCGGCTGTACGTTCTGCTCGATCACCGAGCACGAGGGCCGCATCATCCAGAGCCGCTCGGAAGACTCGGTGATCCGCGAGATCGAGGAGATGCGCGACAAGGTCAAGGGTTTCACCGGCATCGTCTCCGACCTCGGCGGCCCCACGGCGAACATGTACCGCATCGGCTGCAAGTCGCCCGAGATCGAGGCCGCCTGCCGCAAGCCCAGCTGCGTCTACCCCGGCATCTGCCAGAACCTGAACACGGACCACAGCCATCTGATCAAGATGTACCGCCGGGCCCGCGCGCTGCCGGGCGTCAAGAAGATCCTGATCGGTTCCGGCCTGCGCTACGACCTGGCCATCCAGAGTCCCGAGTACATCCAGGAGCTGGTCACCCACCACGTGGGCGGCTATCTCAAGATCGCGCCGGAGCACACCGAGTCCGGGCCGCTGTCCAAGATGATGAAACCGGGCATCGGCACCTACGACCGCTTCAAGCAGCTTTTCGAAGCCGCCAGCGAGGCCGCAGGCAAGAAACAGTTCCTGATCCCCTACTTCATCGCCGCCCATCCGGGCACCTCGGACGAGGACATGATGAACCTGGCCGTCTGGCTCAAGCGCAACGGCTTCCGGGCCGACCAGGTCCAGACCTTCTACCCCAGCCCCATGGCCACGGCCACGGCCATGTACCACTCCAGCAAGAATCCGCTGAAGAAGGTGACGCGCGACAGCGAGGCGGTGGACATCGTGCGCGGCGAGCGCCGCCGCCGCCTGCACAAGGCCTTCCTGCGCTACCACGACCCCAACAACTGGCCGCTGCTGCGCGAGGCGCTCAAGGAAATGGGCCGTGCCGACCTCATCGGCAATGGCAAGCACCACCTGATCCCGACCTTCCAGCCGGCGACCGATGGCAGCTACCAGAGCGCCCGCCGCAAGAACTCCACGCCGGTGGGCCTCAAGACCTCGGTCGCCAAGCCCCTGGCCAAGGCGGCCTCGCCGCATGCCGCGGGGCAACGGAGCGGCGCCGCGCCGCGCAAGGGCCAGATCCTGACGCAGCACACCGGCCTGCCCCCACGGGTGACCGGGGCCGCCAAGCCCGGCGTGAGCCGCACTGCCGGGGTGAAGTCGGGCGGACGGCCCGCGCCTGCCGCGGCGGGCCGCACTGCCGGCAAGAAGCCGCGCTGAGCGCGTCTCAGCGCCTGCGGGGTTCGCTGGACTGCGCAGGCGACGCCGCCATCGCTCGCGGCCAGGCCCGCCACAGGCCATAGGCGCCACGGGCCAGCTTCAGCCAAGGCAGCCAGCGACGCCAGCCGCGCTGCGCCGAACGCGTCGCCAGGCCGACCAGCAGGCCCAGCCCCAGCGACGTCCACCGCCCCAGCGGCGCCTGCGTCCAGCTGCGCCAGCGTCGCCAGGCGCCCAGCCCGAGGTCTCCCATGGCCAGGAACGGCCGCAGCCGCGCCGCATCGGCGGCCAGCTCGCCGCGCAACTCGGCCTGGCGCAGACGCAGTTCCAGCTGCCGCTGCCTGAGGGCCAGCCGTCGCGCCTCAAACATCCGGGCCTCCACGCAGCAAGGCCCGGTCACGTTGGAGCTCGGCCAGGCTTTGCTCGAACAGCCCGCTGGGTGCGGACAGCCGGGCCAGGGCCCAGCGCCAGGCACCCCAGGCGCCCAGGCCATAGACCATCGCCAGGACCAGGGCCGTCAGCCACTGCCAGGGCGCGGGCAGCAGCCAGACCAGGGCCAGGCTCAGCAGGCCCAGGGCCACGGCGCCCAGCACCAGGCACAGCAGCAGGCCGGCCAGGCCCGAAAACAAGCGCAGCTTCTCGGCCTCCCACTCCGTGCCCAGCAAGGCCAGGCGCAGCTGCAGACTCTCCAGCAAGCGGTCCAGAGTCCGGCGCAGCTGCGTTTCCAGACCGCCGGGCGGCGCGTCCCTGGCGGCGCCTTGCGCGGCTTCCTGTGCAGCTTCTTGTGCCGTGTCCTGCGCCATGTTGGGAGCCGTGTCGGGTGCTGTATTGGGGGCCATGATGGGCGGGGCTGCGGCATCGAAAGTCCGGCTCGCGGCGCCCCTCCTTGTGAATGAGCGACCTCCCCATTGTGCGCCGCCGCCCTCCAGCGGCCAGCCCGCACGCGGCCGCCTGTGGCGTGCAGGATGCAAAAGCCGCCGCGCCCCCACCGGACAAACCCTGCAGCCCCCCCCAGGCGGGCCGGGCCCTGGGGCCAGTCCCAGGGCCTTTGCACTTTGCAGCCCCGAGGCTTTGCGAGATAGTCCTGCCTATGAGGCTCGTCTTCCCGCCGCCGATTGCGGCACAACTCCACGCGCAGCCAGTGCCAGAAGCACCACCTTCGCGTGTAAGCTCAGCCCAGCCGTCGCTGCATGCTGCCCGACCAGGCCGCCCCGCCCTTGCCAAGCCCCGGGGCTGACAGCGCAGCGACATCGTTTCCGCCGCACAGGACCCGCTTCATGCCTGAGAACCACAGCCTGGCACCCGCGTCCACCACTCACGAGGACGATGACGATCTGCTCGAGTTTCTGGACGGGCCCGAGCATCATGAGGAGCACGAAGGCGGCACGGACCTTCCGCCCTGGCGCATCCTGATCGTCGACGACGATGCCGACGTGCACAAGGCCACCGAGCTGGCCATGCAGGGGCTTCGCGTCGAAGGCGTGCCCCTGAGCTTCCTGCATGCTGATTCCGCGTCCACCGCGCGCGACATCCTCTCCCGCGAGCCAGACCTGGCCGTGGTGCTGCTGGACGTGGTGATGGAATCCGAGGACGCCGGCCTGCAGCTGGTGCGCTACATCCGCGACGAGATCAAGCTGCGCGCCGTGCGCATCGTGCTGCGCACCGGCCAGCCCGGTTATGCCCCGGAGATCGAGACCGTCCAGTCCTACGACATCAACGACTACAAGACCAAGTCCGAGCTGACGCGCACGCGCCTCTACACGGTACTGACGGCCGCCATCCGCTCCTACCGCCAGATCCGCGCCCTGGAGGCCAATCGCAAGGGCCTGGAGATGATCGTCGAAGCCAGCACCGAGCTGAGCCGCCTGCATGGCATCAACCGCTTCTCCGAGGGGGTGGTCACCCAGCTGTGCGCGCTGCTGGGCGTCCTGCCCGAAGGGCTGGTCTGCGCTCACATGAGCGGGGAGGAACCGCAATCCACGCGCGTCGTCGGAGCGGCCGGCCAGTACAGCAGCCTGATCAATTCGCCGCTGAGCGCCGTCAAGGTCAGCCGCGTGCGCGACATGCTGGAGCGCTGCCTGCATGAGAAGCGCAACCTGTACGAAGACGTCACCTGCCTCTACTTCGGCCTCAGCGACGGCCGCTCCATGGCCGCGATGATCGACGTGGGCCGGCCGCTGGATGAGCTGGACCAGCAGTTGCTGCGGGCCTTCTGCTCCAACATCGCCGTGGGCTTCGAGAACGTCGTGCTTTACGGCCGGCTGCTGGACTACGCCTACAACGACCAGCTGCTGCACCTACCCAACCGCACCCGCTTCATCGAGGTGCTGGAGCAGAACCTCAAGGCGCCCGACGGCGTGACCCTGGCCCTCATCGACCTGGACGACTTCGCCGAGATCAACGATGCCTTCGGCCATCGCTTCGGCGACCAGGTCCTGCAGGCCGTCGTCCAGCGCATGAGCGAGCAGCTGGGATTCAACACCTCCATGGCCCGCATCTCCTCGGATGCCTTCGGCCTGCTGGGTCCCGAGAACCTGGTCAACAGCGAGCGCATCCATGCCATGTTCGTGGAGCCCTTCCTGGTCGCCGGCGAGCGCCTGCAGCTCTCGGCCACCTCCGGCCTGGTGCGGCTGACCGACTCCGACTCCATCGGCTCGGAACTGCTGCTGGACGCGCAGATCGCGCTCAAGCGGGCCAAGCAGCAGCACCGCGGCTCTTCGCAGTACTTCTCATCGGCCATGGGGACCGATGCCCGCGAGCGCTTCAAGCTGCTCAAGGGTCTGCGCGCAAGCTTCGAAGAACGCCGGCTGTTCGTCGTCTACCAGCCTCAGGTGGACCTGGTCAGCGGCAAGCCCATTGCCGCCGAAGCCCTGCTGCGCTGGCGCACCGCCGAGGGCCAGTTCGTGCCGCCGGACCAGTTCATCCCGCTGGCCGAGCAGTCGGGCCTGATCATCACCATCGGCGACTTCGTGCTGCGCACCTCCTGCCATCAGGTGCGCCGCCTGATCGACCAGGGCCATCGCGATTTCCGGATCGCGGTGAACATCTCGCTGGCGCAGTTCCGCCACCCCTGCTTCATCGACACGCTGAAGGCCGCGATGGCGGATGCGGGCATCAAGGGCCGCAACCTGGAGCTGGAGATCACCGAATCCATGGCGATGGAAGACATCAGCACCGTGCTGCGCGTGCTGGCCGACATCCGCGAGACAGGCACCTCGGTGGCCATCGACGACTTCGGCACCGGCTTCTCCTCGCTGAGCCAGCTGCGCCAGCTGCAGGTGGAGCGGCTCAAGATCGACCGTGCCTTCGTGCGCGAGGCCCAGCATTCCAGCGCCGGCAGCACCATCGCGCAGATGGTCGTCAACCTCGGCTGCGGACTCGGCATGCGCGTGATCGCCGAAGGCATCGAGACCGAACAGCAGCGCAAGCACCTGCTGGACCTGGGCTGCCACGAGGGCCAGGGCTGGCTGTTCGCCAAGCCCATGCTTTCGGAAGACCTCGAGCGCTGGCTGAGCAAGCCGCATTGAGCAGGCCTCGCTGAGCCAAGCCCCGTGGTGAGGGCCTGCTCAGCGCTCGATGCTCAGGGCTCAGCGACGCGCGATCAGCATGCCCAGCAGCAAGCCGACGCCGGCCGCCACGCCGATGGCCTGCCAGGGCTTCTCGTGCACATAGGCGTCAGCCGCCTTGGCCTTCTCCACGGCCGTCGCCTGCAACTCCTGCAGGCCGCGGCGCGCTCGATCCAGCGAGGCCTGCACCTTCGCCCGCAACTCGGCCGCGCCGGCCCCGGTCTGGTCCGCCGTCGCGCGCAGCAGGGACTCCGCCTCGGCCACCACCGCATGCAGATCCGCCATCAGGCGGTCCTTCTGGCCTTGATTCATTTCGCTCATCATCGGCTCCTGATGAATCCCGTGGGACTGCGTTTTTACACCCGCCGACCCCGCCGCGGTAGCCTGCGATGCAAGAGCCCGACACCGCTTATTGCCTTGCCGCAAAGAGGCGCATGCGGCGCATGGAGCCCAGGGCTCAAAGGTCCAGCCGGTAGCCCACGCCGTACACCGCGCTGACGGGATCCTGCGCCGGGCTCAGCTGGGCCAGCTTGCGGCGGATGTTCTTCACATGGCTGTCGATGACGCGGTCGCTGACGTCGCGGAAGTCCTCGTGCAGCTGCTCCAGCAGCTGGGCCCGGCTGAACACGCGCCCAGGCTGCCGCAGCAGCAGGCGCAGCAGGCGGAACTCCAAGGGCGTCAGTTGCAAGAGCTGGCCTTGCCAATACAGCCGCTGGCCGGCTTCGTCCACCGCGTAACCGCCCTCCAGCGGCTGCGGTCCGCCAGCCGCCAGCCCCGGCAAGCGGCCTTGCGCCCGGCGCAGCAGGGCCTTGACGCGGGCCACGGCCTCGCGCGGGCTGAAAGGCTTGCAGAGATAGTCATCGGCACCCAGCTCCAA
Source organism: Burkholderiaceae bacterium (assembly GCA_041913905.1). GTDB lineage: Bacteria > Pseudomonadota > Gammaproteobacteria > Burkholderiales > Burkholderiaceae_C > Roseateles_B. The sequence goes on along the minus strand of JAYSEK010000012.1, from coordinate 125,146 downwards.
GCCCAGCAGCCGGTCCAGCTCGTCCACACGCGCGCTGATCATCAGCACCGGCAGGGCCGAGAACTGGCGCAGCTCTCGGCACAGGCTGAGGCCGTCCAGCCCCGGCAGCATCAGGTCCAGCACCAGCAGGGCCGGCGGGCATTGCCGCAGCGTGGCGAGTGCATCGGCGCCATCGCCGAGGATATGTGTCTCGTAGCCCGCCGCATGCAGATAATCCGCCAACAGCGCGGCAATCTTGGCCTCGTCTTCGACGATGAGGATGCGTTGGGCGCTCGGGTTCATGCGGCATCTCCTGCAGGGACTTGCAGCGGCAGGCTCAGGCATTGAGCCAGGCCGCCCAGCGCGGAGGCTTCGGCACGCAGGCTGCCTCCGTGGCTTTGCGCCAGCGCCCGCGCAATGCTCAGGCCCAGGCCGCTGCCACCGCTGGCACGGCTGCGCGAGGCCTCGGCACGAAAAAGGGGCTCGAAGAGCTGGCGCATCTGTTCCGGCGGGAGGCCGGGGGCGCTGTCCTCCACGACGATCTGGACGGCATCGCCGCGCCGACGGGCCCTCAGCAGGACCCGGCCTGGCACATCGGTGTAGCGCAGGCTGTTCTCCAGCAGATTGCCCAGCAGCTGCGCGATGCGTTCGCCATCCCAGCAGGCCGTGCCGAGGCTGGCGTCCAGGTCCAGCTGCAGTTGCAGGCCCTTGGCCCGCATGCGCTCCTCCATGCGCTGCGCCGCCTGGTGCAGCAGGGTGGCCACATCAAGGACATGAAACTGGCAAGGTAGGCGGCGCAGATCGGACACCGCCAGCAGGTGGAAGTCCTCGATCAGCCGATGCAGGCGCCGCACTTCGTCCTGCAGCGAAGCCAATGCAGCAGGGCTCCACGGGCGCACGCCATCCGCCAGGGCCTCCAGCTCGCCGCGCAGGACGGCCAGGGGCGTGCGCAGCTCATGCGAGAGCTGGGCGATCCAGCGCCGGCGCTCGTCCTCCAGCTGCTGCAGCGAGACCGCCATCGCGTTGAGGTCGCGCATCAAGGCGCCGATCTCGTCGCCGCGGTCCTCGGGCATCCGCACGGCCAGCTCGCCGAGGGCCAGACGCCCTGCGGCACGCTGGGCCTGCTGCAGTGGGCGCAGCCAGCGCTGCGCCAGCAGATAGGCCAGGACCAGCGCCACCAGCAGGCACAGCCCGGCGACCGCTGCGATGCCCAGGGTCTGGCGACGCAGGAACTGCGCATCCAGGGCGTCATGCACCTCATTGCGATCGGCCAGGAAGAGGTAGCCCGCGATCTCGCCGTCGCGTTTCAGCGCCCGGCGCTGACCCGGCTGCCGCAGCGCCTCCGGACGCCCGGCCAGCCATTGGCCCTGCGCGTCCAGCAGGACCAGGCGCTGACCCAGCCGTGCAGGGTCGCGGGGAGGCCTCGGCGGCCGTGGCGCCCCTGGCATGGCCGGCTGGGGCCGAGGGCGGCGCGACAGGCCAGGCGGGGCATCGACTTCCGGCAGGGGCGACAGCTCGGGCGGCGGTTCGCGCCGCTGCGCCTCCTCCGGCGGCGGCTCGGCCTCCATCTGCGGGGTCGTGCTGGCCAGCCATTGGTGCATATAGGCCCGCAACTCGCGGGGCGGCAGGCCGGCCAGGCGATGCAGGTCCGCCTCGGCCGCCACCATCAGCCGGTCCAGCACCAGGCCGTCCTGCACCCGCAGGTAGTCGCTGAACCCCCGGCGTAGATTCCAGACCTGCAGGCTGGCCATGGCGCCCACCGCCAGCAGCACGGTCAGTGCCGTCAGCAGCGCCAGCTGGTGCACGAGTCGCAATCGCATCCTGGCATCTTAGGCGTGCTGACCCGCTGAATTGTGGAGCCCGTCTTCACAGTTTCTCCACGTTCGCTGCCCAATTGGCGCGCAGGCTGGAGGCCTTCGAGTCTTCCAGGAGCGCCCATGCGTCCGCACCCTGCCCGGCTGTCCAGCCAGACGGTCCTGATCCCCCTGCTGTGCCTCTGGCCGTTGCTGCAGGCACAAGCTCAAACGACGCCGCCCATGCCACCCGCGGCCCCGACCATGGACTGCTCGCATGCGGCACCGCCGCCACCCCCGCCACAAGCACCGCCGCAGCCGCCGGCGATGCGTGAGAAGCACTGGCAGAAGGCGCTGTCGCTGAGCGCGGAACAGGCGCAGCAGCTCGACCGGCTCCTGCGGCAGGCCCATGAGCAGCACCAGCCACCGGACGAGGCCAGCCTGGCCCGGCTGCTCAACGCAGAACAGCGGCGTCGACTGCGGGAGCTCCTTCCGCCGCCGCCCCCAGCACCACCGCCGGCGCATCCACCCACCGACCTGACGCACGGCCCAGGCGCGGGCTGCCCCGCAGCCCTGACCCCTGCCAAGCCGGCGCAGAAGCCGCAGCCACCAGCCGCCACAGCGTCCCGGCCCGCCGGCTGAAGCTCGGCTGCCCAGCCCATTTCCTCAGGACCAACAGGAGCCCGCCATGCGTCCCCTGACCCTCCCTTTCCAATGTCTTGTCCTGGTGCTGAGTGGCGTCTTGCTCAGCGCCTGCGGTGGTGGCGGCATGACCGCCGAATCCAGTAGCAGCAGCAGCCCCGGAGCCACCGCCGCCGCCAGCGACGCGGCGCAGACCGCCTCTGCCACGCCAGGCGTGCTCGCCAGCACCACCGAGCAACGCCTGCAGGCCACCGCCGGGCGCACGCCGCCGCCCACGCTGGCCAGCGTCGGCAAGCAGTTGTTCAACGAGGCACGGCTTTCCGCCAGCGGCCAGTTGGCCTGCGCCAGCTGCCATGTGGCCGCCCAGGCGCACGCCGACAAGGCCGGCAGCTTCCTGCCGCTTGGCGGATTGCTGATGGACCAGCAGGGCTTGCGCAGCAGTCCCAGCCTGCGCTACCTCAATGGCACGCCCGCCTTCAGCATCGATGCCCGCGGCCAGGCCCGCGGCGGGCTGTTCTGGGACGGCCGCGCCAATGACCGCGTGGCCCAGGCGCGTGGCCCGCTCTTCGCCGCCAACGAGATGGCCAACACCGACGTGGCCAGCTATGTGCGGCGCTTGCGCACCGCCAGCGCCTTCCCGGACCTGCTGGCGGCCAGCGGCCTCGATGCGGCCGCCAGCGATACCCAGTTGCTTGACGCCAGCCTGCAGGCCTTGTCGCGCTATCAGCAGCAGGATCCGGAGTTCGCGCCCTTCAGCAGCAAGTTCGATGCCGTCCAGGACGGCCGCGCCCGCTTCAGCGCCCAGGAGGCACGGGGCTTCGCCGCCTTCACCGATCCGCGCAAGGGCAATTGCGCGAGCTGCCACAGCGCCAGCCCGCCGCCCAACGCGCCTGCCGGCGCGCGGGCCCTGTTCACCAACCATGGCTACTTCGCACTGGGCGTGCCGCGCAATCGCAGCGTCGCCACGCAGAATCCAGATTTCTTCGACCTGGGCCTGTGCGGCCCGCAGCGCAGCGACCTCGCAACGCAGGCCTCGCTGTGCGGAAAATTCCGCGTCCCCAGCTTGCGCAATGTGGTGCTGACCGCGCCCTACTTCCACAACGCGCGCTTCCAGACTCTGGAAGAGGTGGTGGGCTTCTATGCGACGCGAGACCTGGACCCGGCCCGCTGGTATCCGGTCGTCAACGGCCAGGTGCAGCGCTACAACGATCTGCCGGCGCCCTACCAGGCCAATGTGCACCGCGGCGCGCCTTTCGATCGCCGGCCGGGCCAGTTGCCCGCCCTGAACCCACAGGACGTGAACGACGTCGTCGCCTTCCTGAAAACGCTCAGCGACGGCTTCCAGGCGCCCACAGGCGCCGCGCCTTGACGGTCCCTGGCATGTGCCGCGCCGGGTGGGCCTTGTGCCGCTCAGCAGTCCCGGGATGCGGCTGCCGCTCGGCGCGCGCGCCAGGCTTTCACCGCCTGGTGCCAGCCCTTGGCCCGCTCCAGCCATTCGCCAAACAGGCGTTCGGCTGTGCACAGCGCCCAGGTCCGCAGGCTGCTCCTGTACAGCAGCAGATGGCCGCGCGTCTCCACGCGGTTGGTGGACTGGTGGCTGTGCGAGGGCGAGCTGTAACCCAGGTCGATGGCGCTGAAGCGCCCTTCGCTGCTCAGATCCTCGATGGCCAGGTACAGGATGGAGGTGCCCACCGAGAAGCGCAGCATGGCCGGATCGGTCAGCACGTTGTGCAGGTGCAGGGTCTGCCCGTACTGGGTCGCCACCAGGGCGGCCACGGGCACACCGTCGGACTGCAGCACATAGCAGCGCAGCATGCCCAGCCGGGCCATGGTCGCGAACTTCTCCTTGGAGATCAGCACCCCCTTCACCTCCGGCGGGGCCAGCCGGTCGATGGCAGCGGCCAGCACGTCCACCGACTCAGGCTGGTCGATGCGCAGCAGCGCCATGGGGGCATGCTCGCGCAGCAGGCGCACCTGGCGCTTCAGGTTGTAGCGGTGCTTGCTGCCGAATTGCGCCAGATAGGCATTGAAGTCGCCAGGCAGGGGGATCTTGTGGCATTCGCGCCAGCCGTTGAGCACGCTGGCATGCAGGCCTCGCTGGCGGCAGAGAAGCTCCAGGCTTTGCCGACAGTCGCTTTGCTGCGGCAAGGACGGCAGCGACAGACCCGCCACCCGACGCCGCTGGGCAAAAACGAAACGAACCATGCACGCCAGCACGGCGGGAGATTCATCTCCCAGCACCGTGCTGCCCATCACCGTGCCCACATGCAGGCTGCCCAGCTTGAGGCGCCAGTGCCGGACCTGCAGCCCCATGGCCAGATCTCGGTAGCGGATGAGCGTCAAGGCCAGCAGGCGGCCATCAGCGGCATCCCGCACGGTGAGAACCTCGACCTCCTTGGGATCCTGGCTCGTCGCTCGGATGTATTGGAGGAAGCCCGGCGACTGGTAGATGGGCTCAGGCCCGTCGTTGACGGCGAGCAACGCCTCCCACTCGCGGAGGAATGCAGGATCCCGCTCACGTTCGGTTTCCCATTGGACGCGATAAGACGGTTTGCCGGTCATCCCGGCCTCGCCTTGCGCAAGGGCACCGGCCCGCGCAGGCGTGTCAACGCAGCACACACCGGCGCCTGGCTCCGCGTATGACCTGTCGACCTGCTTCTGCACCCTTGCCCCGTTCATCGATTCACTTGTCGCACGCCGGGGTCAAACACCCGGCTGCGCCTCCCCATGATTGTTCCACCCGCTGGAGCCAGCGAAGCCGTCGCTCAGAGTCCAGCTGCCAGCGCCGCCGCTCTCTGCCCAGGAAACAAGTAGAAACGCTGAGCAACGGCGGGGATGATATGCGCGCCGCAAGCGAAGCCGATCCTCCCAGGGGGTGCAGCCCTTCATTCGAGGGGACACCCAATCGTGCAACCCTGCTCACCTGATGCCGGATTTCGCTCGAACGGCTCCGTGGCGCCTGCCGGGCGATTCTCGCAAGCGCCGCGCCGGCTTGCTTTCAAAAAGCTTTCATGCACCAGCACCGGGAAAAGAAAAAAGCCGGGCGAACCCGGCTTGCGATGGCTTGGTGCCAGGAGGCTCAGGCCAGCAGGCTGTCTGCTGCGGCATAGTCGTAGCCCAGATCCCTCGCGACGGCCTCGTAAGTGACCTTGCCCTGGGCCACATTGAGGCCGGCCTTCAGGTGCGCGTTGTCCTTGAGGGCCTGGCGCCAGCCCTTGTCGGCCAGTGCCACGGCATGGCCGATGGTGGCGTTGTTCAGGGCGAAGGTGGAGGTGCGGGCCACGGCGCCGGGCATGTTGGCCACGCAGTAGTGGACCACGCCATCCACGAGATAGGTGGGCTCGGCATGGGTGGTGGCATGCGAGGTCTCGAAGCAGCCGCCCTGGTCGATGGCCACGTCCACCACCACGGCCCCCTTCTTCATGCGCGAGACCATGTCGCGGGTCACCAGCTTGGGCGCTGCGGCGCCGGGGATCAGCACGCCGCCGATCACGAGATCAGCCGCCAGCACGGACTCCTCCACGCTCTGGGCGTTGGAATACAGCGTCGTGATGCGATTGCCGAAGATCAGGTCCAGCTGGCGCAGGCGGTCGACGCTCTTGTCCAGCACCGTGACGCGGGCGCCCAGGCCCACCGCCATCTGCAGCGCATGGGTGCCGACCACGCCGGCGCCGATGATGGTGACCTGGGCCGGCGCCACGCCGGGCACGCCGCCCAGCAGCACGCCCATGCCGCCCTTGCTTTTCTCCAGGTGGGCCGCGCCGGCCTGGATGGACATGCGGCCAGCGACCTCGCTCATCGGGGCCAGCAGGGGCAGGCCGCCGCCAGGCCCGGTGATGGTTTCATAGGCGATGCAGATGGCGCCACTCTTGACCAGGGCCGCGGTCTGCTCGGGATCCGGCGCCAAATGCAGGTAGGTGTAGAGGATCTGGCCCTCGCGCAGCATGGCGCATTCCTGCGGCTGCGGCTCCTTGACCTTGACGATCATCTCGCTCTGGGCGAACACGGTCGCGGCATCGGGCGCGATCTGTGCACCAGCGGCGACGTACTGCTCATCGCTCAGACCGATGGCGGCACCGGCCTGGGTCTGCACCAGCACGCTGTGGCCGCGGCTGGTGAGCTCGCGCACGCTGGCCGGCGTGAGGCCGACGCGGTACTCGTGGTTCTTGATTTCCTTGGGGCATCCGATCTTCATGGCTTGTCTCCTTGCTGGGCCTCGTGAGCCGGGGTTCAGAAGCCATCGGTTGTACGACCGCCGCAGCGGCCACCGCAAGCGCCATTCACCAAACTCGGCCCTTATTAGCGGCGCTTATGGCGCAGCGCAACAAAAGCGGCGTGCAAGGCGGCCACTGCGGTTCTCAGAGCGTCGACCAGGATTCGATCTGCAGCACCCCGCTCTCCAGCTGGCGTGCCTGCACCAGGAGGCGCTGCCCCAGCAATGCCTCCAGCACCTCGTCCCGGAAGACGTTGCCACCCAGCCGCCGAACTGGCAAGACCTGCCCCCCATCCAGACGCAGCACCAGGCCCTGCCGCTCACTCTTGCTGCCAGCCGCGAGCCGGCGGCGCTCGAGAACGCCGGTCCAGCTTTGCAGGGGGAGGTTCATTCGCTCGCCTCAGGCCCCGCGGGCATGCAGACGCCGCACGTGCAGCAGCTCGCCATCCTGCTCGGTGGCCACCAGCGTCACCAACTGGCCGTTGGCACGGCGGCCCTTGAGCACATGGATGCTGCGCGGCGGCAGCCGGGGCCCCAGCCTGGCGGCCTGCAGCACATAGCTGCGGCGCTGCGCCATCCGCAGGTCCAGGCCGCTTTCCCTGGCCATGGCGCGCAAGACCTTCTCGACGGCCGCTGCCGCGCCCTGGGAGCTGTCGCGCAGCAAGGGCAGCGAACGCCCCAGGTTCAGTCCCTCGCGCGCCAGCCGCTCGCGGCGCAGGCCGCGCACGCCGCGGTCCTGCACCTTGGCGAAAGCCGCCTTGAAGGCCCGCGTCTTGGCCAGGGCGTGGCTGGCGAAGCCGACCACCTGCAGAGACGGATCGCCCAGCAGGTAGAACTGCGCCAGCGTCTTGAGGTCATAGGGATCCAGGTGGGTGCGTTCGCTGGCGAACTTCTGCCGCGCCTCCAGCGCCGCGCGGCCCAGCGAAGCACCGGCCAGGACGCGCTGCAGGAAGTACTGGCAGATCAGGTCCGCCGAGCCGTTGCCCTCGCTCGGTCCGTAGGCGATGGTGGTGCTGCCGAAAAAGCCCCAGGCGCCGTCAGACAGATAACTCAGGGCGATGCCCATCTGGCCGCCGGCATCCGCGGGATCGTAGAGCTGGGCGCCATAGCAGCACTCCGCGGCGATCACGGTGCCGGCGCTGACGCGGCCGCGCAGATGGCTCGCCTTGTGCGCCACCGGATAGTCATCGCCCTTCTGGCCCAGGTATTCGGGGCTGGTGTCGCCGCCATGGCAGTTGATGAAATGCACCCGTGGCGCCAGCTCGGCCTTGCTCCAGCGCGGGCCTTGCGGCGGCGCCAGCTTGAGCTGCTCCGCGTGGCCGAGAAGATTGCTGAGGCTCAACCGCGTGGACGACTGCCACTCGGCCGCGCTCAGGCCAAAGCTCTGCTGGAAGAGCTCACGCGGCAAGGGCTTGGCGCGCGCGGCAGCACGGATCAGCTGCAGCAGCAGGTCAGGCTTGCTGGCCCCCGGGACGTCGGGCAGCCGCCCCACCACCCGGCTCGGCCCTTGGAAGCGCGCGGCATCGGTGCTGTAGGGGGCCTCGCAGGCATAGGGCAGGTCGCTGGGAACGGTCTTGTCGGTGTCGCCGTCATCGCCGGTGTAGGCGGGGTTGACCAAGGGCACCAGCGGCAGCACGTCCTGGGCGCCCAGCAGCAGGAAGTAGTGGGGGGACAGGGTTCTGGCCAGCCCGTCGATGGCCGCCTTGAGCGCCTTGGGGTCCGTCTTGGCCACCGGCGCCAGGCCGTGGCGCTTCATGGCGCTGGCATCGTCCACGCTCAGCACCTCGCTGTCGATGCCGCGGCGCCGGTCCGCTGCGACCAGCGCCTTCAGAGCCGCGTCGATGCGGCCCAGCCCGGCCTGGCCGTATTTGCTCGCCAGCGCTGCGCCATGGCGCAGGATCAGCTTGTCCATGCAATGTGCTCCCTGTGAATCGAATGGCGGATTGTTGCGGTCGTCCGCCGTGCAGGACAAGGGCCTCTCCCTAGTTCGGTCCGCGTCATTCACAGACAGGACGACAGCGCGAAGCCGCCCCTCTAAGCTGCAGGCTCTCCAACCACTGCAGCAGGAACCCATCCATGAAAGCGCCCCCGCAAGGCTGGCCCCGCATCGCCAGCAGCCTCTTCTACGAAGACGCCAACGCTGCCATCGCCTGGCTGGTCCGGGCCTTTGGCTTCACCGTGCAGCTCAAGGTCGACGGCCCGGATGGCCGCGTGCTGCACAGCCAGCTGCGCTATGGCGACGGCCTGGTCATGGTGGGCGAAGGCGGCCAGGAGCGCAGCGAGCGCTTCGGCCTCCCCCTCAGCAGCCCCAGGGCCTGTGGTGGCGCCAACACCCAGATGCTGATGCTCTATGTGGATGACGCCCTGGCGCACTGCGAGCAGGCCCGCGCAGCGGGCGCCCGCATCGTGCACGAGCCAGCCGTCCAGGACTACGGCCCCGAGTACTGGGCTGACCGCTGCTACGGCGCGCTGGATCCGGACGGCCATCTCTGGTGGTTCTGCGAGCGTGTACGGGATCCGGTTTGAGCAACGCGCGGGGGCGGCCAAGAGCCAGAGTCTCCGGGCGAGAGTCTCCAGTCACGAAGCCTGGCTTCGCCAATCGGCGCAGACCTTGTAACAAGAAGATCAAAGTCGCTGGGCATGATCCGGTTCAACTGATCCCTCGGTCCCGGGATCGCCTGCCGAAACTTCCTGTGAGCGCCCTCATGAGACTGCAGAAGACCGATCTGGCCCGACAGCTGCTGAGCAACCCGCGTCGAGATCTGCCCGCCGGGCACAGGATGCTGCTCATCACGGTGGATGGGCGCCGCGACCTCGCCCAGTTGCGCGAGCTGGCCCGCAATATGGGCATGGAAGCCAGCGTGGTCGAAGACCTGTACGGCCGTGGCCTGATCGCCCCCGTGGAAGCGGATCTGCAGGCGCATCAGCAAGCGCATGAGGCCGCGGAACGCGAACGAGCGCGGCAGGCATCGCTGGCTGCGCAAAAGATGGCGGTGGAGCAAGCCCGCCGCCTGGCGCGTGCCAAGCTCTATGCCATGGACCTGGTCGCCCGCATGCTTGCCGGTCAGGACGGTGAGCTTCGTGCCCTGGCCCGACACATCGACAGCGAAGCGGGCCTGCAGCTGTGGATCGAGGTCGCCGCCCAGCAGGTCCGCGAACGCTCCAGCGAGGAGCGTGCCGAGCGCTTCAGGGAACGCATCCTTGAGGAGTTGGGCCTGGGGTTGACAGCGGCCTGAGCCGCTGGCAAGTGCGCCTGGTAGCCACCGCATAGCGAGCACCGCGTCGGAGGCTGCGCGCTGTTCCCGGGGCTCACCGTCCTGGCCCCGGCACCTGGATGGCCCGTTCGCGCAGAGCCTTCAGTTCACCAGAACTGCGCAGCGTCTCGAAGGCCTCGGCGAAGCGCTTGAAAAGCACCGGGTCGACCTTGGGATTGAAGGCGAAGTAGCACCCATAGCCCTTCTGCAGCATGTGGGCGACCATCATCTGGCTGGCGTCAAGGCCCAAGCGCGCCGCCTGGTGCTGGTAAGGCAGGGACAGGCCGGCAATCATGTCCAGATGGCCAGCGAAGAGCATGCGCGTCGAGGTCTCGCTGCCGGGGGTCTGGTAGACGCTGCGCTCCGGCATGCCAGCCTCGCGCACCATCTTGCCTGCTGGCGAGCCCTTGACCACCCCAACACGCAGGGCACGGGCGTCCGGCGTGGTGGGACTGAAATCCAGGCCGCTGCTGCGCAGAGTCAGCACCACCACGTCGCAGTCGTCCAGCGGCCCCACCCACCGGTAATGCGGCTCGCGGGCCGGGGTGCGAATGACGACGTACAGAAAGCTGTTGGGCACCTCGTCCAGGGTCTTGAGGCCGCGGGCGAACGGTTGGATGCTGCGCTGCACATGCAGGCCGCTTTGCGCGGCCACGCGATCGAGCACTTCATTGGCCAGGCCCAGATAGCGCCCGCCCTCCAGATAGGAGAAGGGCGGCACGTCCTCGGTAACGCCCAGCAGGTCGCCCGACCATGCCCCCTGCATCGCACCGACTGACAGTACCGCTCCGGCCAGGATCCGCCGCCATGCCTTGATCGCCATCGCCATCTCCTGCACTGCCTGCATCAGGCCCATGGCTCGCATTGGGCGCCGGCGGCCCGCTCAGGTCAATGGTTCAGGGCAGCCCTGCGAACAAGGCATGCAGCCGACACGGCGAACGCCAGCGCTCAGCCCTGCCGCTTCGCCAGCAGGGCGCGTGCCACGCGCGAGACCGGCGGGCGGCCCAGTTGCTCGGAGATGTAGGCCCCGGCGTCAACCAGCTTGTCCAGGTCGATGCCGGTCTCGATACCAAGGCCGTTGAGCAGGAAGACCACGTCTTCGGTGGCCACATTGCCCGTGGCCCCCTTGGCGTAAGGGCAGCCGCCCAGGCCTGCGACGCTGGCGTCGAAGGTGTGGATGCCCATCTCCAGGCAGGCATAGATGTTGGACAGCGCCTGACCGTAGGTGTCGTGGAAATGGCCGCTGACCTCGTGCAAGGGATAGTGCTTCAGCGCCCGCTCCATGGCCGCCTGGATGCGCCGCGGGGTGCCCACGCCGATGGTGTCGGCCACGCCTAGGTGGTCCACGCCGATGTCCTTCATCAAGCGGACGACACGCTCGACTTGGTCCGGGGAAATGTCCCCCTCGTAAGGGCAGCCCACCGCGCAGGACAGCGCGCCACGCACCTTCAGCCCGGCGGCATGGGCCGCCTCGACCACGGGGGCGAAGCGCTCGATGCTCTCAGCCACGCTGCAGTTGATGTTCTTCTGGCTGAAGGCTTCCGAGGCCGCGCCGAAGACGACGATCTCATCGGGCTTCGTCGTCAGGGCCGACTCCAGGCCCTTCATGTTCGGCGTCAGCACGCTGTAGCGCACGCCGGGGCGGCGCTCGATGGCGGCCATCACGGCGGTGTTGTCGCCCATCTGCGGCACCCACTTCGGCGAGACGAAGCTCGTGACCTCGATGTTCTTCAGCCCTGCTTCCTGCAGCATGGTCACCAGCCGAGCCTTGTGCTCGGTGGCGACCGGCTGCTTCTCGTTCTGCAGGCCGTCGCGGGGGCCGACGTCGACCAGGGTGACGCGGTGGGGCAATGCCATTGGAATTCTCCTGTTCAGTCCTGCGCCATCACTGCCGGCAGCACCGTGTTCAGCGCCTTGCCCAGCGAGGCATCGGGATGCCGGCGGAACTCGCTGACATAGCCCCAGTAGACCACCCGCCCATTCTCGGAGGCCACCAGGTAGCGATCCAGTTGCAGCCCATTGTTCAGCCGGTATTGCTGGAACAGGAATTCCCGGCCATCCGCCTGCGCATGATGCTCCAGCACGGGCGGCTGGCCCAGGCGCCGTGGCACGTCCGACGCAGGCAGGCCCTTGTCGAGCTGGACCAGCTGTGAATGGAAGATCTGCGGCTTCATGGCTGCGCAGCCGGCCAGGGCCACACCCAGCGCGAGCGGGGCCAGGAATCGAGTGGCGTGCTTCATCACTTGCCGGTCTCCAGTTGCTTGGCTCGGGCCATCTTCAGCGCAGGCATCACCGTGCTGACGCGCTCGTCGCTGGACTTGCTCAACTCCTCCAGGCTGCCCCAGGCCAGCAGGCGCTGCGAGCCCTGCTCGTGCACCAGCACATAGTCCACGGTGACCGGTACCGTCACAACGATGGGGTAGCAGGCTTGCGTGCACACCACCGACGTCTGCTGCGTGGCACCGGTTTGCAGGCGGTACTCCCGCACCCGGTAGCTTCGTTCGCCTGCAGCGAAGTCAAAGGCTCGCAGCTCGCTGGCCCCGCCTAGCGCTGCCTGCACCTCGGCCAGGCTGGCATCGGCATTCAGGCGGTCCACCTGTGCACGTTGCAAAGGTACCGGGGCGCAGCCCGCCAACAGTCCGGCCACGGCCAGAACACATGCTCCCATTCTCATCATCGCTCCTCCTCAAGGGCTCGTCGTTCGAAAGAAAACAGCGCAAGGAAAGTCAGGCCGCGCTTTGCAGGCGCAAGAGCTCGGCACCATCGCCCACCTGATCGCCCACCGCGAACAGCAGCTCGGCGACCACGCCATCGCGCGGCGCAGTGATGGTGTGCTCCATTTTCATCGCTTCCATCACGGCCAGCGGCTGGCCCTTGCTGACGGCGTCGCCGGGCTGGGCCAGGAAGGCCACCAGCTTGCCGGGCATGGGGGCCGTCAGGCGGCCGCCTTCGCCCTGCCCTTCGCCGGCATGGGCGATCACGTCGACCTCGGTCAGCAGGGCCGAGCCGGCATCGGCGAACACCGCCACCTGCTCGCCCTGCTTGTAGGTCTTCACGGTGACGCGTGCCAGCTCAAGGCCCTCGCCCAGCAGCAGCTCGTGCTGCTCGGTGCCGATGGAGCGCACGGCAAACGGGAACGACTCACCGCCCACCGTCAGTGCCATGCCACCTTGATGGTGCCGCGAGAGCAGGACCTCGTGATGCGCCTCCCCCTCGGCCAGGTCGAAGCGGCGGGCCGAAGCGCCGAACATGCGCCAGCCGTCGCGCTGGCTCCAGGGGTCGCTGCCCACGGTCGCGGCTTCCTCGGCCAGGGTGTGGGCCACGACGGCCGCGGCGGACACACGCAGGGGCAAGCCCGCCTGACCGAAAAGGACGGCCTTCTCGCGCTCGATCAGCGCGGTATCCAGATCGGCATTGGCGAAGGAGGCCGTGGCGGCGCAGCGGCGCAGGAAGGCGACGTTGGTCTGCAGGCCGACGATGTGGGTGTCGCGCAGGCTCGCGTCCAGCCGGGCCAGGGCCTGCTCGCGGGTCTCGCCCCAGACGATGAGCTTGGCGACCATGGAGTCGTAGAAGGGGCTGATCTCGTCGCCCTCGTCCACGCCCGAATCAATGCGCACGAACATGTCAGCCCCCGACGTCGGGGTACCGACGTCACCCCCCACGGGGGTGCGGTCCGCCTTGAGGCGGCTCGGCGCCGGACCGCCCGCACGCTGGAACTTCACATGCGCAGGCCAGCGGGCCACGTTCAGGCGGCCGGTGGCAGGCAGGAAGCCGGCTTCGGGGTTCTCGGCGCAGATGCGGGCCTCGATGGCATGGCCGTGCATGCGCAGCTCGTGCTGTTTGAGCGGCAGCGGCTCGCCGGCGGCCACGCGCAGCTGCCACTCGACCAGATCCTGGCCGGTGATGGCCTCGGTCACGGGATGCTCGACCTGCAGGCGGGTGTTCATCTCCATGAAATAGAAGCGCCCATCCTGTTCTGCGATGAACTCGACCGTGCCCGCACCCACGTAGCCCACGGCCTTGGCCGCGGCCACGGCGGCCTCGCCCATTTCGCGGCGGCGCGCTTCCGTCATGCCCGGCGCCGGGGCTTCCTCCAGCACCTTCTGGTGGCGGCGCTGCACCGAGCAGTCGCGCTCGAAGAGGTAGACGCAGTCGCCCTGCGTGTCGCCGAAGACCTGGATCTCGATGTGCCGCGGGCGCTGCACATAACGCTCGATCAGCACGGCATCGTCGCCGAAGCTGTTGATCGCCTCGCGCTTGCAGGAGGCCAGGGCGGCGTCGAATTCCTCGGCCGCGTAGACCGCGCGCATGCCCTTGCCGCCGCCGCCGGCGCTGGCCTTGATCAGCACGGGGTAGCCGATGCGGTCGGCCTCCTTCTTCAGCAGCGCCGGATCCTGGTCCGCGCCGTGATAGCCCGGTACCAGGGGCACGCCGGCCTGCTCCATCAGTCGCTTGGATTCCGCCTTCAGGCCCATGGCCTGGATGGCCGAGGCCGGCGGGCCGATGAACACGAGACCCGCCGCCGCGCAGGCCTGGGCGAAGTCCTCGTTCTCGCTGAGGAAGCCGTAGCCGGGGTGGATGGCTTCGGCGCCCGTGGCCTGGGCGGCCGCGATGATGCGCTGCCACTGCAGGTAGGAGTCCTTGGGCGCCGGACCGCCGATCAGCACGGCCTCGTCGCAGGCCTGCACATGGCGGGCGCGGGCATCGGCCTCGGAATAGACCGCCACGGTCTTGACGCCCAGCCGGCGCGCAGTGGCCGCGACGCGGCAGGCGATCTCGCCTCGGTTGGCGATCAAGATCTTCTTAAACATGTTGGCTCCTCGGCTCAATCGCCACTCGCTTCGCTCGCCAGGCAATTTGGTGTCGACTCACATGCTGCGCATATGAGTCGCCCCCCGCGCCGTTGGCGCGAACGCCGCGATTGGCGATCAGGATCTTCTTGAACATGGCGGTGACTCCGTTCTCTTTTTGATCAGCGGGCGGCCGGTAAGCCGTCAGGGGCTGGCGGGGCGATGGCCCCGTGAAACTCAGTGGGCTTGGCTGCAGCCGCGAAGCGTGCCGACAGGAGCGGCTTCCGCGGCATTGAGGCGGATCTTGGCTTCCTTCCCATGCCCCTCCGACAACTCGGCCTCGGTGGCGCAATGCATGCCCAGGCGGTCCAGCAGCGCGCGGTCCTTCTCGGCCTGCGGGTTCGCCGTGGTCAGCAGCTTGTCGCCGTAGAACATGCTGTTGGCGCCGGCCAGGAAGCACAGGGCCTGCAGGCTCTCTGGCATGTCCTCGCGGCCGGCCGAGAGGCGGACCATGGCGCGCGGCATGATGATGCGGGCCACGGCAATGGTGCGCACGAACTCGAAGGGATCGAGCTGGGCCGTGCCGGACAGCGGCGTGCCCTCGACCTGCACCAGGTTATTGATGGGCACCGACTCAGGATAGGGATCGAGATTGGCCAACTGCACCAGCAGACCGGCGCGCTCGCGGCGGGTCTCGCCCAGGCCCACGATGCCGCCGGAGCAGACCTTGAGACCGACGTTGCGAACGCGGTCCAGGGTGTCCAGACGGTCCTGGTAGGTGCGGGTGGTGATGATCTGGCCGTAGAACTCGGGCGAGGTGTCGAGGTTGTGGTTGTAGTAGTCCAGGCCCGCGGCCTTGAGCTGCTCCGCCTGGCCGTCACCCAGCATGCCGGCGGTCAGGCAGGTCTCCAGGCCCAGGGCCTTGACCTCGGTGATCATCTCGCCGATGGCTTCCAGATGGCGTTCCTTGGGCGAGCGCCAGGCAGCCCCCATGCAGAAGCGCGTGGCGCCATTGGCCTTGGCGGCGCGCGCGGCCTCCATCACTTCCTGCAGCGGGATCAGCTTCTCGGCCTTCAGGCCGGTGTCGAAGTGGGCCGATTGCGGGCAGTAGGCGCAGTCTTCCTCGCAACCGCCGGTCTTGATGGACAGCAGCGTGGAGAGCTGGATGGCGTTGGCGTCGAAGTGCTCGCGGTGCACCTGCTGGGCGCGGAAGAGCAGGTCGTTGAAGGGCAGCTCGAAGAGCGCCGCGACCTCGTTGACCGTCCAGGGCTTGGCATTGCGGCGCTCGGCGTCGGTGGAAGGCGTCAGCGACTGGATCTGGTTGGGGGTCTGGGTCATGGTCAAGGTTCCTGGACTTGCCGCACAGCCTGCAGCAGGGCCGCTGGCGTCAGCGAGAAATGCGCGGCGACAGCCGCGGGAGAAGGATCGGGAAGGCGGGGCACATGGCCCCAGCAGGTCGCGCCCATCGAAGCGAAATGGGCGGCCAGCGCGGCGACATTGTCCGCCACATGGCTTTGATGAGGGTCGGCCACATTGGCCACCCAGCCGGCGAGGCGCAGGCCGCGGGCGCGGATCGCCTCGGCCGTCAGCAGGGCGTGGTTGATGCAGCCCAGGCGCAAGCCGACGACCAGCAGCACGGGCAGGGCCAGGTCCACGGCAAGGTCGGCGGTGTCGTAGCCGTCATTGAGCGGCACGCGGAAACCACCGACGCCTTCGACCAGGGCCAGCTCGCCGAGGCGCGCGCTCGTACGGATGGCAGCCAGCAGTGGTTCGCGCTCCAGCGTCCTGCCTTCCAGCCGCGCGGCGATGTGGGGCGCGCAGGGCTCGCGGAACTGCAGTGGGCCGATCTGCTCCAGGCTCAGCCCCAGGCGCTGGGCGGCGTGCAGCTGCAGCACGTCCTCATTGACCCAGCGGCCATGCGCGTCCTGCACCTGCCCCGCGGCCAGGGACTTCACCGGCACCACGCGCGCACCGGCCTCGGCCAGCGCATGCGTCAGCCCGGCGGTGACGCAGGTCTTGCCGATCTCGGTGTCGGTGCCGGTGATGAACAGGCCTTGTAGGCGTGGCAATTGCATTGCCTCGCCCCCTCGGGGGGCCGGACCTGGACTCAGGGACGGAGGGCTCACATGCATCATGCGGCGGCACGCTCCATGTCCGCGGCGGCGGTTTCCAGCGCCGCCAGCAGGCGATCCACATCCGCCGCCGTGTGCGTCGCACACAGCGTGATGCGCAGCCGGGCCTCGCCCACGGCCACAGTCGGCGGACGGATGCCCGGCACGCGCAGGCCCTCGCGCTCCAGGCGGGCGGCCAGCTGCATCACTTCGGCATTGCCACCGACGATCAGCGGGCGCACGGGCGTCTCGCTGGGCGCCAGGCGCCAGGGCAGGCCGCGGTGGCGCTTGAGGATGGCCTTGATGCCCTGGGCCAGCTGCTGCTGCAGGGCCTTCAGCTGCTCACGGCGGGCCTGGCCCACCTCGCTCTCGATCAGGTCGAAGCTGGTGAGCAGCGCATGCTCCACGGCAGGCGGCGAGGCCGTCGAGAAGATGTAGTTGCGCGCCGCCTGCAGCAGGTACTCGGTGATGGTCTCGTGCGCGACGACGAAGGCACCGGCCAGCCCGGCGGCCTTGCCCAGCGTGCCGACGAGGATCAGGCGTTCGCTGCAGAGATCGAAGTGCTCCAGCGAACCCCGGCCCTTCTGGCCCAGCACGCCGAAGCCATGGGCGTCGTCCACGATCAGCCAGGCGTCGAATTCATTGGCCAGCGCCTGCAGCTCGGGCAGCGGGGCGATGTCGCCGTCCATGCTGAAGACCGCATCGGTGACGATGAGCTTGACCTTGGCCTGGCTGGCCGCCAGCAAGGTGCGCAGGCCGGCGACATCGGCATGGCCATAGCGCGTGGTCTTGGCGCGGGCCAGGCGCGTGCCGTCGATCAGCGAGGCGTGGTTGAGGGTCTCGGAGAAGATCTCGGCCTCGACGTCGCCCAGCGCCGTCACCACCGCCAGATTGGCCATGTAGCCGGTGCAAAAGCCCAGGGCGCGCGCCTGCGGGATGTGGGGCGAGAACCAGTCGGCCAGGGTGTCGGTCACGCGCTTGTGCGCGACCGAGTGGCCGCTGACCAGCGGCGAGGCACCACTGCCGCCGCCGTAGAGCCGCGCGCCTTCGGCCAGCGCCTCGGCGATGCGCGGATGCGCGGCCAGGCCCAGGTAGTCATTGCTGCAGAACATCAGCAGCTCGCGGGCGATGCCGTCGACGCCGCGCACGGTCTGGTGCGGCGCGGTGGGACTCTCCGCCTCGCGCAGGAAGCGGGTCAGGGACTGCGCTTCGATGGCGCGCAGCTTGGAGCTCAGATGATCAAGCAACATGGGAGTCAGGAAAAAGGTCGGCCAGGGTGCGTCGAACCGCCTCCGCCAGCCAGTGCGCCACGTCGGCGTCGATCAGGTAGGGCGGCATCAGGTAGACCGTCCGCCCGATGGGCCGGATCAGCAGCTCGTGCCGGCGCGCCGCCAGGTGGAAGGCCTCGGCAAAGCCGGCCGGCGCGTCCACGACGTCAAAGGCCAGGATCATGCCCTGCTGCCGCAGATGGGCCACACGCACATGCTTCGCCAGCGGCGCGAAGGCCTCGGCCAATTGCGAAGCCTGTTCTGCGTTGCGCTTGATCTGACCGGCATCGAAGCGGTCCAGCACGGCATTGGCCGCAGCGCAGGCGAGCGCGTTGCCGGTGTAGGAATGCGAGTGCAGGAAGCCGCGGGTGACGTCCTCGGACCAGAAGGCGCGGTAGATGGCGTCGGTCGTGAGCACCAGCGAGAGCGGCAGCGTGCCGGCGGTGATGCCCTTCGACAGCAGGATGAAATCGGGCCACAGGGATTGTTCGCCCCCACGCTCGCGAGTACGCGAGCCGCCCCCCGCGGGGGCTTCGCCAGCTTGGGGCGGCCCGGCGCTGGCGAGGTCGCCGTCGACCAGCGTGTGCTGCCAGGCAAAGAACTGTCCGGTGCGCCCGCAGCCCACCGCGATTTCGTCGGCGATCAGGTGCACGCCGAACTCACGGGTCATCGCCCGCACCTGGCGCAGGTAGTCCGGCGAATGCATCACCATGCCGGCAGCGCCCTGCACCAGCGGCTCCAGGATCACGGCGGCGATGTGGCCCTGGCGCTCGGCCAGCAAGGCGCGCAGCGCGGCCAGCGCCGCTGGCTCGTTGCCCAGGCGGCTGTCGGGCGAATCGACGATGTGGGCCCGCATCAGCAGCGGGTCGTAGGCATCGCGGAAGATGGCAACGTCGGTCACGGCCAGCGCGCCGATGGTCTCGCCGTGGTAGCCGTTCCTCAGGCACACGAACTCGCGCTTGTCCATCTGGCCGAGGTTGCGCCAACTGTGGAAGCTCTGCTTCAGCGCGATCTCCACCGCACTGGCGCCATCGCTGCCGAAGAACACATGGCCCAGCGCGCCGTCGGTGCGCGCGCTCAGACGCTCGGCCAGGCGGATGGCAGGCTCGTGCGTGCAGCCGGCCAGCATCACATGCGGCAGGGTGTCCAGCTGCTGCTTGATGGCAGCGTTGATGCCGGCGTCCGCGTGACCGAAGAGGTTGACCCACCAGGAACTGTTGGCGTCGAAGTAGCGGTGGCCGTCGAAGTCGAACAGCCAGGCGCCCTCGCCCCGCGCGATGGGCAGCGGCGGCACGCGCTCGGCACGCGCCATCTGCGTGCAGGGGTGCCAGACCGCATCGAGGCTGCGGCGTTGCAAGGCGGCGGTGGAGCGGTCGTCAGCCATGGCGTGCATCAGGCAAGCCAGCCGGGCTTGGCCTTGTTCAGGAAGCTCTGCACGCCTTCACGGCCCTCGGCGGAGGCACGGATGTCAGCAATGCGGCGCGCTGTGTCATCGCGCAGTGCGGGTGTGATCTCACGATGGGCCACATCCTGCACCAGCTTCTTGCAGGCACGCACCGCGGCAGGACCGTTGGCGCAGAGCGCGTCGACCAGGCCTTGCACCTTGGCGTCCAGCGTCTCCGGCGTGGCCAGTTCGTGGACCAGGCCCAGGCGGTGGGCCTCGGCGGCGCTGAAGCGCTCGGCGGTGACGAAGTAGCGGCGCGAGGCCTGCTCGCCCAGCGCGCGGACCACGTAGGGGCCGATGGTGGCCGGCAGCAGGCCCAGCTTGGCCTCGGACAGGCAGAAGCCCGCGCCCTCCACGGCCACGACCATGTCGCAGACCGAGACCAGGCCCACGCCGCCGGCGTAGACATCGCCCTGCACGCGAGCGATCACGGGCACGGGGCAGCTGTAGATCGTCCAGAGCATGTCGGCCAGGCGGCTGGCGTCGGCATGGTTCTCATCCCAGCTGTAGCCCGCCATGGCCTTCATCCAGTTGAGATCGGCGCCGGCGCAGAAGGCCTTGCCCTCGGCGGCCAGCACGATGGCTCGCAGGGTCAGGTCTTGCCCCAGCGCTGCGAAGGCCTCGGTCAGCTCGGCGATGACGCCCTCGTTGAAGGCATTGCGCACATCGGGGCGGTTCAGGGTGACGCGGGCCACACAGTGATTGGGGCCCTCGCGTTCGATCTTGAGCGTGCTCGTCATGGTGTTCTCTTGTCAGTGCTTCCAGACCTTGAGGCCGCGGTGGACCTCCAGGGCGTCGAAGTCGCGGTCCTTGTGCAGCAGGGCGTAGTCGTTCTCGATGCAGAAGGCGGCCAGCAGCACGTCGATGGGGCTGCGCACCGTATAGCCCTGGGCGCGCAGGCTGCGGTAGTGGTCGACCGCGGCCATGGCCAGGGCTTCGCCCCCCGTGGGCTCGACGGCCAGGCTCTGCATCAGCAGCGTGGCCTGCCGCAGCTCGCGCGGGTGCCGGAAGCCGCGCAGCACCTCGAACAGCACCAGGTCCGGCACGACCAGGCGCAGCTCGCCCTGCTCCAGCAGTTCCGCCAGCTGATCGACCGCCGGGTGCTCGGCACCCGAGAAAAAGTCGATCCAGACGCTCGAATCAACGACCAGCACGGCGCTTCCCCGGGGCGGGTTCATGAACGGCCAGGGGCTCGGATTCAGGCAGGGCGGTCCAATCCACGGCCTCGTCACCTTCCCACTTGAGCTTGCCGCGCCACTTGAGCAGTTCGCGGTAGGCCGCCTGGCGCGCCAGCAGCTTCAGCCCGGCCTCGACCGCTTCCTTCTTGGTCTTGAAGGGGCCGGCCTGCAGGGCTTTCGCCATCAACTCGTCATCGATCTCGATATTGGTGCGCATGATGTGTACATTCCGCAGAGTGCACACACATTGTATACATCACATCCGGAAGACGCCGAACTTGGCATCGGGGATGGGCGCATTCAGCGAGGCGGAGAGGCCCAGGGCCAGCACGCGGCGGGTGTCGGCCGGGTCAATCACGCCGTCGTCCCACAGACGGGCGCTGGCGTAGTAGGGGTGGCCTTGGTCCTCGTACTGCTGGCGGATCGGCGCCTTGAAGGCCTCTTCCTCCTCGGCGCTCCACCGGCCGCCCTTGGCCTCGATGCCATCGCGCTTGACGGTGGCCAGCACGCTCGCAGCCTGCTCGCCGCCCATCACCGAGATGCGGGCGTTGGGCCACATCCAGAGGAAGCGCGGCGAATAGGCGCGGCCGCACATGCCGTAGTTCCCGGCGCCGAACGAGCCGCCGATGATGACGGTGAACTTGGGCACGTTGGCGCAGGCCACCGCCGTCACCATCTTGGCGCCGGCACGGGCGATGCCCTCGTTCTCGTACTTGCGGCCCACCATGAAGCCGGTGATGTTCTGCAGGAAGACCAGCGGGATCTTGCGCTGGCAGCACAGCTCGATGAAGTGCGCGCCCTTGTTGGCGCTCTCGGCGAAGAGGATGCCGTTGTTGGCCACGATGCCCACGGGCATGCCCTCGATGTGGGCGAAGCCGCAGACCAGGGTATTGCCGTAGCGGGCCTTGAATTCATCGAACTCAGAGCCGTCGACGATGCGGGCGATGACCTCGCGCACGTCGAAGGGCTTGCGGGTGTCGGTGGGAATCACGCCATGCAGCTCGGCCGGGTCGAACAGCGGCGCCTTGGGCGGCTGCAGGCGCAGCGGCTGCGGCTTGCTGCGATTGAGGTTCGCCACGACATTGCGGGCCAGAGCCAGGGCGTGGGTGTCGTTCTCGGCCAGATGGTCGGCCACGCCGGAGAGGCGGGTGTGGACGTCGCCGCCGCCCAGGTCTTCAGCGCTCACCACCTCGCCGGTGGCGGCCTTCACCAGAGGCGGGCCGCCCAGGAAGATGGTGCCCTGGTTCTTGACGATGATGGTCTCGTCGCACATGGCCGGCACGTAGGCGCCGCCCGCCGTGCAGGAGCCCATCACCACGGCGATCTGCGGAATGCCCTGGGCCGACAGATTGGCCTGGTTGTAGAAGATGCGGCCGAAGTGGTCGCGGTCCGGGAAGACTTCGTCCTGGTTGGGCAGGTTGGCACCGCCGGAGTCGACCAGGTAGACGCAGGGCAGCTTGTTCTGCTCGGCGATTTCCTGGGCCCGCAGGTGCTTCTTGACGGTGACCGGGTAGTAGGTACCGCCCTTGACCGTGGCGTCATTGCAGACGATGACGCATTCGACCCCGTTGACGCGCCCGATGCCGGCAATCATGCCGCCGCCCGGCGCGGCGTTGTCATACATGTTCAGGCCGGCCAGTGGCGCGATCTCCAGGAAGGGCGTGCCGGGGTCCAGCAGCATCTCCACGCGCTCGCGGGGCAGCAGCTTGCCGCGGGCCGTGTGCTTGGCGCGGGCGGCCTCGCCGCCGCCCTCGGCGATCTTGGTGAGGCGGGCGTTGAGGTCGGCGATCAGGGCCTGCATGGCCTCGGCATTGGCCTTGAAGTCAGCCGAACGCGCATTGAGCTTGCTTTGCAGCACGGACATGGTGTCTCCTGATGGGCAGGTGCGGAGCCTGATCTGAGTCAAGCTCAATTCATCATGTGAAACCCATTGAATCGTGTTCGCAGGGCTCGCGAAGCCGTGAGGATACGACAGAGGGAACACCCCAGCAAGCAAGACTTGAGCTTGACTCAGAAATTCAGGGAGAATGGCCCGCATGAGCCTGCCCGCCGACACCCCAGCCGCCACACCGCCCGCCATGCGGCGCCGCGCGCCCGCAGGCGCCAAGGCCGAGCAGCGAGTGCGGGACATCCTGCGCGCAGGCCGCGAAGTCTTCGCAGCCA
Source organism: Burkholderiaceae bacterium (assembly GCA_041913905.1). Classification (GTDB taxonomy): domain Bacteria; phylum Pseudomonadota; class Gammaproteobacteria; order Burkholderiales; family Burkholderiaceae_C; genus Roseateles_B. The sequence goes on along the minus strand of JAYSEK010000012.1, from coordinate 102,311 downwards.
AGGGCTACGAGCGCGCCACCACCACCGAAATCGCCAAGCGCCTGGGCATTTCCGAAGCCACGGTCTTCACCTATTTCCGCGGCAAGCGCGAGCTGTGCATGCGGGTGATCGCCGACTGGTACGACGAGATCATCGCGGCCATCGAGCAGGGCCTGCCGCGCGAGGCGCCGATCCGCGAGCAGCTGGAGTTCGTCGTCCACACGCACCTGCGGCTGTTCCTGATTCAGGGCACGGGCCTGTGCGAGCTGGTGCTCTCGGAGGGCCGCAAGCGCGAGGCCGACATCACCGGCGGCAGCGGCCGCTCCGCCGAATTCGGCGAAGCCTTCATCGAGCTGCAGCGGCGCTATACCGCACCGCTGATGGAGCTGCTCTCGCGCGGCCAGCAGCTGGGCCAGGTGCGGCAGGACATCCCGCTGCGCATGCTGCGGTCGCTGGTCTTCGGCCCCATGGAGCACATGCTGTGGGAGGTGATCATCGCGGGCCGCCAGATCAACGTCGACCAGAGTGCCCGCGACCTCGTCGCCCTGCTGTGGCCCGCACTGCAGGCGCCGGACGAGGAGCTGCAGCGCCTGCGCGGATTGAAGGACACGCTGCAGCGCGCCCTTGCCCAGGCCTGAGCAGCCCAGCATGAAGAAGTGCCCCAGGGCGGGGCACCAGCAAGAGGAGCTGAGGCCGCCTCAGCCTTCGAGCTTGGTCAGTCCCAGCAGACCTTCGCGCGTGGAGTCGCGCACCTTGGGCCCGATCCACACCTTCATCATCATCGGGAAGAAGGCCTCGCCCGCGATCGGGTCGCCCAGGCGCTTGCCATTGAGCGAGAACTCGGTGCTCTTGTCCACCGGGTTGTAGTCGATCACGACCAGATCGCCCTTGCTGACCTTGCTGCGCTGGCCGAACACGGCCCCCAGCTGCGAGGTGGCGACGACATTGGCCGAGAACTCCTCGGTCGTGACGTTCTGGCGAATGCGGTCGAGCATGGCGTTGGCCAGATCCTTGGCCGAGACCGCGCGCAGCATGTAGAACTGGATGCGCTTGGGCCCCTTGACGCCGGTGGCGCCTTCCATGCTCGTCTGTTTGCTGGGCAGGTAGAAGGCCACGACGGTGGAGCGCGTCGAGAGAATGCTGGAGGCCGCGATGCCGTTGAGCACCAGCGTCTGGCCGCCCACGGCAGCGGTGGTGGGGAAGTCGAAGCCTTCAAACTTGACGTCGTTGGCATGGCCCGGGCCCGCCAGCACGAGCAGACCCAGGGCGAGAGGGCGCAGGAATCGCAGCATCTTCTTGTCTCCTTGACATGCGGCAGCGCCACATTCGGAAGGTACTGCCAGGGCGCGGATGATAGAGAGAAGCGGCGCCCAATGCAGCAGCACCCACCGGCAAGAATGCGCAAGCCGATGTAATTCGGCAGGGCTCTCTAGGCCGATCGCTGTGCATTTCACGCCAAGGCTGGCAGCATCCGCCCCCATTCCCCAATGATGCCCCCATGAGCTTCCGATGCAGGCGGCGCGCCTGCGTCGGCGGAGCTTTGTTCAGTCCTTCAGCTTTCAGGACCCTCCATGAAGAAGTACCCCCTGGCCCTCCTCGCGACCCTCGCGGCGCTGGCCCCTTGCGGATCGGCCATTGCCACCGAGAACGGCCAGCTGCGCGCGCTGCTGGGCGCCCCCAGCTATGAGCTCGCCACACCCCAGTTCCCCGGCTGGTACGGCCAACTCTGGCTGCAGCACTACAGCGCCCACCAGCTGAAGGGGGACGACGGGCAAGCGCTGCAGATGCAGGCCAGCACGCCGCTGGGCACCCTGCCCGTGCAGGTAAAGGGTGACATCGAGGCCGACGTCTTCGTGGCGCGCGGCACCTGGGTGACCGACAAGCTGCTGGCCGATGGCAGGCTGGGCTTTTCAGCCACCTTGCCCCTGGTCCGCCAGCGCAATGACATCCGCCTCAGCGCCATCCTGCCGGCCGGCACCCCGGCAGCCGCCGCGACGGCCTTGCAGGCCCAGCTGGACCCCTTGGGCGCCCAGCGCTCCGGCAGCCGCAGCGGTCAGGGCGACCTGGACCTCGCCGGCTTCGTGGATTGGCAGAACGACGACAGCCGCTTGGTGCTGGGCCTGAGCGTGGTCGCCCCCACCGGCGCCTATGACGCCAAGCAGGCCGTGAACCCGGGCGCCGGCAAGTTCTGGACGGTGCGCCCGCTGCTGCTGGCCTCCAAGGTCTGGGAAAACGGCCTGGAGCTTGGCTTGCGCGCCACCTACTCGCTCAACACCCGCAACACCGCCACCGACGTGCGTTCGGGCCAGTATCTGCACGCCGACTACGCCGCCATGTACCGGATCAACGACGAGTGGCGCCTGGGCCTGCAGGGTTACCTGGTGGAGCAGACCACGCATGACAACGGCCCTGGCGTGGCCGCCCATGGCAACAAGGCGCGCGTCCGCGCCCTGGGCCCCATGCTGGCTTATGTCTCGGAAGGCGGCGTGTGGTCGGCCGACGTGAAGGTGCTGAAGGAATTCGCCGTGCGCAATCGTCCGCAGGGGACGACGACCTGGGTGCGGCTGAACCTGCGGCTGGATTGAACCCTGCCTCGTCAAGCGAATGCCGGGCAACGCCCGGCATTTTTCTTGGCGGACCTGCACCGCCTCCCCCATCCACACCGGCAGACGTGCACGGGCCCGAAGGGCTTCAACCCGCTCACCAACATTTCACGCAGAAAAAAAGAAAGCCCCGCGCGAGCGGGGCTTCGAGAGGCACGCCGGAAACCCGGCGTACTGCTTCGGGAGTACGGTTGCTTAGAACTTGTACTCGGCGCTCAGGCGCACATAGCGCGGACGAACGGCGTAGCCATCGCGCAGGTTGACCGGCGCGGAGTCGTGCAACAGGTTGTTGACGTTCAGACCCACGCGCGTGTTCTTGAAGCCGCTGTAGCTCAGGTTGAAGTCCGTATAGAGGGACGGCGCGTTGTAGCAGACATACGAACCCGGCTTCAGGCGCGCCCGGCAAGCAGACTCGCTCCAGGTGGCTTCGTCAGTCTCGTCGTTGTTCAGCTCCATGCGAGACGTGTAGCTGAAGGCCAGACCGGCGGACCAGTCGTTGCGCTTCCACTGCGCGGACAGGCGAGCCTTGGTACGCGGCGTGTTGCGCAGACCCACCGTGTTCGGGCGCCAGTCGTCGGCGTCGATGTCCCAGGAGCGCGACTTCAGCGCATAGGTCGTCTGCAGACCCAGCGTGAAGGTGCCGAGGTCGGCCACGCTGAACTTGCCCTTGACGTCGAGGTCGATGCCAGAGGACTCGGTCTTACCGAAGTTCTCATACTGCAGCAGCAGCGTGATCAGCTGACCGGCCTTCCAGGAGACGTTCGCACCCGGCTTGAGCTGGTTGGCGCGATCGGCATAGGCCTGGTCCTGGGTGCTGATCGGCTGGCGCGCGATCAGATCCGTGTAGCCGGGCTGACCTTCGCGAGCCAGCACGTAATCCCGGTCGCGGGTGCTGATTTCGTCACGACGCTCAATGCGCCACAGGTCCACGGCCACCGACAGATCCTTGACCGGTTCGAACACGAAGCCAGCGGTGTAGCTGCGCGACAGTTCGGGCTTCAGATTGGGGTTGGCCGAGATCATGGCCGGCACGGAGGCCAGGCAGCCCGAGTTGTAGGCCGTGGTGGCGTCCTGCTTGTCGTTGGCGTTGCCGGTCTTCAGGATGTCCTGGATGGCCGTGGCATCGGCGCAGCGCTTGGGGTCCATCGTGTTGTTGTAGAAGCCGGTCAGACCCACCTTGCCCAGGGTTTCCGGGATGTTGGGGGCGCGGAAGCCGCCTGCCACCGTGCCGCGCAGCAGCAGCTTGGGGTTCACGGTCCACCGCAGGCCCAGCTTGGGCGACATGTGACCGCTGAAGCCGTCAGCCTTGTCATAGCGCAGGGCGGCGTTGGCCACAAGGTTCTTGACGATAGGGCCTTCGAACTCGGCGAAGGTAGCGAACAGGTTGCGCTTGCCTTCCACCCACACGGAGCCGCGGCCGATCATCTGGGCGGCCATCACGTTGTCGCTGGACTTGACCTTCATCGACTCGCCGCGGATATCCAGGCCAGCTGCCATCTGCAGCGGGCCAGCCGGCAGCTGCATCACTTCCCCGGAAACCTTGGCGTCCAGGAAGTTCTGGTGATTGTCACCACGCATGTCGATCGGGTTGAACATCTTGTCCAGGAGTTCCTGGCTGTTCTGCCCACCGACCTTGTACTCACCCGTAGACACCGCCGAGATGAAGGTGTCGCGATTGGCCGCCACATCCTTCTTGCTGGCGGAAGCACCCACACGACCCACCGCAGTCTCCCAGTCCCAGGTGCCGAAGGTCCCCTTCAGGCCCGCCATCACGCGGTACTGGCTGGCGGTGACAGGCGCGTGCCACATATTGGGATTGTCCATGAAGCGGTATTCCAGCCCGGCGGGACCGCCCGTCGTGTTGGCCGGATTGCTGGCGCTCAGCAGCGGCTTCTTGACGATCTGGATCTTCTTGGCATTGCCATCAAACCACTGGTAAGGCGTGCCAGGAGCGCTGATTGCAAACGGCAGGGACTCGAACTCGACCTTGACGTGCGAACCGGACACTTCTGCGAACGCTTCCACGGTGTCGCTGATGGCGTAGCGACCAGCCGAGTAGAAGTTGGCACGCTTGGCGGGCGCCGAGAGCATGTTCAAGCCATTGACGTCCATCGCGCAGGCGCCGGCAGAATTCTTCTGGCTGGCCGGGCAGTCCTTGTTGGCCACGCGGGCACCGGGCACGAAATCACCCTTGGCGTTGATTGAGCCCTTGATCAGGTTGCCAGGCCACGACGTCAGCACCGGATCACCGAAGGCCGGGCTCACGAACTGCTTGTGCCAGGGTGCGTAGTCATCCTTGACGTCCGAGAGGAAATAGCCGTCGCGCTTGTACAGTTCCAGGTTGGCCAGCACGTTGTAGCGGTCACGAGCAAAGTCGCCCTTGCCCGCAACCAGGCCCACCGTGGTCTGCTTGTTGATGCTGGGGCCAATGCCGTACTGATAGGCGGCGCTCATGCCCACGCCCTCGTATTCGCGGCGGGTGATGATGTTGATCACGCCGGCCATCGCATCAGAGCCGTAAACGGCGGATGCGCCGTCCTTCAGCACTTCGACGCGATCGATCACGTCGGCGGGCAGCGCATCGATGTTGGCGAAGGTTTCCTTGGCACCGTCAGCCAGGCCATAGGCCGGCAGGCGACGGCCGTTCAGCAGCACCAGCGTGGCTGCCTTGCCCAGGCCGCGCATGCCGACGCCGGAAGCACCGGCAGCAAAACTGCTGGAGCTGTTGTTGTCGCGCAGCGTGGTCGCTGCGTCGGTCGCCATGATGGTGTCCAGCACCTGGCGCACCGTGTTGGCACCGGTTTCCTTGATTTCGGTGCGCGAATAGACCTGCACCGGTGAAGCGGTTTCGGTGGCCAGTCGCTTGATGTTGGAACCCGTGATCTCAATGCGCTGCAGCTGGACAGGCGCCTGCTGCTGGGCTTGAGCCGACAGGCAGGCAACGCTGCTGGCGAGCGCAATAGTGGTCAGCGCCAACTTGCGCTGGCTATCGTTGAAACGAGACATGTGAATAGCCCTCTGAGAATGCGCCACTTGTGATGGCGCCAAATCTTTATAGGTAGCCCGCCAACCGCTCCCCCAAGGAGCGGCCGACCAAGCGTACGGATTGTTTCATTGATGTGAAGGAGCGTTTCTGGGCGCTATCGCCAATACGGGGGAATCTGATGTATGAGCGCCACACACTGCAGGGTGCCTGCCGCACTGCCAGCCCCTTCGTAAAGGGTAATGACCAATTGCCAACGGAAGGCTCGCGCCGCCGCAGCACTCGCCGCCTGGCGTTTCACAGGCGAACGGCCGCGCATCACCACGGACACAACACACGCGTGCCGCAATGCAAACAGACGCCGCCCAGCCAAAGAGCCGCCGGCGCGCACTCAACGCGCCGGCCATACCGCATCAGCCCGCTGCCGGCGGATACCCTGCCTCCGTCAGCACTTCAGCCAGGCGGGCGTCATCCAGCTTGCTCTGCACCTGCACCGTCCGCGCCTCGCGCTGGAACTCCAGGCGCACGTCGGGGTCGGCGGCCTTCAGGGCCTCGGTGATGGCGGCCACGCAATGGCCACAACTCATATCGGGAAGGTGAAAGCTGCTCATGGTCAGATCCTCAAGGGGTTCACAGTGGCGCAGAGCATATGCATTGCCATCATGGCAAGGTCAAGCGCGGGGCTGCTGAATCGATTGACCCCGGCCGTGTCCGGGCGACGGGCTTGACCTTACCATCAGGTGAAGCTTGAGACTGCCGCCATGAACACCAGCCCTTCCCTGAGCCTGCCCATCACGGGCATGAGTTGTGCCTCCTGTGTCAAGCGTGTCGAACGCCTCTTGAGCAAGGTCCCCGGCGTCAGCAACGTCACCGTCAACCTGGCCACGGAGCAGGCTGAGTTGAGCGGCCATCCCGCTTTGGCGGACCTGGCTCAGGCGCTGAGCCAGGGCGGCTATGGGCTGCGCGAGCGATCGTGGCAGCTGGCGATCGGTGGCATGACTTGCGCCTCCTGCGTCGGCCGAGTCGAAAAGGCCTTGCGCAAGCTGCCCGGCGTGCTGGAGGCCAGCGTCAACCTCGCGACGGAAACGGCCCGCGTGCGCAGCCTGGCCTCGGTAGAGGGCGACGCCTTGATCGCCGCTGTGACGAAGGCCGGCTATGGGGCGCGGCTGCATGAGGAAGGCAGCGCCACAGAGCCCTCGCGCGACACGCTGTGGCAGTCGCTCCTGGATGGCCGGCTGGGCCTGGTGCTGGCAGCGCTGCTGAGCCTGCCGCTGGTCCTGCCCATGGCGGCCCAGCTGTGGGGCGCCCATTGGATGCTCGACGGCTGGCTGCAGTGGGCGCTGGCCACCCCGGTGCAGTTCCTGATGGGCGCGCGCTTCTACCGCAAGGGCTGGGCGGCGCTGAAGGCCGGCAGCGGCAACATGGACCTGCTCGTCGCGCTGGGCACCAGCGCCGCCTACGGGCTCTCGGTCTACGAGCTGCTGCGCCAGGGGCCCATGAGCATGTCACTCTATTTCGAGTCGGCCGCGGTGGTGATCACCCTGGTGTTGCTGGGCAAGCATCTGGAAGCGCGTGCCAAGCATCGCACCACCGAGGCCATACGCGCGCTGCGCCAGCTGCGTCCGGAGACGGCCCGCCTGCGCCGCGCGGACGGCAGCGAACAGGAGGTGCCCGTGGCGGCGCTGGCCTTGGGGGACCGGGTGGTGGTGCGACCGGGCGAACGCATCCCCGTCGACGGCACGGTGCTGGAAGGCGCCAGCCATGTGGACGAATCCCTGATCACCGGCGAAAGCTTGCCCGTGGCACGCGGCGAAGGTGATGCAGTCATCGGCGGCGCCGTCAACGGCGAGGGCCTGCTGCTGCTGTCCGTGCGCGCCTTGGGGGCGGAATCCACCCTCTCGCGCATCGTACGGCTGGTCGAATCGGCGCAGGCGGGCAAGGCGCCCATCCAGCGCCTGGTCGACCAGGTCAGTGCCGTCTTCGTGCCGGTGGTGGTGCTCATTGCGCTGCTGACGCTGCTGGGCTGGGGCTTTGGCGCGGGCGATTGGGAGCACGGCCTGCTGCATGCCGTGGCGGTGCTGGTCATCGCCTGCCCCTGCGCGCTGGGCCTCGCCACGCCGGCCGCGCTGATGGCCGGCACCGGCGTGGCGGCCCGGCGTGGCCTGCTGATCAAGGACGCCGAGGCGCTGGAACTCGCTCGCAAGCTGGAGGTGGTGGCCTTCGACAAGACCGGCACCCTGACCGAGGGCCATCCCCGCCTGCTGACCCTGCAAGCCCTTGGCAGCGTGGGCGAAGCTGAGTTGCTGCGCCTGGCTGCTGTGCTGCAGCAAGGCAGCGAGCACCCGCTGGCCAAGGCCGTGCTGGCTGCGTGGTCGGCGCAGGGCGATGCCGGGGGTCAGGTCTTGCCAACGCCCACCTCCCTCAAGGCTGTGGCCGGGCGCGGCTTGGAAGCGAGTCTGGACGAGCAGCAGCTGATGCTGGGCAGCAGCCGCTACATGCAGGAGCTGGGCGTGGATCTCGCGCCGTTGGCCGAACAGGCGCAGTCTCAGCAGGCCCAGGGCCGGACCTTGTCCTGGCTGGCCCGGCGGACCAGCGCCGCAGCGCCTCCCGAGTTGCTGGGCCTGCTGGCCTTCGGTGACCCGATCAAGCCGAGCTCGCGCGAGGCCATCGATCAGCTGCGCCAGCTGGGCCTGCGCACCGTGCTGCTGAGCGGCGACAACCGCGGCGCCGCCGAGGCCGTGGGCCGCGAACTGGGTCTGGACGAAGTGCATGCCGAGGTGCTGCCCGAGCACAAGGCCGAACAGGTCTCGGCACTCAAGGCCGGCGGCCGGCGCGTGGCCATGGTGGGCGACGGCATCAATGACGCGCCGGCACTGGCCGCCGCCGACGTGGGCCTGGCCATGGGCAGCGGCACCGACGTGGCCATGCATGCCGCCGGCATCACTCTGATGCGATCCGACCCACGCCTCGTGGCGGAGGCCATCTCGATCTCGCGGCGCACCGTGAGCAAGATTCGCCAGAACCTGTTCTGGGCCTTTGCCTACAACGTCGTGGGCATCCCGTTGGCGGCGCTGGGCCTGCTCAGCCCCGTGATCGCCGGCGCCGCCATGGCGCTGTCCAGCGTCACCGTGATCAGCAACGCGCTGCTGCTGCAGCGCTGGAGACCTCCTGCATGAATGGATTGCTCAATATCGGCGAGGCCGCGGCCCGCTCCGGCGTCTCGGCCAAGATGCTGCGTCACTACGAAAGCCTGGGCCTGCTGGGCGAGGTGCCCCGCACTGATGCGGGCTACCGTCAGTACAGCGAGCGCGAGGTCCATGTGCTGCGCTTCATCCGGCGCGGCCGGGACCTGGGCTTTTCCATGGCCGAGATCGCCGAACTGCTCAAGCTCTGGCAGGACCGGCGCCGCGCCAGCAGCCAGGTGAAGAAGATCGCCCAGGCGCACATCGCCGACCTGGACCGGCGTCTGGCCGAGATGCAGGCCATGCGCCAGACCCTGCTTCAGCTGACGCAGTGCTGCCAGGGCGACGAAAGGCCGGACTGCCCCATCCTGGACGGTCTGGCCGGCGCGCGCTCGGCGGACTAGGCTGCGCGGTAACCCCGGGGCAGCGGGTCGCTCAGGCTGCCAGCGACTGCAGCAGGGTGTGCTGCAGATCCTGCCGACCCAACCGCGCGGGTCGCGACGCGTCCGGCACGCCGATGTCGAAGCGGTAGTCATCGTCCACCAGCTCGATCCAGCGCAGCAGGCCGGGGCCTTCCCGCAGCTGGTCGACGAAGGCCGCCATGCCGGGTTCGTCGGCCGGTATGCCCGCCACCAGCACATTCCAGTCCGGGTTGCCGGCGGCCAGTTGCTCGCGGGCCTGCTCCAGCGTCGCCAGGCAGTCGTGCGCCAGCCCGGCCTGGCCCAGCAGCTGCGCGCACTGGACCCGGCTGGGTTCATGCGGGTCAAGCACCAGCACCCGCAGCGCCAGGTCCAGGCGGCGCCGCGGCAGTCCTTCGTCATCACCGGTCGACGGCTCGGCCAGGGCGCGCCCGAGCCGCAGTGCCACGGCCGCGGTACCCGCCTCATGCCCTTCCTGCCGCTGCAGGGTCCACCCCCGCGCTTTGGCCAGCAGGCGCAGCAGCAGCCAATGCAGCTCATCATCGTCCGCCTGCGGCCCGAGTCCTTCCAGCCGCAACTCGTGGACGCCGCCTTCGAGCTTCAACACCGACAGCCGAACGTCGCGCGCACCCGCCAGCGCGTGGCCCAGCAGGAGATCCAGCGCGTGCTGCAGCAGCCCGGCATCCAGCTCCTGGACGAGCGCCGGACCGGGCTGCAGTTCGACGCCCATGCCACCCTGGTGCAAGGCCGGCTGCCATTGCTGCAAGGCCTGGGCTGCCGCCGACTGAAGATCCACCAGCTCAGCCGCCGCCGGCCGCGCGCCGCGCAGCGCATGGACCAAGGCCTGCATTTCCAGGCCCAGCTGCTCCAGCTCCACACCGGCCCGCGCCACCCGCGCCGGGTCATCGGCAGAGGCCTGCAGGTGCAGTGCCCAGCCGGCCAGCCATTCGCCCAGGCTGCTGAGCAGCAAGGCCGGCACTTCCAGGTTCAGCGGCCCCGTCGGGAGCGCTTGAGCAGGCGATATCTTCATGGGGAAGCTCCGTCAAGGTTGCAAGGACGCCGACCGTGGCACTCACTGATTGCTGGCGGCCAGCACTTCGGGCAGGTCAGTCAGGCCCGCCATCGCTTTCTCGATGCCGTCCTGCCGCAACGTGCGCATGCCGCTCTGCAGGGCCAGCTGGAACATCTCGGTCGCCGAGGCCCTGCGCCGCACCAGCGCACGCAGCGAATCGTCAGCCACCAGCAGCTCGTGGATGCCCATGCGACCGCGGTAGCCGGTGCCGCCGCAGGCATCGCAGCCATGGTGACGGTACTGCATCAGCCGCCCCTGCACGCCGTAGCGCTCGCGCCAGCCCGCCAGCAGCGATTCGGGCGCCAGACCGGGCAGGGGCGCCTGCAGATACAGCTGCGCCAGCGAATGGGCCGCACGTTCATCCAGGGGCTCCGCCACGCGGCAGTCCTTGCACAGGCGGCGCACCAGGCGCTGGGCCAGCACCGCCAGCAGCGAGTCCGAGAACATGAAGGGATCCAGCCCGATCTCCAGCAGCCGCGTGACGCTTTCTGGCGCCGAGTTGGTGTGCAGCGTGGACATCACCAGGTGTCCGGTCAGCGAGGCCTCGATCGCGATGCGCGCCGTCTCCTCGTCGCGCATCTCGCCGATCATGATCACGTCCGGGTCGGCGCGCAGGAAGGTCCGCATGGCCGCAGCAAAGGTCCAGCCGATGCGGGCATTGACCTGCACCTGGCGCAGGCCCTCCTGGGTGATCTCGATGGGATCCTCGGCGGTCCAGATCTTGCGCTTGTCCTCGTTGAGCTCGCGCATCACCGAGTGCAGGGTGGTGGTCTTGCCGCAGCCCGTCGGGCCGCAGATCAGCAGCAGGCCATAGGACTTCGCCATCACCCGCCGCAGTCCTTCCAGATTGCCCGGCGCGAGCCCGATCTCGTCCAGGGGCAGCGGCTTCATGCCGCCCAGCAGACGCAGCACCACGTCCTCCAGCCCGGTGTTGGTCGGCACCGTCACCAGGCGCAGCTCCACCGGCGGACCGCCGAAGCGGCTGAAGTCGATCTTGCCGTCCTGGGGCCGGCGGTGTTCCGAGATGTCGAGGTCCGCCATGATCTTCAGGCGCGCCACAAGGGCGAAGCGCACACGAGCCGGCAGCTCCAGATAGCGGACCAGATCGCCATCGATGCGCAGGCGGATGCGCACCGGGCGCGGCGCATCGGAGGCCTCGATGTGGATGTCGGAAGCACCCAGCTCGATGGCATCGGCGATCAGCCGGTTGACCAGGCGCACCAGGGTGTTGTCCGACTCGGCCACCACGCCGACCTCTGCGTCGCTGGACAAGCTTTCAGCCTCCGCCAGCTGCTGGGCCAGCTCGCGGATGGTCGTGGCCTGAGCAGCCGGGGCGATGGCTTTTTCCGCGCCATCAACCGGCGGCTTGGCGTTGCTGCCCAACTCCTGCTGGTAGGCCCGCGCGATGGCCGGCAGCAGGGTGCCTGGGCGGGCCAGCACAGGCCGCACATGCAGCTCCGAAACAAAGCGCAGCACTTCCAGCAGATGGTGGTCCCAAGGGTCGGCCACCGCGACCACCAGCACGTCGGCCCTCACCATCAGCGGGCACACCGACTCGCGCAGGGCGATCATGCGCGGCACCTGGGCCAGCGCCTCCGGCTCGGGACGCACACAGCCCAGGTCCACCGTGGGCACGCCCTGCCAGGCAGCCAGCATCTGCCGCAACTGCGCCGGGCTGAGCACGCCGTCCTTGACCAGTTGCTCGCCGATGGGCACGTGCGGCACGGCGCCCAGTTGGCGCCCCAGCGCCTTTTGCAGCTGGGGTCGGCTCAGCAGGCCTGCCTCGATCAAGGCCTCGCCCAATCTCGCAGCGCGGACCGTGTGGCCGCTCTGCATCTGCTGCCAGAGCTGATCCAGGTCGGTGAACACCTGCGTCCCACGCCGGGCGCTGGCGGAAGCAGGCGGCCGGTCCAGGGCATCCAGGGCGGCAGGCACGGTGTCATGCTCGTACTGCGGATTCGTGCTCATGCAACAAAGTGTCAGCGCAAGAGCGCTATCCGCACAATGTGCAAAGTGCCTCGCCCGGGTGCCGGGGCCCGACCCTTGCCGTGCCTTCTTGGTCTTTCTTGATCGGCATCAAACCTGGAGGCGGTCTTTCTCCGCTCGGCTTCGCCCCCCAGTTTCGGCACTCAGGCCAGGCGCCCGCTCTGGAAGTCCCTGACCGCCTGCATCAGCTCCGCTTCGGTGTTCATCACGAAGGGGCCGTACTGGGCGATGGGCTCGCCCAGCGGCCGGCCGGCGATCAGCAGCAGACGCGCGCCGTCGTCCCCCGCCTGCAGGCGCACGCCGTCGCTGCCCGGCGTGTTGGCCAGGATGGCCATGCGCTGCGCAGGCACGGTGCAGCCGCTGTCAAAGCGCGCCGCGCCGCGGTAGACGTAGACGAAGGCGTTGTGACTGTCCGGCAGCGCATGCTCGAAACGGGCGCCGGGCTGCAACTGGACATCCAGGTAGACCGGCTCGGTGTGCTCGCGCTGAACGGCGCCGGTCACGCCTCGATGAACGCCCGCGATGACGCGCACCAGCGCCCCCTCGCCTTCCCACTGCGGGATTTCTGCGCCAGGAATATCCCGGTACCAGGGCTCGCAGAGCTTGTTCCTGGCGGGCAGATTGAGCCAGAGCTGGAAGCCTTCCATGCGCCCCTGCTCCTGCTCGGGCAATTCGGAGTGGATGACGCCGCGCCCGGCCGTCATCCATTGCACGCCGCCGCTTTGCAGCAGGCCTTCGTGGCCCGCCGAGTCGCGATGGCGCATGCGGCCTTCCAGCATGTAGGTGATGGTCTCGAAGCCGCGGTGCGGATGGTCGGGGAAACCGGCGATGTAGTCGTCGGCCTGGTCCGAGCCAAAGGCATCCAGCATGAGGAAGGGGTCCAGGCGCTGCTGCAGGCTGTGGGTCAGCACGCGCGTCAGCTTTACGCCGGCGCCGTCGCTGGTGGGCTGGCCGGCGACCAGGCGCTCCACCTGGCGCGGCTGGGTCAGTGTCGAGGTCTGGCTTGCGGTTTGCATGAGGAAGCTCCTTTCGATCAAGCCTCGGGCCTCATGCGCCCCACCAAGGGTGCTCAGAGGCCGCGACGCCGGGGCCAATGGGCCCAGGCCACGGCAAGGAGACAGCTCACCATCAGCACGCTGAACTCCATGCCTCCCGCTCCCGGGCCAACGACATACCAGCCCAGGGGGTAGTGAAACACGACGATGCCGGTCAACAGCACCACCATCTGCGCCAGGCAGGCCGGCACCACCAGACGTCCCGCCAGCATCAGCAGGCTGGACACGGTCTGCGTCAGCAGCACGACCCAGGCCAGGACGCCCCCGAAGGGAAAGCCCAGCGAGGACAGGTACTCGCCGAAGCGAGGAATGTTGTCCAGGTGCAGGTAGCCGTGCAGCGGATGCATCAGGATGATCAGCGCCACCGCCCAGCGCACCAGCGCCACGCTGACATGAGCCTGCGTCGGCTCGCTGCGGATCCAGGCTTTCATCATCTCGCGCTCCTCTTCATGGACGGCGGGCGTCCTGTGCTTGTGTGCATTGAAAGTGCGCGCGATGGTGCCATGGCCCGGACCGCTGGCCGGCCGGCACGGGGCCGGGACTTACCCTCAGGCCGCTTGGGCCTCCGCCTGGACCAGGCCCGCGATCTGCTCACGCGCCGCAGCCAGGCCTCGCGCCTCGGCCTCCGGGCCCATCGCGAGGCCCTCGGCATAGATGAAATGCAGATCCGTCATACCCAGGAAGCCGAACACCGTCTTCAGGTAGGGAACCATGGTGTCAATGGGCTGGTCGCGGTAGATGCCGCCGCGGGTCAGCACGATGTAGACCGTCTTGCCGGGCAGCAGCCCTTCCGGCCCGTTGGCGGTGTAGCGAAAGGTGACGCCGGCCTTGGCGATCGCGTCGATCCAGTTCTTCAGCTGGGCCGGGATGCCGAAGTTGATCATGGGCACGGCCAGCACCAGCACATCCTGCGTCTTGACCTGCTCGATCAGCGCCATGTCCTGGGCCACCCGGGCCGCCTGCGCCTCGCTGCGCTGCTCGGCCGGCGTGAACAGGGCCTGCAGCGCGGCTTCGTCCAGCTCGGGCAGGGTTTGCTGGCCGAGGTCCAGCACACTCAGTTGGCCGACCGGCTGGCGTTCTCGCAAGGCAGCCACCAGCTCGTTGGCCAGACGCGTGGAATGCGATCCCTGGCCGTCGTCTTGCAATCGGCGGGCGCTGCTGTTGATTTGCAGGATGTTCATACCGGGCTCCTTGATCACCGCGATGCGGCGTGTTGATGGCATGGCTGAACTTTATTGATCACACCCAAGCACCAGAAGACCACAGAATGGATAAGATTGTTCTATTGACGGAACAATCACCATGAGCCTGGATGCCGACGACCTGCTGCTCTTTGCCCGCGTGATGGAGTCCGGCAGCTTCAGCCGGGCTGCCGAGCGGCTGCACCTGCCCAAGTCCACGGTGTCGCGGCGCATCGCAGCCCTGGAGGAGCGGCTGGGTGAGAAGCTGCTGCAGCGCTCCACGCGCCGGCTGGCCCTCACCGACTTCGGGCTGGGCGTGCTGGAGCATGCGCGGGTGGTGTCCGCCGAGGTGGACGGCGCCCTGGCTCTGGCCCTGCATCGCCAGCAAAGGCCGCGCGGGCGGCTGCGGGTCTCCATGCCGGCCGACCTGGCCCAGCAGGCGCTGCCGGACATGCTGGCGCGCTTCGTGCGCGACCACCCCGAGGTGCAGCTGGAGCTGGACCTCTCGCCAAGGCGCGTGGACCTGATCGCGGAAGGGTTCGACCTGGCGGTCCGCATGGGGGCGCTGCCCGAGGACTCGCAGCTGGCCGCCCGTCGCCTGGCGCTCGTCGGCACCGGGCTGTATGCCTCGCCAGGTTACCTGGCCCGGCATGGCGAGCCTCAGCTGCCCGAGGCCTTGAGCAGCATGCACGGGCTGATGATCCTCAGCCGGCATGGCGATGCCCTGCCCTGGACACTGCGGCGCCAGCGCCAGGACGGCGAAGGCTGGGACAGCTGGGAAGGCCTGCCGCAGCTCAGGACGCTGGTGAATGCGCCCGAAATGCTCACGCGCATGGCCTGCGCGGACGCCGGCATCACCGCCGTCGGCTCGCACTACGCCCAACCCTATGTGGACCGGGGCGAGTTGCAGCGCGTGCTGCCCGACTGGGAGCTGCCACCGGTGCCTTGCTGGGCGGTCTTCCCGGAGCGCAGGCTGATGCCCTTGCGCACCCGGGTCTTCCTGGACGCCATGGTCGAGGCGCTCAGCCGCTGCCCCAGCGAGGCCGTGGCCTGAACGCGCGGCGCTTCAGTCGAGCTTGAAGCCGATCTCGACCGTGGCTTCGCGCTGCTTCGGGATGGGCGCGAACTTCCACTGCTGGACGGCGGCGATCGCGCTGGCCGCCAGCCGCTTGTTGGCCGACCCCACGGTTTCCACCTTGGTCGTGCTGCCGTCGGGCTTGACCTGGAAGCGCACCATCACCGAACCGCTGCGGATATTGGTGGCCAGTTGGCGGGGGATGTCCGGATCGACCTTCTGGATCAGGCGCAAGGCAACGTCTTCTTCCGGCTCAGGCTTGGGGGCGGGACGGCTGGGTTCCGTCGCCGGCGGCGCAGGCGGCGTAGCGGGCGCCGCCGCCAGCAGCTCGGGCTTGGCCGCCGCAGGCTCGGGCTCGGCACGCGCCACGGCCTGCTCCTGACTGGCCGCCGGCGCGGGCACCGACGCCGCCGCATGCGCTGCTGGAGCCTGTGCCGGCTGAGCTGCGGCCACAGCGGGCTTGGGCGCGGGTGCCGTGGGCTTGGCCGCCTGGGCAGCCTTGGGGGCGGGCGCAGGCGCCTCGGGCTTGGCCGAATGGGTCGCGTGGAACTTGATCCACTGCAGCACCTTGTCGGCGTCGCGCTTGGCGCGATCGGAATCGCTGATGCCCGAGGCAGAACCGGCCTTGCCAGCAGGCTCGGCAGTCTGGGCGGACACGGAAACACTGAACAGCAACTGGCAGGCCAGCGCCAACACGGTGGCGGAATACAGCTTGGAGGACATGCTCATTGCAACCCTAAGACCCCTGGCACGGCGACGTGCCATCCCAAGAACAGCGGCAGCCTCTGCGGGCTTTGCGCTTGTTGTGATTCAAAAGCAGGCTGTCTCTTGCGCCCATCACTTTCGGTAACAAGTGTCACCCACCGGTCTGCAAGCGGCACTGGGGGATTCCACCAAGCCGGCGTGCAGATCGCACGCTTGCCCCTATACTGCGGGCTTGCTCCGGGGAGCCCTGCTGCGTCAAGACAATGGACTTGGCGTCGGGCTGAGACGTGGTGGAAGCCATGGACCCGCTGAACTTGATCCGGTTCATACCGGCGTAAGAAGAGCCTGCCAGCCCGTGCAAGATGCCGGGGCTGCGGGCCCTGGATCCAGGGCCGTCATCCCGAGGAAGGTCGCTCCACGCGACCGGCTGCGACGAGATGACGCCACCGCGGCATCCATGGCCCCTCCCCGTTTTCCAGCCCCGCTGGCGCCCTCGCGCCCCGACCGGCTCACGCTCGGCCTCCGGACCTCAACTGGAGACCGCGCATGAACAGCATCACCGACCCCGGCCTGGACGCAGGCAGCCCGCAGGCTCAATCCGTGAGCCCGTCCCTGGACCGCTCCCTCAGCCTGACCCGCGAGCCGCTGCCGGCTTCACGCAAGATCCATCTGCAGGGCCAGCGCCATCCGGAATTGCGCGTGCCGCTGCGGGAAATCGCACTGACCAACGGCGAGCGCATCAGCGTCTATGACGCCTCCGGCCCCTACACCGACCCCACGGCCTGCATCGACGTCAAGAAGGGCCTGCCGGCACCGCGCGCGGCCTGGGTGGAAGCCCGCGGCGACACCGAGGCCTACGAAGGCCGCCACCTGCAGCTGATCGACGACGGCCTGCGTGACCAGGCCCAGCAGCTGCGCCTGCGCGAACTCAGCGCCGGGCTGCAACGCCAGCCGCGCCGCGCCAAGGCCGGCGCCAACGTCAGCCAGATGCACTACGCCCGGCGCGGCATCATCACGCCGGAGATGGAGTTCGTCGCCATCCGCGAGAACCAGCGCCTCGAGTGGATGCGCGAATACGAAGCCGACGCCGAACGCCAGCAGCGCCTGGCCGGCAACCCCTTCGGGGCCAGCATCCCGGACGTCATCACGCCTGAATTCGTGCGCGACGAGGTCGCCCGCGGCCGCGCCATCATCCCCGCCAACATCAACCACCCGGAGCTGGAGCCGATGATCATCGGCCGCAACTTCCTGGTGAAGGTCAACGCCAACATCGGCAACTCGGCGGTCAGCTCCTCCATCGAGGAAGAAGTCGAGAAGCTGGTCTGGGCGACCCGCTGGGGCGCGGACACCGTGATGGACCTCAGCACCGGCCGCAACATCCACACCACCCGCGACTGGATCATCCGCAACAGCCCCGTGCCCATCGGCACCGTGCCCATCTACCAGGCGCTGGAGAAGGTCGGCGGCGTGGCCGAGGAGCTGAGCTGGGCGCTCTTCCGCGACACCCTGATCGAGCAAGCCGAACAGGGCGTGGACTACTTCACCATCCACGCCGGCGTGCGCCTGCCCTTCGTGCCCATGACGGTCAAGCGCCGCACGGGCATCGTCTCGCGCGGGGGTTCCATCCTGGCCAAGTGGTGCATCGCCCACCACCAGGAGAACTTCCTCTACACGCACTTCGAGGAAATCTGCGAAATCATGAAGGCCTACGACGTCAGCTTCTCGCTGGGCGACGGCCTTCGCCCCGGCTCGCTGGCGGACGCCAACGACGAGGCCCAGTTCGCCGAGCTGCGCACCTTGGGCGAGCTGACCAAGATCGCCTGGAAGCACGAGGTGCAGACCATGATCGAAGGCCCCGGTCACGTGCCCATGCACATGATCCAGGCCAACATGACCGAGCAGCTCAAGCACTGCGACGAAGCGCCCTTCTACACCCTGGGCCCGCTGACCACCGACATCGCCCCCGGCTACGACCACATCACCAGCGGCATCGGCGCCGCGATGATCGGCTGGTTCGGCTGCGCCATGCTTTGCTATGTCACGCCCAAGGAGCACCTGGGCCTGCCCGACCGCGAGGACGTCAAGCAGGGCCTGATGGCCTACAAGATCGCGGCCCATGCGGCCGACATCGCCAAGGGCCATCCCGGCGCACGTGCGCGCGACGACGCGCTCTCCAAGGCGCGCTTCGAGTTCCGCTGGGAGGACCAGTTCAACCTGGGCCTGGATCCGGAAACGGCGCGCGAATTCCACGACGAGACCCTGCCCAAGGACAGCGCCAAGGTCGCCCACTTCTGCTCCATGTGCGGCCCCAAGTTCTGCTCCATGAAGATCACCCAGGACGTGCGCGACTACTCGGCCAAGCTCGAACAGGAAGCCGGCATGCAGGCCAAGAGCGAGGAGTTCAAGGCCCAGGGCAGCGAGCTCTACATCCCCATCCAGAAGGCCTGACGCGGCCGCACGAAGGAAGCCATGAGCGCCACCATCGCCATCGCGGGCGCCGGCCTGGCCGGTCGCCTGTTCGCCTGGGCCCTGGCCCGGGCCGGTCATCGGGTGCAGGTCTTCGACGCAAGACCTGGCCCCGAGCCCCTTTTCGACGGCCAGGGGGCCGCCGCCTTCACGGCCGCCGGCCTGCTCAGCCCCCTGGCCGAGCTGGAAAAGGCCGAGGTGCCCATCGCGGCGGCAGGCTGGCGTTCGCTCACCCTGTGGCCTGAAATCGTCCGACAGCTGAGCCAGTGCCAGCCCGTGGGCCTGCAGTTGCAGGGCAGCCTGCTGCTGGCCCAGCGCAGCGATGCCGGCGCAGCCCGGCGCGTGCTGGACCGCCTGCAGCAGCCGGGACTGGAAGCCTTTCCCCAGCCCCAGGCGCTGGACCCGCAAGCCCTGGCCGCCCTGGAGCCGGCCCTGCGTCGCAGCCCCGGCCTGCTGGCCTGGCACCTGCCCGGCGAGGGCCTGGTCCACCCGCTGGAGGCCATGGCCGCCCTGCATGCCGACGCGCCTCAGGCAGCCTGGCATTGGGAACAGCCGGTCGCGCAATGCGAGGCCGGCCAGCTGCGCCTGGCGGACGGACGACGCATCGATGCCGACTGGGTCATCGACTGCCGCGGCCTGGGCGCCAAGGACCAGCTGCCAGGCCTGCGCGGCGTGCGCGGCGAGGTCATCGCCCTGGACGCGCCGGGTCACGGCCTTACGCGGGCGGTACGGCTGCTGCACCCGCGTCATCGCGTCTACCTGGTGCCGCGCACGGCGGACCAGCTGCTGATCGGCGCCAGCGAAATCGAGAGCGAGGACCGCAGCCCCGTGAGCCTGCAAAGCGCCGTCGAGCTGATGGCCGCCGCGCACAGCGTGATGCCCCAGCTCGCGGAGGCTCGCATCCTGCGGCTGGACCGCAACCTGCGCCCGGCCTTTGCCGACCACCAGCCCCTGCTGCACCGCGAGCCTGGACTGCTGCGGCTCAACGGCATGTACCGCCACGGCTGGCTGCTGGCGCCCGCACTCGTCGATCAACTGCTGCGGGACAGCGGCCTGGGCGCCCTGCCCGCCCCCCGATGAGCCCAGCCATGAGCCATCGCATCGATCACTACGCCACCACCCTGCCCGGCAGCCTGCGCGTGCAACTGGACGGCCAGGCCATGGATGTGCCGGAAGGCTGCACCCTGGCTCAGCTGCTGAGCCTGCTGGGCCAGGCGCCCGAGAGCGTGGCCACGGCCGTCAACGGCCAGCACGTGCCGCGCGAGGCCCGTGCCCAGCAGGGCCTGAGCGAGGGCGACCACATCTTGCTGTTCCGCCCCATCGTGGGCGGTTGAGGACATCCCCATGGACGATCTGCTCCATATCGACGGCCGCGCGCTGCGCAGCCGCTTCTTCATCGGCTCCGCGGGCTATCCCAGCCCGCAGGTCCTGGGCGAGGCCATACGCGCCTCGCAGAGCCAGGTGCTGACCGTCGGCCTCAAGCGCGCCCTGCAGGGTGCCGGCGACAACGGCGCCGTGGCGCTGGCCCTGCAGGCCATCCAGGCCCAGGGCGGCCACCTGCTGCCCAACACCGCCGGCTGCCGCAGCGCCCGCGAGGCGGTGACGCTGGCGCAGATGGCCCGCGAGATCTACGGCACGGCCTGGATCAAGCTGGAGGTCACCGGCGACGAGCACACGCTGCAGCCCGACCCCTTCGAGCTGCTCAGCGCCGCCGAGCAGCTGGTGCGGCAGGGCTTCACCGTCTTCCCCTACTGCACCGAGGACCTGGTGCTGTGCCGGCGCCTGCTGGATGCGGGCTGCGAGGTGCTGATGCCCTGGGGGGCGCCCATCGGCTCGGGCCAGGGCCTGCTGCACCGGCATGGACTGCGCACGCTGCGCGAGCGGCTGCCGGACGCAGTGCTGATCGTCGACGCCGGCCTGGGTGCGCCCTCGCATGCGGCCGAGGCCCTGGAGCTGGGCTTTGATGCGGTGCTGTTGAACTCCGCCGTGGCCCAGGCCCGCGACCCCGTGCGAATGGCCGCGGCCTTCCGGGATGCCGTCGTTGCCGGCCGTGAAGCCTGGCGGGCCGGGCTGATGGCGCCGCAGGACTTCGCGGTGGCCAGCACGCCGGTCGGCGACCACGCCTTCCTGCTCGGATGAGCCGCATGCCCCGAGCGCTGCCCCATCCCTGCCTGCCCTCGCCCTGGTTCGACGCGCCGGACCCGGCGCTGGAGCGCCTGCCCGCGTGGTCGCTCGACAGTGCGCCGCCCCTCATCTGGAGCGTTGCCGGCCACGACAGCGGCGGCGCGGCAGGCCTCAGCGCCGATGCCCGTGCCGCCGCCGCGCTGGGGGTTCATCTGTGCCCGGTGGTGGCCGCGGTCACCGCGCAGAACTCGCTGGGCGTGCAGGCCGTGCACCCCTTGCCGGCCGCGCAGATCCGCGATCAGCTCGCCGCACTCAGGCAAGACCTGACCCCGCGCGTGATCAAGACCGGCCTGCTCGGCAGCGTCGGCGCCGTCGAGGCCTTGCTGGAGGTGCTGGCGGCGCTGCGAGCTGGCGGCCGGCGCGTGGATCTGGTCGTGGATCCCGTGCTCGGCGCCAGTGCCGGCGGAGCAGCTTTTTGCGACGAGGCGCTGCTGCAGGCCTATCGGGAGCGCCTGCTGCCGCAGGCCACGCTGCTCACCCCCAACCGCCGCGAGGCCCAGCTGCTGCTGGGTCCGCAGGCGCAGCCGGGCATGGAGGTGCCGGCGCTGGCGGCATCGCTGCGCAGGCTCATGGCGCCACAGGCCGGCGTCTGCATCACCGGCGGCGACGACGCCCTGCCCGTGCCCGGCGCGCAAGACCTGGCCCTGGACTGGCTGGACCTCGCTGCGCATGCCACGCCAGCCGCCCCCGCCCTGCGCGGCTGGAAGGCCCTGCCCCGCCTTCATCAAGACCCGCTGCACCACCATGGCAGCGGCTGCACCTTCGCCAGCGCTGCCGCAGCGGCCCTGGCACGCGGCTTCCCCTTGGCCGATGCGCTGGTGCTCGCCAAGATGTGCAGCTGGCACGGCCTGCGCCAGGGCCATGCGGCGGGTGCGGGTGCCGGCCCCCTGCGGCCAGCGCCGGACTTCATTCACACGCCCGAGGCCATGCCGGTGATGGGCTTTGGCGACGAGACCCGGCCCGATGCCGCCACCCTGTCCCGGTGGCAGCGCGTGCTGGCGGGCGACAAAAGCGGCCCCGACTTCGCCGCCGGCCTTTATGGCATCGTCGACGACGAGCAGCGGCTGGCCGAAGTAGCGGCCCAGTCCGGCACGGCGCTGGCCCACCTGCAGCTGCGCTGCAAGGCCGTGGCGGGGCAGGATCCGGCCGCGCTGCGCGAGCGGATCACCGCCGCCGTGCGCCGCATGCGCGAGCATCCCGGCATCCGTTTCTGGGTCAACGACCATTGGCAGCTGGCCCTGGAGGCCGGCGCCAGCGGGCTGCATCTGGGCCAGGAAGACTGGGCTGCCTTGAGCCCAGGCCCGCGGAAGGCCATCCTGGACAGCGGTGCGTCGCTGGGGCTGTCCAGCCACAGCCTTTGGGAGCTGGCGCGGGCGCGGGGCCTGGCGCCCTGCTACATCGCCTGCGGCCCCGTCTGGCCCACCACCACCAAGCACATGCCCTGGTTGGCTCAGGGTCTGAGCCAGTTGGGCTGGTGGGCGCGCATGGCAGGTCGACCGGTGGTGGCCATCGGCGGCGTGCTGGAGCCGGCGCAGGCAGCCGCCGCGGCGCGCGCGGGCGCCTCGGCGGTCTGCCTGGTGCGAGGGCTGGAAGCGCGGCGCCTGGCGGAGTTCCAGGCCGCCTGGTCGGCCGGCTGCGCCGAAGCGGGCTTCAGCGGCTGAACCCGCGGGCTTCGATGGCCCAAAGCGCTGTCACCTGGCCCTGGCGGTGCGCGACCAGCTCGTCGTGCAGGTTCAGCGTGGGATCGCAATGCCCCGGCACCAGCAGGATCTGCTCGCCCAGCCGGGGCCTCGGGCCGCCCGGCTGACGGATCTGCAGGATGCCGTGCTCGTCGTTGGCCGAGACGTAGTCCAGCTGCGCGCTGGGCTCGCCGTCTTGCCAGACCCAGGGCAGGCCGGATTCCGCTGACAGCGACTTGAGCCCCGCGTCCAGCACGACCCGGTCGCCGGTTCCCTCGCTCATCACCGTGCTGGCCAGCAGCAGGCTGTGCTCGAAACGCAGGCGCTCGTCCGGCAGCGCGTTGCGTCCATAGTCCGCATCCATGAAGACGTAGGAACCGGGCTGCAGCTCGGTATATAGTCCGAGTTCCAGGTCGAAGGTCGCGCTGCCGGTCCCGCCGCCCGTCACCGTCTCGCAATGCACGCCCTGCCCTTCGAGGGCCTGCAGCACGGTTCGGGCACGCTCGGTGGCCCGCACCACCGCCTCGCGCCGGGCTTCGGCGCTGCGCACATGCTGCAGCGCACCCTGGTAGGCCTGCAGGCCCTTGAAGCGCAACCGGCCGGGGTGGCGATCGATCGCGTCCAGCAGGCGCAAGACCGCCGGCGCGTCGGCCACACCGCAGCGGTCCTGGCCGATGTTGATCTCCACCAGCAGCTCCAACTGGCTGCCCGCCTGCCCGCAGGCCCGCGCCAAAGCCTCGACCTGCTGCGCATGGTCCACGCAGACGCTCATCCGCGCGCGGCCAGCCAGCTCGGCCAGCAGGCGGGTTTTGGCCTCGCCCACGACTTCATTGCTGATCAGGATGTCCGGGATGCCGGCTTCGACAAAGGGAACGGCCTCGCTGACCTTCTGGCAGCAGATACCCACGGCCCCGGCCTTCAGCTGCGCCTGCGCGATGGCCACGCACTTGTGCGCCTTGGCGTGCGGGCGCAGGGCCACGCCCGCGGCGTCCGCCGCCGACTGCATGCGCGCCACATTGCGCTCGAAGGCGTCGAGATCCAGCAGCAGGGCTGGCGTGTCCACGGCGGACAAAGCGTCCCCGGGTTGTGCAGCGGCTTGCAGCAAGGGGACAAGGGATTTGGATGTGCTCATCGGCCCATTGTGGCTGAGCCAGCCTAGTCCCTTGAGGGCTGGCCCGCCTCAGCAATTGATGGGATGCTCCGGATGCCGTTCTGACGAAACACTGCCACACCACCCTTTCCACATGCGGGAGACCACCATGGCCCAGACCCACCTCTATTCGCACCAGCAGCTGATGAACAACCCCACCCTGTTCCAGGGCCAGGTACCACTCATCGCGCACGGAGACTCCTGGTTCTCCTTTGGCGATTTCTTTCCGACCAAGACCCGCTCTCTGCTGGACTTCCTCCAGTTCGGCCGAGACGCCGGCATCGTCAACTACGCCATCCCGGGCCAGAAGCTCAAGGACTACCCCAACCCTGCCCGCTACGCCAAGTTTCACTTGGCCATGACGCTGCGCGGCATGCCGCGCTGGGCCGCGCTGCTGGTGTCCGGCGGCGGCAATGACATGATCGCCTGGCTGAAGCGCGGCCCTGGCGACGAGCTGTCCCAGCGCCTGCTGCGCGGGCCGGCGGAATGGTTGCCCGAGCATTTCGGGCCCCTGCGCTACATCTCCGAGCATGGCTGGAGCAATCTCTGCCAGGAGCTGCTGACTGCCTACGACGGGCTGGATGCGCTGCGTGACCAATGCGCCAATCCGCAAGCCCCCATCGTCACCCACGTCTATGACTACATGGTTCCACGCTTCGCCACCGCTGCCGGCGGGCTGGCCGGTCCCTCGTGCGCGCCGCAGCTGCAGGCCTTCAAGATCCCTGCCGAGGCCTGGGCACCGGTCATGCGCATCCTGGTGGACTGGTTCCACAGCTTCCTGACCCACACCGTGCAGAGCCGCATCGGCAACTTCGTGGTGCTGGACACGCGCGGCGTCAGCCAGCCGGCAGAGCCGGGCAGCACCGGCCGCAGCGGCGACTGGCAGAACGAGATCCACCTGACCCCAGAGGGCTATGAGAAGCTGGCGCGCCAGCGCTGCAACGACACGCTGGCCAGCCTGGTGGCCGGCTATCAGATCTGACGCACCGGTCGCGGGTGCATCGCTGGGTGCATCGCTGGCTGCAGCGCTGGTTACAGCGTTTGGCGAAGAGCGCCCGATCGAGGGCACGATCGCGAGCATCCAGGCCCTGCACATGGGCATACTGCGGAGTCCCCGGCGCCGGCCGTCCGGCCCACTGTGGACCACCGCCTGCCCATGTCTTCGCTCGCCCTGCTCCTCGTCCTCGTCGCCGCCCTTTGCCACGCCTGCTGGAACCTGGTCGCCAAACGCCAGGGCGGCGGCAGCGAACTGGTGCTGATCAGCGCAATGCTGGTGGCCATGGTCTGGGCGCCGCTGGCGCTGTGGCAGGCCTGGGACATCTTGCCAAGACTGGGCCGGGTCGAATGGGCCGCCTTGCTGGCGAGCACGGTGCTGCACCTGGTCTATTTCCGCTGCCTGCTGCACGGCTACCAGGTCTCTGACCTGACGGTGGTCTACCCGGTGGCGCGCGGCAGCGGGCCGCTGCTGAGCACGGCGGGCGCCGTGCTGCTGCTGGGCGAACGGCTGAGTCCGGCCGGTGCCGCCGGGGCGCTGATGGTGGTGGGGGGCGTCTTCCTGATTGCCGGCGGCCCTGCGCTGTGGCGCCAGGCCCATGATCCCGCCCGCCGCGAGCGGGTGCTGCGCGGGCTGCGTTGGGGCGCCATCACCGGCGCCTGCATTGCCGGCTACACCGTGCTGGACGGCTATTCGGTCAAGGTGCTGCTGATTTCGCCCATCGTGCTGGACTATTTCGCCAATGTGCTGCGCATCCCGATGATGCTGCCGGTGGCGCTGCGCAACCCCGCCGCGTTCAGGGACGCCTGGCGTCAGCAATGGAAGGCCGGCCTGGCCATCGCCGTCCTGAGCCCCGCCAGCTACGTGATGGTGCTCTATGCCATGCGCCTGGCCCCGCTGAGCCACGTGGCGCCGGCGCGCGAGCTGTCCATGCTCTTCGCCGCCCTGGCCGGCGGCAGCCTGCTGGGCGAGGGCGACCGCGCGCTGCGCCTGCTGGGCGCCGCCTTCATCGCACTGGGCGTGATGGGGCTGGCCCTGGGTTGATCGCGGCGCAGGCTCAGGGCGCGGCGAAGTCCTGCGTCCAGGTCAGGCGGCCCGTCCCGCCATTGGCCCGCACACAGGCCAGACCCATGTCCATGAAGCGGGCATTCATGATGTTGCGGCAGTGCCCTTCGCTGCCCATCCAGGCCTGGACCACCGCCTCGGCCGTCGGCTGGCCAGCCGCGATGTTCTCGCCCCAGGACGACCAGCGGTAGCCGGCGGCGCTGATGCGCTGGCCGGCGTTGCTGCCATCCGATCCCGCATGGTCGAAGAAATTGTGATCCACCATGTCCTGCGAATGGCGCTGGGCGGCCTGGGCCAGGGCGTTGCTCCAGCGTACGGCGGCAACCGCCGGCATGCCCTGGCTGCCGCAGACGGCACCCCGTTGGCGCCGCTCATTGACCAGGCGTAGCAGGCTGGCCTGGAAGTCCGGCAGACCGCAGTCGGCCAGCGTCGGAGTCGGAGTCGGAGTCGGAGTCGGAGTCGGGGTCGGGGTCGGGGTCGGGGTCGGGGTCGGAGTCGGAGTCGGAGTCGGAGAGGGCGTGGGCGTGGGTGCCGGAGCCGGTGTAGGCGTCGGTGCAGGTGTCGGTGTCGGCGACGCGGAGGTGTCCCCGCCTCCGCCTCCGCCTCCGCAAGCCTGCAGCGACAGCAACAGCAGCAGACTCAGTGCCTGGCAGCGGGCGCGGGACGGTGACGGAATGAAGGACATGGCAGGCACATTTCTCCAAAAGGGCGGCGCATTGTGAGCGCCCTGAGCGCTTTTTCTGCGGCGCGGCTACATCTGCACACCGACGCTCGCAGCCTGTTGCCACCGCCTGGGTCGCCCCGGTCCGGCGGCAAGCCGTGAAGTCCCCAGGCAACAAGTGGCGAGGTGGGTGCTAGGCTGCCAAGCCTTGCCAGCCCGCTCTCGTCCCGTGTTCCTCGCCCGACGCCACCCATGATCCCCATGCCTCCGCCCGGCACGGTCCTGCCGCCTATTCCTCCCACCGCGCCGCGTCTTGTCGAAGACGGGCTGGAACTGGGTCGCAACTACTGGATACGCGACGACATGCTCCCCAATGCGGTCGACATCCGCGAGCGCTGCCTGCAGCATCGGGACTGGCACTACGGCTTTCCCCATGCGAAGGAGAGCTGGCCCGGCATGCGTTTCCATGGCGCGCTGAACGCGACCGAGCTGGCGCAGATCGAAAGCTATGTGAAGGAAGCGACAGGCGCCAAGCGATTGTGGGTCGGGACCGCACCCAACGGAGCGACGCTGGACTTCAACGTGGCCCAGGCGGTGGGCGAAAAGGAGTGCGGCGCCCGCCCGCACACCGACCGCCGCGACCTCTGCACCTACGCCGCCGTGCTCTATCTGCACCCCGCCCCACCGCCAGACAGCGGCACCAGCTTCTACCGCCTGCGCTACCCCAACGGCGCCATGGGCGGCAACCTGGTCGGCGCGCCGCACAAGAACCTGGTCGACGCCCTCAACGTTCGCAGCCTGCCGCCGCAGGCCTGGTACGAGGAAAGGCGCGTGGACAACCGCTTCAACCGCCTGCTGCTCTACAAGGCGGCCCTGGTGCACAGTGCTACCCGCTATTTCGGCGAGGCGCTGGAAGACAAGCGCCTGACGGCCGTGTTCTTCTGGATGGCCGAGCACTGAGTGCACGCGTCACGTCACGGCGGTTCATGAGGCTTGCCAAGGTCGCAGCCCTGGGCTAGGGTCGGGCCATGAGGCTCGCAGGCCCGACGCCCTCAGCCGGAGCTGGGGCGAGCAACAGGCCTGCCGGCCAGGGATGCCGCCATGAAGAAGATCCTGATCGTCGATGACCAGCGCGAGATTCGCGACCTGCTGCGCATGACGCTGGAGTTGGCGCAGAGCTTCACCTTGAGCGAGGCCGGCAACGCAGCAGAGGCGCTGGATCAGGTGAGCCGTGAGCCCCCTGACCTGATCTTGATGGATGTCATGCTGCCCGGCGGCATGTCCGGCCTGGACACCTGCCGGCAGATCAAGCAGATGGCCGCGCCTCATCCAGCGCCCAAGGTGATCATCGTCAGCGCGCGCCCCTTCGAGGATCTGCGCAGCGAGTATGAGTCCTCCGGGGCGGACCTGTTCATTGCCAAGCCCTTCGGCCCCCTGCAGCTGGTGCAAGGCATCAGCAAGCTCTATGACGGCGCGATGGACTGAGCCCCGGCCTGCGTCAGCCTACGCGCGCACCCAATTCATTAGCATCGCCAGCAACACCATCGGCCATCACCCCCTCCTACTTCTGCATCAGGGCTTGCAAGAGGAATTGCGTCGTTGGCACGCCTGAATGGCACAAGGCGGGCCCTGAAGAAAACGGCGAGGCCTGGCATAGGCCTGGCATCTCGGGCAGAGAAGCGCGCGCATCGATCGTCTGCCAGGCATAAGCATTGGCTAAGACTGTTGTACCAATGGGCATGCCCTGAGCGGACTGGCTTGCTATAAAGCGGGCCTGCTCGTTTTCGTCTTTGCAAGCCATGCTCCATCGCCGCTCCCTCTTCGCCTACAGCCTGCTGCTGGCCGGCATCCTCAGCTTGAGCCCCGCCCTCGCCGGCTCGGAAACCGTGGGGGCCGTCGCCGCCGAGAAGCGCCCCATCGCCCACAGCGATTACGCGCAGTGGCGCAGCATCCAGGGCGCGGCGCTGTCGCGCGACGGCCGCTTCGCCGCCTATGCGCTGGTGGGGCAGGAAAGCGACGGCGAACTGGTCGTGCGACGCCTGGCCGACGAGCAGGAATGGCGCGTGCCGCGCGGCCTGCAGCCCCAGTTCAGCGCGGACAGCCGCTTCCTGGCCTTTGCCCAGGCCCCGACGCGCGAGGCCCTGGACCAGGCCAAGAAAGACAAGAAGAAAGGCGAGGACGCCCCCAAACCCGGCGCAGGATGGATGGACCTGTCCAGCGGCCGCTTCGAGACGCTGGAGCGTGTTCGCCGCTTCGCCTTTGCCGAAGAGGGCGTCTCACGCCTGGCCCTGTGGCTGGAGCCGCCGGCCAAGGTCGAGGGGAAGGACGACAAAAGACTCCCCGCCCACAAAGCCGGCGATGCCGACGATCAGACGGCGCCCAGCGAGAACGGCTTCTTCGGCGCCAGCCACGCCAGCGCGGAATCCGGCAAGAAGAAGGAGGGCAGCAGCCCGCTGCTGCTGGTGGACCCCGCAAGCGGTCAGCGCCAACGCCTGGAAGACGTCGGCAGCTTCGCCTGGAGCCGCGACGGACGCTGGCTGGCCTACGCCCTAAGCACGGCCCCCGTGAAGGAGCCGGCCCGTGAGGGCAAGCCGCCCGAGCCCGGCCGCGACGGTGTCTACCTGCTGCCCGGAAGCGGGGGCGAGCCCAGGCGCCTGCTGGGCGGCCCGGGCGTGTACAAGCAATTGCAGTTCGACGAGGCCGGGCGCCAACTGGCCTTTCTCAGCAACCGCGACCACCTGGCCCAGCAGCCCAAGAGCGCAGCCAAGGACGAAGGCAAGGCCCCCGCCACCCCCTTCAAGCTCTACCTTTGGCAAGACGGCCAGGACGGTGCCGTCGAATTGCTGGCCGCGGGCAGCCCAGGTCTGCGCGAGGGTTTCGGCCCCAGCGAGCATGCCAGCCTGCGATTCAGCAGGGACGGGCAGCGACTCTTCCTGGGGACCGCGCCCTTGCCCAAGGAGCCCGCCAAGGATGCGCCCGAGCCCCTCAAGGTCGACCTCTGGCACTGGAAGGACCCGGAACTGCAGTCCATGCAGAAGGTGCGTGCCGACAAGGAGAAGCTGCGCAGCTACCGCGCCGTGATCCATCTGTCGGACACGACCAGCCCGACGGGCCGGCGCTTCGTTCAGCTGGCCACTCCGGAGCTGCCGGAGGTGGTGTTCAACGACAACGCCGATGTCGCCCTGGGTTTCAATGAGCTGCCCTACCGCGCCCTGCAATCCTGGGACTCGCTCTACCGGGACGCCTATGCCGTGAACCTGCGAGACGGCAGTACGCGGCTGCTGGCCCGCAAGCTGCGCAGCATGCCGCTGCTCTCGCCCGGCGGCCGCTACGTGACGGCCTTCGTCCCCGAGCGCAAGCAGTGGATGGCCTGGCGGACCGAGGATGGCCGCGAACGCGCCCTGACGGCGGCCATCCAGGGCGAGCACTTCGAGAACGTGGAACGCGATGTGGTCGAGCCGGCGGATGCCTACGGCCAGGTCGGCTGGCTGGCCAATGACCGCGCGGTGGTGCTGAACGCGCAGTACGAGCTGTGGTCCGTCGAACCCGAGAGCCTCCAGGCGCGGCGCCTGACCCAGGGCCTGGGCCGGCAGCAGCAAGTGGAGCTGCGCCTGCAGCGAGTGGACGACGAAGGGCGGGATCGCGAAGAGCGGCACTTCCATCCGCTGCCCGAGGGTCCATGGATCCTGCTGGGCACGGCCGAGCAGGACAGGTCGACCGCCTTCTACCGCCTGGACCCGGCCGGCCCTGCCGCGCCCGAGCGCCTGCTGCACAGGCCGCAGCTGCTGGGCGGCCTGGTGAAGGCCCGCGATGCCGACGTCTGGCTGCACACGGCCCAGGACTTCCGCAGCTTTCCTGACCTCTGGTGGAGCCAGGGCACGCTGGGCCAGCCCCGCCAGCTGTCCCATGCCAATCCACAGCAGGCCCAGTTGCGCTGGGGCACGCAGGAGATCATCGGCTACACCTCGGCCAAGGGCCGGAAGCTGCGCGCCTTGCTGGCCAAACCGGAGGACTTCGACCCGAAGAAGAAGTACCCGCTGATGGTCTACATCTACGAGAAGATGACGGACAAGCTGCACCACTACGTGCCGCCCGCACCGGGCCAGAACATCAACGTCAGCCGCTACGTCAGCAAGGGTTACCTGGTGCTGCGGCCGGACATCGTCTACACCATCGGCCACCCGGGCCAGAGTGCGATGGACACGGTGATTCCCGCGATTCAGCAACTGGTGAAGCAGGGCTTCGTCGACGTCAAGCGCATCGGCATCCAGGGCCACAGCTGGGGGGCCTACCAGATCAACGACCTGCTGACGCGCACCTCGATGTTCCGCGCCGCCGAAGCTGGTGCCTCCATGGCGAATATGGTCAGCGGCTATGGCGGCATTCGCTGGGGCACCGGCAGGAGCCGGGCTTTCCAGTACGAGCAGCAGCAAAGCCGCATCGGCGCCACACCCTGGCAGCGGCCCGATTTGTATGTGGAGAACTCGCCCATCTTCCGTGTCGACCGCATCACCACGCCCTACCTCACCGTGCACAACGATGAGGACGATGCCGTGCCCTACTACCAGGCCATCGAGTTCTTCACCGCGCTGCGCCGCCTGGGCAAGGAGGCCTACTGGTTCAACTACAACGGCGAGAAGCACGGCCTGAAGGACCGCGACGCCCTCAAGCACTTCACCGTGCACATGGGCGAATTCTTCGACCACTACCTGCTGGGCGAGCCCCGGCCGGCCTGGATGGACCAGCCCGTGCCCTACCTGGAGCGCGGCAGGCGCGACGTGATGCCGCTGTTCAAGCCCGGGGCCGTGCGCTCGGTCGACCGCCCGCCGGTGATCGAGGATCCGACGGCGCCGCCTGCGTCGCCGCTGCAGACGCGCTGAAGGCTGCGAACGGACTGGTCACGCGCCCGTTCGCTCTGCCGACTTCTCCGGGGCGGCCGGCACGGCTGCCTGCTGGCGCGCGATCGCCTCGAAGAAGCTCTCGCTCATGGTGCCGGCGCTGAGCCGATGCACCAGGGCCATCATGAAGCGACGCTTGGCGGCCAGGGCCAGGTCTTGCCCGGACCAGGCCTTGACGCGGCCCGCATAACCCGGCGTCATCATCCAGCCGAAGACCTCGGCCTTGTCTTCCTCGGGACCGAACTGCGCATAGCGGCTCACCAGTCCTGCGGCCGGATGGCCCAGGTTGTGGAACACGCCGCCGTAGGCCGTGGCACCGCCCTGGCCGTAGCTCAGCCCCTCGGGGTTCAGCGCCAGCCAGGCGGGATCGCGGTAGTAGAAGTCGCCGAAGAGGCGCTGCTCGACCAGGTGATAGAGCTCGTGATGCACGCGCAGCTCCATGCCGGCGGGACACAGGGGATTGGCGTTGTCCGCATAGACCACGGCCGAGCGTTCGGCCGCCGGCATCGCCAGGCGCAGCTGCGAGCCCCCCACGACGAGGTCCTTGACCAGCCCCACCTCCTGCAGCCCCACGCGCTGGAAAAAGCCGGGGTGGTAACGCTCCAGCGCCGGCAGCACCACGGCAAGCAGGCGACGCAGTCGGGCCAGATCGGCCGCGTCGGGCCCGAAGCGTTGCGGCTGCGCATGCTCCCAGGGCCCCTCCCAGTTCACCCGCAGGCCCAGGGCCTGGAGACGTTGTGTGGCGTGCGCCTGCAGCAAGGCCAGGTTCGCGCCGGCCGGCAGCGCCAGCTCATAGCGGAACTCGGACGGGCATTCCATGGCCAGGCTGTCCGGGCTTTGCGTGGGCTTGGCTGGCAGCTCCGTCGCCCCGGGGCCCAGGGCCGCGCAGGCGCACAAGGCCAAGGCCAAGGCCAGGGCCAGGCCGGCCAGACCGCCGCGGAGCCCCAGGCGCGCCGCCTCGTGGCTGGTGATGCGCTGTCGTGCATGATTCATCGCTGTCGTCCCGTCTGCGCAGCTCTGCGCGAGGCCGCATGGTAGCGGCCCTCGCATGGGATGATGGCGGTGCGGCGCGCCTGCCGCACGACCCATGCAAACTGCCCCGTCCGGACCGATCCATGCTCGACACCATCGAACTTCAGACCCAGGCCGCGCCTGCGGCCAGCCTCATCGTCCTGCACGGCCTGGGCGCCAGCGGCGAGGATTTCGTCCCGGTCTGCCAGGCCCTGGACCTGCGGGCCCTCGGCGGCTTGCGGGTGATCCTGCCCCAGGCCCCTGACCGGCCGGTGTCCATCAACGGCGGCTACCGCATGCCGGCCTGGTACGACATCGGCCTGGATGCCACGGGCCAGCGGGTGGAGGACGAACGCGGCCTGCGCGAATCGCAGCGGCAGATCGAAGCGCTGATCGCGCAGGAGATCGAGCGCGGCATCCCCGCCGCGCGCATCGTGCTGATGGGCTTTTCGCAAGGCGCCGCCATGACCCTGATGACCGGCCTGCGCCACCCGCAGCGCCTGGCGGGCCTGGTGGCGCTCTCGGGCTACCTGCCCCTGCTGGACAGCACGCAGGCCGAGCGCCACATGGCCAACGTCGACGTGCCGATCTTCCTCGCCCATGGCGACGCCGACGATGTGGTGCTCCCCGCCCGCGGCCTGGCCAGCAGGGCCGAGCTGGAGCGTCTGGGCTACCGCCCGCAATGGAAGGACTACCCGATAGGGCATGAGCTGTGCATGGAGGAGATCGCCGACATCGCCGGCTTCATCCGCCAATGCCTGGCCTGAGGCGCATCAGAAGCTCAGCACGAAGCAGGCCCCGCCTTGCGCGCGGCGCTGCAGGCGAACGGTGCCGCCCATGCCGTGAACCAGCTGGCGCACCACCGCCAGGCCGATGCCACGCGCGCCGCTGCCAGCCTCGCGCTCCTTGGTGCTGAAGAAAGGCAGGAAGATGTCCCGCTCCAGGCCCGGCGGCACACCCGGGCCGTTGTCCCGGACCTCGATGCACAAGCGCCCGCCGCGCCCCAGCCGCGCCTGTACCCATGCCTGCGGCCGAGGCAGCGCCTGCGTCGCCTGCTCGGCGTTGCGCAGGAGGTTCAGCAGGACTTGCTCCAGCTGTCCAGCGTCGGCGCTGAGCAGCAAGCCCGGCGACTCCAGCTCGAAATGCAGGACGCCCCCGCGCGCCTCCCAGCGCGGCGCCTGCAGGATCGCCAGACGGTCGAACAGGCCTTGCAAGGCCACGGGCTCCAGCGTGGGCGCCGGCCAGTCGCTGATGCGGCGGTAGTCCGCGACGAAGCGCGAGAGGGACTCGGCCCGCCGCGCGATGGCCTCCAGCGCCAGGGCCAGGTCGGCAGCGGCATCGGCCGCCGGCGCCTGCGAGGGACTTGCCGCCGCCTGGAGTTCCTGAGCGCTGCGTGCCAGCGAGGCAATCGGGGTCAGCGAGTTCATGATCTCGTGGGTCAGAACATGCACCAGCTGTCGCCAGGCGCGCAGGGTCTCGGCTTCCAGGGCGGACTCCAGCGGCAGCAGCGCCAGCAGCCAGCCTGACCGGCCTTCCTGCACCCAGGGCCGTGCCGCCAGAAGGCAGCGCTCCTCGCCGCGTTCGGTGTCCACGCGCAGCCAGCTGCGCTGCCGGCTGGCGGACTCGGCCTGTTCACGCAGCTGAGCCAGCAGCGCATCAGCATCGCGCGCACCGCCCGGGGCCAGCCAGCGCCGCGCCGCGCCGTTGAGGGCCTCGGGCGCGCCCCGCTCCAGGCAACACCACAGGGCCACCGGCACCTGGTCCAGCAGCGCTTCGCTGAGCGCGGCAGCCCGCTCGCGATGGCGCAACACGGTCTCCCGTCCCTCACCGGCATGCGCCATGCCCGCCAGGTCGCGCGCCGCCCGCCACAGGGGCAAGACCTGACCCCACATCAGACCAAGGACCAACGCAAGGCCCAGCGCCGCGAGCACCCGGCTGCGGTCTGTGTCCGCCGCACCCATGGCCCAGGCGGCCAGCAGCGCCAGCCCCAGCAGCGGCAGCATGCGCCAGGCTGCTCGGCGCAGCGACCGATCAAAGTCCATGCTTGTCCATTCGACGATACAGGGCGGCGCGGGACACCCCCAGGCGGCGCGCTGCCTCGCTGATATTGCCTTGCGCCTCTCGCAAGGCCTCGTCCAGCGCAGCGCGTTCGCGCTCGGCCAGGGTGAGGCCGGTGGGTCGGGCGGTGCTCGGGTCGGAGGCCGGGCCGATGGTCGAGCTCATGCCGACGGCTGCGGGCACCGCCACGCCCCCCAGTTGGAAGTCCTCCGGCTCGAACTGCGCGCCTGAAGCCAGGATCACCGCGCGCTCGCAGGCCTGGCGCAGGTCGCGCACATTGCCGGGCCAGTCATGCGCCTGCAGGGCCTGCAGCGCCGCCGCGCTCAGGGGGCGTGGCAGCCGTCCGTGCTCGGCGGCGAAACGGGCCAGGAAATGCGTGGCCAGCTGCGGGATGTCCTCGCGCCTTTCCCGCAGCGGCGGCACGCGCAGCACGATGGTGTTCAAACGGTAGAGCAGATCGGGGCGGAAACGCTGCGGATCGAAGAGCGCGGTCTCGTCCAGGTTGGTGGCGCTGACGATGCGCGCCTGCAGCGGCAGCGGCGTGTCGGCGCCCAGGGGCGTGAACTCGCGCCTCTCCAGCACGCCCAGCAGGCGGGCCTGGCCGGCCATGGAGAGATTGCCGATCTCGTCCAGCAGCAAGGTGCCGCCGGCCGCCGCGAGGAGGCGGCCCGGGCGGTCGTGCCGCGCATCGGTATAGCTGCCGCGACGGTGCCCGAAGAGCTCGCTCTCCAGCAGGCTGTCCGGCAGCGCGCCCAGGTCCACCGCCAGCATGGGACGGGTTCGGCGCGGCGAGCGCTCGTGCAGCTCACGGGCCACCAGCTCCTTGCCCACCCCCATCTCGCCCAGCACCAGCACATGGGCGTCGGTACCGGCCACGGCGGCGATCAGCCGACGCAGCTCTTGCATGGCGGCGGACTGCCCCAGCAGCGCGCCAGTCGAGACGGCCTCCGGCGCGTCGATCGCCGTCGGGCGCAAGGCCAGCGCCGCGGAGACGGCGCCCAGCAGGCGCGGGTGGTCCCAGGGCTTGGTGACGAAGTCCAGCGCACCCGCTTTGAGCGCCTGTACCGCGAGCTCCACACCGGCATAGGTCGTCATCACGATCACCTGAGGCGCCCGCGGCTTTTGCCGCAGCTGCCGCAGCAAGGCCAAACCCTGTGCGCCATCGCTGTGGCCGGGCTGGAAGTTCATGTCCAGCAGCAGCAGGTCCGGGCGCCATTGCTCGATCACGGATTCCAGCTCGGCCGGACGCTGCAGGCTGCGGACTTCGCCAAAACGGCGCTGCAGCAGCAGACGTGCGGCCACGCCGATGTCGGGGTCGTCATCGAGCACAAGAATCCGGGCCGGGCTGTTCAGCATGGGCGCGACCATACCAGCCTGGAGGGCGCCTCTGCCAGCGGCTGTCCGAATCCGGACAGTTCACCACGCCGGCTGCATCAAACGCGGACAGGTCGGAGGGCGACAGAGCCCAGTCCACCGGGCCTGGCAGCTGGCATGTACTTTGCGAATGAGGGGGCATGAGCGTTTCTCCCATCCCCCTTGCGCAAGCTTCATCGGGTGCGGCCATGGACCGCGCGCTCCCTCGCAGCCCGTGGCGACGCTGGCGCCACGCGGCCTGGCTGTTGCTGCCCGCGGCCGCGGCGCTGGCCTGGTTCCTCGCGCCGCAGGGCTTGCGCGTCCCGGCCCAGGGGCTGCAGCTGGCCGCGGTACGGCAGGGGCCTTTCCTCGACGACATCTCCCTGCGCGCCACGATCCAGGCGCAGCAGCAGACGATGGTCGATGCCACAGAGGGCGGCCGCGTCGAGGCCGTGCTGGTCAAGGACGGCCAGGCGCTGCAGGCCGGACAGGCCCTGGCGCGGCTCTCCAATCCTCAGCGCGAGCAAGAGGTCCTGGCCCGTACCGCCGAAGTGGCGCAGCAGCTGGCCAATCTCTCGATGCTGCGCGCCGCCCAGGCGGGCGCCCAGGCGCAGTGGCGGCGCGAGCTCGCCCAGCGCCGTCATGAGCTCACGCAAGCCCGCGACGAAGCCAGCCGCCAGCAGGCCCTGGCGGACCAGGGCTTCGTGTCCGCCACCTCGGGGCGCAACGCACAGCGCCAGGCCGAGCTGCAGAGGCAGTTGCTGCAGCAGGCCGAGCAGGACAGCGCGACCGAGCTGCAGGTGCGCGCCCAGACCGTCAGCGAGATGGCGCGTGCCGTGCAAGGTCTGTCGGCCGGTCTGCGTCTGGTGCGTCAGGCCGCCGAGCGGCTGACGGTGCGCGCGCCCGCCGACGGGCAGCTCAGCGGCTTCACCCTGCAAGTGGGCAGCGTGGTCCGGCCCGGCGACAGGCTGGGCCGCATCGACGACTTGCGCGGCTGGCTGCTGA
The DNA here is from genome assembly GCA_041913905.1 of Burkholderiaceae bacterium. Lineage (GTDB taxonomy): Bacteria > Pseudomonadota > Gammaproteobacteria > Burkholderiales > Burkholderiaceae_C > Roseateles_B. Next base: position 65,547 of record JAYSEK010000012.1, on the reverse strand, counting down.
GCGCCGAGGTCGACGAGTTCTATGACACCCGCATCCAGACCGGGCTGAGCGCAACCCTGCTACATGGAGGCAAGACCTGGCCCCTGCTGCTGCGCGAACGCCAGGCGACCGTCCAGCAAGGCAAGTTCCGGGTGGAGTTCACCTTCGCGGCGGACAGCCCCGCAGGCCTGCGCCCAGGGCAGACCTTCGAGATCAGCCTGCGGCTGGGCGAGCCTGCTGACACCCTGTGGCTGCCCACGGGCGCCTATCTGGCCGAGGGCGGCGGCATGGTTTACGTGCTGGACGCCGACGGCCGCCATGCCCGCCAGCGCCCCGTGCAGCTGGGCCGGCGCAGCCGCTCGCAGGTGGAAGTCCTGGCGGGCTTGCAAGCCGGCGAGCGCGTGCTGGTCGGCCCGACGGCGGCCTACGGCAGCAGCACCGTGCTGCGCCTGGACGGGGCGCTGCCCGCATCCGGCCCGCACCCCTCTTCACAGCCATTACATTGACCCGCGGAGATTCCCATGATTCATCTGAAAGCCCTCAGCAAGCGACACCGCAGCGGCGAGGTCGAAACCACCGCGCTGGACCGCCTCGACCTGCAGATCGAGGCCGGCGAGTACCTGGCCGTCACGGGCCCCTCGGGCTGTGGCAAGACCACTCTGCTCTCCGTGCTGGGCCTGCTGGACCGCCCCAGCGAGGGCGAGTACTGGTTCAACGGACGCGAACTCTCGCGCTGCTCCGAACGCGAGCTGGCGGGCCTGCGCCGCGGCCAGATCGGCTTCGTATTCCAGAGCTTCAACCTGATCGACGAACTGAGCGTCGAAGAGAACGTAGGGCTCGCCCTGGACCATGCTGGCCTGCCCGCCCGCGAGCGCCGGCTGCGCGTCGCCGCCACGCTGGACAGGCTGGGACTCGCGCATCGCGCCCGGCACCGACCCTTCCAGCTGTCCGGCGGCCAGCAACAGCGCGTGGCCATCGCGCGCGCCATCGTGCGCCGGCCCGCCCTGCTGCTCGCAGACGAGCCCACCGGCAACCTGGACAGCGCCCAGGGGCAGGAGGTGATGCGCCTGCTGCGTGAACTCAATGAAGAAGGCACGACCCTGGTGATGGTGACGCACTCGAGCACCCATGCCGCGCTGGCCCCGCGCAGCGTCCGGCTGCTGGATGGCCGCGTGCTGGTCGATGCACAGGCCGCCTGAAGGATCCGCGCCATGTCCTTCATCGACCTTCGCGTCGCCCGGCGCCAGATGGCCGCCGCGCCCCTGCACACCTTGGCCAGCCTGGGCGGCCTGGCACTCGCCCTGGCCGCCTGCCTGCTGCTGGCCACGCTGATCGCCGAGCGCCTGCTGCCGGACCGCCAGCTGCAGGATCCCGACCGCATCGTGCTGATCGACTTCAAGGGCAATATGCCGGGCCGCCAGGAAGACTGGTTCCTGCGCACGCCCTTTGCCTTCTACGACGCCCTGCGTCAGGCGCAGGCCCCGCTGGAAGACCTGGGTCGCCTGCTCATCGCCCAGCGCACGCTGCGCCGATCGGACCAGGGCGCACCCGACGAGGGCCGCAACGTGCAGGCCGCCGCCATGGATCCCTCGCTGGCTCGGCTCTTCGCGCTGCAGGCGCTGCACGGTGACCCGATGCAGGCCCTGGCGCGGCCCGACCAGATCGTCGTCACTGAGGCCTTTGCCCGCCGCAGCTTCGGCCGCAGTGATGTGCTGGGCCAGGCTCTGCTGCTGGGCCAGACGCCGGTGAGCATCGGCGCGGTGGTGCGCACGCCTTCGCCACGGCATCCCATACAGGCGGAGCTCATGGTGGGCTTCGAGCACCCGGCCGCTGGCGTCCGCGCGGAACTCAAGACCGCCTGGTTCTTCATGAACGGACAGGTCTGGGGCCGCCTGACGCCGGGCAGCAGCGCGGCGCAGGTGGGCGCGCTGGCGCAGTCCCTGCTGGACCACAGCCCGGTGATCGCGCACCTGCCGCCGGACTGGGTGGCCGAGGGCCGCAAGGCCGCTTTCATGCGCGCCCTGCCCGTGAGCCAGCGCGGCTTCGAAGGCAGCCTCGGCCAGACGCAGAAGCAGGTGTTGTCGGCTTTGCTGGCCGCAGCCCTGCTGCTGTGTCTGCTGGCGCTGGTCAACGCCGTCAATCTGGGCGGCGTGCGCATGCTGCAGCGCCAGCGTGAGATCGCGATCCGCAAGAGCCTGGGCAGCAGCCCGGCCGGCCTGCTGGGGCTGACGGTGGCCGAGGCCGCACTGCAGGCCTCGCTGGCAGGCGCGTCAGGCCTGCTGCTGGCCTGGCTGCTGGCGCCCTGGATGGCCGGCGTGCTGGAGCTGCCCGTGCCGGAGATCGTCTCCTGGCCCTGCGTGTTGCTGGCGCTGGTCCTGGTCCTGATCAATACGCTGGCCATCGCAGCCTACCCGGCTTGGCTGGCCTGGCGACTGCGCAGCGCCGAGGCCCTGCAGGGCAGGCTGGGCGGCGAAGGCCGCTCGGGCCGCTGGCTGCGCCGGGCGTTCGGGGGCCTGCAGTTCGGCAGCGCCCTGCTGGTCCTGGGCATGGGCCTCACCGTCTGGGGCCAGAACCGCCATGTGCTGCAGCGCGAGCTGGGCTACCAGCCCCATGGCCTGCAGGCCCTGACCCTGCCGCAGGGAACGACACGCCTCCAACTGGATGCCTTTCGGCAGGCGCTGAGCCAGCAGCAAGGCGTCCAGGCCTCGGCCTGGACGGCGTGGATCCTGGGTTCGGGACGCGAGGAACAGGAGGCACTGCTGGAGCGCCCGCCTCATCAAGCCACGCTGCGCATGCAGTCGGTGGATGCCGATTTCTTCGCGCTCTACCAGGTCCGGCCGCTGGCCGGGCGGATCGAGCCCCCATCGCCAGCCGAGCAGCGCGTGGTGATCGACACGCTGGCAGCACGGGCGCTGGGTTGGCAGCAGCCGCAGGACGCGGTCGGCCAGTTGGTCCAGGAGCAGGCCCGCGGGCTGGACCAGGCGGTGCAGCACAGCCGCGTCGTGGCGGTGGTCGAGCATCTGGCCCTGGAGAGCACGCGCGAGCCGCGCCGGCCGACGGTGTTTCGCCTGCAGGCACCGCCGGAGACGGCCGGCGCAGGCGATGCTGGCGTGCTCACGGTTCGCAGCAGCCGTCCGCTGGACGAGTCCTCGCTCAAGGCGCTGTGGTCGCGCCACTTTCCGCAGCGCGCCCTGCGCCTGGAAAACCTGAGCGACACCCTGATGGAGCCCTACGTCCAGGATTTGCGTCTGGGCCGCCTGGTGGCCTTGTGCGCCTTGCTGGCCCTGGTCATCGCCGGCTTGGGCATCTACGCCCTGTCAGCGCATCTGGTGCAGCGCCATGCGCGCGAGATCGTGCTGCGCAAGCTGCACGGGGCGGGGTCATGGCAGGCCCTGCGCAGCCTGGGCCGGGAACTGCTGCTCCTGCTCGCGACGGGGATCTTGCTCGGCTTGCCGCTGTCCTGGGCACTGGCGCAACGCTATCTGGGAGGCTTTGCCGACCGGGCCGCGCTGGGCCTGTGGCCGCAGGCGCTGGCACTGGCCGTGCTGTTGACGGTCGCCCTGCTGGCCAGCCTTCGCCATGGCCGGCTGGCCCTGGCCCTGCGGCCCATCGACGCCTTGCGCAGCTGAGACTGCCCAGGCACACGCCGAGCTCAGCGCTCGGCCAGCAGCGCCCGGCAGCGCTCCTCGTGCTGGCTGATTTCCTCCAGCGTCACCTCGATGTCCTCCAGCTGCTGCTCCAGCTGCCGGCGATGCTGGGCCAGCACTTCCAGAAAGGCCTTGAGCTGCGGAGCGGTGTCGGCGCCGGCGGCGTCGTACATGTCGACCAGCTGCTTGATCTCCTGCAGCGACAGGCCCAGGCGCTTGCCGCGCAAGGTCAGCTTGAGCCGGGTGCGGTCGCGGTGCGTGTAGACGCGGTTGCGACCCTCGCGAGCCGGGCTCAGCAGGCCCATGTCCTCGTAGAAGCGGATGGCACGGGGCGTGATGTCGAACTCGGCCGCCAGCTCGGTGATGGTGAACAGGCGCGAGCCGCCTTCGGACGCGGCGTCGACCGGGCCCTCGGCCCCTTCGAGGGCTTTTGCAGGGGTGCTGAGGTGGGACTCGGTGCTCATGGCTACACTGCGCTGAATGACGTTTACGTTAACGTTAGTCTAAGCCCTTGCAGTCCATGGCCAATCCACGCGAATCCGAACTGACTTATCCCTGGGGCGAGTCGCTGCCCGCGCCCGGGGGGCTGCTGGCGCTGGAGCCAGGCCTGGCCTGGGTGCGCATGGGTCTGCCCTTCGCGCTGGACCACATCAACCTCTGGCTGCTGCGCGACGAGATCGACGGCCGCCGCGGCTGGACCCTGGTCGACTGCGGCGTGGCCAACGACGCCACGCGGGGCCTGTGGGAGCAGGTGCTGGCGCAGGGCCTGCAGGGCGAGCCGCTGCTGCGCGTGCTGGTCACGCATTTTCACCCCGACCACCTGGGCCTGGCTGCCTGGCTCACCGAGCGCTTCAGCACGCCCGAACAGCCGTGCCGGCTGTGGATGAGTGCGGCGGACTACAACCTGGCCCGCATCGCCAGCAGTTCCACCGTGGGCATGGGCGGCGAGGCGGCCGCGGCCTTCTTCGCCAGCCACGGGCTCACCGATCCGGAGGCGCAGGCCAAGATCCGCGGCCGGGCCAGCTACTACCCCAGCATGGTGCCCGCCGTACCGGCGAGCTACCGGCGCCTGATGCCCGGGCAGACGCTGCAGATCGGCGGTGCGCGCTGGCGCTGCATCGGCGGCTATGGCCATGCGCCCGAACATCTCAGCTTCTTCCGGGAGGACGGCGCCCCGGTGCTGATCTCGGGCGACATGCTGCTGCCGCGCATTTCCACCAACGTCAGCGTGGTCGACGTGGAGCCCGAGGCCAACCCCTTGCAGCTTTACCTGGACTCGCTGGCGGCCCTGCTGGACCTGCCGGCCGACACCCTGGTGCTGCCTTCGCACGGCCGGCCCTTCCGTGGCCTGCAGGCGCGTGTCGCACAGTTGCAGGACCACCACCGCGATCGCCTCGAAGAGGTGCTGCACGCCTGCACCGACCACCCCTGCCATGCCGCCGAGCTTCTGCCCCTGCTCTTCAAGCGCCCCCTGGACCTGCACCAGACCACCTTCGCGATGGGTGAGTCGATTGCCCATTTGAACGCCCTCTGGCATTCGGGCCAGTTGCGCCGCGAGCGGGGCGCCGATGGCGTGCTGCGGTTCAGCGCCTGAGACGGCCCAGGCGGAGCAAGGCGGGTTGGATCCGGAGAAGATCAGACAGTACACGCGGCGCCCCAAAGATAAACCGCCGACGCTTGCGCGACGGCGGTTTCCTTTTGGTTGTCGATCAATCCGGGCGGGGCCCAGGTTCGGCAATCCGTCGCTGATCCCAGTCGAATCAGCTGGGATCCCCTGAACACGGCCCGGGCGAAGCGGCCGCGTGGTTCGCGGTTCCTGGCTTCGCCGGAGGGCCGCCCTGTTCCTCTCAGGGCGGCGGGGCCGTGTCGTGATGACAGCTTATGGATGAGAGTGTGCGTTTGGCGTCCCGGCTGCGCCAATCCTCCTAAAGGGGGAAACGAGGATCAAACCAGGATCACTCGTTGAAATTCGGCAGGGCCGCCCGCCGCAGCTGCTGGCGGGCCTGCTCATAGTCCGGCAGCACCGCCTCCACCACGGCCCAGAAGCGCGGGCTGTGGTTCATTTCGTGCAGATGGGCCAACTCATGCACCACGACGTAGTCGATGGTCGCGGGCTCGAAATGGATCAGCCGCCAGTTCAGGCGCACCGAGCCGTCGACGCTGGCGCTGCCCCAGCGGGTCTGGGCCGATGAAAGCCTCAGACGGCTGATGCGCACGCCCATTTGCGCTGCGAAATGGGCGCAGCGCTGGGTGAACAGGGCGCGGGCTTCGGCCTGCAGCCAGCTCAGCACCGCATCGCGGATCTGCTCGGGCGAGGCTTGCTGCGGCAGGCCCAGGAACAGGGTCTGGCGCGGCACGCTGGCCAGGCTGGACTGGGGATCGGTCAGGCCGGAATCCAGGCGCGCCTTGCGGGGCAGGCGCGCCGCCGAAGGATCCAGCACGACGATCAGATCCTGGCCCAGGTAGGGGACGACGCAACCATCGGCCCACTGGATCTGTGCCGCGGCCAGGCGCTCACTGCGTTCCTGCTGCTCGCGCAGCTTGCGCAGGATCCAGCCCGCCTTGTGCTGCAAGGCACGCTCGATTTCACCCACGGGCACCCATTTGGGCGCGCTGACCCTCAGCCCGGCCTCGCTGATGGTGAAGCCGATGCTGCGGCGACGCGCCCTGCGCAATTGATAGGCGACCGGCTCGCTGCCCAGCAGCACGCTGCGCAGCGGCGCGCCGGGCTCGGCGGCGTTCGTCGATGGCGGGGGCAATGGCGGCTTCGCGGGGCGTGGCGGGCTTCGGCGCAGACGTGGGGCCTCGGGCTCCGCCGGGGCGGCCGGCGATGCCGAGGGCGGTGCCTCGGGCTCCCGCTCGAACAGCGAGAGCTGGACGTACTGGAAGAGGCCGGCCAGGCGGTGCAGCATGGCCGCCAAGTTTACGGGCGGAACCTCAGCCTCGCGAGGGGGCGGCCACGGCCCCGTCCGCGTGATGCCGGTAGGCCTCGGGATCCAGGCGGCGCATCTCGGACTCGATCCAGTCCTCCACCTGCTTCATCAACTCTGCCGGCTCGCGGCCCACCGAGGGGATGGGCTGGCCGATGGAGATGTCCACCACGCCCGGGCGCAGCAGGAAGCTCTTGCGCGGCCAGCAGCGCGCCGAGGTGGCGGCAATGGGCACCACCGGCACGCCGGTGGCCACGGCCAGGCGCGTGCCGCCGGTCTTGTACTCGCCCTTCTGGCCGCGGGCGATGCGCGTGCCCTCGGGGAACATGATCACCCAGTTGCCCAGCTCGGCCATGCGCTTGCCCTGCCGCAGCACCTTGGCCCAGGCCTCGGAGCGACGGCCGCGGTCGATGTGGATCATGTCCATGCGCGCCATGGCCCAGCCGAAGAAGGGCACGTAGAGCAACTCGCGCTTGAACACATAGGCCATGGGGTGGGTCATGATCGCCGGGTAGGCGAAGGTCTCCCAGGTGCTCTGGTGCTTGGACAGCAGGATCACCGCACTCTTGCGGTCGGCGCGCGTGGGCAGGTGCTCCATGCCCTGCACGCGGTACTTGACGCCGCAGATCACCTTGGCGCCCCAGATCGCCAGCGCGAGCCAGCGGGCGCAGGTCCAGTAGACCTTGTCCCCCCGGACGAACATCGACAGCAGCACCGCGAACAGGGCCCAGGGGATGACGGTGACGATCAGGAAAAGGACAAAGATCAGCGAGCGGATCGCCGACAGCAGCAGGCTCAATTCAAGTCTCCGGGAACGGTGGTGGGGGGCAGCTGTTCGCCGCGGGCATCCGCCCGGGCGCGCCGTTCTTCTTGGATCAGGTGCTCGGCAAAGCTGGCCAGGTTGTCGTGCAGCCGGGCACCCGGCACCTGGGCCAGTTGGGCCTGGATCTGGCTTTCATCGGCCAGGCCCAGCCGCTCGCCGCGAAGGAGATGGGGGATGCAGCCGGCCGCCTGCGCCGTCTGCAGGTCCTTCAGGCTGGCGCCGACCATGTGCACCTGGGCCAGGTCCACATTGAAGCGCTCGCCGATCTGGGTGACCAGGCCCGGCAGCGGCTTGCGGCAGGAACAGCCCTCGTCCGGCGTGTGCGGGCAGAAGAAGACGGCGTCCAGACGTCCCCCCTTTTCCGCCAGCAGCTGGTTGAGGCGCTGGTGCACCGCGTTGAGCGAAGCCATGTCCAGCAGGCCGCGGCCGATGCCGGGCTGGTTGGTGGCCATCACCGTGTGCCAGCCGGCGTGATTGAGCCGCGCCACCGCCTCCAGCGCCCCGGGCAGGGGCTCCAGCTCGTCGACCGACTTGACGTGGTCGTCGCGGAAGCGGTTGATCGTCCCGTCACGCCCCAGGATGACGAGCTTCATGCTGTGGCTGTGGTCGGAACGGGCGGGCATGGGATGCTCCTCAGGAAGCCAGGCGCGAGAGGTCCGCCACGCGGTTCATCGCCGCATGCAGCCGGTTCAGCAGGGCCTGGCGGTTGGCGCGCAGGGCGGCATCCTCGGCGTTGACCATCACGCTGTCAAAGAAGGCGTCGACCGGCCCCTTGAGCGCGGCCAGGGCCTTCAGCGAGCCGGCGTAGTCGTGCTGCTCGAAGAGCGTGTCGGCCTGCGGCTGGACGTCGGCCAGTGCCGCGGCCAGGGCCTGCTCGGCGGCTTCCTTCAGCAGCGCAGTATCCACGGCCGTGGGCAACTCGCCCTCGACTTTCTTGAGGATGTTGCCAACGCGCTTGTTGGCGGCGGCCAGCGACTCGGCTTCCGGCAGCGCGGCAAAGCTGCGCACCGCGGCCAGGCGCTTGGGGATGTCGCCCCAGGGCGCCGGGCGCAGGGCGATCACCGCGTCCACTTCCTGGGCGCTGTAGCCCTGCTCGCGCAGCGAGCCGGTCAGGCGCTCGTACATGAAGTGCTGCAGGTCGTCCTTCAACGAGGCGTGCGTCAGCATGCCCTCGGGGAAGGCGCCCATCGCGGCCTCGACCAGCGCCGGCACGGCCAGCGGCAGATTCTTCTCGACCAGGATGCGGATCACGCCAAGGGCATGGCGGCGCAGCGCGAACGGATCCTTGTCGCCGGTGGGCAGCTGGCCGATGCCGAACAGGCCCACCAGGGTCTCGAGCTTGTCGGCCAGGGCCAGCACGGTGCCGGTGTGGTTGCGCGGCAGCGCATCGCCCGCGAAGCGCGGCTTGTAGTGGTCCTCGATGGCGATGGCCACGCCGTCGCGCAGGCCCTCGTGGCGGGCGTAGTAGGCGCCCATGATGCCCTGCAGCTCGGGGAACTCGCCGACCATGTCGGTCAGCAGGTCGGCCTTGGCCAGCGTCGCCGCCTGCTGCGCCTTGCTGTCCAGCACCTCGAATTCGTCGCGCGCCTCGACCGTGTAGGGCACGGTGGCCATGCGCAGCATGTTGACGATGGCATGGGCGATGGCGCGCACGCGCTCGGCGCGGTCGCCCTGGCTGCCCAGCTTGCCGTGGTAGACCACCTTGGCAAGACCTGGCACCCGATCGGCCAGGGTCTTCTTGCGGTCCTGGTCGTAGAAGAACTTGGCGTCCGAGAGGCGCGGGCGCACCACGCGCTCGTTGCCGCCGATCACCGCGCTGGCGTCGGCCGGACGGATGTTGGAGACGACGAGGAACTTGTGCGTCAGCTTGCCCGCAGCGTCCAGCAGCGGGAAGTACTTCTGGTTGGCCTTCATCGTGAGGATGAGGCATTCCTGCGGCACGGCCAGGAACTCCGGCTCGAACTGGCAGGTCAGCACGTTCGGGCGCTCGACCAGGGCGGTGACTTCATCCAGCAGGGCCTCATCCTCGATCGGCTTGAGCCCCTCCCTGGCGGCCGCGGCGTTGAGCTGGGACAGGATCTCGGCGCGACGCTCGTTGAAACTGGCGATCACGGCGCCCTGCTCGCGCAGCTGGCTGGCGTAGCTGTCGGCGCTCTCGATGGACAGGCGCTCCTGTGCGGCCTCGAAGCGATGACCGCGGGTCTCGCGGCCGGACTGCAGGCCCAGCGCGGCCACCGGCACCACCGCCGAGCCGTGCAGCGCCACCAGACCATGGGCCGGGCGCACGAAGTGGACGCTGCTCCAGCCGTCGGCCAGCTGATAGCTCATGACCTTGGGGATGGGCAGCTTGGCCAGGGCCTCGTCCAGCGCCTTCTGCAAGCCCTCGGCCAGGGTGGCGCCGGCGACGACGGAGTCCAGGAACAGGGCTTCGGCCTTGCCGTCGGGCAAGCGCTTGAGCTGCGGCACGACGCTGGCGTCGGCGCCCAGGCTGGCGAGCTTCTTCAGCAAGGCCGGCGTGGGCTGACCATCGGCGCCCAGGGCCACTGCGACGGGCATGAGCTTTTGCTGCACGGCGCGGTCGGCGGCACGGGCGGCCACGGCCGTCACATGCACGGCCAGGCGGCGCGGCGAGGCAAAGGGCGTCACCGCGGCGTCGGCGGGGGTCAGGCCTTGCGCCTTGAGGCTGTCGGCCAGCACGGCGGCGAAAGACTCGCCCAGCTTCTTGAGCGCCTTGGGCGGCAGCTCTTCGACAAACAGTTCGACGAGGAGGTTCTGCGAGGTGCTCATAGGGTTCAGGCGGCCTTTTTTGCGTTCTTTTCAGCTTGCTTGGCGAGATTCGCCAGCACTTCCTCGCTCCAGGCCTTGGGCGCCATGGGGAAGCCCAGGCGGGCCCGGCTGTCCACATAGGACTGGGCCACGGCGCGGGCCAGGTTGCGGATGCGGCCGATGTAGGCGGCACGCTCGGTCACCGATATCGCGCCGCGGGCGTCCAGCAGGTTGAAGGTATGGCCGGCCTTGAGCAGCTGCTCGTAGGCCGGCAGGGCCAGCTGCTGCGTCATCAGGTGCTGCGACTGCTTCTCGTGCGCGGCGAAGGCCTGCAGCAGGAAGTCGACGTCGCTGTGCTCGAAGTTGTAGGTCGACTGCTCGACCTCGTTCTGGTGGAACACGTCCCCGTACGTCAACACGCCCCCAGTCTCCCCGCGGTCGCCGCCCCCCGAGGGGGCCGCGTCGGCTTGGGGGCGGCCCGGCGCCGACGTGTCAGGCGCACCATTCTTCCCTTCGACATAGACCAGGTCGTACACCGACTCCTTGCCCTGCAGGTACATGGCCAGCCGCTCCAGGCCGTAGGTGATCTCGCCGGTGATGGGCTTGCAGTCGATGCCGCCGACCTGCTGGAAGTAGGTGAACTGCGTCACCTCCATGCCGTTGAGCCAGACCTCCCAGCCCAGGCCCCAGCAGCCCAGCGTGGGGTTCTCCCAGTCGTCCTCGACGAAGCGGACGTCGTTCTTCTTCAGGTCGAAGCCCAGCGCTTCCAGCGAGCCGAGGTAGAGCTCCAGGATGTTGGCCGGCGCGGGCTTCAGGACCACCTGGAACTGGTAGTAGTGCTGCAGGCGGTTGGGGTTCTCGCCGTAGCGGCCGTCCTTGGGGCGGCGGCTGGGCTGCACATAGGCGGCGTTCCAGGGCTCGGGGCCCAGCGCGCGCAGGAAGGTGGCCGTATGGCTGGTGCCGGCGCCCACCTCCATGTCATAGGGCTGCAAGAGGGCGCAGCCTTGGGCGGACCAGTATTCCTGAAGTTTCAGAATGATTTGCTGGAAGCTCAGCATGGTGGTGTGCAGCGGTAAGGCCCAAGCGCCGCAGGGCGGCTCGGACGTTGAGGGAAGCGGCTCATTCTACGGGCCCGTGGCGGGCGCCAGTCGGGAAGGCGCAAGGGATCGCTCAGGCGGACGACGGGCGACGGCGCAGGGCCAGCGCGGCGCCCAGCGCCAGGCCCCACACGGGCCAGAGCCCCAGAGCGGCCAGCCAGCGCGCGTACGGCGTGGCCCCGAGGCGCCCCTCCACGCTCACTTCCAGCACGCCCGGCTCCTCGGCCGGCAGGCGGTCCGTCACCCGGCCGCGGTGGTCTACGGCGGCGGTGGCGCCGGTGTTGGTCGACCGCACCAGCGGGCGCTGGAACTCCAGGGCCCGCATCTGCGAGAACTGCAGGTGCTGGTCCTGCACCATGCGCGGGCCGAACCAGGCCAGATTGCTGGCATTGGCCAGCACCGTGGCAGCCTGCGGGCCAACCAGGCTCTGCGCGAAGTCCTCGCCGAACAGATCCTCGTAGCAGATCAGCGGGCGGATGCGCTGCCCCTCCAGCACCAGCGAGCGCTGATGCGTGCCGGTGGCCTGGTCGTCCAGCGGGATGCGCAAGGCCTGCACGAACCAATGGAAGCCCGGCGGGATGAACTCGCCAAAGGGCAGCAGATGCCGCTTGCCGTAGCTGTAGGCGTTGCCGTCCGGCTGGACCGGAGCACCGACGGCCACCAGCGAGTTGACGAACCCTGCCTTCTCGTTGCCGAGGAAGCTGCCCAGCAGCAAGGGCCGGCGGCGGCCGATGTCGGCAATGCGCTGGACCACCTCGGGCTCCAGATAGGCCAGCGGCAAGGGCACGACGGACTCCGGCGTCAGCACCAGCTGCCCCTGCGCGCCTTCCGCCTGCTGCAGCAAGGCGTCCAGGTTGCGATCCCAGAGGTCGCGGTCGAACTTCTGGTCCTGCGCCACATTGGGCTGCAGCAGCGAGAGATGGATATGCCCACTGCTCTGGGTGAACTCGGCCGGCAGCAGGACCGGCACGGCAATCAGCACCAGCACACCGGCCAGGGGGCGCCAGGCCTGCGCCAGCAGCAGCGCCGCCAGTGCCGCAGCCAGAGCGGCCGCCAGCAGGGTGATGCCGTAGACGCCGATCCACGGCGCCCAGGCCGCCAGCGGCCCGGCCGTGTGGGCATAGCCGCTGGCGATCCAGGGGAAACCCGTCAGCCATTGCGCGCGCGCCAGCTCGGCCAAGCCCCAGAGCGCCGCGAACAAGCCCACGGCGGCAGCCGGCGAGCGCCGGCGCCAGCGGGCGAAGACCCACAGCGCACCGGCATAGTAGAGCGACAGAAAGCTGGCCAGCAGCAGCACCGCGGCGACGGCCAGCGGTGCCAGCAGGTGCCCGTAATCATGCAGGCTGATATAGAGCCACCACAGGCCGGAGGCCAGCCAGCCCAGGCCAAAGCAGAAACCCGCCACGGCCGCGCGGCGCGGCGACGCTTCCCAGGCCAGCGAGGCCAGCAGGCCCAGGGACAGCGGCTGCAGCCACCAGGCATAGGTCGGCGCAAAGGCGGCTGTCTGCAGGACGCCGGCCAGCAGCGCCAGCAGCAGCACGGCCCCAGGCACCAGCCCCGCCACCCAGGCGGCGAGGCGCTGCAGCCGCGGCTTCATTCAGCTGCTTCGGCCGGCGCCGCGGCAGGCAGCCGTGTGACCTTGAACCAGCGCACCGAGCCACCGCGCGTCAGCATCACGCTGAAGCTCAGGCCGCCCAGCTCCACCACCTCGCCGCGGCGCGGCACCCGGCCGTGCTCGTGGGCCAGCAGACCGCCGATGGTGTCGAAGTCCTCGCCGGCCAGTTGCACGCCGAAGGCCTCGTTGACGGCCGAGATCTGGGTGTCGCCGGCCACGCGCTGGCTGCCGTCGGCCAGGGTGTAGATGCCGGCATCACCAGCCTCGTCGACATCGAATTCATCCTCGATCTCGCCGACGATCTCTTCCAGCACATCCTCGATGGTGATGAGCCCGGCCGTGTTGCCGAACTCGTCGATCACGATGGCCAGATGGCTGCGGTTGGAGCGGAAATCACGCAGCAGCTCGTTCAGGCCCTTGCTTTCGGGCACGAAGACGGCCGGACGCAGCAAGGTGCGCAGCTTGAGCTCGGGCGCGCGCTGCAGCTTCAGCAAGTCCTTGGCCATGAGGACACCGATGATGTTGTCGCGCTGGCCCTCATAGACAGGAAAGCGGGAATGCCCGGTGCTGATCACCATGGCCAGCGTTTCCTCGTAGTCGGCATCGATGGACAGCAAGTCCATGCGCGGCGCCGCCACCATCACGTCGCCGGCACTGAGCTCGGCCATGCGCAGCACGCCTTCCAGCATCTGGCGGGACTCGGGCGCGATCAGGGCGCGCTCCTCGGCCTCCGCCAGGGTTTCGATCAGTTCGCGGGTGGAATCGGGGCCGGGATGCAGGAAGTCCAGCAGGCGCTCCAGCAGAGTCCTCCTGGCCGCAGGCGACTCCGCACCAGGCTTCGCGCCCCCACTTTTTCCGTGGGGGTATCGACTAGGCTGCGGTTCAGACACAGTGGCTCGTGTCGTAGTTGGGGGACGCAAAGAATAACCGATTGACTTTGATAAGGACTTGAATGACAGTCGGCCGCCCCCATTTGTTGGGGCCTCTGTCTATATTCTCCGGGCGGCGACGGCCGCTCAGCGCATGCCATGTCTCAAGGTACGTCCCCAGGTTTGATCCCCGCCACCATCCTCACCGGCTTCCTCGGCTCGGGCAAGACCACCTTGCTCAAGCGCGTGCTGTCCGAGGCCCATGGACAGAAGATCGCCGTGATCGAGAACGAGTTCGGCGAGGAGAACATCGACAACGACATCCTGCTCACCGAGACCCAGGAGCAGATCATCCAGATGAGCAATGGCTGCGTCTGCTGCACCATCCGCGAGGATTTGCGCACCACGCTGTCCGATCTGGCCGCCAAGAAGCGCAAGGGCGAGGTGGACTTCGACCGCGTGGTCATCGAGACCACCGGCCTGGCCGACCCCGGCCCCGTCGCCCAGACCTTCTTCATGGACGATGAGATCGCCGAGAGCTATCTGCTCGATTCCATCCTGACCCTGGTGGATGCCAAGCACGCCGAGGAGCAGTTGAATACCCGCCAGGAAGCGCGTCGCCAGATCGGCTTCGCCGACCAGATCTTCATCTCCAAGACCGACCTTTGCGCCCCCGCCGAGGTGGACGACCTGGCCCACCGCATCAAGCACATGAACCCGCGCGCGCCGCAGCAGCGCGTGCACTTCGGCGAGGTCGACCTCTCCCGCGTGTTCGACCTCCGCGGCTTCAATCTCAATGCCAAGCTGGAAATCGACCCGGACTTCCTCAAGGCCGATGATCACGACCACCATCACCACCATGATCATGAGCATGGCGAGCACTGCGACCATCCGCACCACCACGTCCATGACGACGACGTGAAGTCCTTCGTCTACCGTGCCGAGCGCCCCTTCAATCCGGCCAAGCTGGAGGAGTTCCTGGGCGCCATCGTGCAGGTCTACGGCCCGAAGATGCTGCGCTACAAGGGCGTGCTGTACATGAAGGGCACCGACAAGAAGGTGATCTTCCAGGGCGTGCACCAGCTGATGGGCTCCGATCTCGGCCCGCGCTGGATGCCCGGCGAGAAGAAACAGAGCAAGATGGTCTTCATCGGCATCGACCTGCCCAAGGACATTCTGATGCAGGGACTGGAAGGCTGTCTCGCCTAGTGACACACTCTGTCAGTTGGGTGCCGCTACCTGTGGCTACAATCCGCGGCGCCTAAAACTGGCAAGAAGACTGACCCAGACCCCTGCAAGGATTCTGCAGCCCCGGCCGACTGTCGTGGGCACGGAGCCGCAGGGATCGAGAAAGTTTGGCGAAGCTGGTCCCCAGAACTGGTCCCGTTGGCGAAAGTGCCCTTTGAAGCAGGTATAAACACCCTGCGAGGAGACTGAAAGTGAGCAAGACCCCGGCCCCGAAATCCACCGCTGCCCCGGCTACGGCCGCAGCGCGGTCGGCACCCAAGGCCAGCAAATCTGCCGCCAAGGCCAGCGCCACCCCTGCCGGTGACGCCGACACCGCGGTGGCAGAGGCTCCGGCCGCTGGCAGCCGCTTCGCTGATCGCTTCGCCCCCCCCAAGCCGCCTGCGCGGTCCTCGAGTAGTCCCTTGATTGAAACGCCCCGCCCTGCCGTGAAAGCCGACCCCAAGCTCGCGAACGCCTGGAAATCCAAACCAGGCCATGAACTGACCGACGCCGAAGTCCTGGCCATGCCGGACAGCGAGTACATGAACGAGAAGCAGATCGAGTTCTTCCGCGCCAAGCTGAACGAACTCAAGGAAAGTCTGCTCTCCAATGCCGGTGAGACCACCGAGCACCTGCGTGAAGACACGTCCATCGTCCCCGATCCGGCCGACCGTGCCACCATCGAGGAAGAACACGCCCTGGAGCTGCGCACCCGCGACCGCGAGCGCAAGCTGCTGAAGAAGATCATGCAATCCCTGCAGCGCCTGGACAGTGGCGAATACGGTTATTGTGACGAGACCGGTGAGCCCATCGGTCTGGGTCGCTTGATCGCGCGCCCCACCGCCACGCTGTCGCTGGAAGCCCAGCAGCGTCGCGAACTGAAGCAGAAGATGTTCGGCGACTGATCCGCCGACGTCCGTCCATTCCGGCCCCAAGCCCAGCAGGAACCGCATGACCGACCCCAAGGACAGCGAGAGCTTCTTCCGCAAGGTCGCGCGCTTCGTTGCCAACCCGACCACCGACTGGGCCGAGATCAACTCGCGCCAGGACGACCCGCAGGCCGACGCCGCCAAGGCCGAGCTGCGGGCGATGGTCGAGCGCAAGCGGCGCAATGACTTCGTCCGCAAGCGCGAGTTGGACATGCTGCGTCGCATCCGCCGCGAAGGGCTGTCGCCCGAGCAACTGGCCGCCCTGGGCGCTTCCTCGTCGCGCATGGACGAGGTGGAGCGCATGAACAGCGACATGGGCCAGCGCGTGGATCTGCAGGTCAAGGCCAAGATCGACGAGATCGAGCAACAGATGGTGGGCGAGAGCTTTGCCCGCCCCCCTTCGCCGCCGCCTTCAGGCTTCTTCGAGACCAGCACCCGCGCTGCGGCCTTCGCGCCGACGATGCCGGCCGTGCCCAACACCGCGATCCCGAACCGCAACGACACCCTGCCGCCCGCGGCCTCGCCTGCGCCCGCTGCGCCGACCCGGGTTCGCGAGCGGCCCAGCAATGCGCCG
Organism: Burkholderiaceae bacterium; assembly: GCA_041913905.1. GTDB lineage: Bacteria > Pseudomonadota > Gammaproteobacteria > Burkholderiales > Burkholderiaceae_C > Roseateles_B. The sequence continues at coordinate 49,091 of JAYSEK010000012.1, read as the reverse complement.
GTACCGGCCGCGGCCGTGGTGGACACCAAGCTGCCGCCGCCTGTCGAAGGCCCGCCCAGCGAGCTGCCGGCCTTGATGCCCATGACTCCGGGCCTGAGCTTCCGCCTGACGGAGAGCGCCGCCATCGAGGTCAACGAGGTGGTGCACGATGCCGAGCTGGATGAGGCGGTGATCGCCTTCGCCAATGCGGACAATGACACCTGCGAGCGCAGCCTCACCGAGTTGACCTGTCCCGGCGGCAGCCGCAACCTGCATGCCGAGACTTGGCTGGTGCTGTTCGATTTCTACCGAGCGACCGGCCAGCAGGGCAAATTCGAATCCCTGGCCCTGGACTACGCCCAGCAGTTCGGCCTCTCCGCCCCGCAGTGGTTCTCCATGCCCAAGATGGTGGCGGAGCAGCAGCGCAAGGTGCGTCCCCCCAAGGGCAGCCCGGGCGCCGTCTGCTGGTCCGCCCCCGCCTACCTGGACGCCGAAGCCGTGCAGCAGCTGCGCGCGCGCTGCGAGTCCTCCCCCATGCCCTGGGTGCTGGACTGGAAGGATCTGCAGCAGCTGGACACCGAAGGCTGCGCCCGCTTGCAAGCCGTGTTCAAGGACTGGTCCAAGCAGGCGCTGGACATGCGCTGGCTGGCCGGCGACCAGTTCCTGCAGGCGCTCAAGGACATGGCGCCGGTGGGCGTGCGCGATGTCGACCCCGCCCTGTGGATGCTGCGCATGGAAGCGCTGCGCCTGGTCAACCGCCCCGACCAGTTCGACGAGGCGGCCATCGACTATTGCGTTACCTACGAGGTCTCACCGCCCTCCTGGGAGAAGGCCAAGTGCTCGGTCCGCGTGAGCGGCAACAGCCTCTCCACCCAGGGCCCGACCACGACCACCCAGCAGCAGGCCCTGGAGGCGCAGAGCACCTTCCTGGAAACCAGCCTGGGCGAGCAGACCAAGCTGGGGCAGGCCGTGCAGCTGGAGCTCAGTGGCCAGCTTCATGGCGACATCAGCGAAACGCTCAAGCTGATGAGCAGCGAACTGGGTGCCGCCACGCTGGTGGAGGTGTCCTGCCCCGCACTGATCCGCCTGGACTTCATGGCCGCGGGCGACCTGCTGAACTGGGTGCTGAGCCGCCGCGGCGAGAACCGCAACGTGGTCTTCAAGGACACCCATCGCCTGGTGGCCCTGTTCTTTGGCGCGATGGGCATCAACGAGCACGCGCGGGTCAAAGTCCGGGTGGTTTGAACCACCCCCTACCGGCTTCGCCGGCCCCCTCAAGGGGGCAACACCGGCTGCCCGGCGGAGCCGGATCAGCGGTGTTCGCGCGGGGCGAGTGCCG